>JBBDMW010000001.1:0-8910 GCA_040878005.1 Dehalococcoidia bacterium
CCGCAAGCTGCGACGCGAACACCTCCGCGCCGCGCCGCTGGTCGCTGCTCACAAGATGCAGCACGCGCATGCGCGGCGTCTCATCCTGGCCAACACCCATCACTGGATCAGCCCAGCTTCTTCTTTGCAAAGTCACTCGTCACCGCCACCCCTGCATCCACCTGCAACACATCGCTATACAGGCTCTCCAGCTGCTCAACGGACCTATCGATCAGGAACTTTCTGCCTGCCACCCTACGAGCCTCTCGTCCCAGCGACTCCATAAGCTCCACGTCGCCGGCCAGCCTGTTGATTGCACCAGCCAGTCCAGCTGCATCCTGCGGCGCCACCAGCACGCCACTCTTACCATCCTCAATCACCTCTGGCAGCGGCCCCACATTCGTCGCCACGCACGCCTTGCCCGCAGAGCACGCCTCCAATAGCGACACCCCGAGGCCCTCGAACAGCGACGGAAACACAAACATATCTGCCACGCCCATCAGGTCAGGCACATCATCCCGACGACCCAGGAACTGCACAGAGCCATCCAAACCCAGCCTATCGCTCAGCGCCTTCAAATCATCCTCCAGGAACCCCGACCCCACAATCAGCAACCGAGCCTTGGGGTGTGCCTTGAGCACCTCCGGCATCGCCTCAACCAGGTACCGCTGCCCCTTCTGCGGCACCAGCCGGCCCACATTCAGCAGCACCGGAAACGCATCCTCCAGGCCCAGGCTCGCCACCAACTCCGGGTCACGTGCCACCTGTCCGCCATCATCCCGCGGCAACCCCCGGTAAATAACCCTCACCAGGTCCGGCGAAATCCTCAACTCACGAAGAGTCGACTCCTTCACATACTCGGAAATCGCCACAAACCGGCCATGCGTCCTTCTATTCACCTGCTTCCGAATCTGGCGCACCGCAAACAACTTCGCCGGATTCAAATTCGGATCATCCTGCAGGCGCACCCTCTCATAAGCCGTATTCGTCAGCGTCCCCACCACCGGCACGCCTGCCAGCCGGCCCGCCAGCCCCCCATAAAACTCACCATGAAAATTACTCGTGTGCACCAGGTCAATCTTCAAAGACCGAATCAGCCGAGCCAGCTTCAGCACGCGCCCCGGCACACCAAGCGGACCACGAACCTCCGCCGAATGCACAGGCACACCAGCATCCTCAAAACCAGAAACCAGCGCCCTATTCGGGAACAAATGGCAAACATGACTCTCAAACATATCGCGGTCCAGCCGCTCCACATTCATCAACAACTGATGTTCAGCCCCACCATGCCCCAGCCGCGGAATCACATGCAAAACTCGTTTGGTCATAACACCCTCAGGTCCAGCGAAAGCAAACCGGCCAACAGACAACCGGCTACTTCGCCATCTCCTTCACCGCAGCCTGCCTCGCCGCCTGCTTCATCGCATACGCCGCCGGATCTACCGTCCTCCCCATCCGGCCCCTCAGCGCGTCCATCGTCCCCCGCCAGCGAAACACCATCCGCTCCACCTTCCGGTCCTGGTGCAACACCGTCGCCCCCAGGAACTTCACCTGGCGAACCCCCCACGAAAACACCGCCCGAGGCGACCTGTGCTCCATCGCCATCGCCAGCTGATTGCGAGTCTGGTAATACCCCCGCCACGGAGGCGTCTTACCCGGGTTTGACCCCTCATGCAGATGATTCACAACCACCTGCGGCGCCATCCAAATCTCAAACCCGCTCTTCACAATCCGCAGACAGTGCTCCCACTCCTCAAAACCCAGGAAATAGTTATCCCGCGGGAACCCCGCCTGCAGCAGCGCCCGCCGAGACATCAGCGCACCGTTAAACGTCACCAGGTCCACCCTGTACGGCTCATCAGTCGGCGCCCTCAGCGGCGCCTTAACCGGCTTCCCCCGCCAGAAAAACCCCGCCTCCACATAATCGCCAGACCGGTTATACGGGCACACAACCCCCGCCTTCTCCACAACCAGCCCCTCCGCCGCCGCCAGGCAAACCTCCAGCGCATCAGGCGTAGTCGTCGTGTCATCGTTAAACACCCACACCCAATCAGCCCCATCCATCACCGCCCGGCGCATCCCCACAGCAAACCCGCCAGAAGGCCCCGTGTTCTCAACCATCCGGATGCACGTCACCTCCGGGAACATGTGCTCAACCTTCTCCGCCGTCCCATCAGAGCTGTTGTTATCCACCACGATGATCTGGTCCACCGGCCTCGACTGTTGAAGCAGCGCCTTAATCGCGTCGAACAAAATCTCCCAGCGATTAAACGTCACCACCACCGCCGCCACGCGGTCGCGGTCAGGCACAGCCACACGCTCCATCACAGGCGCACCCACCGGCTGGAAATACCTCAGGTTGTCTAACATCAACTTCTCCAAAGCAGCGGCATCGCTGCGGAGACCCACGCAGCACGCGCAATAAAAGCGAACTAAATGAAAAGATCGTGAAGTGGTGGCACCGGGACGCCCGGCTTATCGACGACGTCTTACTGCTGGCAGGGTTCGAGGCGATGTTGACGATGCAACGCCACGCCGCCGGCGGGTTCACTGGCGAGATTCACGACGACTGACAGCCGCCTATGCATGGCTCTTTGATCGAACCGGGACAACCTTCCGAGCTCAGCAAATACAATGCCAACCCAGGGGTGCGGTCATAGTCACGCACCTTAACGTTAGATCAGATTTGTGATCGCGAGAGGGTTATCCATTAAATTCAGACAGGTAATTGGGGCGCCGTGGATCGAAAGGCCAGCGATGGCCAATCGCCTTCGCTATACCACGTAATCGCGCAATCAACGCGAGCTTTACCCTAAACCGCAGCCCGTAGGATGCTTGTACACGCCTCCGATTGCCGCCTTTGTACCTGGATGGCATTTGCATGGCTTCATCCGGCAATAATCGTCGCATCCTCGCATGCCGAAACTCCTTTTCGAGGAGGTCAAGGAGACCGGAGGCATGATCGTGATATACGACAGGGCCAGGTTCATACCACACTCGATCACCAAACAGTTCAATCAACCGGCGAGAGAACTCAATCTCTTCGGCACCAAACCAACGGGTTTCGAATCCTGCAACCGAAATAAATGCGGATTTTCTTACGGAAATATTTGCCCCTAAATCGATGTAATACGTATACCTTGTATCACCACGGTCATAGTGAGGAGCAAATCTATTGTAGATACTTGGCGTTCTACCATACAACCGCCCTCGTACACCAATCACACTCTGATCTTTGAGAGCATCAACATGCCGCTCAACAAAATCTGTGGCCGGTATGGTGTCATCGTCTAGAAAAATCAAAACTTCGGTACGTGAAAGTAGTGAACCGATATTCCTTGCGAGGCTTGGGCCGAAATTCCTCTTAAGTTTACAATAAGTGACATTCAAGCCTTCCCACGCCTTTTCAATTTTCTGTGGTATTCCCACACCATTGTCAACAATTACAACTTCAAAGTCAGCCCAGGTTTGCACCCGGAGTTGTTTAAGTATTTCGACTACGTCATCATAGGCTTTATATGAGACGATAATAACCGATGCTGTATGTTGATGCGAAGCGTCAACACTTATTGTGCGAGTATCGTCAATAAAGCGAGCATGTTCGGATAATTTAAGCATTATTCACCTGTCAATTAATTGACAGAACGCTTTCGTAATTCTCACGGTTTGGTGATTCAGCAATTTGACGGGCGATCTGAAAAGTCTTTTTCGCTTGACTCCGCATCATTTTCACATGGGCAGCCAACCCTTCACGTTCCTTACCCGATGAAACGATCATCCGGCTAATAGTAGCTTCTAGAAATTCGAGCATATTTGGATTGGATATAGATATGCAATTACTAGACTGTCCGACATAGTCCATAAAATCGAGTATTTTGGCTTGATATTCAATGCTTATAATTGGGGTATTAACCGAAGCAGACAAGATCAACGCATGCAGGCGCATCCCCAAGGTTACATCTGCTTCACGATAAATTTTTAGCAAGCGTTCTATATTAGGGATTTCAGACAAAGCGTGAACAGACTGTTCCGAGGATTTCATCCTATCGATGACTAGGGCATGTATTTCCCTGTCATCGTCACCAGGTACAGCTCTGAACGGCACAAACGCCACCCTGGCATCAAACTGACTGATGACGTGGTCAAGCGCTGTGGCTATGCCTGTCAATGCCTTATCGAACGTCTCAGGATCCTCAATCGCCATCTGCTTATCAAACCAGTGGCGAAGAGTCACTACGACTGTCGGCCTGTTTGCCGTGCTTGGCCTCAATTCAAGACTTGCCTGTTCTCCGAGAAGGATTGCAGGATCAGCGGTTACATATATTGGTGCTTGAATACCCAAGTCGCGCAGCCGTGTGGCTGAGCCAGGATCTCTGGTAGTGACGACTTTGCAATTATCCAACACCTTTCTGACGGTGTCTGCTGATTCGTTATACCTTGGGGCCTCGGCACCTATCGCAAAGGTCATAGTCGGTATGCCAGCGCGTTGGGCTGCCATCACAGGTATGAGCCAGGTTCGAAGACTGGAGGGCGAGTTCCCGAAGTCCCGAATCAAAGAACCTCCGCCCAGTGCAAAGAGCTGTGTCCCACGGAAATGCCACCACCTACGAAGAATAGACCGTCGTCCCACCAGTACTTTCCTATTGATAACCTTGAGCGCTTTCGAGTGATCTATTTCCCTTTGCTGGGGTGATACGACCACTAAATCGCCTAGATCAAATTGCGCTTCTTGCTGAGATATCGCCGCAAGTATTGCGTCATCACCTAGGTTGCCACAGCCGTAAAAACCGCAAATCATTGTCTTCATAAATCAGTACTCAACATCAAGAGGCGTTATCAACTAGGGTCCTGGGTTTATTGCTCGTAGGCCGCAATTCTTTCAGTAGGCGTAAGGTGCGAACCGCAGTTACTCGTCCACCCGGCACACTAAGCCATGTTGCACCGTACCCAACAGTGAAGACAGTTAGATTTATCATTAGCTGCAGAATTGGTATAGACGTGATATCACTGAACTGTATCCAGCCAGCCAATACTGCACCAGCTGTGAATGAGGCTACAGCAGGTCTCCACGCGACCGCCAGGAAGTCCATCATCGTCGGTGGGGTTGTTCTATAACAGTAAACAAATGATGGATAAATTAGCAATGTTCTGGTAATGCTGAATGAAGCGGCAACTCCGATTACGCCCCAATTGATGCCTACAGCAAAGCCGATCAGGGTTACTGAAACACTTACAAAACTCCACTTGAGTTGTCGATTCACTTGTCCTGTCGAAACGAACACCCAACTAGTCGCTGAATTAAATGTGGCGAAGAACGCCGCTGGAGCTAACCATCTGAAAATATCTACTGAATCGACCCATTGTTGTCCCAATACGGTCAAGACCACACTATCAGCGGACACCAGAGCGAAGATTACAATTGGCATACCGATGCCCATGATAATTAGAAGTGTTTGGCTGTAGTATCGCCGATAAGTAGGCGGATCATTTTGTAACCTGCTTAGGGCAGGCATTGCGACGTTAGAAACTGGCCTGCCAATTTGCTGAATAGGTAATAGCAACAGTGAATATGCCTTAGAGTACAACCCGAGTGCTTCAGGTCCAATCGCGCGCCCAATCAGCAAATTATCGAGTCTGCTTGCCATGTAATACATTAAGTTGACACCTGATACGCTGGCACCAAACCCTAGCATGGACCTGATTCCAGATCCCCTGTTCGGTAAGGCAGGTATCCAACGGGTCACACTCCAGGCAATCATATTTCCGACAAGCGTCCCAGATACAATAAGTATTACCAGTGACCAGTAACCTGCGCCCATAAGAGCGGCGGCGATGGCTACGATAGGACCTACTAGCGACGCAGATAACTCCATCAATGTCGTAACGCCAAATCTCATTTGGCGACGCAGCAAGGCCCGGTGCTGAACACCGAAGCCTTGGATGGCAAATGAACTTGACATAGCAATGGTCACACCCACGAGCCGCATGTCCGAAAAGAACCATGCGACCAATGGCGACAGCGCGCAAATGACTGCGGCAATAATCAAACCTAAACCTGCATTAACCCAGAAAAGGTTGCTGATCTGCCGGTGATTGACCTCTTCTCGCTGTACTGTTGCCATTGACAGGCCCAGATCTTTAAACAGACCTACAAACCCGGTAATGATCGCCGTCATCGCAATCAGGCCAAAGTCTTCAGGCGTGAGCAGGCGAGCGAGAACTGCAGTTGAGGCCAGTCCAAGGATAAAGCTTCCGCCTTGCCCGCCTAAAGTCATTGCTCCGCCGCGAACTGAACGACCTCGCAACCCCTTCTTCAGGTGGTCAGTCTGGAAATACCGCTCCTTATCCGCAGCAGAATTTGCCTGGCTCATATATTTTTTGGTGAATCCTTCGAAGTCATGGCGCCGCCCGCGTCAGTGACTACAAGTGCACCACGCGGTACTCGCTCGGGTGCACCAGACGCCAGCGAACCTCTACTTCGTGGACGGCGCAGGTGTCCTCAACAACCTGTGTAAAGGCATTCGAACCATTACGCCCAACGAGAGCGTCGGATCTAGTCCAAAAGCACTCAGTGCCAGCCTGTGGTAGTGCCGCCACGCCTTCGGGTTCGTCTTGATGCCGGACCAAACGTGCCGTAACGACTTCCGCTTCAACCCAATCTCGAAATAAGCGCCTGCGGCTCTCAGGTGTTCCCTTTGCAGAAGGTTCCCGTCAGGCGGAGTTTCCTGGGAGTGCTTCTCAATCAAGATTTCGCTTGCAGAGGCCACGTTCTTCGCTGAATGAACCCTCTCACCCTGCACGTTCACGATCAGGAGCGGCTCGGGCACATAGTCAAGCTGATATTTTGCGGTGGCTCGCGCCAGGAAGTCCCAGTCTTGGAACGCCGCCAACCGTTCATCGAACATAATCGGCTCGCTGTTGCGCTTCATCATGAAGCCGATGTGCACTATCCCGATGTTGCCCGTTCGGGGCGCGGTTCCAAGCACATCCTGCCGTACCCACCCCCGCCGTTTTGGGAGCTTGATCGCTTCGGAACCGCCCGGACCCACCTCACGCCTGCCGCACGTCACCAGGCCCAGGTTCTCCAGGTCGCTGGATTCAAACACCGCAAGCTGCTTGGCCAGTGTCTCCGGATGGAACTCATCATCGGAGTCAAGAAAGGCAACATAGTCGCCCTTCGCTGCCCTGATGCCGGTGTTGCGTGCCGCAGCCCCGTTCCGGTTCTCAGGATGCTTTATATAAACGATGCGGTCGTCTGATTCCTGGAAAGCCCGCACCACAGCCTCAGTGTCATCGGTCGACGCATCGTCGATGATGATGTGCTCCCAGTCCTGGTGCGTCTGGTTTTGCACGCTCTTGATCGCACGGCCAATCAGCCCTGCGCGGTTGTGCGTGGGCGTGATCACAGAAACCAACGGATGGTCAGCCACTGGACATCACTCCAAAATTCGGCACAGGTCACCTGTCACGATGCCTGCAAGTGAACTTAAAGAACGCCCGAGTGACCGGGCGGCAGGAAAGGACCGGACTGGTCCGGTTAGCGATAGATAATTCTCAGAGCGCCTGCGTAACCTGCGCCGCGTCAGCGGCCGGCTGCATCCCGTTCACCCGGTCCAGGCTCATCACGCTCAGCACCGCCTCCGCCAGGCGGGCCGGGTCATGCCGCATCTTGCCGTCAGCCGAGCTAAGGGGAGCAGCGATCAGTCGCTCCGTAAAACCCGCCACCACATCCTCATCGAACACCACCGGATCAGCGCCTTCAGCCGCGTACTTCGAGAGAAGGTTCCCCGGCGCAGGGCGGGTATTCACCAGCACCCAGTCCAGCAGCCGGCCATCTATGTACCGCACAATCTCCGATGCAAAATCGGACGCCCTGTAGCCGCCCGTCTCGCCCCGCTTCGTCATCAGGTTGCACACATAAACCAGCGGCGCGCTCGTCTCCCGCAGCGCCTCCGGGATGCCCGACGCCAGCAGGTTCGGCAGGATGCTGGTGTACAGGTCGCCGGGGCCAAGCACCACGGCATCGGCATCCATGATGGCCTCGATGGCCCGCGGGTTCGCCTCCACTTCCCTGTCCAGGAAGATCCGGCGAATGCTGGGCGAATCCTCGGCCCGCAGGTCGATCTCTGACTCGCTGTGGACGATCATCCCGCCCTCCAGCTCCGCGCACAGGTTGGCGTTCTGGAGCGTGACCGGCAGGACCTGGCCGCTGATGTTCAACATGGCCGACACCTGCTCAATGGCGCCTTCGACGTCCGAGTTGAGCGATGTCAGCGCCGCCAGCATGAGGTTGCCCATGCTGTGGCCGTTAAGGCTGCTGTCCTTGCTGAAACGGAAATCGAACGCCGACCGCAGCGCCTCGTTGGCTTCGCTCTCGTTGCTCAGCGCCACCAGGCACTGCCGGAGGTCGCCCAGCGGCGGGTAGCCAAACTCCCGGCTCAACAGCCCCGTGCTGCCCCCACTGTCGAACATCGTCACGATGGCCGTGAGGTTGCGGGTATGCCCCTTCAGCCCCCGCAGCAGCATCGAAGACCCACTCCCCCCGCCAATCACAACAACATTCGGCGCCGGATCCCCGTAATGCATAGATCCCCCCTCAAAACCATTCACCAACCCATCAATAGCCATCCCACAACCTCATAAAAAACCAGTCACCAAAGCAAACAACCACCACGCCACCCCAACCACCATGTCGTCTCGACCGAACACCCCGAGCCGCCCATTGTCCGAAGCGAAGCAAGTAAAAACCGGAGCCTCGAAGAGTGTCCGAAGCGGAGCAAGTACAGACGAGAGACCCGGTAAGGGGCGGGGCCAATGGCCGCTGGAAGCGGCCACACTCGGTGGCTAACCACCAACTCAACGTTGGGACGCACAACGTGCGTCCGTCACCGAGCCGACAGGCGAGCCTCGAAGAGTGTCCGAAGCCGTTAG
>JBBDMW010000002.1:0-44294 GCA_040878005.1 Dehalococcoidia bacterium
CCCCCACCAATTGCTGGGGCTACGTTTGTGGTGCTCACCGGTGTTTCGTCTGACCGGTGCAGCCGGCGGCAATGCCTAATCTGCATACCAGGGCGGGCGAACGTGCCTCTATCGCCTGTAAATCTCGGCGTTGGGCTCGAAAGTGACGCCCTCGTCCAAGGGGTAGATAGGCCGTTTGCAAACTTTGTGGCCCAGTGATTTAAGATTGGCGCTAGTCGCCCCAGGAGCGTCCACGTTGAGGTTGATTTCTGCCCAGTCGTCGAAGAACTGAGGCTGGCAGTGGGGAGATTTCACAACCGTGGAATGAAACCGTTGCGGATCCCGGCCGTGCGCAAGGAACAGCGACCGGTCGAACAGCGATACTGCCCGCGATGTCACGATTATGGTGAAGTTGCCGCTCTTGAGTACCGCGGTCGGTCCGGAGTTCAGCGGCGTATCCCAAGATTCCAGCGGGAACCTGCCATTGGACAGCATCTCCACGGTGACATCCATTTTCATCGGCTTGAATCGAGGGTCCAGCGAGCCACCCAGCTTTGCCCTGAACGTGCCGCCAACACCGGCGTCAAATGCTGCCTCCGCCGCAGGGGCATCGACCAACGGAGCGAGCGCGGTGTGGGGATAATTCTGCTTCACCATTTCGGCAATGATGGCGTTGCTGTCGCCCGTCGCCCCGGAGCTAGTCGCATCCGCTGCGTCTGTAAAGATGACCGGGCCTTTCATGCCAGCCGCCTTTGTCACTGCATCTGGCAGAGGAACGAGTTTTGACTGCATTTTTGCGCGGTTGGCCCAGAAGTCTTCTGCGAGTCCCGTCGCTATTTGTGCGGCTTTCTCTTCATCGCCGTCTGTAACGATTACGGCCTGGCTGCATAGCTCAGGCACGTCAGTGAAGGGATTGCCTATCAGGAAGCCGCCGCCGAGGATTGAGTCATCGGACATGAGTTGCTTGACGGCGCGAATTTGCTCACCGTAGCAACCTGTTTCGGTAATCAGCTCATCGCCCCGCACCAATGCCGGCACAGTCACGCGTGCTATGACAGGTTCCGCCCCATCCAAGATTTGCAACAGTAGCCTGGCAGCGCGTTCACCGGTCTCGGCCAGGTCGACGTGCGGGTAGGTGTGGAACATGGAGATGCCGTTGATGTGGCGGCACATTTTCTCCGTCAAAACGCCGTGCAGGTCCATAGAGATGACGATGGGGACTTCTTCCCCAAGTATTTTCCTTGACTCCTCCAGCAAATAGCCTTCCGGGTCGAGCTCTTGTGTCGTACCCATAGAGCCGTGCATGGAAAAGTAGACGCCCTCGATCTTTCCTGCGTGTGGTTTTATGGAATCCAGGAATTCCCGGGCGATTCGCTCGAATGAGGAGTGCTCTAAAGGACCCGCGCTGACTGCTCCTGCAGTGTATGTGGTAATCATCTCCACACCGCCATGCGCCCTGAATATATCTGCCGCTCCACGGACGGACGTCAATTGGCCTTCGTTGGTCGGGATGATGTCATCGCCGAACACGACATCAAAGTCGTCATACGTGCATGTAACCGGGTTGAACGAAGATATTTCCTGTTTGCAGCCAGCGATCAGGACGCGATGCATATGTGTGGGTACTCCCGATGGTTAAATCCTTCTGAACTCGCGACCGTAGGATACATCTCACGCTCCGGCGAATATTCCTGACCAAGAGGAGATGAACCGGGTGCAAATCCACATGCTCCGGCGTTTACCCGGAAACGAGGCCATAAATGGACAGTCGATACCATGTGGGGCAGTGTTTCGCTGACAGAGGCGGGCGCATAATCCATAACCCAAGCCCCGCGGCCATTACTAGCGGAGATGTCCATTGAAGATCACCAAGGTAGAGACGATCCACGTCGATGAGTTCTGGCATGTTTTGTGGGTGCGGATTCATACAGACAACGGGCTGATCGGGCTGGGTGAGACGTGGTACCTGCCGCGGGCTGTGGCGTCCGTCATACATGAGATATTCGGGCCGCTGCTCATTGGCAAGAACCCAATGGATCGGGAAAAGCTGTGGTCTGACATGTTCGGCATGGCGGAAGGGTTCGGGTACGCCGGGGCTGAGTTCAGGGCGCTCTCGGCGCTGGATATCGCACTGTGGGACCTGGCCGGGCAGGCCGCGGGCGAGCCGATCTACAACATGCTCGGCGGACAGTGCCGTGACAGGGTGCGCGTCTACAACACGATCGGCAGCTACGGCGACATACAGGACAACGAATTCGAGCAGCGTGACCCAGTCGGTTGGCTGCAGAGCCTGCTCGACGAGGGGATCACCGCCGCCAAGGCGTACTACCTCGCACCCTATGCCGCGGTCTCGGGCGGCGGCCACTTCATCGCAGGGAAGGACCTACGCGAGGCGCTCGAGCCGCTGGCGAAGCAGCGCAAAGCGCTTGGCGACCAAATCGAAATCGCCCATGACGGCGGCGGCCAGTGGGACCTGGCGCCGGCAATGCGTATAGTGCGGGCCATGGAGGAGTACGACATCCTGTGGCAGGAGGAAATGATCCGACCCGTCAACGTAGAGACGCACCTGAAGCTGGCGCAGGCCACCACAACTCCCATCTGCGCGGCTGAGCGGCTGATCTCAAAGTGGCACTTCAGGGAATTCATTGAACGTGGTGCGGCAGAGATCGTCATGCCTGACCTGATCTGGACCGGCGGCGTGACGGAGACGAAGAAGATCGCCACGCTGGCCGAGACGTACCAGACACCCGTCGCTCCGCATGATTGGACTGGGCCGGTGAACGTGTTCGCCTGCGCTCACATATCCATGTCCTGCCCAAACGTGATGATCCAGGAGACGAACCGCGCTTACTACAGGGGCTGGTACGGCAAGTTCGTTGAGCCGAATATTGTTGTGCGCGACGGCTTCCTGATGGCGCCTGAGGGACCGGGGCTGGGGACTCGGCTGAAGGCGGAGGTGCTGGACCGGCCGGACGTTCACGTAGAGGCTACGGATGAGGCGCGCGAATGGAACTGGCCAGGTTTCGTAGACCCGGGCCAGAGGGTGTCGCATTACTACCAGCCGCGGGTTGGCGGCGAGTAATGGTATTGCTGAAACTGCGACTCCATTGTTGAGTGCAGCGAAGGGAACACTGACGCTGCGAGTCCGCGCGGGGGATAGATCAAAAGGAAAGAAATTATGCGAGGCGTAGCGGTTGCTCCGCAGCCGATGGCTGCGGAAATAGGCAGTCGAGTTCTTGAAGATGGCGGCAACGCGTTTGACGCCGCGATTGCTGCTGCGTTCGCGCAGATCGTGTTCGACCCATTCATGTGCGGACTGGGTGGGTGGGGCAGCGCGACTGTTTACGACGCTCGATCTGGGGTATCCGAAAGCATTGGTTTCTGGCCGACCATAGGCGAACGCATGCGTCCGGATATCTGGGTTGACGATATTCGTGGTTTCACGGACATATGGCACTTCGCCCTCTTCGATGATTTCCGCAACATGCTTGGGTATAAAGCAATCATGACTCCCGGGACTGTGGCCGGGCTGGGTGAACTGCATGAACGGTTTTGCACCAGGCCGTGGGCGGAGTTGCTTCAACCCGCTATTGAATGGAGTGACCGGGGGTATACGGTTCCAGAGTATGTTGTGGGGTTCCTGCGCGAAGCCGCGATCAGCGGGCTGCCTCACCCGAGCCGCCGGGCTACCGCCACCCCAGGCGCCAGGGCGCTCTGGCTCAAGGAAGATGGACAGATGCGCGGGCGCGGCGATCACTATGCCAACCCTGACCAGGCGCGCACCCTGGAGCGTTTGGCCTTCAACGGCGCGCAGGATTTCTACCGTGGCGAGACTGCCAAGATGATCCTGGCCGATTTCGGGCAGAACGATGCATTTGTCACCCGGGCTGACATGGAAAGCTACAAGGTGCGGCGCGATCCGCTTACCACAGGCCGGTACAGAGGCTACGACGTCAAATCATCTCCCTTGCCCGGCGGTGGGTTACTCCTTCAGCAGATGCTCAATGTACTTGAGCATTTTGATCTCGGATCTATGGATCATAACGCGCCTGAACACGCCTACATCATCTCTGCGACCCTTGCCTGGGCTGGAGTCACCAGGTTCAGGCACTTGGCCGATCCCCGCCACTGGGATGTTCCCACTGACCACCTGCTGTCAATGGAGTACGCCGGGGAAATAGCCGACTGTATCCGTCAACGAAAGCTTCCAAATCATAAAGCCCTCAACGCGCCGGGGTATACGACTCACCTTAGCGTCGCCGATGAACAGGGCAACTGCGTTTCAATGACCCATACGCTGACCACTTGCAGCGGCGTGGTGGTTCCGGGCACCGGAACCTACTGGAATGACTGCGTTTCACTCATGGATCCGATCCCCGGCCGTCCCAACTCCTACGTCCCCGGCAAGGCGCGGGCGAGTGCCGTCTCTCCCACCATCCTTTTTAAGGACGGCCAGCCGTACATGGTGGTTGGGGCGCTGGGGGGTTGGTCCATCACCTCAGCCGTTCTGCAGACCATCGTTAACGGTGTGGATTTTGGGATGTCTCCAATTGAGGCTGTAGCGGCGCCGAGGTTCCACAGTGAAGGTCAGCCGGCCTTCTGCGAGTTGCGAGTTCCACAGTCCACGGTAGATGCATTGCGCGGCTGGGGAATGCAGGTTGAACAGCAGCCGTTCAATTACTCCCCATCTTTCGGGAAGGTGCAATGCATCGTCATGGAGGACGGGAAATTTCGTGCTGGATCCGATCCACGCCGCGATGGAGGAACGGCGGCTTACAGCTTGAAATAGCTTTATGAGCTTCGGCGTCATGGGAGCCACAGGAAGCCAGGCGATGCAGTGTCGCCGATTGCCTCTGCGGCCGGGCGTTGAGGATTGGCGTACGAGCGTGTTGCCAGAGGCATCCTGCGTGTAACATCCTCCCGGTGAAATCAAGTTGCGCCCCGTCCAGCGGCCTGGGGGCGTAAGCGACGGCCGTAATGATTTTTGATACATACCGGAATTGTGCCGTTCCGGCAGGAGGACAGAATGCCGAGAATGAGTGGCGGTCAAGCCCTGGTGCGATCTCTTGTCCGAGAGGGTGTAGAGGTCGTGTTTGGCCTGCCGGGCGTCCAGATGTACGGCATTATTGCTGCTCTCCGTGATGAGCCCGGCATCCGCATGATAACCACCCGTCACGAGGGTGCGACGACCTACATGGCTGACGGTTATGCAAGGGCGGGTGGCCGTGTGGGCGTGGCCATGGTTGTTCCAGGCCCGGGCATATACAACGCTGGCGGCGGTCTAAGTACTGCCTACTCGGCATCGTCTCCTGTCTTGATGATCGCGGGGCAAATACCAAGGGATGGTATTGGCAAGAACGTCGGTGGCCTGCATGAGGTCGATGACCAGATAGACACCATCAAGCCGGTTACCAAGTGGCAGAAGCGCATGCTGTATCCGGGCGAAATACCTGCGGGTGTGCATGAGGCGTTTCGCCAACTCAGGAACGGCAGGCCAAGGCCGGTCGAGATTGAGCTTCCACCGGACGCCATGGTTGAGGTTGATGACATCGACCTGCTGGAGCCTGCCCCGGCCGAGCGGCAGGTTGCGCGGGGTCCAGATATCCAGGCCGCAGCGGACATGCTGATGACCGCGTCTTCACCGGTTATTTATGCCGGTGGCGGTGTGCACCTGGCGGACGCACACCCCGAACTCCGGGCGCTTGCGGAGGCGCTTGATGTTCCAGTTGTGACATCAGCGGCCGGCAAGGGGGCTATCAGCGACCATCATCCTCTCTCACTCGGGGCCTCCCTGGGTCCTGTGGGCAAGGTCAGGGATCTTGTCAACGATGCTGATGTAGTCCTGGCGGTGGGCACCCGGTTCGCCATGGCGGGGCCGAGGCCTGAGACGACCGTCATACAGATTGACATTGACCCGGATGAAATTGGCCGGAATCACAAGAAGACTGTGCCGCTACAGGGCCACATCAAACCAACGCTGTCTGCGCTGACGAAGGCGATTTCCAGCAACGGGAAGGGAAACCGGTCGTCAGCGAGCCTGGTGCGAGAAGCCAGGCAAAGCCTTGAGGGTCCTGAAGAACGCAATGACCCGCAAGACAGCATCCTCCGCTCTTTGCGAAAGGGTACGCCGGAAGATGCTGTGATGGTCTTCGGAATGACGCAGCTTGGCTACTACAGCCGGCCATTCTGGCCAACGTACCACCCGCGTACCTACCTGGACTCCGGTTACTCCGGGAACCTTGGCTACGCATACCCGTTTGCCCTGGGGGCCAAGGTCGCGCAGCCTGACAAGCCGGTGGTGTCTGTGTCTGGCGATGGCGGCTTCATGTATTACTCCGGGGAGATCGCAACAGCAGCCAAATACGGTATCAACGTCGTCGCCGTTGTATTCAATGACAATGCCTTTGGCAATGTGGCACGCGACCTGGACCAGGACTTTGGCGGGCAGTATGAGGCAGCGGTGCACAATCCTGACTTCATGAAGCTGGCTGACGCTTACGGCGTGACTGGAATGCGCGCCGATGAGCCGACAGACGTAGGAGACCTGGTGGCAAGGGCCATTGATATGGACCGGCCAGTGTTGATCGAGGTCCCGGTGAGCCGGATGCCGCGACCGAAGATATGGTCGCGCCGTGCCGCATGGACCAAGCCGCAGGAATAGGCAGCCAGCTTCAAGTAGCTGTGGGGCGTGTCTATTAGAGGTGTCGCATAGTAGAAGGAACGGCGGGAGATGCTAGACCTGCTGATTGCCAACGGCCGAATCATGGACGGCACCGGAAGCCCGTGGTTTAACGGCGCCGTGCTGGTCGATGGCGATACGCTTTCGCTCCGGCGCGGCTCGCTGGACGATATCGAGGCCAAACAGACGATCGATGCCGCCGGCCGTGTTGTTTGTCCAGGCTTTGTGGACCTCCACTCTCATGCCGGCCTCACCATGCTTGGCGCGCCGCATCATGACCCAAAGGTGCGGCAGGGAGTGACCACGGAACTGGTTGGCATCGATGGCATCTCGCACGCTCCGTTCAAGAGCCGCGAGGAGTTGGAGCGTTATATATGGCTGGATTCAGGGCTTAATGGGTTTCCGCCAGAGGCCGACTGGCTGACCACGGCGCAACTACTGGGGAAGTATGACGGCACAGTGGCCATCAACGTGGCGTACATACTGGGCAACTCACCGGTGCGGATTTGGGGTGTGGGTTGGAACGACAGACCGGCCACCCCTGCGGAAATCCGTGACATGCAGGCAGTGGTGCGTGAGTCTATGGAAGAGGGTGCGTGGGGGCTTTCAACTGGTCTTGACTATCCTCCGGGAGCGTACGCCGATACGGACGAGATCGTCGCACTGTCTGACGTTTCGGCCAGGCTCGGCGGCTTCTATCACACCCACACCCGAGCGAGCCTGAAGGCAAAGGGGCTACTGGCGCCCTGGGAAGAAGCGCTGGAAATTGGACGGCGCAGCGGAATACCCGTGCACCTGACGCACTACCGGCAGGGCAGGCAGGGAGACGGCAGCCACCTGGATTATCTTGGCCTCGTGGAAGATGCCCGGTCTGGCGGGATGGACGTGACGTTCGACTGCTATACGTACCCGTATTCGGGAACCACCGTGGCGATTCACCTGCCATTCTGGGCCAAGGATGGTGGGCCGGAACGTCTTGTGCAGGCCCTCAAAGACCCGCAAGACCGGGCACGCATGAAAAAGGAAATGAACTCCCGGTCTGACTCATCCAGCCTGTGGCGGGACAACTGGCTCACTCACTTCCGAAAACATGGAAATGGACGTTACGATGGTCGGTCAATCGCTGACATCGCAGAAATGCGGGAGCAAGATCCGGCCGATGCCCTGTTCGACCTGCTCCTGGAGGAGAACCTGGCGATTTCAACAGTGGGCCTTGGGACCAACCCCCAGACCTTGCCTGCGTTCGTGTCGCATCCCTACGGAATGATAGCCAGCGACGCCATCTTGTTCGGCGAGTATCCCAACCCACGGACCTACGGCTGCTTTCCGGTTGTCCTCGCGGAATTTGTGCGCGCGGAGAAGCACCTTCGGCTGCCAGAGGCCATACGAAAGATGACTTCATTTCCCGCCCAGCGGCTGGGGCTGCCGGACAGGGGAGTGCTGCGAGACGGCTTCCGCGCTGACATAGTGATCTTCAATCCAGACACAGTGAAGGCGCCCGCTACGAAGGATGATCCCAAGCAGTACCCGGTTGGCATCGACTACGTGATCGTCAATGGCCGCGTGGTTATTGATGACGGAGAAAACACAGGGGCGCTGCCGGGCCGGGCGTTGAGGCGTGGCAGGGGCAGGACGTAAGCGCTGGCTGACGCCGGGCAGCGTCTGTCGCTAACCTGCAACCTGTGCGGATTCGGAGGGTTCCCGGCCCGGCGCTCTGTAACGGCGTTGGCGTTGGATGTGCATATAAGCCGCGGCCACCTCCGCTCCGAAGATCACCATCAGGGCAGAGAAGTATGACCAGACCATCAGGATGACCACTGAGGCTAGCTGGCCGTATATCACCTCGTACTGAGCGAAGGTGTCCAGGTAGAACAGAAAGGCGTTCTTTGCCAACTCGAAAAGGACTGCAGCCACTATGATGCCCGGCCAGATGTCGCGCCACGGCGTAGGTGTATTGGGCATCCACCGGTAGATGATCGCGAAAGTGGACAGGCTGAGCGCCAATGGAAGCAGCCGGCCGACGATTTGCACGCCAATCATCTCGAGAAACGCCAGGCGACCAATGACCGGGAAGTTCACCCCTGCTGCCAGGCTGAGGAAGGTTGTGCCCAGGATCGAGAGAATGAGTATGGCGATGATCGTGACGCCAATCCCGAAGCCAATGATTACCTGGCGCGGCTTGGATTTGTAGATCGGGCGGTCACGCCTGATGCCAAATGCGCGGTTTACGGCCCTGTTGATGGCGCCCAGGATGGCGGTGCCAGTCCAGAACATTCCCAGGAGACCAAACAAGCCGAACAGGCCCCGGAAACGTACGATGTCGTTCACGTTCCTATCCACAAGCTCTTCTGATTGCGGCAGGTAGTCCGCGAAGAATCCGATGATCTCTGCCCTGACGGCCTCAGAATCTGCGAAGAACCCGGCCACACTCAAAATTGCAAGCGTCAATGGAAAGATGGATAGCACCGCATAGTAAGAGACGCCGGCGGCCATGATCGTGGCATCGTGTTTCGGAAGGTTCTTCACGGATTCCAGGGTCACGCGCAGCCAGGTATTCTCCAGGTTCCCGGTGCGGGTCTCCCAGTGCTCTTGAACACCCCTGGCGAACGCGCTGATCCGGTCGGCGAGCCGTCGGGCAGCTGCGACCGGTCCCGAACTCCTTGCGTGGTGTTGTTCGTCAGCCAATGGTTCTCACTGTGGTCGATCAGTCATTCCAGTGTTGATGAGTGAGTACGTTCCTTCCCACGCACATACCCTACGTGAAACCCCTCCCGTGGAACGATGCTGTCTGCGGAATATGCGGAGGCGCGGAACCGAGCGCCCACGTCGCGCTCAGGTCATGTGCTTCACGTTCGAGTCAAGCGAAGATGGTCGTTTTATGTAACGAATCGCCGCAGTGGAGCCTGCGCACCGGCTCATCCATTAGTTAAGAGCTTCCAGACCCAATACAATTGATGCCAATGGACCAATCACACATTCGCAACTTTTGCATCATTGCCCATATTGACCACGGCAAGTCGACCCTGGCTGACCGTCTCATCCAGTCCACCGGAGCTGTTGAGGATCGCGTCCTTACGGAGCAGCACCTGGACACGATGGATCTTGAGCGAGAGCGGGGCATCACCATCAAGGCCCAGGCTATCCGGCTGCTGCATCGAGCACAGGATGGTGAGGAGTACCAGCTCAACCTCATCGACACTCCGGGCCACGTCGACTTCTCCTACGAGGTGTCCCGCAGCCTGGCGGCCTGCGAAGGCGCTCTATTGCTGGTTGACGCCACGCAGGGCATCCAGGCGCAGACCATGGCGAACATATACATGGCGTTGGATCACGACCTCACTATTATTCCGGTGGTTAACAAGATTGACCTGCCCGCCGCCGAGCCTGAGCGGATTGCAGACGAGATCAAGCAGGCGTTCGGGTTCAAGGACAACGAGATACTGGCTGTGTCCGGCAAGACCGGCGCTGGCGTGACTGAACTGCTCGAAGCGATTGTTCAACAGGTGGAGCCGCCTCGCGGGAAGGCCGAGAATCCTCTGCGGGCGCTGATATTTGACTCCAAGTATGACGCGTACAAGGGGGTGATGGCTTACATCCGCGTGATGGACGGCGCAGTGAAATCTACCGACCGCGTGCGCCTGATGCGGACGAACGTGGATGCCGACGTACTGGAGACCGGGTACTTCAGCCCGGTCCTCATCAAGGCTGACTCCCTATCCACCGGCGAGGTGGGATATGTGGCTACAGGCCTGAAAAACGTGAGGGACTGCCGGGTGGGGGACACCATGACGCTGTCTGCCAAACCGGCTCCAGCTCCGCTGAAGGGATACCAGACGCTGAAGCCCATGGTTTTCACCGGCCTGTACCCGGCAGACGGCGAATCCTACCCCGAGCTTCGCGAGGCGCTGGGGAAACTCCAGTTGAATGACGCCGCGTTGATGTTCGAGCCGGAATCGTCGGCGGCGTTGGGGTTTGGGTTCCGTTGTGGGTTCCTGGGCCTGTTGCACATGGACGTGGTGCAGGAGCGGCTTGAACGTGAGTACGACCTGACGCTGATAGCGACTGCGCCAAGCGTGAGCTATCGGGTGGAACTCACTGATGGTGAAGAGGTAATCGTGGACAACCCGTCCAAGATGCCGCCGGTGCAGCATATTTCTGCGATATATGAACCTTGGGTTAACCTGAGTGTCATCACTCCCGGACGTTTCATTGGTCCCGTGATGGAGTTGGTGACCAATAGGCGTGGAGAGTTCCTGAAAATGGACTACCTCCAGGCGGGAACTGCCGGAAGCGATGACGGAGCGGCCGGTGGCGCGCAGGGCCAGGACGCCAGGGTCCTGATGGAATACAACATTCCACTTAGTGAAATACTGGTCGATTTCCACGATTACCTGAAGGCGCGGACGCAGGGATATGCCTCCATGGACTACACCCTCATAGATGACCGTGCCTCAGACCTGGTAAAGCTGGACGTGCTGGTGAATCATGAACCGGTTGACGCTCTATCCCTGGTAACTCACCGGTCTGCCGCTGACTCGCAGGGCAGGGCGCTGATAGCAAAATTGAAAGAACTCATCCCCCGGCAGATGTTCGAGGTGCCTCTCCAGGCGGCGATCGGCCAGAAGATCGTCGCCCGTGAAACTATCAGGGCCATGCGGAAGAATGTGCTTGCCAAGTGCTACGGCGGAGACGTTACGCGAAAGCGCAAACTCCTGGAGAAGCAGGCCGAAGGCAAAAAGCGCCTCAAGCGGATTGGCGCGGTGGAAGTCCCGCAGGAAGCATTCATGGCGGTGCTCAAGCTGGAACGAGGGTGAGGCGCCCCCGCTGCGTCCTGCTTGTACGCCATACCCAGTGCTGTAGCCGGGCGTTTATCGCCGTGTGCCGCCCTCGCGGCTAACATCCACGCATGGCAGAACACCTCGAATCAGGCGCGCATGCCGAGCCGTCTAAGTCCGCGGCCGACACCACGCGGCGACCCGGGCTGCGGAACGTTTTCGACGCGTTCTCGCACAGGCAGTACAGGCGCTTGTGGATTGGGACGGTACTGCTTGCCCTCGCGAACTGGGCTGAACGCCTTGCCATTGGGGCCTTTGTACTGGATCAAACAGGTTCAGCGTTGCTGGCCGCAGCCACCTTTGCTGTACGCAATGCCCCGGGACTTATCGCTGCTCCCATAGCAGGAGCAATCGCTGACAGAGTGCCCCGGCCGATGCTCTTGTTGATCACAGCCCTGTTCAAGGCTGGAGTAATGGTGATGTTGGGGCTTACGGCCATCGGTGGCATATCCAGCCCATGGCCTATCCTCGGCCTGCTGGTGTTCTCAGGCATTGCGCATTCCTTTGAGGTGCCTTCTACCCAGGCGCTCATCACGGACGTTGTGCCTCCACGCAATGCCATGAACGCCATATCGTTGCAGTCGACCGGCGCCCGTGCGGTGGGCGCCCTGGGTGCGTTGGCGAGTGGTGTCGTATCCGAGTCACTGGGGGTGCCGTCCGCTCTGTTCGGCGCGGCGGTCTTCGCTGCAATTGGCGGTCTGGTCGTGGTGACCGTTGTCGCACCGAAACCGACACCGGTTGACGTGCCGGTTTCGGTCTTCAAGGACGCGGTATCGGGGTTGCGCATGCTGGTGGGCATGCCCGTGGTGGGCACGCTGCTGTGGATGGCGATCATCGTGGAGATATTTGGCTTTGCCTACAGTGCTGTGTTGCCGGCCATAGCGCGAAACGCCCTCGACGTTGGGGAGGCCGGACTGGGGTTGCTTACGGCGATGGGCGGACTGGGGGCGCTGATAGGAGTTGCAGCATTGACCGCGCTGGGGGATTTCAAGCGAAAGGGACCGCTGCTCCTGGCGATAACGCTCGCCTACGGGGCAGCGCTTATCTTGTTTTCAGCGTCGCCATCTTTTGGCATGGCATTGATACTGATAGTTGGCGTGGGCGCCATGGCAGCCAGCTTCGACGCCATGCAATGGATACTGCTCCAATCGAACGTTCCGGCCCACATGCGGGGACGCGCAATTGGCGGATGGGTCTTCGCCATCGGGTTTGGCTGGATCGGTCACCTTGCTCTCGGAGCTTTAACTGACCTCCTGGGCGTTCGATGGGCGGTCGGTGGCGCTGGTCTTCTTGTTGCCCTCGTTGCGCTGATGGCTTATCTGATCTCACCACGCCTGAGGCGGATATGAGGGTTGGCACTTGTTCAATTGCACGGTCGGGCGGCTGCTCGAACATGCGAGGAAGGCCTTTACTTGACGCTGCCCTCAGACTCCCATGCCTGAACTGCCTCGACTGCGACCTGCCTTAATTCCGGCTCTTTTCGTGCCTCGAAGAGGGCGGCTCTTAGCATGCCTGATGGAACACCGGCGTCTGCATGAAATCCCTTGAAGGCGCAGGCGTGGAGAGGCTTCTTTCCGATGGTGGATTCAATCGCGTCGGTTATCTGGATTTCTCCGCCTGCACCTGAGCGTTCTTCAGCCAGGTAAGGGAATACCTCAGGTTCGAGGACGTAACGACCGATGATGGATAGGTTGCTGGGGGCGTCCGCCAGCTTGGGCTTTTCCACTACACGCCGAACCGAGAAGACACCGTCCTCAACCTGCTGGGCGTCAACGATTCCCTTGGACCCCACTTCTTCGTCCGGCACCTCCTTCACCGCTATCACGCTGCCGCCGTGGCGCTCCCTGACTGCCAGCAGCTGGGAGATGGCGGACTGATCATTCCATATCAGGTCATCGGGCAGGAACAGGGCAAACGGCTCGTCCCCGATAAAGTCGCGTGCCATCAGGACTGCATGACCCAGGCCGCGCGGCTCGTGCTGGATCAGCGTTGAGACGCTTGCCATGCCGGATATCTGCAACTGCTCGTCTAATTCTTCCTGCTTGCCACGTGAACGCAGGGCCTCTTCCAGTGCGGGCTGGGAAGCGAAGTATTCCGCCACTGACTCCATTCCGGGCGACAGGATCAGCACAATTTCCCTGATACCTGCCTCCACGGCTTCCTGGACTGAATAATGAACAATGGGCTTGCCAAGGACTGGGAGCAATGCCTTGGGCACCGCACGCGTCACAGGCAAGAACCTTGTGCCCAGTCCGGCAACAGGGATGATGGCTTTTCTTACGGGCTTATTTGCTTCGTTCATGGCGCCAAGTCTAACTTTCTGGACGTGAATGCTGTGTATCCGACCGGCCAATGGTACCTATACTCCCGTATACCGTTGTACGATTGAAGTGGTCGTGCTAGGCGGGGAGCTAGCGGTGCCCTGTACTCGCAATCCGCTTTAGCGGGGCTTAACTCCCCCCGGAGATCTTGTTCCCAGGACCTCTACCGGCCGGATCGGTGTAGATAGCCTGGTCCTGCACGGCGAGGCCTTGTGAACCCCGCCAGGTCCGGAAGGAAGCAACGGTAAGCGAGACACCTCGGGTGTTGCAGGCCAGCCGGGCTTGAGCCGATGCGTCCGTGTATGTTCTGGTGCAGGGTCGAAGCGGGGGTGCACGGCCAATTTAACCTTAACCGGCGCCTCACTGCGCCGCCCTACTTCGCTATATAGATGCCTTCCAGGCGACTTGGCCAGCATTTCCTTACAGACCGCGCCGTCGCTGGCAGGATTGTACGGGCTGCACACATCTCTCCCGATCACACCGTGGTTGAGATTGGACCGGGGAGAGGTGCTCTTACAGGCATGTTGGCGGCCCATGCCGGAGCCCTGACGTTGGTGGAGTTCGATGCAGACCTCGCAGCCCACCTGCAGGCGCGTTACTTGGACAAGCAATCCGTCACTGTGGTGGATGCTGATGCGAGGGGGATCGACCCGGTGACGTTGCCCGGCGTTGGCTATGGGCCGTACAGGCTGGTCAGCAACCTGCCGTACTATGCGGGCACCCCCATCATCAGGAATTTCCTTGAGTCTTCCCATCCGCCCGAGGTTATGGTCGTGATGGTCCAACGGGAGGTGGCTTCTGAAATGGCGGCTGTGCCCGGCAAGATGGGCATGCTTTCAGTGGCGATGCAGATGTATGCGGATGTTGAGAAGCTGTTCGACGTGCCTCCATCGGCGTTCAGGCCGCCGCCCAAGGTCACGTCCACGGTAGTCAAGCTGATTCCCCTGGGAGGGAACAGGCTCAAACTGGACAACACGGACAATTTCTTTCGCATAGTCCGAGCCGGGTTTAGCAATCCCCGGAAGCAGCTCCACAACTCTCTGGCCCGCGGCCTGGGCGTCGAGCCCTCGTGGGTTCGACCGGTGTTTGAGGATGCCGGGATCGACTCTGCGCGCCGCCCGGCCACCTTGTCCATTGCAGAATGGGGAACGCTCTACCATGCCTGGCGAAACCTGGAGATTCCCGAAGCGGAGGCGGCGACATGACCAAGTCGGTGGTTGAAGAGGCACATGCCAAAATCAATCTCACGCTGGAAATTCTTGGCCGTCGCCCAGATGGATATCACAACATAGTGTCTGTCATGCAAACGGTAGGCCTGCATGACATTGTCACGGTAGAGGAACATGACACAGTTGAGGTGGCGTGCGACGCTGCCGGCGTCTCTCCAAATGAGAACCTGGCTACGAAAGCGGCGGATGCACTTCGCCAACGGTTTGGCATCAGGGACGGTGCGCTCATACATATACATAAGGACATACCGGTGTCCGCTGGATTGGGCGGCGGCTCGTCAGACGCTGCCGCGACTCTGCGCGCTCTAAATCGCCTCTGGGAGCTTGGGTTAAGCAATTCAGACCTCATGGCAGTTGGGGCAGAAATCGGCTCCGACGTGCCTTTTTTGGTCCACGGGGGAACGGCCCTTGTCCAGGGCAGGGGAGAGGATGTCACCCCGCTTCCCCCTGCCAACCTGGACTGGATCCTAGTGTTGTCACCAGATATTTCCGTCGTTGGCAAAACAGCCGCCCTGTTCTCAAGAATCAGCGAGTCCATGTACACCCGAGGGGCATTGACCCACAAGCTCGCCGGTAGGATTCGCGCTGGCAGCGATACGCCAGTGGAACTGCTATTCAACGTGTTCGATGCTGTTGCCCCGGAGGCATTCGATGGCTGGAGCGAGTACCGGGATGCGCTGACAGGTTACGGAGCGAGAGAGATATTCCTCTCAGGCGCCGGCCCCAGCATGTTTACTGTTCCGCCGCGCCGGGAGCTTGGAACGGCATGGCAGCTACTGATGCAGCGGACACGGGGCTGGCAGGCATTTCTAACAAAGCCATGGACGCCGGGAGACGGTGCTGACGCCTGATGATGATCGCAGTGGGCGGCGCACTGGCAGGCGCATTGATGGGCCTGGCGTTTATCGCACACATGTCTGTGCTGCTGACAATAAGGCCGCCCGCGGCCTTATCACGTCGTGTCGACGACTCAAATATCGCCGCCATAGTGGCGTTTGGCACGGTCTTCTCCGTGACCAGTTGGATACTCGCCGGTGTGGCTGCTGCAATTGTCTCCTCTGCGGCCACGGAGGCGTATCCAAGCGACATCCCCTCGGTGCCCAGCATGCTTTACCTGTCTGCCGTGGTTTTCCTTGCGGCGCTCACAGCCATTCCGGCGGCCCTGCTATTCCGCGACCGACTGGTCCATCTTTTTCTGCAGTATGCCCTGTTCATAGGCATCTTTGGATGGTTGGTGCCTTTCATAGTGGCCGCGAGTCAGGAATAGCCCATTAGAATGCCAATGCTGGCACTGCCCCAGCATTGGTACGAAAAAAGAAAGTAGAGCGCGCCTCGTGGCCAGACTGGACGGCAAGGTGGCCATCATCACTGGAGCATCGAATGGCCTGCGGGGCCAAATGATGGGGTTCGGTGGAGCGGCTGCGTGGATGTTCAGCAGTGAAGGCGCCAGGGTAGTCATCACGGACATCAATGATGAAGTGGGCGAACAGACAGCAGCGCAGCTCAGGGAGGACGGTTGCGACGCCGTATATCTGCACCTTGATGTGACGTCAGAACCAGGTTGGCAGCAGGTGGTGGAAGCCACCTTGGACCGTTACGGCAAGCTGGATGTGCTGATCAACAACGCCGGTGGAGGTGGTGGTGGAGGTCTCATTCGCCCAGACATTCCCCTTGATGCATTCCAAAAGACCATGGACTTGAATTCGACAGGAACCTTCCTCGGAATCCGGTCTGTCATAGAGCCAATGGACAGGAACGGTGGCGGTTCCGTCGTAAACGTTTCATCGATATACGGGATCGTCGGCGGACATGCTCCACCCGGATACTTCGCCTCGAAGGGTGCAGTGAGGACGCTGACCAAGGCGGCCGCGGTGCAGTTGGCTCCACAGAAGATACGGGTCAACTCGGTGCATCCCGGGTTTGCCATGACCGCTTCAACGCAGGAGCGGTTCAGCATGCCCGAAGAGGCGACGCCGAGACTCTCCCGCGTGCCGATGTGCAGGTTTGCCACAGCAGATGACGTGGCACACGCCATTGTCTACCTGGCTTCTGATGAGTCTTCATGGGTGACGGGAATCGAACTGGTAATTGACGGTGGCCTGACCGCAGCTTGAAATAGCTGTCGCAGCCAGGCCGGCTTATGGATATAACGCCGAAAGGACTCTGTCCGTACGTCGGCCAGATTGACACGTGAAGCAGCATCGGTTCCTGGTCTCGCGGACGCCCATCCAGATCAGCGTGATTACACCTTCAGCGCCACCTTGATCACACCGTCACTGCGATTGGCGTACATCTCGAAGGCCTCAGGTATCTGGTTCCATCCCCAGTTGTGGGTCTTGAGGAGTCCAGGATCAATCCAGCCCCTGTCACGCAGGGCGACTATTTCCCGAATTTCCTTGACAGGCTCGTTGGTGGCGGCAATCACCGTGGAATGAATTGTCACATTCTTGGCCATCCAGTCTCGATGGCTAAATGATGCAGTCATGGGTGTGATCAGGCTGAAGCTGATAATGACGCCGCCCCTGTTCACCAGGCGCACGCAGTTCTCCAACCCTTCAGGGGCGCCACTCGCATCCACCACTATGTCGAGACCCTTGCCGTCTGTCAGGTCCTGCACCGCTTCGACAGGATCCTCTTTCGTGGGGTTGACGGTGTGGGTTGCCCCAAGCTCGCGCGCTTTATCCAGACGGTAGTCGTGCAGATCTAGACCTATGACCTGCAATGCACCCTGTTTCTCAGCGAGCATGGTGAAGGTAAGGCCTATTCCTCCCTGGCCCAGGACCGCTATGCGCTTGCTGACAGGGTTGCCCCACTTCTTTGCAGAGTAGAGGACGGTTCCCGAGTGCTGGCACATGACCCACTCATCAAGCCCGCCCCATTCCGGGAGCCTGATCATCCTGTCCGGCGACTGCACGGTGTACTCCACCATTCCAGCCACTTCGCGAGGGATGACTATGACCCGGTCTCCCTCGTTGTACTCCGGGGTTCGGCTTTCAACCACGACACCCGCGCATTCATGGCACGGCTTGCCGGGCGCCATGGGATACTCCTCTTCCGGCAGGTCCGCGTCATACTCAAGCCGTATGTCGCTTCCGCATACGGACAACTGCTCAAGCTTTATCAGGCATTCGCCGTCCGACGGTGTTGGCTGTGGGATGTCTAAGAAGTCAATGGTTCTCGGCGCTGATATCCGGGCGGCTTTCATTACAACTCCAGGAGCGGATGGTGATTCTTGTGGAAGTCTGGGCAGGTACCGTAAAGTCCGGCGTGGTGGATTCTAACGCTGCCAGGCGATTAGCGGCAGCAGCAAGGCATGCGGCATATACTCTGGCGGTCGTTGCGGCCTCACAGGAGCGGGATGACCATTCGTCCACATGTGGGTACAAGCTGCCCCGGTGATTGATTCACTTTCCCAGGATTCGAATTGTGAAGATCAGCCAAATAGAGACCATCCGCGTCGAAGAGTTTCCACAAATCATCTGGGTCCAGGTTTATACGGACACAGGCCTGGTAGGGCTGGGTGAAACCTGGTACGCGCCCAGTGTCGTGGAAGCGGCAATACACGACTGGTTTGGTCCGCTGCTGACAGGCCGCGATCCAATGGCCGTGGAACGGCACTGGTTCGACATGTTTCGTTTCTCTGATCACGCCGGTTATGGCGGCGCCGAACAGCGGGCGATATCAGCCCTGGATATCGCGCTCTGGGACATTCGCGGGAAGGCCGCCGGTCTTCCCGTATACGAGATGCTGGGAGGGGCCGTTCGAAAGAAGATACGCGTGTACAACACCTGCGGGTCATATGGCGACATCGACGATGGCGGCCGCGTTTATTCGAATGCCGGTGACCTGGCAAAGGAGTTGTTGGATGAAGGCATGGTCGCCATGAAGACCGGCCCCACCATCGCGCTCGGACTGGAGACAGACGGTCAGCACCTCTCGCCACAGGATCTGGACCTGGCGCTTAAGCCGTTCCGGCAGGTGCGGGACGCTGTCGGCAACAACATGCAGATCGCCAACGATGGTTACTGCTGGTGGACACTGCCGGCGGCGATACAGATAGCGCAGGCCATGGAGCCATACGAGCCCATGTGGCAGGAAGACCTGATCTCACACTTTGATGTGAATGCACTGGTTGAGCTGCAACAGTCAACCAGCACGCCCGTTTGTATCTCCGAGCACCTCCTCTCCAGGTGGCAGCACAACCAGTTCATAGAGACTGGAGCTGCAGGGGTGGTAATGCCGGACCTCATATGGATGGGCGGAATATCTGAGACGTACAAGGTCGGCGTGCTGGCGTCAGCGCACCAGGTGCCATTTGCTCCCCATGACGCGACCGGGCCGGTGAACATCTTTGCCTGCGCCCAGGTATGCATGAATGCGCCCAACGCGATGCTCATGGAACACGTGAGGGCGTTCCACCGCGGATGGTACGGTCGATTCGTGGACCCAAACCTGGATATACGTGGAGGATTTCTGCATGCGCCCCAGGAGCCGGGCATTGGGACTAGACTCCGTCCCGAGGTAAGAGAGCGGAGCGACGCGACAGTGCGCGTGAGCAATGAGCCGCGGGACATTCCGTTTGACAGTTGGAAACCTCATCCGACGCAATCACCTCGCATGAGGAGAGAATTGCAGGAGATGCACCGCGTTCGGCGCCAGGCAATCACTGGCGGCGAGGTCTGATGGCCGGCTTCGATCTGCACCCGCAATCGACCACTGCACCCGCAACTGACTCGCCAGGCAGCAACCCATGAAAATCACTCACATAGAAACCATACGCGTGGGAGAGTTTCCTGACCTGATATGGGTACGGGTGCACACCAGTGATGGCCTGATTGGCCTCGGCGAGACCTGGTACGCGGCCAGCACTGTTGAGGCTGCGGTCCATGACCATTTCGGCCCGCTGCTCATCGGCCGCGACGCATCAGAGATCGAGAGCCACTGGCAGACCATGTTCCGCCTGTCGGACCACGCCGGCTACGGTGGAGCAGAGGTGCGGGCGATATCCGCCCTCGACATGGCGCTGTGGGACATCAAGGGACAGGCATGTGACCTGTCTGTATACGAACTCCTGGGCGGCCAGGTCCGGCACAAGATCAAGGTCTACAACACCTGCGGGGTGTATGGAGATATCCAGGACGGCTACGACATCTACCGTGATGCTGCGGCCGTGGCCCAGTCCCTGATGGATGAGGGAATTAACGCGATGAAGATGTCGCCGACTGACTTCATCGCCCGGGAATCAGATGGTCAGTTCCTGCACCCAGAGGACCTTGATTGGGCTTTGCAACCGCTACGGCAGATTCGTGACTCAGTCGGACTAGAGATGGGAATAGCCACCGACGCCCACGCAAAGTGGAACCTGACCAACGCCATCAAGATCGCCAGGACGATGGAGCCATTCGGCATCATGTGGCATGAAGAGCTGCTTTCTCCGTTCAATGAGAAGGCTCACCGCCGGCTCCAGGAGTCGACCAAGACCCCGATATGCGCGTCGGAGCGCCTCATGACCCGCTACCAGTTCCGGAGGTTCATCGAAACAGGAGCAGCGCGCATCATCATGCCTGACCTCGTGTGGACGGGCGGCATCTCAGAGACGCGTAAGATCGCCATCCTGGCCTCTGCTCACCTGCTGCCAATTGCCCCACATGACTGCACCGGGCCTGTGAACATGTTTGCCTGCGCCCAGATCTGCATGTCTACCCCCAACGTCAAAATTATGGAGTACAACCGGGCGATGCACCGTGGCTGGTATGGCAGGTTCGTGGATCCGAACATAGACGTTCGTGACGGCTACATGCATGCGCCGCAGGCGCCGGGCATTGGCACAAGGTTGCGCCCTGAGGTGCTGGATCGCCCGGACGTGATTGTGAGGGTAAGCGATGAGGCGAAGGAACCGTGGCTTACGTCTCGCCGCCGGTACACCTATCCTCCGCCAGACATACAGGAAGAATTCATAAGGAGCAGGAAGCAAATCAACCCTGCTCGTTTCAATCGTGGCCCGGTGGAAGATTAACCTGGCATGCTCAACTGGTGTAATGTCAGGCGGCGTGGCTAGGATTCTGAAGAAGGAGCGTCAGTAAGTTGACCAAGCGGGTGATTTTCATTGGTGCGGGTGCTGTGGGCAGCTATCTTGGCGGGTGGCTCACTCACACGGGACATGATGTGACGCTGGTCGACCCATGGGCTGAGAACGTTGAGGCTATCCGCCGAGATGGTCTTTCAGTGTCAGGCCCACATGACACGTTCACCGCCAACCCTGAAGCGATACACCTCCATGAATCGCAGGTACTCACCCGTCGCGATCCATTCGACATCGCATTTATTGCCGTCAAGTCATTTGACACTGCGTGGGCGACTCAACTGGCAAAGCGGTTTGTCGCGCCGGATGGATACTTTGTTTCCTCCCAGAACTGCTGGAATGACAATGAAGTGGCGGCAATTGTCGGACACGAGAGATCTGTCGGGCTGATCATGTCCAGTATCCAGGTGGCGTTATGGGAGCCGGGAAAAGTCGAGCGCGCCGCAAAGCGTAGAGGACGTGATGAAGGCCACGACGTGTTCCGTGCCGGCGAACATGATGGGCGCGTATCTTCACGAATCCGGGCACTTGCAGAGATGCTGGAGCCAATAGACGGCGCTCGGACAACCGATAACCTCTGGGGCGAGCGTTGGGCCAAGCTGTCGCAGAATTGCATGGGCAATCCCGTGACGGCAGTGTCCGGCCTCGGAATGGCGGATCTTTCGTCCAGTTCGCGAGGGCGGGAACTCATGATAAGACTGGCGTCAGAATCGGCTGCTGTCGGTCTCACATTGGGGTATCGGGTACTGTCCATCGGCGGTCATGCGGCTGAAAAGTGGGCGCAGGCTCACAAAGGTGATGTTTACGAAGAACTGGACGCGGGTTTGGCGGCTAAGTCTTCCGGTGCCAACTGGCGTCCTTCCATGGCCCAGGATGTGGTGAAAGGGCGTCCGACTGAAATCGACGAGATGAATGGCTTTATTGTTGAGAAGGGGCGGATGGCAGGGGTTCCCACGCCCGCGTCAGCCGCTATTGTTGACGCCCTCAGGATGGTTGAAACCGGGGACCTGGAGCCTGTGCCCGCGAACCTGGAGCGCGTGCTGGAGAAGGCTGGATACTGATTCCCAACAGGGATGGTGACCAGCCTGTCTCCATCCTGTTCTTCATGGCATTCTCCGGAAGACTTCCTCTGCGGCCCACACGGGCTGGAGATTTGCCCTACATGCCGCTTCTCATGCCATTCCATGCGGTGGAGCAAGACACTTTCCGTTAAGTTAGAGTGCGGCTTTACAAATCACTAGAGCACTGCGCCCAGTACCCCCACTTAATGTCATCTCCTTCACGACTGGCAAAAACGCTTGCCAACCTGCCTCCCGACCAGGAAGTGCTCGTCGCCCTGGATTGTGAGACGACCGGCCTTGACCCTGCGCGGGACCACATCATTGAAATCGGTGCGGTGAAGTACCGCGGCTCTGAAGAGTTGGGCCGCTTCAGTTCCCTTGTAAATCCTCAACGGGAGCTGTCGAGCTTTATCACCAGCCTTACCGGGATAACTCAGACAGAGGTGGATTCGGCCCCTGGATGGGATTCTGTGGCTTCTGGTCTGCGGGAATTTATTGCCAACCATACGCTGGTCGGTCACAGCGTCGGCTTTGACGCGTCGTTTCTGCGGTCGCACGGTGTGATTCCACAGGCAGGCGTGTACGACACATTCGACCTTGCCTCTGTCGTTCTTCCGGAGGGCCCCGAGTACAGTCTTGAGCGCCTGTCTGCCAGGTTCGGTCTTGTGCATGACAACCCTCATCGGGCGCTCTCTGATGCTCTTGCGACGCGTGATCTGTTCCTGATCCTGTTGGACAGGCTCCAGCGGCTCGACCACGGCATATTGACGCAGCTTCAGCGGCTGGGGAATGCCTCCCAGTGGCCTCTGGGCATTCTGGCGGGACGTGTGTTGAATGCCATCCCCCCGGTCAAACGTCGATCAACGACGGGACCATTGGGCGTGGATACCGTGGCGCTTTCCAAACGCCTGCGTGCCAGGCGTCCGTCACGTGCTGACCGTCCCGATGAACCCATGGCTCGCGATGAGTTTCTGAAGTTGGTCCAGTCCGTGTTTGGCGCTGACGGCGAACTTCAGAAAAAGCTGCCCGGTTATGAACCACGGCAGGAGCAGGAAGACATGGCGATGGCTGTGGGTGCCGCCATTGCGGATGGCGAACACCTGGCGGTTGAGGCGGGCACTGGTGTGGGAAAGTCCATTGCGTACCTTGTTTCTGCTGCGCTTCACGCAGTGAACGGCGGCGGCCCCGTGGTTGTATCCACCAACACCATCAATCTCCAGGAACAGCTTGTCCACAAAGACATACGGGTCGTGAGGAGCGTCCTTGAAGGGCTTGGTGTGACTGCCGACGGCCTGGCAATTGCCCAGCTCAAGGGACGCTCCAACTACCTGTGCTTCAAAAGATGGGCGCACTCAGTGCAGAGCGCTGAACCCGCTGAATCCGACGCGCGAGTCATGGCGAAATGCCTGGTCTGGCTCCAGGAGACCGATACAGGTGACCGTTCCGAGCTTGCGCTGGGAAGAGATACGCCAGCATTCAGCCGGCTCTCATCCCAGGGCGCTGCAGGGTGCCCGGCGCAGGATGGACCATGCTTTCTACGCAAAGCGCGGCAGGAAGCGCTGGCGGCGGACATAGTCATAGTGAATCATTCGCTGCTGCTCTCAGACATTGCCATGGGCGGGGGCCTCCTGCCTCCACACGAAGCGTTGATCATTGATGAGGCGCACCACCTTGAGGCAGTAGCTACCCGCCACCTTGGTTTCCAGGTTCTTCAGCCCCAGTTGATTGCGGATCTCGAGGGGCTGAGCGGTGAACGTGGTGCCATTGCCGACCTGGTTCGCGCAGTGCAGAGCAACGCTGCACAGACGCAAGCCCTAGACCCGGTGCCGGCTGCCGCGTCCGGTGCAATGGAGGCAGCAGCGAGGGCGACTGCACACGCTGGCGAGTTCTACAACGTTCTGCGTATCGTGGTCGCCTCTCTCATGCAGAACCACGCTGCGTTCACCGAGGTTCGTATAACTGACGGCATTCGAGCGCAGCCTGGGTGGGCTGACCTTGAGATCGCATGGGAAAACCTCGACGGAGCGATGGCTGATGTAATTAACGGCCTGCGCACGCTGTTCTTGCTTGGTGAACGTGGCGCAAAAGATGACGATTCTGATGCCGTTTTTCTGAATGTTTCAGCAGCGATGGAATCTCTGGAGGGTGCACGGTCTGGCCTAACGCAGGCAGTATCCGAACCCTCTCCTGAGATGGTGTATTGGCTTGGGGTAAGGCCGGGCGATCGCGGAATATCCATTAACGGCGCACCGTTGAATGTTGGGCCGTTGCTGAAAGAGCACCTGTTTGAGCAGGAGAGGTCTGTGGTTCTTACTGGTGCAACGCTAGGTTATGAGAAGAAATTTGACAGGTTCCGGCGAAACGTGGGCATGGAGGGCGGAAGCGACCTCATGCTTGGCTCGCCGTTTGATTATCGTGGCAATGCGCTCATAGCGGTTCCAGAGGATATGCCAGAGCCGGGCGCCGAGGGCTATGCAAAAGCGGTGAACCGCGCCATTGCGCAGGTCGCCCGCTCCGTGCTGGACCGCGTGCTCGTCCTGTTCACGTCAAACTCGGCGCTTGAATCAGCCCGGCGGGCGTTGTCGCCTGTGCTGGAGGCAGAGGGCATCCGCGTGATAGGGCAGGGCGCGGATGGGTCTCCGCACAGGGTCATGCGGACGCTGGCCGAAGAAAAGGTCGCAGTGGCGCTGGGAACCAGTAGCCTGTGGGAAGGTGTTGACTTGGAAGGTGCATCACTGAAGGCACTGATCATGGCGAGGCTGCCATTCCCGGTTCCGACTGATCCGGTCTTTTCCGCACGCTCGGAGTTGTACGAAGATGGCTTTGGCGAGTATGCAATTCCCGAGGCGGTGCAGAGGTTTCGGCAGGGCTTCGGCCGGCTTATCAGGTCACGGTCAGACCGTGGGTCATTCGTCATTCTTGACCGCCGGATACTATCCAAATCTTACGGCGTAAGGTTCCAGCGCTCGCTTCCCGGCTGCACGGTGCGTCGCGTATCGCTGGATGAGTTGGGCACGGTTGTGGGGCAGTGGAACGTGGGAGATCCAGTTTGAGCATGATTGAATCTCGTCCCGGAGAGGTCTCCACCGTCGATGCTGTATTCGTGCCCGCCGCGGATATCGACGTGTCGGCGACTCTTGATGGCGGGCAGGCGTTCCGGTGGTGGCCGGAACACGATGGGCTGCGTGGTGTAATAGGTGAGCGCGTTCTGCACATAAGGCGGTGTGAAAGCGGCGTGCTGGCGAGACCCATGGACGGACGGCCGCCGGAAGGCATCGCCGCACAGGTCCACGATTACATCGGGGCCGGGTTGGACCTGGACGCGCTGAGGCTCCGGTTTGCTGATGACCCATGCATAGGACCGGCCGTTACCGGGTATGCAGGGTTGCGGCTGCTGCGGCAAGACCCGTGGGAATGCCTGGTCTCATTCATATGTTCTTCCACGTCAAACATACCCCGCATCAAGCTGAACGTTGGCTCGGTAGCGTCTGCCCTTGGCACCCGTGTCGGCCCTGGCGCCCGGGATTTTCAGTTTCCCAGTCCGGGGGCCATCGCTGAAGCCGGAGAGACGCGACTGCGTGAGCTTGGCCTTGGATTTCGAGCGAAGTACCTAATTCCTGCAGCGGAGTCGGTGGCTGCCGGGCGCCTGGACCTCTACGCCTTGCGCAATGCCTCGTACATGGAGGCTCGCGAGGCGCTCATCGCACTGGCTGGCGTGGGCGAGAAGATAGCTGACTGCGTGCTGGCGTTCTCGCTGGATAAGCCGGAGGCATTCCCGGTGGACCGATGGATCAAGCGGGCCCTGCAAAAGTGGTATGGCCTGCCCGAGAATGTGAGCAATTCTGCTGCTGCTGATTGGGCGAGGGCACATTTCGGAGAGTACGGAGCGGTAGCGCAGCAGTATATGTTCCACCGGGAACGGCTTGCCGGCAGAGCGGCAGCCTGGGGCGGCGACCACATAGCCATGGCGCTGCCTGAAGACATGAACCGCGGCACAGGCGGGCGTGACGTCAATGGGAACGTCGCCGACTGAATGGGGCACTTTTTTCGCCTGACAGGCTAGTAATTGGCGTGGCAGCGGCGCACAACCCCATGCAATGGGTATTTAGCGTTCAGTTTTGACTGTTTACGCGAGTTTTCGCCTTCGCTGCCTCCATCGCACCTGGTAGTTTTCGTTTCACCAGGGCCAGTTCGTCCTGCTTTGATCTCACTTTACCGTCCAGGCGTGCTTCCCTAAGGTCCGCGAGCAGGATTCCGATGGCTGGGCCTTCCGGCACACCGGCCTCAATTAGATCATCCCCTGTGCATTCTGGCCCCACGTAGCGCAGGCGGTGCAGGTAGTCGTTGAGGCGCTCCTTCTGGCGGGTAGGCGGTGCCAGTTCCCGCTGTGCCTCCAGGGTTTCGTCAGGGAACGGAGAAAGAAGCTCTACGATCTCGCTCGCCGCAAGGTCTTCGCGCTCAAGAATGCTGGCGATGCTCCGGTACTGCGGCGTTGCCTCAATCACCTCCCGCCAATCCTTCGGCGGGTCGAGTCGCCGAATCAGATCGGCTGATTCATGGGACGTGAGAGTTGCAGTCGCGAGTGCGAGCAGAAAAAGCTCACCGCGAGCCGCATCCACTTGGCGCAGGGCTTCCAATGCCTGCCTGCCTACCCGCAACCCCGGGTCGATCTCTGCCAGAACCCCGCGCTCTTCTGCAGCGCCCAAGATCTCAGCACGCATCGGCTCCGCCAGTATCTTGTTCAACTCCGCGCGTATCCGTGCCGGGCTGAGACGGTCCAGGTACTGGAGATCGCGCTCCATCAGTTCCAGGGTGTGCGACTCAATGGTGAACCCGAGCCGGGCTTCGTAACGCAACGCCCGCATAATGCGCGTTGGGTCATCGGCAAAACTGCGGTCATGGAGCACCCTGATACGTCGGCGGGAGACGTCCATGAAGCCATTGTGATAATCCACCAACTCGCCCCATCGCGCCGGCCATGTTGGGAGAGCCATAGCGTTAACGGTGAAGTCACGCCGGGCAAGGTCCTCCCGGATTCCGGCCGGTTGGACTTCAGGGAGTGCCCCCGGCTCCCGGTAAGTTTCGGACCTGGCGGTTGCTATGTCTATTCGACCTGTGTCTACTCTGATCCTTGCTGTGCCAAATTCCGACAGGGCATCGACCATTCCCTGCAACTCCACCGCCAATTCGCCTGCGAACGCCTGCGCATCTCCCACCACGGTGAAATCGAGGTCTCCGGGTGTTCGGCCCAGCATCAGATCCCTGACAGGTCCTCCGACCAGGTATGCCTCTTTTGCCTTGCCCTTCTCAACCAGCGCCCCCACTGCGTGGATGGTTGCCAAAGTCTCGGCAGGAATTTGTCTTTCTATGAGTGACTTCAAGTTTGGCAAGTGAAATCTCTTTCAGCAGAAAATGAGGGTGCAGGGCGATTCTAGCAACGAAGAACCATCCGTAAGTGCAAGCTTCGCTGCTGGTGTCGGGACGCAAGCAGCGAATTGGTAGACTGCTCAAGATGGAATGTACAAACGGAAGTGACCGTGGAGCAGCGTATGGCAACCGCCGGGGCAACAATTAAGCTGGATGTATTCATCGACTACACCTGACCGTGGGTGCGTCAGGCTGGCATTTGGCTGGCCAGGGTCAAGGAACTGCGTGGCGATAAGCTCGAATTGAACTGGCGCAGCTTTGCATTAGAGCAGGTCAACGCTCGGGACGAACCAGGTTGGAAGGCATGGGAACAGGGGCCTGAGTACGTCAGCAGGGGATTACTTCCCCTGCGGGGCGGGGTGGCTGCGCGCAAACAGGGCGAGGAAGCCCACTTTAATTACATGTTTGCGTTACTAGAGGCGAAGCATGTGGAGCGCGAGGACATCAGGACAAGCGAAGCAGTGATCGAAATTGCCGAGTCCGCTGGGCTGGATGTACCGCGGTTTGCTTCCGATATAGATGACCCTGCAACGCTGGACCAGGTTGTACGTGATCATGAGTCTGCGGCCGAACAGGGCATTTTTGGGACGCCCACAATTGTTTTTGAGGATGGTTTCGCAATATTCCTGAAGATGTATACGCCGCCTGAAAATGAGACGATGTCAGCCTTCGAGCACTTCATCGGCCTGGCCCGTGGCAGAAAGTACTTCGGAGAAATGAAACGTCCACAGCCGCCGTGGCCGCGCGGCGTTTTCGATGATTAAGCTGGATGCTGAACGACTGCCCCGGGTCGATATCGCCGCGGAGTTCATATCTGAAATGACACTTGTGATGAGTCGCGCCAGTTGCCAGGTGGAACGTGCAGTGAGTTTCGGGACAATCGTCTGTGCCTTGTGAGATGCCTGATGAGTCCGCAATCGAGCGCGCCCAGGATGCGTTGGGGGTCCGATTTCGTGACAGTGGCCTGTTGGCAATCGCGCTGACTCATCGCTCGTTCCTCAATGAAAACCCCACGCTTAAGGTGGAGTCCAACGAACGCCTGGAGTTCCTTGGAGATGGCGCACTCAACTTCGTGATTGCACAACACCTATTTGAAAGGGCAACAAGGGCGACGGAGGGCGAACTGACAGCGCGTAGGGCACAGCTTGTCCGTAGGGAGACGCTGGCACGCGTAGCTACGCGTATTGGCCTCGGCAACCATCTGGTGATGGGTCGCGGAGAGGCCGCAAGCGGTGGTGCTGAACGGTCATCCAACCTGGCGGATGGTTTCGAGGCAGTCACGGGAGCGATACTGGTTGACAAGGGATACCGTTCTGCTCGGGCTTTTGTCTTGAAGTGGCTTGCGCCGGAAGTCACCAGTGTTATGGGCGCTGCGACGCCGAAGGACCCCAAATCCAGGCTCCAGGAATACCTACAGGCTGCCGGAACACCCGCTCCCAAATACAGGGTCGCCAATGCCGCCGGGCCGGAAGAGGACCGTTGGTTCACCGTGGAAGTGTTTGTCAGCGGTGAAGTCGCAGGTACAGGCGAAGGACGGCGCAAACTAGATGCAGAACGAGCCGCTGCGGTGGATGCTTACCAGCAATTGAGCGATTCTGCGGCGGTTGCGGATGAGTCCAAAGTGACCCCGGAAACCATATAACTAAGGGGCAAGAGCCCCTCGACAGGCTCCCGCATTATGAGTGGGAGGGGAGAATTCAACTGTTCGGCCTGTTCAAGAAACGAGAAAAAACTGCGGAGATCGCAGCGGCCACTGGCGTTGCGTGGCGAAGGAAGCTGACTGGAGTATTCCGCCGCCGCAACATAGGGCCTGAATTCTGGGAAGAACTGGAAGAAGTTCTCATAAGTTCAGATGTCGGTTTCAACACGGCCGTACAACTGGTTGAGACCGTTCGCGATAGAACTAACGAGACGGGCGCAGGCAACAGTGAGGAAATCTTTGATGTCTTCAGGGACACGGTGGTGGAAATCCTCGGCAGGCATGCACAGGTTGACCCACTGCCTGATGACCGGCCAGTGGTTCTGCTCGTTGTCGGAGTCAACGGCGTGGGCAAGACCACCAGCATCGCGAAGCTAGCCAAGTCGGCTAAAAATGAAGGCAGGGAGGTAATTCTCGCTGCCGCCGACACGTTCAGGGCGGGGGCCATTGAGCAGTTGAAAGCCTGGGGTGAGCGGATAGGAGTTCCAGTGGTCGCCCAGCAGGCGGGGAGTGACCCCGGAGCTGTGGCGTTCGATGCCATGAGCGCTGCACGCTCCCGGAATTCAGACCTTGTAATCATTGACACCGCGGGCCGCCTCCACACCAGCAACAACCTGATGCAGGAACTCAAAAAGGTTCGCAACATAGTGGACCGGCAGGCTGAAGGTTTTGAGCAACGCGTGCTGCTGGTCATAGACGGTACGACCGGCCAGAACGGTCTGCTGCAGGCAAAGGCCTTCATAGATGCCGTGCGTTGTGACGGTGTAATGCTCACCAAGCTGGACGGCACGGCGCGGGGCGGGGTCGCCCTGGCGATCGCAGGTGATCTGAACCTGCCCATCTGGTTTATCGGCACGGGTGAGTCAGTCGAAGACCTGTCGGCGTTTGACCCCGCGGGGTTTGCCGACGCCATCCTTCCAGAGCTGGCGGCAAACTAGCAGGTTCGGCCGGAATAGAGACAGGCAGGCTTCAACTTGGTGGAGACCCTAAAGTGGCTGTTCACCGCTGAGCTGTTGGGCCTGGCTGTGGCGCCGATTGTCTATGCTGCGTTTCCCAACCTGGCTGACAGGGGCTGGGGGTTTGCGAAGCCCGTGGGCCTGCTGCTGGTGGGGTTCGGCGTTTGGATTCTCAGCTATTTCGGCATCCTTCCCAACTCCCCATGGGCATGGTGGCTGGTAACTCTACTGATTGCGGCGCCGGGGCTTGTTTTCGCGATCAGGCATGGGCCTGAACTTAGAAGATTCGTTCGAGCCAAGTGGCCCTTGCTGGTAGTTGGCGAAGCTCTGTTCATAGGTTTTTTCCTGGTCTGGGTGCTCGTGAAGTCGTACGACCCTGCGATCAGTGGCACCGAGAAGCCGATGGACTTCATGCTTCTCAACGCCTCTGCTCACGCCACGGCTGCGCCTCCGGAGGATGCATGGCTCAGCGGTCATCCGGTTGCTTATTACTACTTTGGATACTGGATGTTTGGCGGCCTGGCACAAGCGAGCGGTGTCCAAACAAGTGTTGCCTTCAACCTTTCCATAGCGTTGATCGCAGGAATGGCAGCGGCAGCCATATTCTCGCTCGTGGCCGCCCTTGTGCGTAGGGATGGCGGTTCGATGCGGTCGAGTCTCCTCGTCGGAGCCGCAGGCGCCGGTTTATTGCTTGTCGTGTCCAGCCTGGCAGGCTGGTGGGAATTGCTGGCCCATATCGGCGTTGGCAGCGATGGCTTTTACGATTGGCTCGGCATTGAAAACCTGGACCTGAGGGGAGATCCAGCGAGCTGGCGACCCGACGAATACTGGTGGTGGTGGCGGGCGTCGAGAATCATCAACACCTTTGCACCGGGCGGAGCGCAACTGGATTTCACTATCCAGGAGTTCCCGTTCTTCAGTCTGCTGCTGGGAGACCTTCATCCACATCTCATGTCCATCCCGTTTGTGCTGACCGGCCTTGGCGCTGTGCTAAACATTCACGCTTCGGCCCGCCTGTGGGGATTCGGATGGCTTCTTCGCCACAAGACTTCGGCGCTCTTGCTCGTGCTGGTCACAGGAGCTGTGGGCTTTATCAACGCATGGGATATTGCGTTCCTGGCTGCCGTGTTGCTTGGTGCGGTCACGCTGAAAGTGCACCGGGAGAGAATGGGCTCGCTTGCCGGCGCCGCGCTGAGGGCGGCGTCCCCACTGATATTGATTGGGGTAATTGGTGTAATTGCATTTTCCCCGTTTTATTTTGGAACCCTCTCAAGCCAGATCCAATGGCCGCCGATTGGCCCAGCGGCGGTGGGCACAAGGCCAATCCACCTGTTTACGGTATGGGGACTTCTACTTTTGCTGCCGGCCGCCCTCGTGGTGACCATGATCATCCGGTCGCTGCGCCCCCATGCTAATTGGCTGTGGGCGGTCCTATCAGAAGTTACCCCGCCGACTCCCAGGCCTTCCCTCTCGCCCTGGTTGCTGGCCATGGTCGCCGTCCTCTTGCCATATTTAGTGTGGACAATCGGACACCTCGAGTTCAACGAAGGTGCGGCCACAATCGATTTGTTTACTCGCCTCTTGACTGCCGGTCCGCTGGCAGTTGCAGTGGTTGTCCTGTTGGTGACTGTGGCTCACCGGGCAAAACAAGGCGCGGCAGATGGAGTCCAGTTCGTGCTACTCATCTCGATGATGGCGGTGTACCTGATATACGGAGCCGAGCTGCTATTCGTCCATGACCTATTTGGCAACCGTATGAACACAGTCTTTAAGTTCTACTACCAGGCGTGGATCATCTTGGCTGCTGCTTCGGCATATGGACTTTTCTACTGGACCGCTCTGCATAAGGCGCTTCACGGTTGGCCGCTGGCAATTAGTAGAACCGGCGGCGTGTTGGCAACCGTACTACTCGTCGGTTCCCTGTACTATCCGGTTGCTGCCGTAGCGAGCAAGACCGATGATTTCAGTGGCCCAATGACACTGGACGGACTGGCCTACCTTGAAAGCGGCGCAAGCAGTGAACGAAGCGCAATCAACTGGTTGAAGGAGAATGCTGAGTCGGGCGACAGGATCGTGGAGGCGGTTGACGGGAGTTACACGGATCATGGTCGAATCGCTGCGTCTACCGGGCTGCCGACCATCCTTGCGTGGCCTGGACATCAGCGACAGTGGCGGGGCGGCTCGGATCTGTTTGACGGCCGTGAGTCTGAGGTTGAGAGGTTCTATACGACGGATGACGTACAAGTGGCCGACTCGATCCTGAAACGCTACGGCGTGACTTACGTGATAGTGGGACAACGAGAACGAGCCAGGTACCCGTCACTTTTCATTGAGAAGTTCGATACCCTTGGCAGCCGTGCGTTTGAAGAAGACAGCCTGATCATCTACCGCGTGCAAGAAGGCGGCGTTGACGACTGAACAAAGTCCTGTGACTGGGCCAGCCATTGGCGGCCAGTGGATAAATGGTCGCTGGGTAAGTGGCCCTGATGTGCCGTCAGCGCTGGCTGAGTCAGGCCACGAAGAGAGCCGAGAGGAACCGGCGCGCCGATTTCCAATTCCCAGCAATTGGGAGATTGGCGCGTACGCCGCACTTTTCGTTTCGGCGCTCCTCATGAGGTTGTGGGACCTCGGTACTCGGGCTGTGCATCATGATGAGAGCCTGCACGGGTACTTTGCCTGGCAAATCTTCCAGGGCAACGGGTACGACCACAACCCGCTGACTCATGGGATGTTCCTGTTTCACACGTTGGCAGGAACGTTTTTTCTGTTTGGTGACAATGACTATACCCTGCGGCTTCCCATGGCCTTGTTTGGCGCCGGTCTCATCCTGATACCGTTGGCGCTCCGGCCCCGCCTGGGTCAGGTGGGAGCGCTTGCCGCAGCCCTCATGCTCACGTTTTCGCCAGCCCTGCTTTACTTCAGCCGGTTTTCCCGCAATGACATTTTTATGGCCGTCTTTACGCTGGCTCTCGTGGCGGTCATGTGGCGTTACCTTGATGAACGCAAGAACCGGTACCTGTATATAGCGGCTGCGCTGCTTGCCCTTGGATTTACCACTAAAGAAACCCAGTTCATCGTCGTTGCCATCGTAAGCGTGGCCCTCCTGGTTATGGCGCGAAGCGACATCGGCCAGTGGATATGGGGACGCCGGTCTATCAAGGATTGGGGGCCGGCAGCTCAGTTTTTGTTGGTGGTTGCTGCTCTTTCAGCACCGCTGTTTGGGCCATCCGCTGCCATCTTCCAAGACCTTCTCGGAATCACCCTCGCTGCCCCCGATGGAACGCCAGGAGTCGCTTCAGGCGCGCCGCTGGTCGGCGCTGGCCTGGTAGTTGCGGCCGTGATTTCAGTGTTTCTGGTGGTTGCAGCGATGGCTTTGGGCCTCCTTTGGCGGCCCCGCGTGTGGCTTATTGCCTGGGCCGTCTTCGCAGCCATATTCGTAACCATATTCACCAACTTCTATTCCAACCCTGAGGGCTTTGCGACTGGCCTGTGGCAGTCCCTGGGCTACTGGCTTGCCCAGCACGATGTAGCGAGGGGCGGGCAGCCACGCTACTACTACGCGATGACCGCCTCGGTGTACGAGTTCCTCCCACTGTTCATCGCAGTTGGCGCATCCATTTACTACACATTCCGCGGAGATGCCTTTTCTCGATTCCTGGTATTTTGGGCCGTGGCGACATTCGTCGCTTACAGCCTTGCAGGCGAGAAAATGCCGTGGCTTCTCGTCAATGTCACGCTTCCTCTGATCATCCTGGCGGCCAAGGCGATAAATGACATGGCCTTGACCATTCCATGGCGCCGGGCAATGCGCTCAGGGATATGGATGGTGGCGATCGGCACTCCGCTGTTCCTGCTAATCCTGTGGCGACTGGCGTTCTTCGAGTTCAATGACGGCTGGTTTTCGTTCATCACTCTTTGGGCGGCGCTCGCAGCGTTGGGGGTGTTGTTCCTGGGGCTGCAGTGGCTGGCCCGGCACATTGGGTGGAAGCCAGCCCTGAGTGGGGTGGCGCTGTCCCTGGCTGTTGTCATGTTTGCATTTACAGTGCGCGCCTCATGGGTAGCCACGTACGTTCACAGCGATGTCCCGAAAGAGATGCTTGTATATGTACAGAGTTCGCCGGAACTTGCGCGGGTGGCGAAGGAAATAGAAACAGTTGCCGCATTGACGGGAGATTGGGAAGAGGTGAACGTCACCATAGACACAGTGGACAGCTTCGCCTGGCCCTGGCACTGGTATTTGCGCAACCATACGGCCATCACCTTCAAGGACTACACCCGCGAGCCTTCTTTCAACGATGAAAACTTGGTTGCGGTGATCGCTGCACGAAACCAGGCACGGGTCGAAGACGAGATGGGAGAGGATTACACCTCTGGACGCAGGATTCCGCACCGTTGGTGGTTCCCGGAAGAGTACCGCGGGCTTACGCTCGGAAAGTTCCTTGGCTCTTTTGTTGACCGTGAAGCTTGGCGCAATTCAATAGACTACTTCCTGTACCGCAAGCTTTCGAACCCCTTGGGCTCTATTGACTCCTACGTCTACTACCGAGAAGACATACCCCTCACCCCGATGCAGTAGGCAGGCCGGGAGGTCGCTTGGGGTCCAGATAAGGGCAAGGACGATTTGATTGGTCACCGCGGGTTCTGGCTGGGCGCAATTGGCAGTGCCGCGTTCCTGATCGTATTCATCCTGCTATTCGTTGACTTCGACACTATCGGTGACGTCGTTGGCTCGGCCAACTACGCCTATGTCGCTCCGGCGCTGATCTTCTACTTCCTCGCCGTCCATTTCCGGGCGGTGCGTTGGCGGTTTCTCTTGCGCCCGTTGATGGGGCGGCCGCAGCGAGCCATATACCCGGTAGTGGTGGTTGGGTATATGGCCAACAACCTGATTCCCGTGCGGATTGGCGAAGTTCTACGCTCCTATTACTTGAGCATTCGTGAGCCGGTAAGTGCGGCGGGAGCGTTTGGCACTGTAGCTGTGGAACGGGCGTCGGATGTACTGGCACTCCTGTTTTTCCTGGGCCTTGCAGCGTTTTTCCTGCCAGTAACCGGAACACTGGACGACCTGGCCGCGCAGATTCCTGGCGGGACGACCGTGTTGGTGCTCGCCGCACTGCTGCCGTTCCTCGTTGTCACGGGCACGGTTGTATTTATTACTGCGTTGTCGCCAGAGACCGTCCTTCGGTTGGTTGAGAGGCTGGCATCTCCTGTTCCAGAGAAGTTCCGGTTGAGGTTGTTGAGCCTCGTTGGGCGGCTGCTAGAAGGGCTGATAGTGGTCCGGTCACCACGGGCTTTACTATCTGTTTTCATACTCTCGCTGCCAGTGTGGACGCTTGAGGCAGCCATGTATTACACAATCTCATTTGGATTTGATTTACGCTCCAGTTTTGGAAGCACCCCGGAGTTCATCGCTGTCATCCTGGTTTTCACGGCTGCAGCGAACCTGGCTGGTGTGCTGCCTTCGAGCGCAGGGAGCTGGGGGCCTTTTGACTTCTTCGGGACGGCAGCCCTGGTGGCGCTGGGCGCTCCGTTCGACGTGGCATCAGTATTCGCCCTCACTGTGCACGTGGCGTTGTGGGTGCCTGTCACGGCACTGGGACTGGCTGTACTCGTGATCGACGGCACGTCGCTGCGAAGATTGATGAGACGGGCCCGTGAGGACAAACAGGCGTTGGTCCCTCGGCCAAGCCCCGGGAGTAACTCTTGAAGATTGGAATCATTGGCGCAGGAGCGGCCGGCATGGCGGCCGCGTACGACTTTGTGAAAGCCGGACATAACGTCACCGTGTACGAGTCGGCGCCATTTATCGGCGGCCAGGCCTCCACGATCGAGGTGGGGGGAGGACGGCTGGAGCGCGGGTATCACCACCTGTTTACCAACGACGCGGCAATCATCGACCTGATGGGCGAGCTGGGCATTGAAGATGATCTGAAGTGGTTCCCGTCAAAGGTCGGCACCTACACCAACGGCGAGGTTTATCGCACCACCACTCCCCTGGATCTGCTGCGTTTCGGCGCCCTGCCGATATGGGAACGGATTCGCCTGGGTCTATTTGCCCTCAGGGTGCAGAGGTTAAAGGACTGGCGGAACCTCGAATCGTTCACCGCAGATGAATGGCTGCGGAAACGTCTTGGTGGCGCAGCGTACGAAAAAGTTTGGAACCCATTGCTGCGCGGGAAGTTTGGCGAATATTACGACCAGATCGGTATGCCTTGGTTCTGGTCCAAGATCCAGACACGTTTTGCGTCACGCAAAGGATTGGGTGGCGAGATGCTCGGCTATCCGGTCAGCAGCTTCGATGTGGTCTTCGATGAGTTGCGGAGGAGAGTCGACGAAGGCAATAGCCGTGTCGTCATCGAAACCCCGGTGGAGAGGGTGATTGTTGAAGACGGTGTAGCGGTAGGCCTGTGCGTGCGGCAGCCTGATGGAACGAAGGTGGAGGAGCGGTTCGACTGCATACTGTCGACGGTTCCATCTTTCGAATTTCCGAAGCTGGTAGACCTCCCGGATGAGTACCGGGCAAAGTTGGATGATGTCCATTACCTGGCAGCAGTCGTCGTGATCCTCGAGATGACCAGGTCCCTGACAGACATCTACTGGATAAGCATCGCTGATCGCAGCGTGCCGTTCCTGGGCATCATTGAGCAAACCAACCTGGTTTCAACCAGCCTGTACGGCGGCAATCATGTCTTGTACCTGACGAACTATCTGGACAGGTCAGATCCCATGTTCCAAATGAGCGAAGATGAACTGGTTGACCACTATCTCCCCCACCTTTCCCGGTTTAACCCGGAATTTGATCGATCATGGGTCAAACGTGTCCATTACAACAGTCTCAGCGCAGCCCAGCCGATCATAAGCACGGACTATTCCCAGCGGATACCATCACATCGCACTCCGTGGCGCAAGCTCTATCTGGCGAATACGACGCAGATCTACCCGGAAGACCGTGGCACCAACTACAGTGTGCGCATGGGGCGTGATGTAGCTGATATGGTCATGGCTGACGCCCGGCAAGAGTGGCGAAACTGGGCGTAGGCGTTCACCTTCCGTATGTTTTGCGCACTAAGACGGCAAACGTAAACAACAAAGCCTTTGATTCCAGTATCGGAGCGGCACATGGGGAAACTTGACGGCAAGGTCGCAATTATTACCGGCGCTGGCACGGGCATCGGAAAGTCTGCTGCGAAGATGCTGGTCAAGGAGGGTGCCAAAGTAGTCCTCGCTGGTCGGCGCATACAACCGCTCGACGCTGTGGTTGATGAGATCAAGGCTGCCGGCGGAGAGGCCATTGCGCGTTCTGTAGACCTGGAGGATGGGGATGCGGCGGCAGAACTGGGGCGTTGGGCAGTAGAGACCTGTGGCCGCGTGGACATATTGGTCAATAATGCCGGCCACAGCAGCAAAGCACGCTCCATTCGGTGGGTTGGCAAAGATGAGTGGGATAGCGTATTCAAGGTGAACGTTGAGGGTGTGTACCGCCTGACCCAAGCTGTGATCGGGGACATGCTGAAACATGGCGCCGGCACAGTGATAACGGTGTCATCCATGGCAGCGGTATCGCCTGGACTGCTGGGTGGTGCGCCGTACAGCGCTGCCAAAGCGGCTTCCTTCAACCTGATGCGCGGGATTAACGCCGAACTCAGAAACAAGGGAATACGGGCCTGCACAATCATTCCGGCCGAAGTGGATACCCCTATACTCGACAACCGGCCGTTGCCTCCGGGTGAGCAAGAGCGCTTGACCATGATGCAGCCAGATGATGTAGCGGAAGCCATACTGCTGTGCGCCACGATGCCGCAGAGAACCCTGGTCGAGCAGATTGTCCTGATGCCCACGATGGCCAGAGACACCTCGGCAGACGTTGAAGCAGCAAGGAACGCCGGGGCGCGGCCGGAATAGGGTGAAGCCCTCATTCTCAGGAGAATTGTGGGACGAAACGGATCAGCCCCGAAGGTTGACTGGGGCGGTTCGCCGTGGCCAAGATGGTCACGTCTACTGACGGTGCCGATGAATGGACGTCATGCGATCGGCAAGCGGCGTTCTAATTGTCGATGCATATCTGCTCTGCTACGATTGTGATTGACTTCTCAAACGTGGCCGGAGGATCATTTTTTGACGACCGTGAGCACTGAGTCCGGCGAGAAGCTACGCGAGCAAATTCGCCAGGCGCTCAAGTCGCAGCAACAACCCACCGTTACTGTCCTGTCATCTCTCTTGGCGATCCAGGATGCCCTGCACTATCTGCCAGCTGAGGCGATCGAAGAGACGGCGACATTCTGCGGCGCCACGATAAATGACGTGTGGAGCGTCGCTTCGTTCTACACGAACTTTCGATTCACACCTCCAGGGAAATATGTGCTGGACGTCTGCTGGGGTCCCAGTTGCCACCTGGTTGGGGCGCAGAAGCTGTTGAAGGCGGTCCAGGATTCGCTTGAGGTACATGAAGAAGGGGAAAGCCCCGACGGAAGTGTGACCTTGCGATACAGCACATGCCTTGGGGCCTGTGCCCAGGCGCCGGTGGTAGCGGTGGATCACCGTTTGATTGGCCACGCCACCCCAGAGTCCGCCGCCAAACTGGCGGATGATCTTCGCCGCTAGTGGTAAGTCGGCCGAGCAACTGATTGAAAGGTTTCGGATGCCCACTGCCTTCGAAGAAATCCTAGAACGTGCAAATGCCCGCTGGGAAGCACTGAACAATGGCGGCAAGCCTTGGATCCGCATTGGAGGCGGGAACTCAGGCGAAGCGGCAGGATCTGAAGAGCTTCTCAAGACGGTCAAGAAAAGTCTTAAAGACAGTGGTGTTGACGCCAATGTCTCCAAGGTAGGCTCTCTCGGTCTTATGTACCTGGAGCCAGTGATGGACATCACGCTGCCGGGGGGGCCGAGAGTCCTGTACGGGAATGTCACGCCCGACAGAGTCCAGGACATCATCGACAGGCACCTGATAGCCGGAAGCCCCATCACGAGCCGTGTGTTTGCCTACTCGGACGGTGAGATGGGTGGACTGGATGGTGTGCCCAAGCTCAGTGAACTCCCTGCTTTCCGCCACCAGGTGAAGATAGTTACCAGGAACTGCGGCACCATCGACCCGCACGATATTCTCCAGTACGTGGCAAACGGAGGCTACTCCGCAGTCAATCGAGCCCTCACCGAAATGACTGCGGAAGAAGTGCTGGAAGAAGTGAAGACTTCTGGTCTGCGCGGCCGCGGTGGGGCGGCATTCCCAACCGGAGTGAAGTGGAGTTTCCTTACTCCAAGTACTGCTCCGGTGAAGTACGTGCTCTGCAACTGCGAAGAGGGTGATCCTGGGGCCTTCAACGATAAGGGCATCCTGGAAAGTGACCCGCATACGCTGGTTGAAGGCATGATCCTCAATGGGTATGCCACCAAGTCCACGCATGGGTACGTATTCATCCGTCACGGACATGACATACCCATCGAAACCACTCGCCATGCCATCCAGCAGGCATACGAAAATGGACTGCTTGGAAAAAACATACTGGGAACCGACTTCAGTTTTGAGTTGGAGGTAGCCCTTACCGGCGACTCCTACGTTGCCGGTGAGGAAACTGCCCTTATGGAGGCCATTGAGGGAAAACGGTCGCTTCCAAGGTTCAAGCCGCCGTTCCCTGCTGCCGCTGGCCTGTGGCAAAAGCCGAGCAACATCAACAATGTGAAGACTATCGCGTACGTGCCGCAGATCGTGGTCAATGGCGGTGAATGGTTCAAAACCATCGGCACTGAGAAGAGTTCTGGCACAGCCATAGTGTGCCTGTCAGGGCACATCAAGCGCCCAGGGATGTATGAAATTCCGATGGGGCTGACCATCCGCCAGGTCCTTGAAGACATTGGCGGGGGTGTATCTGAAGGTGAGCGAATTAAGGTGTTGCAGACCGGGGGGCCGCTCGGCGGCGTCCTGGGAGAAGACAGCTTCGATGTGCAAATAGACTTTGACGAGATGTCGAAGGCAGGCGCCATCCTTGGGTCAGGCGGCATAATCGTTGGCAACGAGACGGTCGATGTAGTAGACCTGATCCGCAACCTTATCGCTTTCAATCAGTTCGAGTCGTGCGGCAAGTGCTTCCCATGCCGGCTTGGCAACACCCATATGCTTGAGGTGCTGGACCGCATGTGCAGAAATGAGGCGCGGTCCGCTGACCTGGATCTGATGGCAAACATCGGGAACAGCATGAAGGTCGGATCGCTGTGCGGGCACGGCCAACTCGGCTACAACCCCGTGGCCTCAGCACTGAAATACTTTCCAGATGAGTTCAAAGCAAGGATCGACGGGAGCCTTGAGCCGTCAGGGCCTTTCGGAGATGGCTCCATGATCCTTCCCACCCGTACCAGGCCGTAACCAGGAGCTTCTGAGTGGCAGATGAGATCACGCTGACCATAGACGGTCGGGAGATCACCGCCAAGCCGGGCCAAACCGTGCTCCAGGCGGCGATGGATGCCGGCATTTACATCCCGTACCTGTGCTACTACCCAAAGATGAAACCGTACGGCGCTTGCCGCACGTGCGTTGTAGAGACCGAGGCCAATGGCCGCAAGATGACCGTGGCGTCGTGCACTGCGCCTGCTGCGAACGAGATGATCGTCCGCAGTGATACGGAACAGGTGGTCGACCTGCGCCGGGGGATAATTGACCTGCTCATGTCTGAGCACCCCCATGGCTGTCTCACGTGCCACAGGATCGAACTGTGTGGGCCACAGGATATATGCCAACGGCACGTGGCCGTGACGGACCGCTGCACGATCTGCCCGAAGAACGAGCGGTGTGAGTTGAAAGACACGGTCCGCATGCTGGAGCTTGACCTGCGGACTCCGCTCAACTACCACCGGCGTGATCTCCCGATTCACACCGATGACCCGTTCTATGACCGCGATTACAACCTCTGCATCGTTTGTGCACGATGCGTGCGAGTATGTGATGAAGTGCGGTTCGATACCGCTCTGACCTTGACCAACCGCTCTGGCGTTGCCTTGGTGGGCACGTCCCACGGAACCTCTCTGCTGGAGTCCGGCTGTGAATTCTGTGGTGCCTGTATAGATGTGTGTCCCACGGGGGCGCTGGTAGAGCGCGACTACAAATGGGAGAAGGCAGCCAAAAGCGTCTCTACGATATGCACAAATTGCCCGGTGGGATGCCAGATGGTGGCAGAGGTGAACCGGTTCGACAAGGTCATCCGGTTCCGCGGCGATCTGGCTGGCGAGGCCAACAACGGGCAGGCGTGTTTCAAGGGGAAGTTTGGGTACGACTATCCGAACAGTAAGAAACGCCTGAAGCACCCATATGTACGAGAAGGTGGCGTCTTGAGGCGCGCCACATGGGACGAGGCCTTGGACAAGATCGCCACGAGTCTCAAGAAGTACTCGCCTGGGCAGGTAGGAGTTGTTGCGTCGCCGCGTGGCAGTAACGAAGACAACTATGTTGCCCAGAAGTTTGCGCGGGTTGCCCTGGGCACCAACAATGTCGACTCAGCTCATAACTTCATTCCCGAGGTATTTGACCGGCTCCGGGATCGCCTGGGATATGGCGCAGGCACAAATCCCGCCTGGCAGCTTGAAAAGGCCGGGTGCGTACTGGCCATCGCTGGAAATCCCACTGAGGAGCAGACCGTCCTGACAGTGCCAGTCAAAAAGGCTGCCAGGGCAGGCGCCAAGGTCATCGTCATTGATGCACGTGAGACAGAGTTGACTCGGTACGCGTCAGACTGGCTCAGGGTTAGGCCTGGCACTGAGAGTTTCCTGCTCGCCGGCATGGCTCGGGTGATACTTGATGAAGCCCTTGAAGACCAGGAGTTCATCGCTGACCGGACATCCGAAGCGGACGCGCTGAAGCAGTCGCTGTGGAACTTTGACCTTTCAAAGGTATCCAGCGTCTGCGGAATCGACGAGACACAGATAAGGCGTGCCGCTCGAACGGTTGCCATGAGTGTTCCCAGTGCCATCCTCTTTGGCGTTGATACCGTCGAGGCCTCTGAGCGAGGTGACCTGGTTGATGCAGTGATTAACCTGGCGGTGCTCACGGGAGGTATCGGCAAAGAATCCGCCGGAGTATTCCCGCTGTATTCAGGAGCGAATACCCAGGGCGCCATGGACACCGGTTGTGCCCCGGGCCTTCTGCCCGGGCATCGGCAGATCTCGGTGGCTGCCGATAGGGCGCACTTCGAGGGGCTGTGGACTTCCAGTCTGCCGGACTCCGCAGGCGTCGGCGCTCCATCGATGTTTGAGGCGATGCGATCGGGTGACATCAAGGCTGCCGTGTTGATGGCTGACGGGGTCAACCCGGAGGCACATCAACTGGGAGATGTCCGCGCTGCCCTCGGGACGCTTGAGTTCCTGGCGGTATCGGCGGTGTTCGATTCAGAGTTGACTGCATCAGCGGACGTCGTGCTGCCTGCAGCCACTTACATGGAACAGACATCCACCGTCACGAACCTTGAGCGAAGGGTTCAGTTGGTCAGGCAGGCGTGGGCGCCAAAGAACGATGAGCGGGCAGGGTGGGAGTTTTTCTCATCTCTCGCCAGCCGGATGGGCGTTGGAGGATTTGATTTCGCAGAGTCTACTGACGTGTTTGAAGAGATACGCCAGGCTGTGCCTGAGTACGCCGGTTTGAGCCATGATCGCCTTCGCCACGGTGGAATCCAGTGGCCCTGCCCTGCGGAAGATCATGATGGAACGGCGGTGCTCTTCGCCGAAGGGTCAGGTGGCAAGAAACTGGCGCTTAAGGCGGCGCCGTTCCCGTCTGAAGCCCAAAATGGAACGAAAGCTCCACTTGTGCTTGCTCCAGGTCGAGTTCTGCACCAGCCAGAACGCGATCCCGAAGTGGTGCGGCGCGGCGACATGAACTACATTGAGCGCGATGAAATCATCCGGATCCACCCCGATGACGCTACTGACCTTGGAATAAACGAAGGTGATCGCGTTGATGTGAGTGACTGGGATGGTGGAACCTTGGTGAATGGAGTTGCCCGGCTGGACTCTCCACAAAGAGGCATGGTTGGTGTGACCACGCTGTTCGGAACAATCGCGTCAGCGATGTACGACAGCGACGATCCGGATCCATCGCCGAGAATTCCGGGGTTGTCACTCAAGCGGATCAGGCTGATGAAGGTCCCGGCACGGCAGGAGGCGGAAGTAGCTGCAGATTGAATAATCTGACATGGTGGATGATGTGCTGCATCTCCCGGCCGTCTTTTGTATCTAAGTAATGAACACCAGTCGGCTCACAATGGTTGACCGGCCAAAAGGCGAGTGATCCACAATCCTCGTTGTTTCTGAAGGGAAGAGTGAATGGCGACGACACAGGAAGTAAACGACGCCGAATTCGATGCACAGGTCTTGGAATCAGATGTCCCGGTACTCGTGGACTTCTGGGCTGAGTGGTGCGGACCATGCAAGATGGTGGCGCCCGTGGTCGAGGAACTGGCCACTGAGTACGATGGCAAGGTGAAGTTCACAAAGCTTAACGTGGATTTCAATCCCCAGACGTCAGCAAAGTATGGCGTTCGTAGCATCCCCACCCTGCTCATCTTTAAGGGTGGAAGCCCGGTGGGTCAGGTTGTGGGCGCCGTGCCGAAGAGCGTGTTGCAGCAGCGCCTTGAAGAGGCCATCAAATAGACTGCATCCAAGCTGACTGACAACTAGAGCGGCAGTGGGCCATACGCGTCTGCTGCCGCTCTGTTATGTCAGATGCACCGTTTCTTTTCGGTGCGCCTGGGAGTGGATGGGTCCCGGTGGGCTCCACAGACTTCAAATCTGCTGGCATGCATCCTTCGATGTGTGCGGAGGGTTCGACTCCCTTGCACTCCCGCCAGTTCAACGTAGTGGTTTCAAGGCACAAAATGCGCCCCCGGCGATTCACCCCAACCACCAGCGAAACACCCACCACGATGTCGTCTCGACCGGAGCGGAGAGACCTGGTGTGGCGGGGAGGCACACGGCCGCCAAAGGCGGCCACACTCGGCGGACCGCCAACCACCAACCCCACAACACAACCCACAACCTCCTGCCACCA
>JBBDMW010000003.1:0-26599 GCA_040878005.1 Dehalococcoidia bacterium
AAAGTCGATTGGCCTGCACAGGCAGGCAGACCGCAGGAAGCCCGCGCCGCTTCGCGATATGCAGAGCCGTAAGGCAAAGTATGAACCAGCATACGCGCACGCCCTTTTCCATTTCGTTACCCGCACCACCATGTCGTCTCGACCGGAGCGGAGAGACCCGGTCGGGTGTGGGGCACATGGCCGCAGAGCGGCCACACTCCTCTCCCCTACCACCATGTCGTCTCGCCGCCTTTTTGTCTCGACCGAACACCGAGCCGACAGGCGAGCCTCGAAGAGTCGGGGTACCCGCTAAAGCGGGTCGAGCCAAAGGCGGAGCATAAAAAGGAAACTGAATGAAACGCCATGTGGCGGCGATGCCCAGCGCCCAAACCCGAATAGTCCGCAAGCCGCTCATCGCGAACGTTGCTGAAATACGTGTCGCCAAAACCCCGCCTCCCCAGGTCTCTCCGCTACGGTCGAGACAACATCACGGTGACGTAACGAGGGGGCAGTCGAGACAAAATTGTGGCCAAGAGACGTGACTTATGAAGCAGAACAAGTACGACGAGCCAGGATTTTTCGCGAAGTACAGCGAAATGCCGCGATCTGTGGGCGGGCTGGATGAAGCAGGGGAATGGCCTGCTTTCCGAGAGTTGCTTCCTGACCTGCGCGGCAGGCGCGTTCTAGACCTGGGCTGCGGCTTTGGATGGCATTGCCGGTATGCCCTTCAGCAGGGTGCCCGGATGGTTACGGGCGCGGATATATCGGAAAAGATGATCGAGCGCGCCAGGGCCACAACGGACGATCCACGAATCGAATATCGCCTGTCCGCTATTGAAGACATTGGCTTCCCTCCGGATGAATTTGACGTGGTGATAAGCTCACTGGCGCTGCATTATGTTGAGCGTTTCGACCTTGTGTGCCGGGAGGTGCACCGGTGCATGGCAGCCGGAGGCGTATTTGTGCTTTCGGTCGAACATCCACTGTTCACGGCGCGGGCCGCTCAACAGTGGTGTTATGGACCGGAGGGCGAGCGGCTCCACTGGCCGGTGGACAATTACCAGCAGGAAGGAGCACGGCACACCCGATGGATGGCGGATGATGTCATCAAGTACCACCGGACCGTGGCGACCTACCTCAATACGCTGATTGAGTCAGGCTTCAACATTACGAGGGTTTCCGAGCCTGCGCCGTCTCCTGAGATGTTGAGCAGGCATCCCGATTGGATAGATGAAGATCGCCGCCCAATGTTCCTGCTCATGGCAGCGGCCAGGGCCGCGATGCCCTAGTACGGCCAAACCAGCGGATGCCGGCAACCGCTGCTCCAGCGGGCTACAGCCATCCGGAACAATTAGCCGGACTGGACCGCACAGGATTCAGTCACCCCATGCCGCCGGGGCTGCGTTTCATACTCGACCCAGCCGCCGCAGGATGTCCCCGCCCATCAGGTAGGCGCCGGCGTGGAAGCCAATAACTGACAGGCCAGTCCCTTCCGCCAGGTAGCCGGCGGGGTAGAGGCCGGGGATGTCCACCGATTCAAACGTGGCGGGGTCCACACTCATCTGCATCAATTGGAACCGGTAGCGGTCCCGCATGGGCACAAGGGTGAGCGGCGGGAATCCAGAGAGCAGCCCGTAGTCGGGGTCGCCGCCAATCTCCACAACCACGTGGTCCACTTCCAGCGTGACCAGGCCTTCCGGTGTATCGATCTCAACTTGGCCACCCGGCAGGAACTGCCTGGCGTGCGAACCGTACAAAAGCCCCAGGCGGCCGGAGTCCGACGTCATGATTTCTGCGATGCGCGCGTAATACGGCAGGTTCTGGCTGTCGTTGATGAGCCGCAGGTGGACGTCCCGCTGCTGGCGCATGGCGTAGGCCACGTGCTTTCCGGCATCATGCAGCTCAGTCGCCGCCCAGTCAGCAGAGCGGCCGCCACCCACTATCAGCACCCGGTCTCCCGGGAAGCTATCAGGGTGATCGTAGTGGGTGTTGACGTACGGCAGGTCAATGCCGGGAACATCCAGTTGCCGCAACAGGGAGCGCGGGCCTATGCCGAAGACCAGGCAGTTCGAAGTCCGCACGTGTTTAATGCCGTCCGGCGAAGAGACGCTTTCCACCACAAACCGGCCCTGCCCGGTGTCTTGCGCCGGGCATATCCTGGTGACGCGTTCGCCACGGCGGATCCGGCTGGACAAACCAAGCCGGTCCGGCAACGCATGGTAGTACTCGACCAGCGGGTTCTTGTGGATCAGAGCGTCCGGGTCGAGCGGCAACCCTGTCTCATTTGCAAACTGGGCAAGCGGATAAGGCGCCATCTCCATCCAGTGCCCGGGCGACAGTGTCAGTTGGTCACGCGGGACGTTGTTCCAAAGGCCTCCCGGCGGGTCAGTGGTCAGCATGAGCCAGTCAGCGCCCTGCCCTTTCGAGAACTCGAGCGGCAAGTCGCCGGGGGATGAGGCAGCGCCCGACGGGTGGTGCAGCGACCTGAAGAAGTCGATTGGCCTCAGGCCGGTTTCCGCCACGGCCCGCATGTCCACCTTTAGCAGGTCATCAACGTGAGCTCGCGCCATATCCTCAACGCCTGGAACCCGGAACGAAAAGGGGACGCCATCGCGAAGGCGAGGCCGCCAGCCCTCCAGCACAGCGGCAGCCCCCAGTCCGCCGGGACCGCCGCCAACCACCAGTACCTCGTGGTGCTCTGCAGAAGAAATTGTCTCGTCCCTTCCTGCCGGATCGCTCAAGCGTAAGTCCTCAGTTGCCGGGGCTGTCTCACACCACGGCTCACGGATATTTCAAGTGTCGAATCTACCGCGGGCCGACGCGGCATCACCCAGCCAGCGCAGACCACCCGGGCGTCTCACGTGGAGTATCCTGACCCGCAATTCCCAGGTGGCGCCGCTGCGCGGCGTCGAGCGGACAGTCCACGAGAGTATGAACGCAGGAGAGGGTTGCAGATGAGAAAGTCACCAGTGGTCACAAAGATCGAGGTTACCGAGTTCGAGTACACACTGCAAAACGTCGGGGCCGAGGGAACCATCAGCATCCCGATGTACAAGAAGGGCTCCAGCCTGGACATGAAGAGCCGCGTGGTGAGGATTTTCACCGACGAGGGTGTCACCGGTGAGTACGTGGGCGGCAGCGGAACAGAACACTCGGCGATCGGAATGTTCGCAGGAGCGGTCATCGGCCGCAGCGCATTTGCCCGCGAGGCGGTCTATAACGACGCCAAGCAGGCGCTTCGGCAGCACGCCCGCATGGGAATGTCACAGGTGGACATGGCGCTGTGGGACCTGGCCGGCAAGTGGTTTGATGCGCCGGTCTACCAGTTGCTTGGCGAGCAGCGGACCAGTTTCCCAGCGTACGCCAGCACGTACGTTGGCGATGATGAGCCGGACGGCCTGAACAGTCCGGAGGCGTACGCCGATTTTGCCGAGCAGTGCCTGGAGATGGGATACAAGGCGTTCAAGATCCACCCATGGCAGGATGCGCCCATAGAGAAGCACGTGAAGCTGGTGGAGGCGGTTGGCGAGCGGGTCGGCGGCAAGATGGACCTCATGCTGGACCCGTTCTGCGCCATCCTGACCTTTGGTGATGCGCTGAAAGTGGGCCGGGCCTGCGACGCCTACAACTACTACTGGTGGGAGGACCCTTACAAGGATGGCGGCGTTTCTGCCTTTGCCCACCGGAAGCTTCGCGAGCTGGTGAAGACGCCGATTCTCCAGCTTGAGCATGTACGCGGCCTTGAGCAGCACGTTGATTTCATCGTGGCAGACGGCACGGACTTCGTCCGGATTGACCAGGACTACGATGGCGGCATAACCGGAGTGATGAAGATCGCTCATGCTGCAGAAGGGTTCGGCCTGGATGTGGAGCCGCACGGCCCCGGACCGAGCAGGCGCCAGTGCATGGCCGCCATGCGGAACTCCAACTACTACGAGCTTGGCCTGGTGCACCCGCAGGTTCCCACGTTCGGCTCGCCGGTCTACCTCGACGGGTATTCGGACGAGCTTGATGGCATTGATGAGAACGGCCATATTCACGTGCCGGAAGGTCCGGGCATGGGCGTGGCGCTGGACTGGGACTACATCGAAAAGCACCAGACAGGCAAGACGGTCTACGACTAGCCGGAGCACCGCCCACCGGTGGGCTGGCTGCCGCGGCAGGTTGAGCGGCCCGCTACGCGGGCTGCGGTTTTCGCCGGGGAATATTGACTGGCTGGCATTCTGGCTGTACTTTTAATTTCGCCCACTTTTCAGAGACCCGGTATCACTGCATCCATATTTGATACTTTGTCTCATGTACGAGGTGAGGACGACAATGAACATCCAAAGCTACGGCGTGACCAAAACGTCGTTGAGGCGACATAAATGAGACTGCGTGTCAATCGAATCTTGATGCTTGTGATGGTGCTGGCGGTTGCCGCCTTCTCAATTGCCTGTGCCGAATCTCCGGCGGCCACATCACCCGCTTCCACCGCCACGCCTGCCGCCACGTCCACCGGCACGCCTGCCGGGGCCCCATCTCAGACTCCGACAGCCGAACCAGCTACGACAGCCGAACCAACTCCAACAGCCGAACCAGAGCAGAAGCTCCAGGTGGCTACCACCATTTACCCCGTGACTTACTTCACGCAGAGGGTCGGGGGCGATCGCATTGATGTCACCGCCCTGATTGCGCCCGGAGTAGAAGCGCATGACTTTGAGCCGACGCCCGGCGACATTCAGGAAATCCAGGCGGCGGACATCCTGATCTACAACCACCCGGCGTTTGAAGCGTGGGTTGCCGACGCCCTGGAAGCGGTTGGAGGCGATGTCACGGCAGTACAACTCGCTGATTTGCCCAGCGACGCCGAGGTTGAGCATGACCATAATGACGAACATGACGATGATGAGCATGGCCATGATGATGAGCAAGCCCTCGATGACGAGGAGGCTCACGCCGTCGAGCAGGCCCACGATGACGAGGAGGCCCAAGCCGTCGAGCATGGCCACGATGATGAACACGGCGATGACGAACATGGCCACGACGACGAACACGGCGATGACGAGCATGGCCACGATGACCATGGGACCCTTGACCCGCACGTTTGGCTGGACCCGATCGAAGCCATTGAACAGGTGCGCCGCATTCGCGATGCGCTGGCCGCGGCAGACCCGGAGGGGGAGGCGGAATACTCAGGCAACGCCGATGCGCTTGTGGCCGATTTGAACAATCTGCACGATCAACTGTCTGGCTCGCTGCAAAACTGCACCCACAACACAATCATCGTGTCGCACGAGGCGTACGGCCACATGGCTGAGCGTTACGGGATTGAGCAGGTTGGCCTGGCAGGAATCCAGCCCGAGTTCGAACCGGGGCCGAGGCGCATTGCAGCGATAGCAGACCAGATCCGCCAGCTGGGGATCAACCACATCCTGGTTGAACCGATGGGCGGCTCGCAGCTTGCCGAAACGGTGGCTGCGGAGACAGGGGCCTCAATACTGCCCCTCGATCCCCTGGAGTCGCTGACGCCTGACAAGGAAGCGGCGGGTGAGGACTACTTCTCCGTGATGGAGGACAACATCCAGTCCATGGTGACGGCGCTGGACTGCCAAGGCAGCCAGTCGACGAACTGAAATCCGCCAGGGTTGCGTAAATGAGAAGAGGGGCCGGCCTGGGGCGGCCCCTCTTCTTTTCAAGCGGCGGTTGCGCCCTGCCTAACCGTGGTGAGACCCGTCGTAGTGGGCGGCCAGGAGGTCTTCGCCCCAGTCGTGGGTGAAGTCGCGCAGGACAGAGTGAATATGGTTCGCGCCGTTCTGCGTATTGTCGTACTCAATGACGAACAACGGGCCCTGTATGGCGTAGTAGTGACCCTCGCCGCGCTCTTCCGGTCCCGCCCATGCAAAGGTCAGGCCGTCCAGGCCGTCAGACTCAACACGCTTCCAGTAGTTGGAGGCCAGGTGATCCTCCGCCCGTTCCACGTAGTGGCGGATGAGGCCCACCAGGATATCCCGCTGTTGGTCGCCCATATCCTGCAGGGCCAGCCCACGGGGCGCAGCGGAAGGATCAGCGACACGGTAGTTTTTCGTGAGGATGTCATCCGGCGCAACCGGGTCAACAATGGCTATTTTCTTCTGGTCCGGGCTCAAGGCCGCCAGGAGATCACGCGCCACATCTTCTTCCTCTGCCAGTGTGCGCTTGCCCTTGTGGGGACCGTGCCTGACTTCCGCGGGGTTTGCGCCGAAGAATAGAGGCAGCACCGACACCTGTTCGCCGTTGACTATTGTGATGTGCAGGCCGATGTGGTGCCCGCCCACGCGCCAGCCCCACGGCTCAACGCTGCCGGGCGTGCCGAAGACACTGAACCAGTAACGCTCCAGGTCACGGGACCACTGGCTCCTGGCGCCCTGCATCTCCTCCCACTCGCCAAGAATGGTTTCAAGCTGGATGATCTCCTGGGCCGTCTTTATTCCGCGCCTGCTGTAGGCCGTGTTCATGAGAGAGAAAGCAAGGTCTCGCTGGGCCTGTGACATGTCGCTCAGCAACAGCCCATTGCGGTCAATGGGCGTGTAAGCCCACTTGTACCGCTCTTCCCCCTCGAATGGAAACGTCGCCTTTTCCCGCTGTTCGGCCGAGAACGAATCGAGGAACGTGGCGGCTGCGGCCGACATGACCCGCACCACGTCAGGTGCGTGTGAGGGAGCGGGCGTTGCGTGAGTGGCCATCTTGGAACTCCTGTGGACTGCTGTTTATCTGCCCGCTACGGGCTATCGGCAAATCTGACCTGGTCTCTAGGGTAATCCTACCGCCATCCGCCAAAAACGGACATTGCCGTGCCGCCAAGTATCAATTCGAGGTCGGCAGGCGAAATCTTCGGCTGAATGCACTCTGCCAGGTCCCAGCCTCGGGCGTACCCGGCCTGCTCAACGATGAACGGGAAGTCAGTGCCCCACATGAGGCGGTCCGCTCCATAGACACCGATGAGGCGATGCACCCAGTCGTACATGTCTTCGAAAGGCCACTCCTGCCTGGAGGCACGCGGGAACTCAGAAAGCTTGACGTGCAGGCGAGGGTGGCGGGCCAACTCTATGAGCCGCTCAAATTCCGGGGCACTCGACTGGTCCCCCGATGGCCGGCAGTGGCCAAAGTGATCGATGATGGCGGTGGTGTCCGGGTACTCCGAACACAGTGCATCAACCTGGTCAAAGTTCGCCGGATCAATGAGGAAGCCGACAGCGATGCCAAGGTCGCCAGCCTTCTTGAACAGCGCATCGCCGATCTCGTCGTCCATGTGCCGGCCTTCGGGCCACAGCCTGGGGTTGAGCCTGACTCCGCGGTAGCCGTTTTTCAGTATCAACTGTTCCAGCAGGGCGGGCGGGTCTTCGTCACGGGGATCAATTAGCGCCATGCCTGTGAAGCGGTCCGGCCAGCGCGCCAGCGTCTCGTTCACGTACGTGTGATCGAAACCGTGCACGATGGGCTGAACGATGAGCGCGCCGTCCACACCTGATTCGTCCATGAGCCGAAGAAGCAGCTCGGCATCAGCAGGGACTTTTGGCTCAGAGCCGGAACGGTACGGGTACCGCGCCGGGTCATCCGCCCAGACGTGGAGATGGGAGTCTATTCGCTTCAATGCAGCCCTCTACCTCAGCCGATTTGGTGGTCACGCGGCAACGCTGCATGACGTGCCGGAGATGGTACCTGCCAGGCGGTCCCGTGTCGTGCTGGTGTTGCCAGCCAGGCTGATCGTGGCTGCGGCCTGGAAACACCTATCGTTTGAACGGGCTGTCGAATGATCCGGTGATCAGCCGGGCAGAGCGGTTTCGGGTGATGTAGTTCCAGCCCCATTGCACCAGTACGGTTATCCGGTTCTGAAAGTCGACCAGCTTCAACAGGTGGACAAACAGCCACGCCAGCCACGCTATGAAGCCGGTGAGACGGATGAACCTCAAGTCAGCCACAGCGGCGGACCTGCCGATCACCGCCAGCGTTCCCAGGTCACGGAAGTGATACGGCTTGTGCTCTTTACCTTCGAGCCGGCTCTTGATCAACCTGCCGACGTACGTGCCCTCAGACTGCGCCACGTCAGCGGTGCCCCGGAGTGGCTGTCCGGTCTGGTGGGGATAGTTTGCCAGGTCGCCCACAACAAAGACCTCCGGGTGGCCGGGTACGGTGAAGTCCGGCTCAACCTTGATGCGGCCCGGCCGGTCAGTCTCAATGCCTGCATGCTCAGCAATTATCCTCCCCAGCGGCGAGGCCTCCACCCCGGCAGCCCACATCACGGTTTTGGAAGGCAGCATGGTCTCATCATCACCGCGCTTGAACGTCACGCCATCCTCACTCACGCCGGTAACCAGTGTCCCGGTCATCACTGTCACACCTAGACGCTCCAGCGCCTTTTCAGCGTTGGCCGAGAGGCGCGGGTCGTACGTGGACAGGACGCGGTCCGTGGCGTCAATAAGGTAGATTGCCGCATCAGAAGGCTCAACGCTGCGGAACTCGCCCTTCAACGTGTAGCGGGCCAACTCCACAAGGGCGCCCGCAAGTTCAACGCCGGTGGGGCCTCCGCCGACTATGACGAACGTCAGCCACGCTTTCCTTTCTTCCTCCGATTCAGCGCGTTCGGCTGCCTCGAAGGCCAGGAGGATGCGGCGCCTCATCCGGGTCGCATCCTCCAGCGACTTGAGGCCTGGCGCCAGTTCACTCCACTCATTGCCAAAATATGAATGCGTTGAGCCAGTGGCCACAACAAGGGTGTCGTACGGCACCTCGCCATCGCTCAGGATTACGCGCCGGTTGTCCAGGTCCACGCCGGTGACGTTGCCAAGCACAACACGCGCGTTGCGCTGCTTTTCCAGCAATCCCCTGATAGGGGTGGCGATGTCAGCGGGCGAAAGCCCGCCCGTGGCAACCTGGTACAGCAATGGCTGGAACAGGTAGTGGTTGCGGCGGTCGACCACCGTAACGTTTGCCGGCGAGCCCTTGAGCGCTTTGGCGGCGTTCAACCCGGCAAAGCCAGCACCGACTATGACTACTTCGTGGGTCCTGGAATCCATATCCTTGCGCCTCGTTTGTGAAATGGTTCACATATATATTAACTCCGGATTGCGGCCCGCGCGGCGCACTTTCGGGAGACTTTGTGACGCAACCCGGTCTGCCCGTGGTAAAGTCCCGCCGAAAAAGGCCTTCCGTCAGGCGCCGCGGCACGCCAATTGAAACGTACGGAGATGAACATGATCAAGCTCAGCCTGCAGTCACTCTCGTACAGGGACACATTCAAAGCCGGCAACATTGACCTCATGGGGATAATCGACCAGGCGTACGAGCTGCAGATGGATGGTGTGGACCTTCACTATACGCATTTCGCCTCCACGGACCCGGAGTACCTGGAGGAGCTGCGCTTGGCCACCCTGAGGCGCGGCCTGCACATGTGCTACATCGGCGTCAGCAACAACTTTGGCAAGAAGGGGGCCGAACTGGAGCAGCAGGCCCAGCTTGTGCGTGACTGGGTGGATGTGGCGGCAACGATGGGTATCCAGATGGTGAGGGTGTTCGGCGCATGGGTTCCAGAGGACGAGACCGAGGAAGATGTTTGGCCGCGCCTGCTTGAGACGACGCGCCAGGTCACTGCGTACGCGCGGTCCAGGCGGGTTGTCCTGGGGCTGCACAACCACAACCATGGCTGCATGCCGGCGACCGGCGAGCAGGTTGTGAGGCTCATGGACGCGGTAGACGACCCCTACTACAGCCACATCCTGGACACCGGGCAGTACCGCGGGTCTCCCGGGGCATCGTTTGGCGAACGCGGAAAGGAAGACCCGGAGCACAATTTCTACGGGTCAATCGAGACGTCTGCACCGCGGGCGGTTCATGTCCGAGCCAAGATATATCGCATTGCGTCCGGCGAGGAGGCTTGGCTGGATTACAACCGCATCATGCCCATCCTCAAGAAGGTTGGGTTCAACGGCTGGATGTCGGTGGTGTTCGAAGGCCAGGACGAGCTGGACGAGCCAGCGGCGGCGCCACTTGCGACGGCTTACCTACGGCGGATGCTTGCCCAGCACGATATGTAAGGCGACCACAATTGATCAAGCTCAGCCTCCAGGCGTTGTCATGCAAGGACGCACTCGACTCCGGCGAGATGGACCTGGAGGATGTGTTCCACATGGCGGCGCGCCTGCGTATGGACGGCGTGGACCTGGAGGACCGGCTACTTATTCAGGCCGACGACGCCTATCTTGAGAATCTACGGCTTCTCGCCCTGAGACTGGGCCTGCGCATTGGCTACATCGGTGTGATCGTTGACTTCAATGCACCGGCCACTGAGATTGAACGCGAGATCACCCGCATACATAGCTGCGTTGACATGGCTGCACGCATGGGGGTGCGGGTGCTGAGGGTGCCGGGCAACGGCGTGCCACCGGGAGAGACTGACGAATCTTTCTGGCCGCTGGTGGTGGACAAGATGAGGCGGGCAGTTGAGTACGGGCGTAAGCGTGGAGTCGTTATAGGGCTTCACAACCACAACCATGGCGCAATTCCCGCCACCGGCGTGCAGGTCGTGCGCATGCTCGACGAGATAGACAGCCCGTACCTGTCACACATCCTGGACACCGGCCAGTACCGCGGATCGCGCGGAGCGAATGGCGCTGACAGGGAGACAGGCGAGACCGATGAAAGCCTCTATGAACACATCCAGGCCACCGCGCCAAGAGCGGTGATCGCCAGGGCCAAGTTCTACCGGGTGGCGTCAGGCGAAGAAAAGTGGCTGGACTATCGCCGTATTGTCTCCATACTTAGGGCGGCTGGATTCAATGGATGGATCTCCGTTGTGTACGAGGGGCACAGCGCGATGCCGTCGGGTGAGGCGATCCCACTGGCGGTGCAGCATCTACGGAACGTGCTCGGTGAAGACAGGCGGCAGGCGTCTGGTCGGCGGTCATAACGAGCGAAGTCAGCCAGTCCGGGCGGACCGGCTGGAAAGCAAGCGGCAACGAAAGGAAAAACATGGGAAAGTTCTACGACGAGGCGATCATTCCGTCCGAGTTGCGCCGCAACTTCAACGTTTACGACCGGATTGACCGGCTGGCCATCAGCCTGGGCGCGTTCGATGACAATGTGGCTTCGCTGCAAAACGCCGGGATTGCCGGCGCGGTGTTCCATGAGAGCGGACTTGTGTACCTCTCGGGCGCTGGAGGCGGCGACCACCAGATGTCAGACGACCCCTACCGCATCAAGCACGGGCAGAAGGCCGCGTCTGACATCGCTGACTCCATGGTGAGGCGGCTCCACTGGGCGCTCACCTGCGGCGGCGAAGGCGGAGACCTTAACGACGTTCTCTACACAGTGAAGGCCCTTGGCATGGTGGTGTCGACGGACGTTGAGTTCAACGGCGCACCTGCTGTGGTCAACGGCTTCTCGTTCCGGTGGCAGTCTGTCTTCGGCGGCGGCAGGGGCGAGTTCGCATCCAACGGCGAAGACAGCGGAGGCTACAGCGGCGTCCACGCCCGAAGCGCCATTGGTGGATTCACCGGACGGTTCGCGTTGGAGCCGGAGATCATAGTGGCGATACCGCCGGCACTATCTCATGCCATCATCCAGAACCGGGGCTGGGTCTTCCCGCTTCCACCGGCCATGCTCGACAAGGTAAAGAAGGCGCGCTGATAGCGCCGCAACCCCGAACGTAAGATAAGAACGCCTGGCGGATTTTTTCGCCGGGCGTTCTTATTGGCAGGAACTTTTGGAGCGCCGTGCTACCGCCCTTTAAACTCTGGCCTTCGTTTCTCCAGGAATGCCGCCCTGCCCTCCTGGAAATCGTCAGTGTCAAACACGCGAAACTGGAGGGACCGCTCTTCGCCGGTGAGCGTGGCGAGTCCGGGATCGCCCAATACCCGGCGGATCATCGCCTTGTGGTCAGCGTGTGAGATGGGTGCGCCTCTAACGATGTCATCCGCGAGACTTGAGACCTCTGCCTCAAGCTGATCCGGTGGCGTGACCTGTGTCAACAGGCCCATCCGAAGGGCGTCCTCGTGGCCAATGATGCGGCCGCTGAGAACCAGGAACGACACAGCGGCGGAACCGGCCACTGCGATCATCCGGCGAAGCTCGTTATACCCGGCCACGATGGCTATGCGTGAGACTGGCACGCCGAACCGGGAGCCTTCCGCCGCAATACGAATGTCCGTGGCGGCTGCCAGCTCCAGGCCTCCGCCAACGCAGAAGCCGCGGATCATAGAGATGGTTGGTTTGGACATCTGCTCGATAGCTTCCAGGGCGCCTTCAAATACTTCGGCGTAACGGGCAGCCGTTGCCGAGTCGCGGCGGTGATTTTCGAAGTCCCTGATATCAGCGCCGGCCGAAAATGCCTCGTCACCCGCTCCCCTGAAGACCACGCACCGCACTGAGTCGTCAGCGTCCAGTTCCCGGGCTATATCCATCAGCATCTGCCACATCTCGTAGCTGATGGCGTTACGACTTTCAGGCCGGTTAAACGTCACGGTGGCCACCGGGCCATCATGTTCGACGAGGATTGGATCTTGCAATGGAACGCTCCGTATCAGGCAAGGCCGCTCGGGCCGGGTTGGCACGCCGCGGCTAGAATACCGCGGTAGAGAGTGGTATCAGTCCCGAGAGAAAGAGGGCGCAGTGAGAATACTGGTAACCGGATCCAGCGGCATGGTGGGCACCGCACTGGTGCGGTCATGCACAGCGTCTGGTGACGATGTGGTCAGGCTGGTGCGCGAGCGGCCCCGGCCGGACGCCAAAAATGAGGTGTACTGGAGCCCGTCTGAGGGCGAAATAGACGTCGCCTCTCTCGGGCACATCGATGCAGCCGTGCATCTTGCAGGCGCAAGCATTGCCGGAGGGCGCTGGACCCGCTCCCGCAAGGCGTTGATACGCAATAGCCGGGTTAACGGCACGCGCCTGATTTCGCAGACGCTGGCAAACATGGACCCCAGGCCAGGGGTATTGGTGTCCCCGTCAGCCGCCGAATATTACGGCGACCGCGGCAACGAGCCCCTGACGGAGGAGAGCGAGCGGGGGGAAGGCTTCCTGCCTGAGGTGGCAGAATTATGGGAAACATCGGCACAGCCGGCCCGTGATGCAGGCATCAGGGTCGTCCATACCAGGTTTGGCTTGATCCTGGACTCCAGCGGCGGAGCGCTGGCAAAGATGCAGCTGCCCTTCAAGACCGGCCTTGGAGCGAAGATGGGGGGCGGTCGGCAGTGGTGGCCGTGGATTGCGCTGGACGACGTTGTGGGAGTGATCCGCTTCGCCATCACGAATGGCTCGCTGGAAGGTCCTGTGAATACCGTGGCGCCCGGCCTGGTGCGCAACGCCCAGTTCACGGAGGCTCTCGCCAGGGCTCTCTCCCGCCCCGCATTCCTGAGTGCACCGGGGTTTGTCCTCAAACTGGCGATGGGGCAAATGGCGGAGGAGATTCTGCTGTCGAGCCAGCGCGTGCTGCCGGATAAACTCGAGGAAGCGGGATACGAGTTTCTGTACCCGCAACTGGACGCTGCACTGGAGCATGTGCTGCGCCGGCGTGATGAAGACGCCTGACATGGCTCGTTCCTGATTTCGTGGAGCACCTATACACCGACAGCGGCGTCCCCCCTCTGCCTAATCAAGCGATTCCAGGGCCTCCCTTACACGCAGGGTCTCCTCAGGCTCAAGCGACTCTGCCACACTGAGGGCGCTCTCCATGGCCGCCGATACGACGTCCTCATCAGAGAACCCGGATTCCCTCGCGGCCGCGGTGGCAGCCGTGACCGCCCGGGCGGCTACGCTGGCGACATCGCCTCCCGTCTCGATAGCCCCTTCCATGGCACCCTGTACCGCGCCGCTCACTGTATCCGCTATGTCAGCCGATCCAGACATTGCCTTCACCGCTCCAGAGACGTATTGGCCAGCCAGGAGGCTTGCATCTCTATCCGGTATGTCATCCGTGCTATGGAATGCACCCCTCACCGCATGTGACGCGAATTCGGCTTCCATGCCGTCAGATATCTCCAGCTTGTCCCAGGCCTCAGACACGGTGCGTTCCATGGCCTCCGCCACGCGCATGGAAGCGCGCCTGCCTGCGATGGCTCCATGGATGGCCGTCCGTGTGATGTCTGCTAGCTGGTAGGCGGTCACGCCTACAGCCACATCCAGCCCTGGCAGTGGAACCCGCCTGAGATATCCGTACGGGAAATGCGTCAGGAAGCTGAGACCAGGCACAGAACTCAGTGGGCGTGATATCTCCCGCACCGGCGCATGAAGTGATTCCAACACCATCTCCCTGCTCAATTCACCTTCTTCCTTGAGGGCCGTCAGGAGGTTCAGGGTCAACAGGCCGAGCACAACGGACAGCCCGAACAGGAAATCGAATCCTGTGAGACTTATGGCTGTGAGGTCGAAGGCATTGGATGGGTCAACCCAGGTGAACTGGAGCCCCAGCTCACGCACGCTGAAGAAGTCAGCGAACTGCCCGCCAAGCAGCGGGCCAAGCCCAGCGCCAAGATTGGCCGCCAGCGATGCTGCTGCTATATAGGCTGTTGCGCCGCCCTGCGGCGCCAATTTCAGCCCGATCATGCCGGTCGTCAATGTAACGCCGGCGCTGGCCGCGCCCATCAGGAAATGAAGGAACACGAGCAGCGGAATTGTCAGGAAGTAGCGCTCGGGCATGGTGGTGAAAATCCAGCCCATGATGGCGAGAAGGTAAAGTGATGCGGAGACTGAGAGCACCGGCTTCGCGCCGAGGCGGTCCACCAGCGGTCCCCACACGCGCATGAACAGGACATTCACGCCCTGGGCCAGGATTGAAAAGCCGATCACCGCCGAAAGTGGCAGACCGAGCCGCTGCAGCATGTAGATGGCAAAGAACGGAGTTGCGAGGTTCAGCGCAAGGCCCCACAGGAAATGGAACCTTATGAGGTGCTTGTAATTCGAGTCCGTGAACGGCGCTTTCAGGGAAGTAAGAAGAGATTCGCGTGTGCCGACATGCCTGGGCATTTCCGGCTCAGGCATAAACAGCATGAACATGGGCGTCGCGAGGCCGAGGGTCATTGCTCCTATCAGCAGAGGGAACGTATAAGCCAGAGCCTCCGGCCCCCCGCCGTTGCGCCCGAGCCAGAAGTCCACGAACAGGGCGGCGGCCAGCCCGAAAATCATTGCGACCAGGTTCGCCATAGCGAGGCGACGGGCAAAGAAGCTGCCCAGGATGCTTTGCGGAATCAGGTCGCGAATCCAACTGTTCCAGGCGGTGTTGGTTACAGCAGAGAAGACACCCCTGAGCGCAACGAGGCCCAAGAGCGCTGAAACCGCGGGAGCTCCGGGCACTCCGATGTACACGGGGATCAGGGCGACCGGTATCCAGATGATCTGTGCTGCCAGCCAACTGGCAAACGAGATGAACTTCCGGTTGCGGAATTTTTCAACCAGGAAAATTGACGGTATCTGCAGGGGCTGCGTCAGGAATGGCAGGGCTGCGAGAACGCCAACCTGGAAGTTGTTGGCGCCAAGCGCGAGCGCGTAAGCGGCCAGGAACCCACTTGTGGTGATACTGCCGTAGCCGATGGAAGAAACGGCCTCACGAACCATCCACCGGAGGCTGGACGCGACTTCAGCCTCAGACAGCGTGGGGCGCGTTTTGAATGTCGCCCGCAATTGCATTCGGTGCGCTCCGGGAAAACAGCCGTGGGCAGGCCGCGTTAGGTTCGCGGCCTGCCATGCCTACTATGGACGGCCATCGTCACCGGATCGTGCGGGCTAACCCGCAACACTTCGAATCACGCAACCGGATGCCATAAATGGCGGCTGCCCACCCGTCGCTAGCTCCTGTCAGCCATCATCTGGCGAAGCACGTACGGCAAGAGGCCGCCGTGACGGAAGTATTCGGCTTCGACCGGCGTATCGACGCGGGCGATGACGTTGAACGTCTTCTTTTCGCCATCGTCGGAGGTAGCGGTGACGGTTATCTCCGAGCCGGGCACAACTCCGTCAGCAATGCCGGGGATATCGAATGTCTCGTGTCCGTTAAGGCCCAGTTTATCGGCCCTATCGCCGGGCTTGAACTGGAGCGGCAACACACCCATGCCCACCAGGTTCGAGCGATGGATGCGCTCGTAGCTCTCCGCAATGACGGCTTTTACACCCAGCAGCATGGGACCCTTGGCAGCCCAATCACGGGAGCTTCCGGTGCCGTACTCCACGCCTGCCAACACTACCAGCGGCACACCTTCATCCGCGTACTTCTCTGCGGCGTCAAAGATGCGCATGAGTTCGCCGTCCGGAAGGTGAATCGTCCAGTCTCCCTCTTCGTCCGGCGTAAGCTCGTTGCGCAGGCGGATGTTGCCAAAAGTTCCACGGACCATGACGTTGTGGTTGCCGCGGCGTGAGCCATACGAATTGAAGTCGCGCCTTGGCACGTCCTGTGAGATCAGGTACTGACCTGACGGCGCAGTGGGCGGGATGCTGCCGGCCGGGGAGATGTGGTCCGTCGTGACGGTATTGCCCAGCTTCACCAGCACCCTGGCGCCCAGGATGTCAGCCCTTGGGTCCGGCTCCGGCGAGAAGTTCTCGAAGAACGGCGGGCGCTGCACATACGTTGACCCCGGGTCCCAGCCAAATTGCACGCCGGTGGAAGTTGGCAGGGCCTGCCACTTCTCCGGCCCCTCGAACACCTCGCCATACTGCTCCTTGAACAGGTCAGCGGTGACCGCGCTCGCAATGGTGTCTGCGATCTCCGTCTGGCTGGGCCATACGTCCGCCATGAATACCGGCTTGCCTTCGGCGTCATGGCCAAGGGGCTCTGTAAGAAGATTCAGGTCGATGCGACCCGCCAGGGCATATGCCACGACCAGCATGGGCGAAGCGAGGTAGTTCGCCTTCACCTGCGGATGAATCCGGCCCTCAAAGTTCCGGTTGCCGCTCAACACTGCGGCGGCGACCATATCCCGGTCTTCGATTGCGTCCGCCACCGGCTGGGGCAACGGGCCCGAGTTACCGATGCACGTGGTACAGCCGTATCCCACTGTCTGGAATCCAAGGGCATCGAGGTCGCCGTCCAGGCTGGCCGCTTCCAGGTACTTGGTCACAACGGTTGAACCTGGCGCCATGCTGGTTTTGACCCAGGGCTTGCGGCGAAGCCCGCGCTGGAGAGCGTTGCGGGCCAGGAGGCCGGCGCCAACCATCACGGACGGGTTCGATGTGTTGGTGCAGCTTGTGATGGCTGCGATGACGACCGTCCCGTCGCCAATTTGGACCTTCTCGCCATCGATCTCAATATTGTTTGCGGCGTCAGAAGTCCTGTCTGTGATAGTACCTTCAGAGATGTCACCCGTTGGGAAATATGTGAAGAAATTCTCTGCCACGTCCGGCAATGCGACCCTGTCCTGGGGACGCTTTGGGCCTGCAAGGCTGGGCACCACAGAGCCAAGGTCAAAGTCCAGTTTCATGGTGTACTCAGGCTCGTCACCGGACTGGTGGAACATGCCCTGGGCCTTCATGTACCGCTCCACCAGGTCCACCGTGTCAGGATTCCTGCCGGTATCCCGCATGTACTTCAACGTCTGGTGGTCAACCGGGAAGTACCCACAGGTTGCGCCGTATTCAGGCGACATGTTGCCGATGGTGGCGCGGTCTGCCACAGGCAGCGTCTCCAGACCAGGGCCGTAGAACTCCACAAACTTTTCCACCACGCCGGTGCGGCGCAGCAGTTCGGTGACCGTCAGCACCAGGTCTGTGGCGGTGGCGCCCTCAGGCAAGGCGCCTGTGAGCCGTACTCCCACCACGTCAGGCACAAGCATGTAGTAAGGCTGGCCCAGCATCACGGCCTCCGCCTCAATACCGCCTACGCCCCAGCCCAGCACACCCAGGCCGTTGATCATGGTGGTGTGGGAGTCGGTACCGATGCATGTGTCCGGGTATGCGATGAACTGGTTGTCCACCCGTTCGGTCAGCACACCGGGCGCCAGATATTCCAGGTTCACCTGGTGAACAATGCCGGTGCCGGGCGGAACCACCCGCAGGTTATCGAAGGCGCCCTGCGCCCACTTCAGGAGCTGGTATCGCTCCGTGTTGCGCTCAAACTCGCGCTCGATGTTCATTGCGAGCGCCTGGGCATTGTTGAAGAAGTCCACCTGGACCGAGTGATCGATCACAAGGTCTGAGCGCACGATGGGGTTGATGATGGAGGGGTCGCCCCCGGCCTCTGCGACGGCGTCCCTCATGGCAGCAAGGTCAACCACGCACGGGACGCCGGTGAAGTCCTGCAGGACGACGCGCCCGGGCATGTACGGGAATTCGCGTTCAGGCCGGTGGTCCGGCCGCCAGGAAGCGACCATCCGAACATGCTCTTCCGTCGCATGCCCCACCACAGACTGGCGAAGAGCATTCTCGAGCAGCACCCGGATGGTGAACGGAGTCTTCGCAAGGTCCACCAGCCCAGCTTCCTGTAGCGACTGAAGTGAGAAATAGCCCATCTGGCCCTGGGCTGTATCCAGAGTTGAGAGGGCGCCGAATGTGTCGGGTTTGGGCGGCATGTACTGACTCTCTTTTGTCTTTTGGCGGCCTGCCCGCCGAGAATTGCGCAACGAAGCGGTTCGCAGCCAGGTGAATAACCCTGCGAGGCTGCGGCCAGTGTGGCGAACATAGACGGGATCTGTGTGTCAATCAATACTTTACCAACAGGGAGAAGCACAGGTGAAACTGCGATGGCAGGTTGGCGACCCATGGATACAGCAGCGGTGCTAGCATCGGGCGGCCTCGGGGAGCATTCATAGGCAGGAGGAGATTACATGCCACAGCGGATCGCATTCATCGGAGCAGGCTCTGTCGGCTCAGTGGTCGGAGGACTCCTCTCAAAGTCCGGTCATGACGTGACGCTGGTCGATCAATGGCCGGAACATGTTGACGCCATAAAGCGCAATGGCCTCAGGCTCTCAGGGAGCGTGGGCGAACAGGTGTCGCCGGTGAAGGCCCTGCACCTGCATGAGCTCCAGTCCGTGCAGAACCCTTTCGACACTGTCTTCGTGACGGTGAAGTCTTACGACACTGAATGGGCTGCCACCATGATGCTGAGATACGCAACGCCAGATGCGCCGTTCATCAGCCTGCAGAACTGCATCAACGATGACCGGCTGGCGGGTGTGGCAGGCCGGCAACGCACACTGGGATGCGTAACCACCATCAGCACCGGTCTCTACGAGCCGGGCCACGCCATGCGGACGGATTCTCTTGATTCCGGCGTGTTCAAAACAGGGGAGCTGGACGGATCGGACACGATACGGGTCCGGGAAATTGTTGCGCTGCTCTCAGATGCGGGCACCTCCCATTTCACATCAGAGCTGTTCGCGGAGCGCTGGGCAAAGCTTGCCACCAACTGCGCTCTCAACGCACTGGTGGGCATCAGCGGCTACGGGACGGTGGAGATGATCCGTGACGCACAGTGCAGGCGGATGGGCGCCCGCGCCGCAGGCGAGGCGGTCAGGGTGGCACACGCAACCGGCCACAACGTGCTGCCCATAATGGGGGTTTCAGCCGATGAATTCGCCAGCGCCTCTGAAGGCCGTGGCCTGGAGGAGTTGGAACAGAAGATGCTTGCTTATGCTGACCGCACACAGAACACCGGCATCGCGTCATTTGGACAGGACATTCTCAAGGGCCGGCGCACCGAGATCGATTACCTGAACGGATACGTGGCCGACCTCGGGCGGCAGGCGGGCGTGCCCACCCCGGTTTGCGATGCCCTGGTGAAACTGGTCAACTCCCAGCCTGCCGGCAAGTTCAAGCCTGACGCGAGCCTCATTGAGCCGCTGTACGACCAGCTTTTTTGAGCGAACTCCCCAACAACTTCGGTGGCGCTGGCACCAGGTGGCGGAGCGGAATATTCTCTATAGCCGTTGATATGGCCTCCGACACGACCGTGGATCCTCTGGTAGATGACACCCGCAAGTCGTCACCCGCGGGCAAATTTCATCCCTCGACTTCTCAAAATGCTGTTGCACACTCGGCGGCTTTAGCCCGTCTTTAAACACCACATTGGACATCAAGCAATCCCTGGCGAAGCGAACGCCATTCTTCTACGGATGGGTCATCGTTGCGGCGGCGGGCAGCACCAACTTCGTACGCAACTCTGCGGCCACGCTGACCATAGCCGTATTCGTCTTTCCCATGAACGAGGACCTGGGGTGGAGCAGGTCGCTGATCGTGGGAGCGGCCGCGGCAGGCGGCATTGCCGCCATGTTCGCCTCGCCTATCGCAGGCTGGCTGTTGCAACGGTTCGGTCCACGAGCCCTGCTCACCGGATCAGTCCTGGCGCTTGGCCTCAGCATCCTGTCCATACGCTGGGTTGGCGCTCCGGCAGCGTTTTACCTGGCCTACGGCGTGGGCAGGGTCATATTTGCGTCTCCAGTGCAGATCGGCGCGGCTACTGTGGTGGCGCAGTGGTTCATCAGGCGGAGAGGACGTGCGACGGCCATCCTGGGCCTGGCCCATTCGCTTGGCATGGGCTTTTTCCCGCTGTTCGCCCAGTTGTTGATCAATGCAAACGGCGGCGATTGGCGCATGGCCTGGTTCTGGCTGGGGTTGACCGTCTGGATAGTCGCCCTGCCGCCGGTCTTCTTCCTGATGATCGGACGTCCGGAGGAGGTGGGCCTGAGACCTGACGGGGACATCGCCGAGACGGATGCTGCAAACAGTGCCAGCCGCATACCGGAAGGGCCTCAGTGGACTCTCCAGGAGGCGATGCGAACGCCCGCGATGTGGATGCTGGCGGTGGTCGGCGGACTGACTTTCTTCATCCACACCGGCGTGAACATCCACCAGGCCGCATTCCTCCGCGACCAGGGGATCAGCGCCACTGTTGCGGCCAGTGCCCTGATGGTTATGGCTGTGGGCACCGGGGTGGGCAGCCTTGTATGGGGAAACCTGCTGGACCGGGTGTCCACGACGCTTGTTTACGTGGGGGTGTGCGCGTGGCTTGGCACTGTGGCATTGCTGTTCCTGCTGGTTGACTCAGCGCCAGTGGCGTTTGTGGTGGCGGCGCTCTTCGGCGTGGGTCTTGGAGGGCTGCTTGTTGTGCCTCCGGTGGTGCTGGCCAATTACTTTGGCCGTAGGTCACTGGGGGCCATCAGGGGTGCGACGGAGCCGTTTGTCAGCGGAGGACAGGCTATTGGCGCCGTAGGCGCTGGTCTTATATACGATACGACCGGCTCATATACGGCCACGTTCCCGGTGTTCACTGCAGCCGCGGTCATTGGAATTGTCCTGGTGTTCCTCGCTCGGGCGCCGGCACACCCCCGGCCAGCCGTTGCCGCGGACGCGCCAACGGCGTAACCTCGGCTCTTGCAGGCAAGCCGAGCCTTCTTGAAGACGTACTGGAGAGAAACTTGATCATCGGAGAACTGCGGCCCGGCAAGGTGGTCGAACAGCTTCGCCAACAGGGTGTTACGCACGCCATTACGCTGCCAGACTCCGAGACGCGCCACATGTACGACGCGCTCGTGGCGGAGCCATCCATAGACGTGATTCCCATCTCCAGGGAAGGGGAGTCCTTCCCCATAGCGGCAGGATTGTGGATTGCCGGCAAGAAGCCGGTGGTGATGATCCAGAATGCCGGGCTGTTCGAGTCAGGCGACGCTCTTCGAGGCATGGCACTGGGCGTAAACCTGCCGATCGTAATGTTCATCGGCTACCGCGGTTACACGCGGCGGGGCGACACGCCAGATACCGCTGCTGTTTACCTGGAGCCGTTCATGCACCTGTGGCGCGTGAACTATTACCTGGTGGAAAGCGAAGATGACCTGGACCGTGTCCCCATGGCGTTCGAAAAGGCAGAGCAGACAGAACAGCCATATGCCGTGCTCATTGGCACGGAGTATTCGAAGGGTTGAGTATCCCTACTTCCGGCATCCAGCCATGTGCCCCAGATACGCAAGTGATATGTAGATCGGTGACCACTGTGACATGTGCAGTTTCATGCGTGATCCGGGGTCACCTCACGAACCGGAGACGTCGACAATGATCAGGTACCAGGATTCCATCTCGGCCATAGCGGGTGAGCGTGGAAACGCAGTGGTGGTCACAACCATGACCCAGAGCGGCTACTGGAACCGCGCGTCTGAACGGGCAGACCTGGACATTGGCATTTCAAACGGCATGAGCAAGGCTTCATCCGTGGGACTGGGGATAGCACTCGGCAAGCCAGACCGGCGTGTGATAGTGCTGGATGGCGACGGCAGTCTCCTGATGAACCTGGGCAGCCTGGTGACTGTGGCCGGGAAAGCCCCTGCGAACTTCTATCACTTCCTCTTTGACAACGGCATTTACGCCGTAACCGGCGGGCAGCCGGTACCGCACCAGGTGGACTATGCCATGCTCGCCGAGGCATCCGGCTACCGGGCAGCGTACAGCTTTGATGATCTGGAGACGCTTACGTCGGAGTTGCCACGGGTAATGGCAGAGCCAGGGCCAGTACTGGTATCCATCAAGACTCAGCCGGAGCCAGCCAGCCAGGGCTATGACCAGACATGGGAGTCCAACGCCCGCATGCCGCGGCAAATGCGCTCCGTGCGCTCCAACCTGACGGGATCGGCAGACTAGGGAGAACGGCGGCGGCGGGCAAGGACTGCAAGCCCGAGCATTCCCATGCCCGCCAGCACGTAGTCGCTCCCGGCCGATCCGCCTTCCGAGGCGGGAAATCCGCACCCGTAAACCGTAAATGCAGGCTCGGCGGCCACGAACGGCGGGTCGTCCTCTGCTTCCTGCCTCAGCCTCTCCTCTTCAGCCCGAATGGCCTGGACAGTGGCTTCAATGTCTATGAAGTCCTCATTGTCTACGCCAGGAGTCGGAACTGGCGTCGGGTCTTCATCATCCACCCCAGGAGTTGGAGTCGGCTCCGGGTCAGTCTCGTCCGGCGTCTCCGTAGGCCCCGGATTGGGAACAGCGGTGGCGGTAGGCCCGGGGTCCGAGGGGCCGCCAGTCCCCGGCTCGATGGTAGGGACCGGAGTCGGAGTTGGCTCAAGAGTGGGAGCTGGCGTAGGAGTGGGCGGGTCCACTCCTACCTGGAAGACCACCGTGGTCACGGGATGCACGTTACCGGCAGAGTCACGCGCCTGGATAGTGAATGTGTGGCTGCCCTTTTCAAGGACCGGCGCCTGGTAGGACCACGAGGTGGGGGTGGTTGCCTCCAATTCGGCCGTAATGTCCTGGCCGTTGAGTCGCGCTCCGATCACGGTGACGGAGTCATGGGTATCGCCCGGGTATTCATCGGCCTCGGTCGCGTATGACGCAATGATCCGCGGGCTTGCCACCAGGGTGGTTTCGTGGTGCGTAGGCAGTACAGACGGAGACTTGATTACCCGGTCCAGTTGGAACCTTACCGCCTGCTCCGGGTAATCCGGAGACTCGACCGATACACCCCCGCGAGCCACGTTGCCGCGCAGGTCAAAGCCGGTCAGCTCAACGTTCTTCACGCCATCTCCCGCGGCTGACCCCGAGAAGGCGGACGCATCCAGCACTATTGACCATGTGCGGATGTCCTCTTGAACAAGCTTCGCCTGCGTCACGCCGTTCACGGAAACGGACGGAGGACCGGCAAGGTGTTCGTCAGACCTGGCGGTTACGGTTATCAACTTCGCAGTCACCGCCTTGTCCACGGTCACGTCCATGATGGGCCCCAGCTTGTCGACAGGCGTGATCCTGAGCAGTTCAGACGCGAACCCCGACCGGTCAATCACAGCGCCTGCGAGTATGTACATGTCTTCTGCCACCGTTGGCAGATCGTGATAGGTCAGCCACACGACCTCCGGAATCTCTTCATAGGAGACAGCCTCGATGGCCGGTGTGTTCCCGAATACAAACTTGGATGCAGATATGCTGTCCGGGTCGATGGGCTCCGAAAACTCCACCTTGATACGGTTCTGCTGGTTGCCCAACTCCTCTCCCTCTTCTTCCTCTTCCTCTTCTTCTTCTTCTTCTTCTTTGGGATCATAGGAATCGCCCATTGCCACCTCCACAGGCGCGGGCGGGGTGGTGTCCAATACGTACATATGGTTCTGCAGGCCGTCCTCGTCCTCAGCGTCGCTACGCCCAACGTTGCCGGCGCGGTCTTCAGCCGTGACATACCAGTTGACCGGGCCCTGCTCTGGTATACGAGGCAACAGAACCACCGCGAGCCAGCCGTTGTTGATCTCCTGTGAGTCCGCAGCAGACGCGGGAACGGTCTCCCCTGCCTCGTCGAAAACGCCGTCCCCATCGACATCAACATGGAAGAGGATGTCTGACAATTCGACGCCCGCGCCGCGGTCTGTCACCTCCACCACGGCCCATTCGGTGACGTTGCGGGTAAACGATTCGTGGCCGGGCGTCTGAACGATGACGATGGGGGATACGTCGTCCACCAGCACTGCATCCGTCAGCAGGTTTTCCGGGGTGGTGTCGGCATATTCGACCGTGACGACGCCCTCATCCAGGGCTTCGATTACCGGCCTGGCGGCGCCTTCCGGATTTGAGGCGTTCAGGTCTGAAGTCTCCTCGCCCATCCTGAACGTTGCTTCGAACTGGTTGGAGGTGTGAGATGTCTCTTCAAGCGTCAGTTGGAACCCTTCGGGGTCCGCAGTGCTCGAGACATCGACTACGGCCGTATCTACCTGTTCGCTCCGGTAAGTGACCTTGAATGGCAACGCAGACGAGTTGCCTGTGGTCCGCGATACGGAGAAAACCCCTGTAGCCGGGTTGACCCAGCTCACGGACGCCTCACTGATGCTCAGTGCTATGTCCGCTGCCGTTACCTGTTTGTCTCCGTTGGAATCACCCACGGGCGAATTGCGCACCCTGAAGACCTCCTGGGTACCGGGGTCACCGGGTGGAAGAAGGTAAGAGTTATCAGTGAAGTCGATCTCTTCGTCTGCCTGCAGGTTTGTCACCCCACGCGCCGCATCAACCACGGTTACGGTGACTGTGTCACCCTCGCCGGCATATGAAGGCGTGACTGTAAGAGTGCTGCCATCATCAGAGGCAACGTGCTGTGGGACTCCAAGAACAATGATCGCAGCAGCCACCACAGCCGCGGTGGCGCACACGCGCGACAGCGTGCGAAGCCGCGGCGTCAGCCTGAAGCCCTTGGCCAGCAATGATTCCATGAGACGAGCCTAGACCCATGCTTGAGGCCGGGCATGAGGGCTGATTCCAACTGCGAAACGGCGCGATCACATACCGTGCCCGGTTGTTTGGCACAGCAAGTCGAGGCGTTGGAGAGATGGGTGATCCCCCGGGAGCAGCGCCCTACCCCATCACGGGCAGCAAGATATGCGATGGGCGCATCGAGTCGTGGAAGATCGTGTTCAGGGCCGTCACACCGGTTGCTTCCCGGTTGTTGTCTCCCCCCGTATTCATGTTGCGGTCCCACCGGGGAAAGGAGCTGCTGGCAACTGCCACCCGCAGCCGATGGCCTTTCTTGAAAAGGTGGCTGGTAGCCCACAGGTCCACTTCGTAGACCTCAATCCGTCCATCCAGGGGCTGGGGCTCGCTTCGAGAATGGCGATACCTGGCCCGCAAGATCCCATCGCACACCTGCATTGATATGCCGTCCGGGTGCACGTCAGTCAGGCGTACAACCCAGTCCGTATCCCTGGCTGATGACAGGGCGTGCAGCACGGCCTTCACTGGACCCGTGACCTCAATGTCACGCTCAAGGGGGGCTGTCGTGTATGTCAGCACCCTTTCTTCGACCGGCCTCTGGTCGTGCGGACCGTTCGGGGAGCCAAGATGGCCGCCGCCGAGGGAACGCACCGGCTCACGTGGATCATAAACATAGCTGTCAGGATGCTCGGCGGGTTCTGGCTGACTCTGGTTCAGCACTCCGTCGTTCAACGACCGTGCAGAACCGGACGTGCCTTCATGGAAGTAGTACGGGGTGTATGTGACGCCCGGCGGCGGCCATGCATCGGCATCCCGCCACCGGTTGGCGCCCATGGTGAACAGGCGCACGTTTGGCGACTCAAGCACGCCGGTGTCGATGCCCTTCAGCCAGTAGTCGAACCACTCAAGGCGGGCCTGCATCACTCCGAGCACAGCCTCAGGGCCGAAGTCCACCTCTCCGCAAGATGAGGAGTCCACGGCGTCTGGACCGTGCACCCACGGGCCAATGGCCATCTTCTGCCCGGTGCGTGCCCGTTCAGAGCGGGCCAGCTTTCGCATGCCCCTGTAGTTCTCAATGGTGCCCCTGAGAAACCCATCAAACCAGCCGCCGAGGTGGAAGACTGGCGTATCGACATCGTGATGACGGTGAGCGATGTTCCACTGCCACCAGTACGGCCCATCGTCAGGGTGGTCCAGCCAGTGGGAATACCAGGGACTCAGGTCCTCCACCAGGGGCAGTGGATTCAACGGCATGTGCTCCATCCACGTATCCAACTCTGCCATGGCGCGGTCAAGTATTCCCTTTCGGGCGTCGACCTGGTCCGGGTGCGCCAGCCTGTGAGCGTTGGTGGCGTTGTGCTTCACAGTCCACATGAGATTGAAGCCCAGTTCAAATGCGCCGCTGCGGTAGACCCACTCGTTGTGGTAATCGGAGGCTGATTGGCGCGCGTACTGGGCGACCAGGTGCGGCGGGCGGGCCGCCAACATGCGGTACTGGGTTGCGCCAGAGTACGAG
>JBBDMW010000003.1:26699-43395 GCA_040878005.1 Dehalococcoidia bacterium
CAGGTGCGGCGGGCGGGCCGCCAACATGCGGTACTGGGTTGCGCCAGAGTACGAGCCGCCGATGGTGCCTATCCTGCCGTTTGACCATGGCTGCTCTGCTGCCCACTCGACTGTGTCGTAGCCATCACGGTTCGGGCCGTCCCCGTCGTCCCTGAACGGGTAAAACTCCCCCTCTGAGGCGAATCGACCGCGCACGTCCTGAAACACACACGCATATCCGCGGGAGGCATAAAAGTCGGCTGCGCCAAGGCGAGTCTCGGATGAAGCGTCCTTGTCGTAAGGTGTGCGTTCCATGAGGACGGGGTATCGCCCTTCGTCCTGTGGACGGTAGACATCAGCGAACAGCCGCGTGCCGTCTCTCATGGTTATCGCCAGGTTGCGGTCCACCCTGACGGCGTGCTTCGGCTGCGATGTCGTCTGCAAATAACCAACCTCCGTAAAGCCACAAGTAAAACTGGTGCCACGAAACATATCCCGACCGCCTGCCGACGCAGAATATCCTTCCGCGTGCATGACATCAATAAGAAGCCGTTACTTTGTCAACACCGCAATCAATTGGGGGCAGGCCTACATAACCGAGTGGCAGTCCACCGTTAGAATGCCCAGGACTTCTTCATGTCAGCACCTGCCGCGGGCGGCAAATATCCCGTGGCGGCCATATCCAGAGAGGCGACCTGCTGTGACACCCCAACAGGCAGGCGTTCCCATACATATGCCGACGCTCAGGAGGGTGCTTTGACCCGCAGGCAGGGTTCACCAGCACGGGCAAGGCGCTCAACTCCAGCAGAACGTGAGTTCGAGGTACTCGCGGAAATCGGGCGCGTCATGGGATCTTCCCTGAATATCCATGACGTGTATGAGGCGTTTGCCACAGCGGTCCGTCAACTGCTGGATTTCGACCGGATCACGGTCAGCCTCATAGACAGGGAACGCGGCACGGTCACAAGGTCATACGTGGCAGGGCTGGATATACCGGGGGCCGAGGCGGGCACGACGAAACCTCTCGCCAATTCACTGGAGTTGCAGGTCACAGAGCACGGCCACGGCATGATCCTGGTGGGATCGCCAGCAACGCAGCCAGTCGCTGACGACCCCACCGTCCAAATCTGGCGCTCGGCAGGATTAGGGTCCATGATCTCCGCCCCACTGCTCTCACAGGGCAGTGGCCTGGGCACCATTGGCCTGAGTTCCAAGGAAGAGAACGCCTACTCCGAAGCTGATGCACTCCTGGCTGAACGAATAGCGCTGCAGATAGCCGGTGCAATAGCCAATGCGTCACTCCACGCCAGGCTTGAACTCGAAGCGAGCGAACGCCAACTGGTCGCATCCGCTGGAACACTTATAGGCAGTTCACTGAGCCTGCCAGATGTATATGGCCGGCTGGCAGAGGCAGTCAGCAAACTGGTCAAGTTCGACCGGCTGATCGTCTCGCTGGTGGATGACGACGGTCGATATGCCTCAGATGTATACGTCAATGGTGTCGATGTACCCGGCAGGACGATGGACAGGCTTCATCCAGTGGAGGGCACTCTTGAAGAGACGGTTATCAGGACTGGGGCACCTCTGAGACTGTCAGTGCATGACCCTTCGTCTGACGCCATGAAGTTCCCGGGCTTTGCGCCCAGCATTGAGTTCGGGTTCAGGTCTTCCATAGTTGTGCCTGTTTTCTCCGCCGACCGAGTAACAGGCTCAATCAACCTTGCGTCTGTTCAGCCTGATGCCTACTCATCAATGAATGAGATCCGGCTTCAGCAAATTGCGACGCATCTATCCAGCGCAATAGCGAATGCCCGACTCCACGAAGCGCTGGAACGGGAGTCCCGGGAACAGGTGGCACTTGCGGCGATCGGACGAGTGATCAGCTCGTCGTCTGATGTCAATCAAGTGTTTGACGCCTTCGCGGCGCAGGTCAAACTCCTGATGCCTGTGGACCGTATGGGCATTCATGAGATTGACGAGCAGGGGCATCACAGCCACCTGAGATACACGTGGGGCCTTGAGCTGCCTGATGGGACAAAGGGCTGGAAGGGGCGCCTGACTGGCAAATCTGTTGGCCACGTCGTCAAAAACCGGTCGCCGTTCCTTGTGACGCGCCAGAACCATGAGGAGGCGCAGGTCCAGTTCCCAGGATTGGCACACGAATTCGACGCGGGCATGCGCTCACTCATCAGCGTGCCGCTGATATCCGAGGATCGCGTCATTGCCGTCCTGACTCTTCGCACGGCGGAGGATGACGCGTATGGACCGCGGGAGGTTGCCCTGGCCGAGCGAGTCGGCGCTCAAATCGCCGGGGTCATAGCCAACGTTCGTCTGACAGACCAGGTCCGGCGGGAGGCTAATGAACGACTGGCCATCGCGGAGATTGGCCGGATTGTCAGTTCCACACTGAACCTAGAGGATGTCTTTTCCAAGTTTGCGGAACAGGCCGCCAAGCTGATCTCATTCGACCGCATCAGCATTTCCCTCTATGACGAGGAGCACCAGGTCTTATGGGATGAGTTTATTGCTGGCGTTGAGGTGCCAGGACTCCCGCGCTGGCGCAGGCGAAGCCTCGAGGAGTCAATCAACAAGGATGTAATCAATCAACGCAGACCCGAGTTTCGATCATACGAAGACTTGAAGGAGGTTGCGGACCGTTTTCCGGGTATTAGGGACGGACTGGAGGTTGGCCTCAAATCCAGCCTGTCCGTGCCGCTGGTCTGGCAGGAACAACTGGTGGGAACCCTGAACCTTCGCTCCTCCGAACCAGCCGCTTACAGCAACCGTGAACTGGAGCTATGTGAACAGATAGGCGCACAAATCGCCGGAGCGATAGCCACGTCCACACTCTACGCAGAAGCACGCAAGGAGGCTGTGGAACGGTCCACCATCGCCGACATCGGCCGACTGGTAAGTTCAACCCTGGACCTGGGCACGATATACCCCGAGTTTGCCGCTCATGCCAAAAGGCTGGTCCCGTTCGACCGTATGGTGATCGTCCTGGTCGACACGGAAGCCGATGAGGGGTTCGACGCATTTGTGGACGGCATGGAGATTGATGAAGCCCCCGGGAGGTGGCGATTCCCCCTGGAGTCTTCCCGTACGGGTGAAATCCTTAGAAACAGGCAGCCCATGGTGCTCAAACACGATGAGCTGCAGGCCCAGGCGCGCACCAATCCCGGGCTATCCGAACGGCTAGATGCGGGATTGAGATCCTTCGCCGGAATACCCCTCATCTGGCAGGAACAGGTGATTGGGTGCATAAACCTCTATTCCACGTCTCCAGACGCTTACGGCGATGATGAGATCGCTGTCGCCCAACAACTATGCGCCCAGATTGCCGGGGCCATAGCCACGACATCGTTATATGAACGCTCAAAGCGTGAAGCGGAAGAACGCGCGACGCTGGCGGAAATCGGACGAATCATAAGCTCGTCGATTCGCCTGGAAGATGTGTATCCCAAATTCTGCGAGCAGGTGAAGAAGCTCATGCCGTTCGACCGAATCGTCATCTCGCTGGTGGACGAGAGCTCACAGTCCGTTGAAGATGCATTCGTCGCAGGCCGGCGGGTGAAAGGCTTCCCTAGCAAAGGGCGGCACAACCTGATCGAAGTTATCGGCGACGTAATTAAACAGCGAAAAGCCGCCAGCCTGAACCGGGCGGAGCTGCAAAAGGTGGCTGATAGACACCCTCACTTCTCCGCCCCACTGGATGCCGGTCTCAACTCACTGTTACTTGCTCCCCTGGTCTGGCAGGACCAGGTGCTGGGGACGCTGAACCTGGGGTGCGAGGCTGACAACGCCTACGGCAACAAAGAACTCGCCCTGGCGGAGCAGATTGGCGCGCAGATTGCCGGGGCCATTGCCACTTCGCAACTTTATACAGCGGCGCAGCGAGAGTCTGAGATCCGGCAGTCGCTCGCTGCCATCGGGGCTGCAGCCGGCAGTGACCTGAGGCTTGAACGGGTCCTTGAACGGGTGGCTGATGAAGTAGTAAAGCTCATGCCATACGACCGCCTGGCGGTGACGCTGGTTGGGCCTCATGACGATAAGCTACGAGTCCAGTTCGTGAAAGGTGTGCCGGTTGAAGGGTTCGAGGTCGGCGCCGAGGTTGTACGCAAGGATGGCGCCTGGGAGTGGAAATCGACGTATCGCCCATCAGTGCGATTCGGCCCCATGGCAAAGGCCGGACTAAAGGGATGGCTTGAAGTGCCCCTGGGCGCAAGGGCAGCCGGTCCCACTGGCTACCTTGCGGTCCGTTGTCGCGAGGCTGACTTCTACACTAACGAGCACCTGGATCTGCTTGAACGGGCGGCCGTGCAGGTTACGCCGGCCATCCAAAACGCCCTGACTCACCGGCAGACCCTGGAACTGAGCGAGGAGCGAGAGCGCGCTGCAAAGCTTGAGGCCCAGGCGAATGAACTGACACGGATAAACGAGGCGAAGGGCCAGTTCCTCAGCACGATATCGCACGAGTTGAAGACGCCGCTCACGTCAATCATGGCGTTTACAGACATCCTATCTCGCAACCGGGACGAAAACCTTTCGGAAAAGCAGCTTCACCAGATGGACGTGGTGCGCCGGAACGCGCGCCAGCTGGGTGCACTCATCAACGACCTGCTGGACATCTCCCGCATTGATGCCGGGCGGACGGACCTGAACCTTGAAGAGTTCGACTTCGGTGAACTGGTCGTGGAAACTGCCGATAGCCTGAGTGCCGTGGTGGCGGAGAAAGGCCAGCGCCTGGAGGTCAAAGTGCCCAAGGCTCCGCTTCTTGTGACGGCCGACAGGGAGCGTGTCGCCCAGGTGATATCCAACCTGGTCAGCAATGCCTCCAAGTATTCGCCCCGGGAGACTCCCGTGCAGATAAACGCGGCTGCGTCGGGACAGTACGTCCGTGTGCGCGTCCGTGATTTCGGCCAGGGCATATCAAAGTCAGACCAGGTTCACCTGTTTACGCCGTTTTTCAGGGCTGACAACACACTGACACGGTCGGTGTCAGGCACGGGCCTGGGGCTTGCCATTGTGCGACGCCTGGTGGAACTGCATGGCGGGACCGTCTCTGTCCAAAGCGAAGAAGGCGATGGCGCCGAGTTCACTGTGCGGCTGCCCCGGTCGAGGGAATAGCGGCGGTCTGGCGATACGCGCTCCTGTGGAAACAAAGTGTGGCGTGCTATAAATCGCACCCCACACTTCAAGTCCAACTCTATCCCTGGCTGCCTGACCCGCGGGCCTGCCGGCCCGCCTAACGGCGGTCGTCCAGGCTCACTAGCTCTGCACTCCACGGGCAGTACCGCCCAACGTTGTCGACAAACTCGTCGACTTCCTCTTCGATAAACCAGGGAGCGCCGTCGCAAACCTCAACGGTCATATCGGCCATTTCGATCTCTTCGGGGTCAAGGTGCCAGCTCCACTCCGAGTTGTGGTCGCCCTGCCCTGCTCCCCGCAGGATCTTGCCGTTGGGTATGTTCGCTGTACTCTCACCGGACTGGAGATCCAGCAACTGCTGGATTGTGTCCGGGTTCGTAACCCACACTTTGAACCTCTCCCCGGCCACTTCAAACTCCGCCAGAACTCCACCCGCCAATGGGTCGGGCGCCGGAGTGGGACTCGGCGTGACGGTGGGGCTGGGTGTCACCGTAGGACTGGGAGTTGGCGTGGGCTGAGCAGCATCGGCCGGCCCGCATGCCACTGCGGCTGTCAAGGTCAGGGCTATTGCCAGACCGGCTATCCTCCACCTTCGCAGAAACTCACCAATTCCCTGTTCGCCCGCAAAACGCTTCAACATTTCTTCTGTTTTCTCTCGCTGGATACTGTGAATTGCCGTGCGTGGGCGAAGAAGACGGGCTGTGCCCAGGTTCTTCGCCTTTGCCTTCACAGTTAAAGACGTAGCGTGAGGCCGGAATGTTCCGGCATCTGCGAATTTGGGCCAGGAGCAATTAGTTCCCGTTGGCGCAGCGTGTTGTGACAGGGCATGCGAAGGCGAGACGACGAGAGAATAACCTGCCTCAGCCCATGAGGGCAGAGCCGCAAGCTAGCGATGATCTTCCAGTGAAACCAACTCAGCGTTCCATGGACAGTAACGGCCCACGTCATCAACGAAGTAGTCAACTTCCTCTTCGACAAATGAAGGGGCACCGTCGCAGACCTCGATGGTCACTTCAGCCATCTGGATCTCTCCAGGGTCCAGGCGCCAACTCCAGGGTTCGTTGTGATCGCCCTGACCGGGGCCGCGATGAATGATGCCGTTTGGGATGTTTGCCATACTCTCCCCTTCCTCCAATGCGAAGAGGTCATCAATGGTTTCCGAGTTGGTCACCCAGGCGCGGAAGACCTCACCGGACACATCGAACTCTGCCAGCACACCACCCGCCAGCGCGTCGGGAGTCGGAGAGGGAGCAACTGTGGGCGATGGTCCAGGGGTGGGATCACCGTTGCACGCAACGGCCGACAGGCCCACAAGTGAAAATGCGAAAAGCCCCACGAGCCACGCAGCCTCCCTGGGATGCATTTGAAGCATGGGCTTTCCTCCTGAGTCCCGCCTGGTTCAGATGGCAGCGCCTCCGTCCACAGTGATCATCGATCCGGTGATCATCGCGGCGTCATCAGAGGCGGCGAACAGAAACGCCTTTGCTATGTCTTCCGGCGCCTGGAGCCGGCCCAGCGGAGTGGATGAAAGGCGTCTATAGAGGTTATCGGGGTTATCGATGCTGGTTGACCAATCGTTGGGGCTATGCGGATTGTCCTTGCGAATGAAATCGGTGTCCACATGTCCGGGTGATATCAGCACGCACCGGATGTTGTCGGCGGCGTACGAGGCTGCGGCGCTCCTGGTCAGGCCCACCATGCCCATCTTGCTGGCCCCATAAGCCGGACTGCCCCGTCCCGGCCTTATTGCTGCCAGCGACCCCATGTTGAGGATCACGCCGCCACCCGCCCTTCGCATGGCCGGTATAACGGCCTTGATGCCGAGGAAGCTGCCGGTCAGGCCGATGTCGATTATTGTCCGCCACATCTCCTCGGTCTGGTCGTCAAAGCTCACCCTGTAGTTGGCGCCGGCGTTGTTGCATAGGATATTCACAACATCAAATTTATCCTCGGCGGCAGTGACAGCATCAGCCCACTGGGACGATTGGCGAACGTCCAGGGCAAAGGGGATGGCACGGCCTCCGCCCGCATTTATGTCATCGGCAACTGCCGTGGCAGCCTCAAGGTTGACATCCGCCACGCAGACACCCGCGCCCTCCTTCGCGAACAGGCGCGCCTGGGCGCCGCCCATGCCACCACCACCACCGGTGATGATCGCAGCCTTGCCTTCGAGTCTCATCTGCTATCTCCAGAATGGAATTTGATGTTCATATCAGCATGAATTTATGCTGCCGACAGAGTGCGCGGGCACGTTGGACGCCCACACTGGGAGGCCGGTCGGCGTTTCTACCTAAGCGCTACAGAGCCGTCATCGCGCAGCATCGTGCCACCGCCATGCTGGCGCTTCGGGTGCTTACGGCATCCCTCTTCGTCCAGCTCAATGCCCAGTCCCGGCGTCTCGGGAACGATGAGGTAACCGTCCTCAAGGCGTGACACCTGCTTGAGCACGTCACGCCGCGGCGGCTCGCTTTCCCGGACATATTCCTGCAGGTCCCAGTTGGGCGTGCAGGCCGCAAGCTGGACGCAGGCCGCGGTGGCGATGGGGCTAAGGAAGTTGTGAGGGATCACCCGCTGGTGGTGAGACTCCGCAATGGCGGCAATCTTCTTCACATGCGTCAGGCCGCCCGCAAGGCCCACGTCAGGCCGTACGAAGTGGATACCGGCCTGCTCCACGTATTCCCTGAATTCCCAGATGGTGTTGTTCCGCTCCCCTGCTGCCAGCGGTAGCCGAATCTTCTCTGCTACCTCGCCCATGGAAAGCACACTGTCGGGCGCTATGGGGTCCTCGTAGAAGTACGGCAGGAACGGCTCTATCTGCTGGGCGAACACTATGGCCTCAGACGGCACCATGTTCCGGTGGATCTCAATGCCTATGTCGAAGTCCCAGCCAACCGTCTCCCGCACCGCCGCCACTATGGCTGTGTTCTGGCGTATCAGCTCCGGGTACGGGAGCGTCCACCAGTTGGCGGGGAATGGCGTCATCTTGGCGGCCGTGAAGCCGTCCTTCCTGGCCTGGGCGGCAGACGCCACGAACTCATCCAGTGAGCCGCCGCTCAGGAGGACCATGGCACGGACCTTGTGCCTGACCATCCCGCCCATCAGGTCCCACACAGGCGCGCCGTAGTGCTTGCCCTTGATGTCCCATAACGCCTGGTCTATGGCGCTCATGGCGGCCACGAGACCCGCGCTGCGGAAGCTGTACTTGCGGTACGTGGCGTTCCAGTGGTGCTCTATCCGCAGCGGGTCCTGCCCCACCAGGTCACGGGAAATGGCTGTGACTATGGCCTCCGAGGCGTCCTGGTAGCTCCAGAACGTGCACTCACCAATGCCCTGGGTGCCGTCGTCAGTGGTGACGCGCACCACCAGCCAACTGTCCACGTGGATGGGTTCTATCTTTTCTATTCGCAACAGCAAAGCCTCACTTAAATATGATCCGCAGTGAATTCGGGTTTCGGCGCCGATGAGATCAGCAAGAAGCACCCGGGCGCGTGTGTATGGCACAGCGCTTGTATCAGCGGCGGTGATTCTAACGTAAGCAGGTCAAAGGCACTGGATGACCGGCAGGCTACGCATATCCGTTACGATATGCGCCCATCAATAACGCTGTCCACCGGGAGCGAATCACGCCTTGCATACAGCCACTGTTCATCTCGATACCCATTTCAACGCTGGCAAGATAGACCCCCGCATCTTCTCAGGGTTCCTTGAGCACCTGGGCCGGGCGATCTACGGCGGCGTGTACGACCCGGGCAACCCGCTTTCTGACGAGCACGGCCTGCGGCGGGATGTGATCGAAGACATGCGCGGCCTCCGCATGCCGTACGTCCGCTACCCAGGCGGCAACTTCGTTTCCAACTATGACTGGCGGGATGGCATTGGGCCGAAGGAGGACCGTAGGCCATTCCCGGACTTCGCATGGAAGTCGGTGGAGCCGAATACCTTCGGCACCGATGAGTTCATTCGCTGGTGTCGCGAAGTGGGCACGGAACCGATGCTCGCCGTGAACCTCGGCACCCTTGGGCCTGCTGAAGCCGCGGCGCTGGTTGAGTACTGCAACCTGGACACGCCAACCCACTGGGCGCAGGAGCGGCGCAGCAATGGCTCGGCGAGTCCGCACAACGTCAGGATGTGGTGTCTTGGCAACGAGATGGACGGTCCATGGCAGGCTGGCCACTCGCCCGCTGAGAACTATGCGTTGAAGGCGATGCAGGCGGCGCGCCTGATGAAGGGCATGGACCCGTCAATCCAGCTGGTCGCTGCCGGGTCGTCTGGCCGTGCGCTGCCTACTTACCTGGAGTGGGACCGGACGGTGTTGGAGCAGTGCTGGGACGATATCGATTTCATCTCGGCGCACCGCTACTCGCGTAACTTCCAGGACGACACGCCGTGGTTCCTTGCTGAGGGCGTGGAGATCGATCGCATATTGGATGATTACGCGGGCGTGATCAGCTACGTGAAGGGCGTGAAGAAGAGCAACCATGACGTGCACCTCTCGTTCGATGAGTGGAACGTCTGGTACAAGGACCGCCGCGGCAACGGCGAGTGGCGAACCGGCCCAGCGCTGATCGAGGAGCGCTACGACCTGCAGGATGCGCTGGTGTGCGCCCAGTACCTGAACGCATTCATCCGCCGTGCTGACCTTGTGAAGGTGGCGTGCCTGGCGCAGATCGTGAACGTGATCGCTGCTGTGCTGACGAATAATGATGGCACGCTGCGGCAGACTATCTACTACCCGTCAGCCATGTACGCCGCGGTTGCGCGCGGCCTGTCGCTGACGCCCGTGGTGGAAGCGCCGCGGTATGACGCCGGGGACCGAGAGGGGGTGCCGGTTATCGACGTGTCGGCCAGTTTCGACGAAGAGACCGGCGAGACGGGTGTGTTCATCGTGAACCGGGCCGTGGATTCTGACACCCGGGTGACAGTCCAGTTCGCTGACCGGCTGGTGATGGGTGCGGGCTCTGTTCAATTGCTTACCGGCGACGATCCGAAAGTCGAGAACAACTGGGATCACCCGAATGCGGTGATGCCCCAGGAGGGCACGGCCACGGCGAACGGTCAGGCGCTGGAGATCACGATACCCGCGCTGGGTCTGGCGGTGGTGTCAGGGGTGCGGACGGAGCGGAGGTGAAGAGGGATGGAGCGATATCACGTTACACAGGGTGGATTGTCAGTTCCAGAGCGCCCATAGGCACGTCCTGCACGAACTCTTAGGTCAGTTGCTTCCCAATCCAGGTCACACGTATGATGGTGCGCCAACCGCCACCTTATTTAAGACTCTACCGAAAGCGAAGAAACAATTGATGCGCCCCCTACTATTAATGGCCGGGATATTCGCAGCAATCGCAGGATTTACGTTCTTATCAGATGCAGTAACCGTATACCAAGAAATATCAGCCGTTTTAATCTTCGTCATTGCAGCCGTGCTATTCACTGGTGGAGCAATTGTTGGTGCGATCGAAGATCTGAAAGATTCGAAAATGGAAAAGTAATGAACCCGTCAGATAATGTTCAGGTTTCTCCTGTAAGGTCAGACTGCTAAGCAAAGCGATACCCCACTTGCAGATCACTGTAAGTAACCGATGCAGAACTGCTCCGCTATGGTAAACACTCCGACTCAGGCCGTTGAGCAAAGTGCATATTCCACCTGCTCGTAACGTTGCCGAAGTGTGGTCTCAAATCTCACTTAAGGGCGCTCGGATCTGGACGCCCTTCAACTTGGAGTCAGTATAGGGTCGATAGCAGTATTCACCAGTTCTGTTGACACACCATATCTGTGGTGTTAGCTTATCCAGCCATGGGACCAGTCAAGCAAGGCGATTACCAATTCGACCGCGCCAGCATACGCCGGGTGCGAGATGCGATGAAGCTCAGTCAAGCAGAATTCGCGTCCCGCCTAGACGTTCCAAAAAACACAGTCTCCCGCTGGGAAACCGGTGCCACCACGCCTGACGCAGAGTCCCTAGCAGCGGTCTATTCACTTGCACAGGCGGAGGGAATCGATATGGTCATGTTCAAGCGCCATGCCAAAACAGTGTCACAAGGTTCCTCCGCGGCTTCAACCGACTCCAGAACGCGATTGGTTATGGCGTGGGATCTCCAGAATTCCGCAACCACGTTCCACAATTTGCCTGCTCATTTGAGTTCGCTTGGCTGGTATTTACAGATGCGATACCCAGCCATCCAACCGTGTGGCCTGTATGCGTTCGGATACGGAAGCTTTCTATTCGGGCAAGAGTTGCAGGAGTACGGCTTCACTCATCAAGCGGATTTCGGGGATATCGATCAGCAACTTATTGAAGTCGCTGAGCCCATTGCCACCCGCCGCGCCACAAAAACGGTTTTCGTACTGGGATCACGTGATGGGGATTACATAGAGCTGATAAATCGACTCAAAGCATCTGGGGTTGAATGCCTGTTATGGACGCCTGGGGATGCCAGTGAATCCCTGTGCGATATTTTTGAGGATCGAAACGTTCTGGAATGGGAAGACCCAGAGGCATTTGAGGATTACGTGGAAGTAGCACGAGAATTCGCCGGCAGGAAGATCACGCGATCAGCGTTCGGTCAAGCCTGTGCGGAGAAAGTAGCTGCAGGAAACCTGCTCCACCCGACAGAGTTGGGTTTCTCAAAACAAAACCCCTACGGAGGACTCCTAAACTGGCTCGGCCAAACTGGAATCATATCCATCGCGTCTGGCCGGTCGTCTCAATCAGACATAACAATTACAGTTCGCAAGCTGAAGAAGCGGAGGCTGTTCCGCCCAATCCGCAATCACTAGCTGTAGCTCCCACAGAGGTTGTTAGCAGGCAATGCATTGTCGTACTGTCGGCAGAGGCATACGCCAATGATCGAGCCATCGGCATCCTTCGCAACGAGTACGCGTCCATCGTCAGTGAGCTGCTCGAAATCCTCGTTCCACTCCGCCTCCAGCCGATCGGGCGTGACCCGCTGCGGGTCAAACAGCGCAGGCGGGATGACTGAGCGGTAAGCTGTCATGACCGCCCGCGACTTCACCTCAGCCGCGGCGCGCATTTCCCTGGCCGTAGCGATGTCTATCCAGAAGTCAGCCACGACATTCCCGATTGCACCCTGTACCTTCGCTCGTTACGCCGGCTGCTCAGCCTTGAAGCACCCCGAACGCTGCGCCCTGCGGATCGATGAGTATGGCGAAGCGGCCGACCGTGGGCACATCTGTGGGCGGAAACGGGTTGCTGGCGCCGAGGGACACAGCTTGCTTCACGGCGGCGTCGCAATCCGTAACAGCGAAGTAGGTAGTCCAGCTGGAGGGAATGTGAGACATCTCCGGCTCCTTCTTCATGACCCCCGCCGCGTTCTCGCTGCCTGCATTAAGCAGTTTGTATCCGTCCCAGTCGTCGATGCCAGAGTCCGCGGTCGTCAGGCCCAGCACATTCTCGTAGAACGTGGTCGCCTGCCCGACATCGTTGACCCATAGCTCGTGCCAGCACATCGTCCCCGGGTCATTGATGATCTGCGCGCCGATGTGGTTCTTCGGCTGCCAAAGTGACACCATGGCGCCCTCAGGATCGGCAACGATGGCCATGCGGCCGGCGTCGAAGACGTCAAACGGCTCAGCAAGCACATTGCCTCCAGCGGGCTTGACCTTCTCTACCGTGGCGTCCACGTCGTCTACGGTGATGTAGGTCTGCCAGTGCGGAGGTATGCCCATGCTGGCCTCCTCCTGCCGCTGCGTGAAGATGGCAGCAACATTCTTACCGCGCAGTTGCTGCATCCCATAGAACTCGTCTGGTCCCATGGGCTGGTGGTCCGCTTTCCAGCCAAAGAGGGCGGAGTAGAACGTCTCGGCCGCGGCCATGTCGCTGGTGGCAAGCTCGTCCCACGACGGCATGCCGTGGACGTGCCTGGTTACCTCAGTCATGAGGGTCTCCCTTGTGCATATCAAGAACGGAAAGTCGCAGGTTAATACAGTCGCCTTAGAAAACTGACCGCCAATGTCATCACCATCCCAACACGTGCTCGGCCGATGCGCCGGTGGGCGTTTCTTCGCATTATCGCAGGAGCTTCTACCGCCCCATGCCCCTGCCTGAGAAGCCGCCCAGTCCGCCACGGTTGCCGACGCTGAATCCTGAGCGCTTCCGCCCCCGGTCTTCGAAGAAGTCCAGGTCAATGACGATTGCCAAGGTGAGCAGCAACAGCGCCAACTCTCTACTGGGCGATTGACGTGAGTACTCGATGTGGAAGCGGTCGGCCTTGGTGAACGCCTCCCGACCCAGGCCGCCCCAGTGCTTGACGATCCGCGCCATCTCAGAGCCCTGGTGCATGATCTTGAATGTGTTGGGGCGAAGCATTGACCCGCGTACCTGCGCGAGCACACCGCCGCTGGGGCCAAGGATGTCGTAGCGCCGCCCCAACAGGGCAAAGCGCGCCTTTAGCCTGCCCACCAGCCCCGCTTCAGGTGATACGACGTCCATGTTCGAGAAGAACCAGTAATGAGGACGGCGGGCCTTCAGGATCTCGGTCCCGGATGGGTCACGCAGGCTCAGGGAGAGCGGCCTGTGTCCGCCCAGGATCTGCCGGCCGAAAAAACCGGACTCTTCCAGGGCATGAACAAGTGTCTCGCCTTCCGAGGTTTCAACTGCATATGCGTTCTTGCCCTCGAAGCCCGTGAATATCTCCATGGGCTCCGCAAGTTGCTGAACGCGGAGTTCGGTGTGGGAAGTAAGGTCGATCATGTGAATTCAACAGTCTCCAGTGAGCTTGAAGGCGGCTGGCCAATGGCTGGATGTTGCGACTCCTGCCTCAACTTGTACGCTTATATGCCACTTTCCCATCTACGTAAGTCGCTTCCACCTTCACATCCCGCACATCGTGGGGAGAGTAATCCCGCAGGTCGCGTGACAGCACCACCACGTCCGCCAGTTTGCCCGGCTCGATGCTGCCCTTGATGTGATCCTCAAAGCTGGCGTAGGCACCGTTGATGGTGTGGAACCGGAGTGCAGTATCAAGGTCAACTTTCTCGTCCGGGCCGCAAACGTCACCGTTCATGGTCTCGCGAGTCATGGCCTCTGAGATCGCCAGCAGCGGGTTGTGGTCGGTCACCGGCGTGTCTGAGCCACCGGCAACGATCACGCCGCGCTTCGTCAGCGTACCGGAGCGGAACATGTAGTCGGCCCGCTGACGGCCGTAGTTCTGAATGTAGCCGTCGCCAAACTCCCAGAAGAACACCGGCTGCATGGAGGGGATGATGCCCTGCTCCACGACGCGCTCCAGCAGGTCCGGCGGGAGCATGGCGCAGTGCTCGATGCGGTGGCGCAGGTTCTGGCGCGGGTATTCAGCCTGTGCGCGGGCCATGGCGTCCAGGGTCTGCTCAATGGCCGCATCGCCGGTGGCGTGAACCGTGCACTGCCAGCCAGCCCTGTGCGCCCTGCCGATCAGGTCGTCCAGATCCTCCTGCTTCCAATAGGCTATGCCGCTGTCATTGGGATCAATGGCGTACGGCTCACGCGTGGCTGAACTGGGACCGGATGTTGCGCCGTCCGTCATCACCTTGAAGACGCCGACGCGGATCCGCTCGTTGCCCAGGCCGGACCTCACGCCGCTGTCCAGGATCGAGATGAACGGGTGATCCATGGTGTTGACGTGCACGCCCGCGTATATGCGGACCTTGAGCTCCCCGGATTCAGCCAGGTCCTGCGCTGCCTGCAGGTGCGGTCCCCACACGCCGCCCACATCGTGTACACCGGTCAGGCCGTTGCTGAGGAAGCTCTCATTGGCTGTCCGGATGTGGCGCAGCAGGTCTTCGTAGCCGGGCTTCGGAACGTTGGAGCGAAAGGGCCCACCGGCACGTTCAAAGGCTATGCCGGCGAGGCGGCCATCAGGGGTGCGGGCGTAACGGCCGCCTTCAGGGTCGGCCACGTCTTCCGTCAGCCCCACGGTTTCCATGGCTTTCGAGTTAAACGTGATGATGTGCCCACAGGTGCGGGTGACGATGACCGGGTGGTCCGGGGCAGCCTCGTCAAGGTCAGCGCGGTTCGGGTGGCGCTTCTCCGCCAGCCAGAACTGGTCGTACCCGCCGCCCCGTATCCACTGCCCTTTCGGCGTCTGCTGTGCGCTGGCCTTCACCGCCGCGACTATGTCTTTGACGGAACCGCAGTGCGGCGGTTTGCAGGTGATCAGGTCGGCTGCGTTCCCCACGCCGGCAAAGTGGCCGTGTGAATCGATCATGCCCGGCACCAGCGCACGGCCGGCGAGGTCGACGACCTCTGTCTGCGGTCCTGCATCTTTCAGGATGTCTGCGGCGGCGCCGGTGGCGAAGATTCGGCCGCCAGCAATGGAAACTGCCTCGACGATCCGGTTGGTATGGTCCACGGTGTGGATTGGGCCGCCGGTAAAGATCAGGTCTGCTGGCAACTTGGCTCCTCCGCTCATTTTAAATGGCTGCTGCGTGACGTCTGGTTCAGAGATTGTCGATCAGACATACTTTTCGTGCAGGCCATCCAGGTCCACGCGCCCCGAAGCGTCCTGTAGCACGGCAATATTACGGTCTACTTCGCCAGGCGTGCGCATGCCGACCAGGGCAACATCGACGAGCGGGTTCGACAGTACGAACTGGAGGAGCGCGGCCGAGTAGTCGAATGCGTCATGAGGACGAATGGCGCTCATCCACTTTTGGAACACGCCGGACGTGAGGCCGCGCATGGTCACGATGCCCATGTGCACATTTTCCGCCTCGATCATCGATCCAAATGGCCGGTCCGGGGAGTACGGGTGCTGGAAGAGCATGTTGTACTGAATCTGCATCACGTCGAAGCAGCCCGAGCGTATGAAGCGGTAAACGGGGGCATTCTGGTCCTCGGTGGTGAATCCAATGTGGCCCAGCAGCCCTTCCTCTCGTGCAGTCTCCAGTGTCTCCAGCACACCGCCCGGCCGCATCACGGCGTGTTCGTCGGCGTCTGAATAAGAGCCGCCATGCACCTGCACGAGGTCAACTCGGTCAACCCTAAGGTTTCGCAGTGACCGTTCCAGCGAACCGCGAACGTCCTGTTCACGGTGGCTCACCTTCGTGGCGAGGAAGATGCCGGACGTGTTGCCGCCCAGCGCTTCACCGAATATCTTCTCGCTCTCACCATGGCCATAGGCCGCCGCCGTATCGAAGTAGGTGACACCTGCCACGCGAGCTTGCTGAATGGCAGCGATTACTTGATGGCGCTGGTCGTGCTCCTGCGGCGAGTAATGCCCAAGGTAACCGGTCAACCCCGCGGGCGCACCACCGAACCCCAGACGCGACACGTCACAGCCGGTACGGCCAAGGGATGTGGATTCGAGCCGAGATCCTGCCAACCGTTGTTGCTTCTCCGCCTACTTCGTCAAGTCCCAGGCCGTGGGCCTACCCCAGCTTCTGGATTGCTCACAATCGATTCCGCGAGGTCGAAGAATCGATAGATGTACGGTATCGACGCTGAGGGTACAGAGAATCCACGGCTGATGATCTCGTCGTGCATGCTCGTAGCGTCTCGAGCCAACTGGAGCAACACCTCTAGTGTCGTGTGGCCAAAGTTTTGTTAGCTTTGTCGACCTTCTTCAGCACGGT
>JBBDMW010000004.1:0-42536 GCA_040878005.1 Dehalococcoidia bacterium
CGCCAGGCGAGCCTCGAAGAGTGTCCGACGCCGAAGGCGGAGTATAAACAGAAAAGCGTCATATGACGACGAAGCCACGCGCCCAAAATCCTACTCGCTCACGTCTACCGCGATGTCGTCTCGACCGGACAACCGAGCCGTCACCCGAGCCTCGAAGAGTCGGGGTACCGGCGATAGCGGGTCGAGCGAAGGCAAGTACAAAACCAAACAAACCCCGCCCGCCAAACGTCCCGCCGCACGTACAATGAGGCCGAGTTTCATCGTCAAAACCACAGCCCGCTGACGCACGTGCCACCTGGCTCAGTCCCAGCGGGGGAATCTCTCGGACGGACACATGGGCATCGTTGACGGCAGCTACCTGGTCGCACGAACACTCAAGGAAGAAGGCGTAGAGCACCTCTTCTTCCTGATGGGCGGGCCAAACTACGAAATCGTGAACAATGCGGAAGACATGGGGATCAAGACCGTGGACTTCCGCCATGAACAGGCCGCTGCGATGGCCGCCCACGCTTACGCACGGGTCACCGGCAAGCCGGGTGTAACAACGGCCGCGTCCGGCCCCGGCACCCTCAACCTGCTCACTGGCCAGTACAACGCCTTCATCGACTGCGCTCCCATGGTCACCCTCGGCGGCGCCGGGCCAATCTCCGACTTCGGCCGCGACGGCTTCCAGGAAGTGGACCAGGTCCGCATCTTCGAGGCGGTCAGCAAGGCGGTTATGCGCCCCATGGACCCTGCGCGATACCCGGAGCACATCTCCACCGCCTTCCGAATCGCCACCTCTGGACGCCCCGGCCCGGTCTACGTGGACTGCAACGAGGACGTCCTGTACGGACAGTTGGAAGAATCCAGCGCCCCGCGCCCCACTCGCGCAGCAAAGATGTCAAGGCCGGAAGCCGACCCCGATTTCGTCCGTGAGGCGGTTCAGATGCTCTCCAACGCCGACCGGCCAATGGTCCTCGCCGGGGGCGGCGCATTCTGGTCAAAGGCGTGGGACGAGTTGCGGGAGTTCGTGGACCGCACCGGCGTTCCCTTCTACACAACCCCCATGTCCCGCGGCCTCATCCCAGAAGACCACCCGCTCTCGTTCCCCGCGGCCCGCACCACGGCCATGCGCGAGGCCGATGTCGTGCTGGTGGTGGGCACCCGGTTCAACTGGATCATGACATTCGGCAACCGCATTGCCGATGACGCAAAGATAATCCAGGTGAACATTGACCCACAGGAGATAGGCCACAACCGCAGCGTGGACCTGGGGCTGGTCGGCGATGCAAAGGCCGTCCTGGGGCAGATCAACGCCGAGGTATCACGCACCGGATTCAAGGCGAAGCACGAGTCGCAGTGGATTGCTCACCTGCGCGAGGCCGAGCAGGTCCGCAGGGAGCGCGCCGCCACGGTTGAGAACTCTGACGAGACTCCAATCCACCCGCTGCGCCTCTGCAAAGAGCTGCGCGATGTGATGGACCGTGACGCCATACTCACCGTGGACGGCAACGAGATCCTGCACTTCGGCCGCCAGTCCATGCCGACGTACTATCCGGGCCACCGCCTGAACTCCGGCCCCACCGGCTGCATGGGTGTCGGCCTGCCGTACGCCATCGGCGCAAAGCTGGCAAAGCCCGACAAGCAGGTTGTATCCCTGCACGGCGATGGCTCACTGGGAATGAACATCCAGGACTTTGATACTGCCGTGCGCTACAACCTGCCGATGGTCATCGTGGTATCCAACAATGAAGGCTGGACGGCGCGAATCGAAGGCATCCGGAAGCCTGGCCGCGAGCTTGGCTTCACCCGCTTCGATGAAGTGGCGCAGGCCCTGGGCGGCCATGGTGAGCTGGTGGAGTCGCCAACAGACATCCGGCCCGCCCTGGAGCGTGCCTTCGCCTCCGGAAAGCCGGCAATAGTGAACGTCCGCACCGATCCCGCAGCACGAGCCATTTCGAAGTTCGCCGGCTCCCGCATGGAGTAATGCCCCTTTCCCAAACATGCGCTGGCCTGTTACAACACGCTAATCAGGTGGGGGTGCATTTGTGGGGTGTTTCACGCGATACTGTCGCCGCGCTTACGAAAACCGCGCATGGGCGGCAAGAGCGCCGGCAATCCAGGGGGTAAACGATGCCGCTGTATTTGATGCTTTCAAAACTAACTGAGCGCGGACGCGACAGGGTGAAGAATCACCCCGAGCGGATCAATGAGGTCAACGAAGAGGTGAACCAGCGAAGTTGCCGCGTGGTCGCGCAGTACGCGCTGCTTGGCGAATGGGACTTCGCTTCAATCATCGAGGCGCCGGACAACTGGAACATGAACCGCCTGGCCATCGACCTCGGCGCACGTGGCACCATTGAGACGCACACGATGCCTGCGATTCGCACGCAGGACTTCATAGCGTTCATGCGGGAAGAAGCCGCCGAAGACCGCGCCAAGCGCAGTTGATCTCCGGACGGCATAACGGATAGCAAAAGGGCCCTTGGTCGAGAGACTGAGGGCCCTTCCTGTTCGCGCGGCAGGGCTTCACTGCGCCCCGCGCGTGCTGTACCGTTTCCTCGTTTTCACTGGCGGCCGCAGCAAACGGGGAATTTAACATGACAGCCGATACCGAACTCGCATTCACGCCTGCAGGGCGGCTCAGGGAGATGATCGGCGCGCGTGAACTTTCGCCCGTAGAGCTGACCGAACTCACGCTTCGCCGCATTGAAACTCTCAACCCCCGGCTGAACGCGTTCATCACCGTGACTGGCGAACGCGCCATGGACGCCGCCCGCGAGGCCGAAGCCGCAGTCATGCGGGGCGATGCGCTGGGGCCGCTGCACGGCATACCAGTGCCCATCAAGGACCTGGAAGCCGTGAAGGGAGTCAGGCTCACCCAGGGATCGCTGATTCACGCCGACGAGGTCGCCGACTCCGATGCCCTGTGCGTGGATCGCATACGGGCGGCGGGCGGCATCGTCATTGGCAAGACCAACACGCCGGAGCACGGCCACTCCGGCACCACTGAGAATCGGGTGGCCGATCCGTGCCGCAACCCGTGGGACCCCGAGCGGACACCCGGCGGATCAAGCGGAGGCGCTGCTGCATCAGTCGCCTCCGGCATGACCGCGATAGCGCAGGGAAGCGACGGCGGCGGGTCCGTGCGCATACCGTGCGGGTTTAGCGGCATCTTCGGCATAAAGGCCACGCAGGGCAGAGTGCCGCGCAGGCATGCCGGCCCCAACTCGTGGCACATCATCAATCACTCATCCGTCGGCCCCATGACCCGCACAGTGCGAGACGGCGTAATCATGCTCCAGGCGCTGGCGGGACCGTCCCCGGATGCTGAGTACGGCACAATCCAGGACGCTCCGCCGGACTTCGAGGCGTCGCTGGGCATGGGCGTGCGCGGTCTGCGCGTGGCGTTCAGCCCGGACATGGGCGGCGCTGCCGTGGATGGAGAAGTGGCGAAGGCAGTTGCCGCGGCGGCCGAGGTATTCGAGGACCTTGGCGCAACGGTGGAGCAGCCGGAGTTCAAACCGGATGACTACGAGGCGCTCTTCGAAACCTTCTACATGTACTTCTGCATCAGGGGCTACGGGTCGTTCGGGAGCGAATTGGAGCATGCGGACATGCTCACCGGCTACTTCCGCACGAACATCGAGTACGGCCAGGCGGCGACTGCCGAGGACTATGTGAAGGCCCTCAACAACATAGGCCAGTACCGGGCGTATGTGAACGATTTCATGTCCCGCTACGACCTGCTGCTTACTCCGTCGCTTGCGGTCCCGGCATTCCTCATTGGCCAGGAGCCATCTGAGATTGGCGGCAGGGACATCCAGTGGCCGCGCTGGGGCTACACGCCGTTCACGTACCTCTTCAACCTTACCGGTAATCCCGGCGCAAGCGTTCCGTGCGGCTTCTCGAAGGACGGCCTGCCAATAGGCCTGCAAGTCGTGGGCCGCTTGAAGGATGAGGAAACAGTGCTGGCCGCGTCGGCAGCATTCGAAGAAGCCCGGCCGTGGGCAGGCAAACGACCGCCAGTCTCTTAACAGGCGAGCCAGACTCATACCTGCCGGATGCCACTGATCCACCACTGGGATGAGGCGGATTCCGGGCGCGCGTGCAAGACTTTTACCCCACCACTGGCAACACATCACCCCTCACCTCCAATCCAATAGCCGCGAACCAAGGTGGCAACAGGAGGACGCCATGAGCTACGCCAGGGACATGATTGAGACCACCCCGGTCGTGGTGGAGTTCGACCCGGCAGATCTGACAGAGTGCATCGAAGCCTGCTTCGACTGTCTACAGGCATGCACCGCCTGCGCAGACGCCTGCCTGGGAGAGGAGCGGGTGGCGGAACTGGTGGCGTGCATTCGCCTCAACCTCGACTGCGCCGATGTCTGTGAAACCACGGGCAAGATGCTGTCTCGGCAGACCGAGTACGATCCGGCGCTGGTGCAGTCCACGCTGCAAACCTGCGCTCTGGCATGCCAGGTATGCGGAGATGAGTGCGACAGTCACAGCGAGATGCACGAGCATTGCCGGGTATGTGCCGACGCGTGCAGGCGTTGTGAGGCGGCGTGCCAGAAGCTGATTGACGCGGCAGCTGCCTAGGCGTTGACGCCGTTGCGCATTTCAGCTGTTGCAGTTGCCCCGCGTGTGGCGGAAGCACATCCGGGCACCCGCAGCCGGCCGCGCTCATGGACGGCTATCTCGTCTGACGAGATACGCGCCCAGCGGCCGCATACGTTGCAGGCAGCGCGCCCGTTCCCGTTGGTTATGGCCGGCGGCGCCAGGGATCCGGGGCATGGCCGGACCGGTAACTTGCTCATATGACCGGACCCAAGAGAAGGCTGTCCAGGCGCTTCGTCCAGCGCCTCAAAAAGAGTGGTCCCCGGATCCACCTCGCTCGTGGTAACCGCCACGCACCCCAACACACTGGGAGCAAGATTTCACCGGGGACCACGCACAACGTAGTTGAGGCATGGTTACGGATAGGCTAACAATCGGTGAACCGATGGTTACCGGTTGAAAATTGACACCTATTTCAGGGTCGTGCGCCGTGGAGGAACCCTAGGACGGATTGCAGGCCGGAACGTTGCTCTCGCTGGGGAATCCCGTAGTTCTACTCGATGGAGACCGGCCTCAACCGTTGCCTCACTTCGGGATTCACGACACGGCTGGGCCAGATGCCCCTCAGCACGTCCGCCGCCTGCCGGGATGCGGTGCGCGTGGACCATTCGCCTGACAGCGTGGACTCCCCGGCGGCATGGGGCGTGGCGATCACGTTGGGCTGTTTGAGCAGCGGGTTGTCCGGGTTGGTGGGCTCCTGTTCAAATACATCCAGCCCTGCTCCTGCGATCCAGCCCTCATTGAGCGCGCTCACCAGTGCCTTCTCATCCACGACGCCGCCTCGGCAGCAGTTAACGAAGAAAGCTGAGCTCTTCATGGTCCTGAACTGCGCCTCTCCCATCAGGTGATGGGTTTCGTCGTTGTGCGGTGTCTGTATGGAGACGTAATCGGAGGCTTTCAGCAGGTCCTCCGGCGAGTTGACCCGCTGGACGCCGTACTCTCTGAACATCCAGTCCTCGGCATATGGGTCATAAGCGCGGACGACCAGGCCGAACGGCTGTAGCCGCTTCGCCAGCGATCGGCCGATCGCCCCGAAGCCGATCAGCCCGGCCACTTCTTCATCAAGCGGGCCGATGGGCCGTCCGGCAGGCCGGTCCCACACCCCGGCGCGCATCGCGCGGTCGTACTGCACCAGTTTCCGGTTCAGCGCCAGGATCATGGCCGCCGCGTGGTTGGCCACCTCCCAGTTGCATATGTACGCGGCGTTGGTCACCATGATCCCGGCCTCGGTCGCTGCCTGGACGTCCCAGCCGTCGAACCCGTGGCCGAACCCGCACACGGCCTTTGCCCGGTCCATCGACGCGATGACGTCGGCATCCACCTGCACCATGGCCATCACCACGTCTGCGCCCCGGACCGCCTCCATCATCTCGCCCTTGCTGCTGACCATGACTCTTTCGATATCAGCGCTCAGCCCATCGAACGCCGACCTGTCCACGTCCACGGGGAACGCCAGGCTCTTTGGCAATGCCACGACGACCTTCTGCCTGCCCATTCAGTTATTTCTCCTGGGTTATTTGAATTAAGAATTACGCTCGTGTAATTTGCCGAAGCGCGTCAGCCCCGGCTGAACTCATTGATCACAGACCATATCTCCGGCTTCATGCTGTTGTAGACGAAGTAGCAGTAGCGCGTGGCCCCCAGCGACTGCATTTCGGCCAGCATGCGGCGCAGCTCGCTCGGCGTTACCCAGTTGCTGCCGAAATGCTCAAGGCCCACCCACGGCACGAACTTCTCGGGGCTGCCCGCAGCGGCCAGCATCTTTCGAGTCTGGTCCCGCACGGACGTTGAGAACCACTCGTCAGTAGCTTCCTTGTCGTAGTCGGCCACCGGGTAGTCGGACGGCATCGGGTAGTCGAATGCCGCGCTGAACCATCGCGAGGCGTCCTCCTCGGAAAGCCCTGGATTCCACTCGCGCAGCGTCCGCACCCAGTTCACCACCGTGCCGCGGAACCCGGCCACACCGCCGCTCCACCAGTACTCCTTGGGCATCTGGAAGTCTGTGTACGCCCGTTTCCGGCGCAGGTTATGGCCGGTGATGGCCGCGATGGCAGGTGGGCGGGAGGAGTTGGCTACTTCCAGTTGGGGGAGGTGCTTCTTGACGCCGGCGTAGGCGGTCGAGACGTTCCACTCGATGACCGCCGCCTTGAACTGGAACCACTCGACCGTGTCCGGTTCTTCGAGCCACCATTCAAGGCTGCCGAACGTGCCGCCCTGGTTTGCGATGAAGTCTTCCACTGCGGCCGGGCTCAGCGAGTGCAGGCGTTCCTTGAACCGCTCCCGGCCATCCAGGATTCGCTGCATGGAGAAGCCATTGGCCTCAGCAAAGCGGCGGCTGTCTTCGTCGTCCAGCTTCTCCACCCACATGTCGTCACGATGCCCCGGCTGAATCTCCCACTTGTAGTCAGGGCCGTCCAGCAGCAGGCCGGAGAACTGCGGGTAGTTGGCCAGCGTGTCCCTCGCCCGGGCGACTGTCATGCCCGGCGCCTCGGGGTTGCAAAAGCTGAAGCTCGGAGCCTTCTGGTCCAGCTTCCCCGTGCCAAACCCGCCTCGCAGGAAGTAGCCTTTGTCGTCCGTGGTGTACAGCTTGAAGCCCTTCGATACCGCCATGTCCAGCGCATCTTTCAGGTCCTGCGCATCGCCCGCCATGTGCGATGGCATCTCCGGCGGCTGCCAGTCCAGATCCCTGTAAAGCTCAGGATTGGGGCTGTAGGCAGCGACTGGCGTCCGCTGGACAGGCGATCCCCCTACCGCGGCAAGCCCCCTGGGATGCGTGTCTTCCACCTGTGGGTAGCGGGTTTGCTCGCCCCCGCGATCGTCAAGCAGGCACAGCCACTGGAGGGCGACTTCGTTGATGCCAGCATCGGCAAGCTCGTCCCAGAACGACTCTTCGTAAAAGATGGAGTTGGGCGGCCGGACCAGCATCATGGGCTTTAGGGGCTGTAGCTCTGGCATTGTTCAAGCACCTGGTTGAATCACTGATGATTGGACATTGAGAAGGCGAACGGCGGTACGTTACGCCGCGCACTGTAGCGGGGCAAGGCAGAACTGCCGTGGGGCGTGCGGTTATTGATGCAATGCTTCCCGCTGTCATAACACCTGGCTCTTAGGGAAGAGTGGTGTGTTATGGTCGGCGCGTCTCGCGTTGCTGAATATCGCTGCGCTCTTGGACGAAAAGTAGCGGAGCGCAATGATGCCCATCGAATTGTTTCAGGCGACGGGATGTAGCGGGGAAACAAATAAATGTCAGCTATGCCATCAGGCCGCCTGTCACGCGGGCGGCGGTTCCGCGACATTGCGATCATATTGATCGCCGGCCTGTTAATCGCTGGCGTCAGCCTTGCGTGGAACCGCGGCTGGCCTCCGTTCGGCCCGTACCCAAACCCTGTGGTTAACGCCGCTTCCTCCAGCATCGTTGCTGCGGGCGACGAATTCACCATCCTGGTCGAATGTACAGTCGAAAACACAGGTGCGAGCGGCACAGTGGGCGTTGCCGCAACGGTTGAGTACGACGGATCAACGACGACTCGTGCGGAAGACGTATTCTTCAATGAGAACGATCAGAAAACGGTCCAGATCGAATTAGTGCCTGCATCCGGTATGAGTCCGTCCGAGGGTGAATATAAATACGATTGCCTGGCGGCACGCCGGCGATCGTGATGAGGATGCCCTGAGATCTGGCCATCACCCCGCAGCGCCGGGCACGGCTGTGAACTGCTGCTCATAAAGGCTGCGATAAAGCCCTGAGCGGCTCATAAGTTCCTCGTGGCGGCCGCGCTCCCTGATGCGCCCGCCCTGCATCACCAGTATCTGGTCGGCGGCGATAACCGTGGACAGCCTGTGCGCTATGGCAATCGTCGTCCTGCCACGCATCAGGTTGGTGAGCGCCTGCTGGATAAGCCGCTCTGACAGCGTATCCAGCGAACTGGTCGCCTCGTCCAGCAGGAGAATGCGCGGGTTCGCCAGCACCACCCGCGCGATGGACATGCGCTGCCTCTCGCCGCCTGACAGCCTGTACCCGCGTTCGCCAACCACCGTGTCATAGCCATCCGGCAGGGCAGAGATGGTGTCATGGATCTGCGCCGCCTTCGCAGCGTCCACCAGCTCATCGCCGCTCGCCGTCGGCTTCCCGTACAGCAGGTTCTCGCGGATCGTCGAGTGGAACATGAACGGTTCCTGCGAGACCACTCCAATCAGGCCGCTCAGGTCCTCCAGCGCCATATCCCGCACGTTGATGCCGTCTATTAGCACCGCGCCGGAGTCCACGTCATACAGGCGGGCCAGCAGGTAGCCGATGGTCGTCTTGCCGGAACCGCTCGGCCCCACCAGCGCTGTGAGCTTGCCCGCAGGTGCGGTAAAGTCAACCTCTCCCAGCGAGAAGCCTGCTCCTCCCTCTGAGCTTGTCTTCGCCGGACCCGGCGCATAGCTGTCCACTGCCGGATATGCAAACCTCACGTGCTCAAAGCGCACCTCGCCTTTGGCGGTGGCGGGATCGACCCGCACGGGATTGGGCGGGTCCTTTATGTGCGGCTCCAGGTCCATGTACTCGAATATGCGCTCAAACAGCGCGAGTGAGCTTGTCACGTCCACGCCGCGGTTCAACAGGCCGGACAGGGGGAACAGCAGCCTCACCTGGATGGTGGTGAACGCAACGATGTCACCAACCGTCACAGAGGAGTCGCCGCCGGTTATAAGCCAGCCGCCGAAAAGCCATACCAGCGCAGGCGCCATGCTGAAGAACGACTGCACAATCACGAAGAAGCCGCGGCCAGTGAGCTGCTGCCGGATGGACAGCTCGGTCAGGCGGGTATTGTCTTCTTCGAACTTCTCCATCTGCTCGGGTTCACGCCCGAACGTCTTGGCCAGGAGAACGCCCGATACTGACAGCGTCTCGCCAGTCCGCGCCGTAAGTTCAGACATCGCCCGCTGAGTTTCGCCTGTTAGCACCCGCCTGCGCCTTCCCACGCGCACCGTGAAGAACACGAATACCGGCACGATGAACAGCGCCACCAGCGATAGCTGCCACGAGATGATGAGCATGGCAACGATGGACGAGGCCACGATGGCCAGGTTTGAAATGACGTTGCCAATGGTGTCTGTCAGCACAAGCTGCGTGCTTGAGACGTCGCTGGCCAGCCGCGACTGTATGTCGCCGGTGCGGGTGGACGTGAAGAACGACAGCGGCAGCCGCTGCAGGCGTCGGTACACCTCCGCCCGCAGGCCCTGCATGACGCGGAACCCCACGCCAATGTTCAGGTACGCCTGCCACAGGTTCATGGCGCCGGTTACGGCAGCGATGCCGACCATTGCGGTGACAAGCCATGCAAGCTCTGAACGGTCCGCCGTCGGCAGGGCGACGTCGATTATGCGGCGGATGATCAGGGGCGGCACGACGCCAAGTGCCGCGGTGAACAGCACCAGCGACACTACAATTGTGAGCTGTACACGGTAGGGACCGTAAAGGTTGAGGACGCGGCGTAGTGTGCCGCGTTTCAGGGGCCGTGTGGGAGTATCGGAAATGGGCCGGCCAACCCCGCCGCGCCCGCTTCCGTGGCCTGTGCCGGTCATTGCCAAAGGATAAGCCCGCCCGGGCGCTGCGGCCCGACGAATCTCGCGCAAAAGGCAACGGCCAGCCCATCGGCTGGCCGTTGTAAGTTTAACTTGGTAGCCCGTGCGGGATTCGAACCCGCGATCTCCGCCTTGAGAGGGCGGCGTCCTGGGCCGCTAGACGAACGGGCCATCGTGGCTGGCGATCCAGGATTCGAACCTGGGTTCCCAGATTCAGAGTCTGGTGTCCTACCGCTGGACGAATCGCCAACAGACACTCCGTATATTACCAGCGACACGCAAGCCTGTTCAAACACCTCTACGGCTGTTGATCTTCAGTATCGGGAGATATTCCCTTGATGCCGAACCCGTTCATCGTGCGCCGATGCAGCTATCATCTTCAATCATTGGGCATTGGGCTTCACTAGATGTAGCTCCCACAGAGGTTGTTAGCAGGTGGAATTTTTGATGCGCACCACTCATCGATGGTCAGGCACCAGCGGGTTAACCACGTCAAGTATGCTCAAGCGCTCCGCAGACACGGGCGAAGCCTCAGCATGCATGGGGTGGTCCTGGCCTAGGCCGACGGAAGGTCCGACTGGGGCATACGGTAAAGACTGAGCAAGTCATCAAACTCGGCGTGTACATCATTGAGCGAGAGTTGCTTACTTTCGGCGGCAACCGTTGTAATTCGGCTAATGGCGCATTCCCAAAGGAAATACAGCGGCACTACTGGTCGCTTTCTCATCACACCAGCATCCATTGCTGCCTTAATGGCATCTTGTAGAGAAACGCCAACCGTTTCTTGGGCGATCTCATTCCATTCCTCCCATGACAGGATCGCAATTCGGTCGTTGTAAAGAATGCGCCTGACAGCTGGCAAAAAGGCCAAGTCAATACTGGTGCGAACGCCTTTCACCACAGCTTCCCACGGGTCACCAGCGTCGCGAATTGTGCTATCCAACCTAGCCCTGATGTCCGTCAGAAGTTGTCGGCACACTTCGCGAAAGAGAGCCTTCTTATCTGCGAAATGATGATAGAGCGCCCCGCGAGTAACCCCGGTCGCGGCAACGACATCTTCAAGTGTAGTCTCAGCGTACCCACGCTTGGCGAATAGCCAAATAGCCGTGTCTAGGATCGCGTGACGCGTCGCTCCCCGTTCTGGTTTTCGTATGCCTGTTCGTTTAGTGGACGTTTGGGATCTAATCATCTGTTGACATACTCGCTGGCACGGTTTATGGTAGCGCCTCATTCGTACATACATACTGTATGTATGTCAAGCGGCGAATCGTCTCAGGGAAAGCCTTAAGGCAATAGTTGGCCGACCAAACACGGCCTGACACCAAAGTTCCCCGATCACCTGATAGTCAAGGTACGTGAACCCTTGACCACTGTAAGGGAGATGTTGTGCTAAACCATGTCTACACGCGACGGTTGGTCCTCCTCTACGCGGTTCTGATCGCGGCGCTCGTATCTGCCTGTGGGGGCTCGTCATCCTCGGATCCCAGTGTGACCGCACCATCGGGATCGACCCCAACTGTTATCACCGGCACCGCAACCGCCACTGCTGTTCCCGCCGACAACTCTGCGCCGACAACCCCGCCTTTAGGCAATGGTGATGGGCCCTCGGGAAGTATCGTTATCACCTTGTCTGGAGTGGGTCCGGACAATTATGAATTGCATCAGTTGGCCTGGCCTTGGAATGACCGAAACCAGTTCCTGGGAATTTACGACACGATCATCTATGACGACAGGCGTGCAGGTGTGTCGGACTTGATTCAGCCATCTGTCGCATCAGAGTGGGAATTTACGGACGATGCTCTGATATTGACGCTTCGTACAGATATTCCCTGGCACGACTCGAAATATGGCAACCTGACAACTGAAGACGTGCTTTGGTCACTCGAAAGGGCCTCATCCGAAGGTACGCGTTGGACACGCGCAGAAGCACTCACGACCAACTTTAATGTGGATCAGCTTTCGCAGACTGGTCCAAACGAAATCACAATGCCATGGAATGAGCGGGACCTGCGCTGGAGAACCGTACCGAGAGACCTAACTCTACAAAGCAAGAAGATGTTCGATGACATCGGAGCGGAAGCGATGAACTTGGAGCCCATGGGCTCGGGTCCATACCGCGTGACGTCACACCGTTCAGATGATCACATCAATCTTGAGGCCGTTCCTGATCACTGGCGTGAAACGGCCTTTGTCAGGGTTGTTGAGATACTAGACGTGCCTGAGGAAACAATTCGGGTCGCGATGCTTGCGAATGGTGAGGCGGATGTCATACAGATGGGGATGCAGTCTATCCCTGATGTAAACGACGTTGCCGGAGCCGGGACGGTGATAGGGCCGCTGACGGGCAAGTCTGGGGCGCAGATAGTCCCGTCGGGCCAGTATTACCAGACTGAAGACGAAAATGGAGATCCAACCGAGAGAACTCCCCTAACTGAACTGCCGTGGGTAGGGGAAAATCCGGACGACGGTGTCAAGGTTCGTCGCGCCATGGCAATGGCGATTGACCGCGATGCAATCGTGGAAACTATCCTGGGAGGAGTTGGTGCCCCGCACTACCTCTGGAATCTTGGACCTGGACACCCGCGGTGGACTGATGAAATGCAGCAAGAGTGGGGTATCCCATATGACCCGCCTGCTGCTAGGGACCTCTTGGCGGACGCCGGTTACCCTGATGGGTTTGAATTCGATTTCTTCATCCCTAGCGGACTTTCCTCAACGCTTGAGCAGGTGTGTCAATCGATGCTGCCCATGTTCCAGTCGGCTGGTATGACACCGAGAGTCGACACTTCCGCATATTCGTCCGTCCGACCAAAGATGCTCGCACGCACGATGGATGTCGTGTGGTGTTGGGAGGAATCGGGATGGAACGTGGATCCTGATCCTCTCTATCGGTTCTCTACCAGGGCGGTATGGAATCCTGGTGTGGAATACCCGGAACCGCAGGATTTTGAATCCAGGATTCTCGGTACGTCCGATAGCGAAGCGGCCTGGGACACAATCCTCCACGAATGGTTGCCATGGTTTGATGACAACCTGCCGACTTTCCAAACGGTTAGTTACACGCCCCCAATGGGAACGGGGCAGCGCGTTGGGGACTGGGATATGCGAATCCATCACGACAGATGGCCGCGTGACCCTTGGCTGATCAGGCTGAAATAGCCATTTCGGCAGGCTTGGCGGCGAGACAGTATGAAAACCCTCCTCATTCATAGCTTCGCCGCCAAGCCTGCACGTTAGTAAGCTCCATTTGGAAGGGAGCCGCGTCAGTTGGCCCGTTTCGTCGCTCGCAGGCTTTTGTTCATGATGGTCACGATACTGGCTGTATCGGTGATCGTCTTCAGTCTATCCCAAGTCCGAGGAGATCCCAGGCTACTTCTCTTGGACGACAACACTTCTCAGGAACAATGGGACGCATGGGGCAAGGAAATGGGATTGGACCGTCCCCTTCCCGTCCAATATCTCGTTTGGCTGGGCAAGGCAGTCAAGGGAGACTTCGGGAAGTCGCTGTGGGAGCAGCGTCCTGTCACTGAGTCGATTCTTATGCGAATTCCGGCAACGCTTCAACTTGGGGGTGCTTCCTGGATCTTCGCAATGGCGCTCGGAATTCCGCTTGGAGTCTTATCTGCGGTGAAACGTGGCAGTTTCTGGGATTACGTTGGAAGAGCAACTGCCACATTTGGTCAAGCTCTGCCACCATTTTGGCTTGGGATCATGCTGTTGCTGTTCTTCTCATTTCAACTCAACTGGTTGCCAAGTGGACGACAGGGCGGGTTAGATCACCTGGTCCTTCCCGCTATTACCTTGGGATGGTTATCAGCCGCCGGGATGCTCAGGCTCGTCCGTTCGGCGATGCTCGAAGTGCTTGATTCAGAGTATGTGAAATTGGCTCGTTGCAAGGGAGTATCCGAGTGGAAGGTGATATGGAAGCACGCGTTTAGAAACGCCGTGCTGGTTCCATTGACGTACTCCGTTCTCATCCTCTCTGGATTCTTGACTGGAACGGTGGTGACAGAAACAGTGTTCTCGTGGCCCGGACTTGGTCGCCTGACTGTGACCGCGATCAATGCGAATGACTTCCCGCTGATGGCCGGTACGGTCATGTTCGCGACATTTTTCTTTGTCGCTGCCACGTTCCTGCTTGATCTTACATATGTGGCCCTTGACCGGAGGATTCGCTACCAGTGAAAACACCCCAATTCACTCGTCCTCCCGGTTTTTCAACTCATTCAAACTTGAGCGCAGCAGACATCTGGATTTTCCGCAGCCGTCGGTCCCTCCGCGTCAGCTGGCGATTTCTTCGAAAGTGGCCGGTGTTTCCAAGCTTGGTGCTAGGGGCGCTGCTCATTTCAGCATTGTTCGCCAACTGGATCGCTCCCCATGATCCCTACGCTGCCAATTTACGGGCAAGACTCGATCCTCCGGCTTGGGATTCAGAAGGTTCGTTTACCAATTTACTCGGAGTAGATCATCTAGGCCGCGATGTCTTTAGCCGGGTTATTCATGGCGCGAGTGTGTCCCTTGTGATCACGGTGGTCGTCATATCGGTTTCTGGTGTGATCGGAACAATTCTCGGAATGATTGCTGGGTATTACGGAGGTCTCACTGACGAGTTTATACTCCGGCTCGTCGAAATGACTATCAGCATTCCGTTGCTGCTAATCGCCATGATTGCCACGATGGCGTTTGGGTCGAGCCTCCAATTATTAATTACGGTGCTTGCCCTCTTTTCTTGGCCTGGTTTTACGCGTCAAGTGCGTGCCGAAGTGTTGCGCCTTAGAAATATGGAATATGTCCAAATGTCTAAGGTTTGCGGAGCGTCCACTAGTCGCATATTCGCTCGACATCTCCTACCTAACATAGTCAACACAGTCATCGTGCTTGCGACGTTGTTGGTGGGTTCACTAATCTTGACGGAATCAATTCTCAGTTTCTTGGGAGCTGGAGTCCCCCCTCCCCGACCGGCATGGGGGTCCATGGTCTCAGAGGGAAGGGATTTCCTTAGCAATGCTTGGTGGATCGCCACGTTCCCAGGACTTGCGATCGTTATAACCGTCTTAGGATTCAACTTCTTGGGCGACTGGCTCAGGGATTTTTTTGATCCGCGACTGCGGCAAATCAGGTAACCAATAGAGACATCTTGGATCGGCATCCAGGTGTCTTAAAGGAGGGAACAATGACAACGCTGACCACATTAAACCCAGTAGCTGAAATCCAACAGGCACCGGTGCAGGTAGATATAGCGCCGCGCCCAAAGTCACTCGATGGCCTTCGAGTGGGGCTGATCTGGAATCGCAAGCGCGGCGGCGACGCGGTGCTAACACGCGTCGGCGAAGAGCTATCGAAACGCTATAAGAATATCAAGGTCAAGCTGTACGAGGGTGGTATCCCTACACCTGCGTCCGTTCTCGACGTGGCCGCCCAGGAATCTGACGTCGTCGTCGGATCTTCTTCCGATTGAGGGCAGTGCACGTCGTGGCTTGTCCATGACATGATTTACATTGAGCGGAAGGATGTCCCAACCGTATCGATCGCTGCCGCGGGTTTTGAGAAGGACACGGTGGCAACTGCACGCGCGTTTGGGATGCCGCTAGCGCCGTATGTTGTCGTACCTGATGTGATCACAGCAGTGCCGCCGGAGCGCTCGGCAGACGCCATTTCCGAGCGCATCGACGGTATCGTGCGCGGCCTTACGAACCCAGCCCAGGAAGTTAGCGACGTTGACGAGGGTGACGTTGAGAACCGCATTCCAGGCCCGCCGATCGTTTACGAAGGCAAGGATGCGTTTGAAGCCTACGAAGTTTTCAACCGCGACTTCTTGGATCGTGGTTGGGGCGATGGCTTCCCGCTGTCTCCACCAACGCGTGAGCGGGTTGACGCGATGCTCAAGGGAACTTCGCTGCCTCCTGACCACGCAATCGGAATTCTGCCGCCCGGAATGGGCGTCGCTACCGTCGAGAAGGTAGCAATATCGGCGGTCATGGCGGGCTGCGAACCAGCCCACCTGCCGGTCTTGATCTCGGCGATCAAGGGCATCATGAAGATGGGCACCCGGGCGCGTCAGTGGCTCATGTCCACGTCCCCTGATGCACCGGCGATGCTAATCAATGGGCCGATCGTAGAGGAGCTAGGGCTTAATACAGGCCAGTGCTCACTTGGGCCTGGTAGACAGTCACGGGTGAACATAGTTCTCGGGCGGGGCCTGCGCCTCGTACTGATGAACGTCGGGCACAACTACCCGACCGAGATGGACATGGACACTATCGGGACGCCTGAGAAGTTCTCTCTCTGTATGGCAGAGCCGTCCAAGGGAAATCCGTGGCCAGGATTCCACGTCACCAAAGGATTCGCGGCGAACACCTCTACTGTGACGGTGGCGGGAATCCGCAACCTCTATGATGCCGCCGACTTGACCAACTACACACCCGAGGGCGTACTGAATACGGTGGCCGGAGGGATCCGCGGTGGAGCCAATTACGCTTCCTATCGCTGGTCCGACCCAGATCCGTACGACCCAGAAGGAGGAGGCGGTGCACTCGTAATCCTTTGCCCAGACCACGCCAAGGCTTGCTCGGACGCCGGATGGTCAAAGGAGATGGTCCGCGACTACCTATGGGGCCACACGACTACCACCGCGGCCCGGATGCAGCAGGCATACAAGGTAAATCCTTCGTGGTTGTTGCCTCCCTGGAAATGGATTCTTGACCTTTCCCCCGACGACGCTGCGCGTACCGTCCTACCAGGATTCGACAACCCTCAGCGAATCGAAATCGCCAATTTTGGCGGTCCTGCCGGTAAGAGCATGGTGATGATGACCAATGGCCCATCTCAAACAATTGAGATCACGGATAGGGAATGACCTCTCTGCCTTCCCAGTTGCCCCTGGCCGAGGTCAGCGATCCTAGTTGGGGCCAGCTGGGAAGGCAGACAGGACCCTGGGAATAGTCCAAGCATCCATGTTCAACGTAGGAGACAGAGATGAGTCAAGTAACGGTCTACTCCTCAAATTATTGCGGCTCCTGCCTGATGGTAAAGGAGTATCTTCAGTTGAAAGATGTTCCTTTCGTAGAGAAGAACGTCTCGGCTGATAACAACAGCAAAGATGAACTTTTGTCGCTTGGTTTCGATACAACCCCGGTGACGGTAGTCGGAAACGTGACAATCCGTGGATTTGACACTCGTCAGTTGGACCTAGCAATTGCTTCGCTCGACAAGTAATTGTCACCAAGCGTTTTGGAGCGCTCTGGTTCAGGAGCAACTTCGGAATACAGAAGAGAGATTGAAATGGTCAATCGAACATCCGATGAGAAACTCAACTTTGTGCTTGAGCAGATAGAAACAATAGTTTCGTCTGAGGGAGGAACTTTAGAAGTCGAAGCGGCTGGCCCAGACAACGTCAGGGTAAAGTATTTGCCTGGTGTCAACGAGGAATGCCCTGAGTGTGTTCCGACTATAGAACAGGTCCAGCAATTCATGGACGCTTCTATTGGGATCCACGCCCCTCATATCAAAAATGTCCAGGTCGTCTTGCCGTAACCATTGGCAAGAACAAGCCATAAAACGTCAATGAATCGCGGCGGTCACGGGAGTGGATGGGTTCCGGTGGCCCCCCGAACTTCAAATCCGTAGGCACCTGCCCTCCCGCAGATGCGAAGGGTTCGACTCCCTTGCACTCCCGCCAGGACAATTAAGCCAAACTTCCGGCGTGCGTAGCGCATGATTAGATACGAAACGGTGCCGTTTGCGCCGAACAGTCTGTCTACATCCGGCTGAGCGAAAGCTCCAACAGGTCGAAGGCGCGCTGCTGAACCAACTGGTGGATCAAGGCAGCATGCTCTGGCGCATTACCTTAAGCGTCCCGTTAGGTTACATGCGCCGGCGAGTGTCTAAGGCATTGCTGCACAGTGCCTGCTTGGCCATGCTCAGGCCCCAAAACCTCTCCTATGCCTACTCCCGTGGTGGCAGCGCCATGCGGCGAATGTTGATGCAAGTTGAAGCCCTACAGCATCCAGCCAACTACTGTGTTCCAGCCTTGGGCCGGCCTATAGGTGGCGCGCCGTGGACGATTGGGTTATCCCGGCCGAAACATCTAGAGGCATTTTGGGGCAAGGTGGCTGTCAAGCGCACCCGTCCGTACCGCCCGCAGACCAATGGCAAGGCTGGGGCATTCAATAGGATCCTGCAGAACGAGTGGGGATACTTCAAGGCCGTTCACTTCAAATACAGAGCGGTTGGCAGAGCTGCCCGGTTACTTGCACTACTACAATGAGCAGCGTCTTCACAGCGGCATTAGAAGGGCACCCCCCGCCTCAAGGTTGTAAACAACGCCTATGGGAAGTACACCTAGGGAGCCTTAACAATCACGCGTGCCAGCCAAATACGATAGCCGGCCCGGGCCACACCTTCAGCGAACAACCATTCGAACCAATGTCACCACTCAACGTCACTGAACTGGACGCCTTCCGCGAGGCAGCAAGGGTTTCTGCCCTGGCCCGTGATTGGGCAGCATCCGAAGTAAAGCCTGGAGTCCGTCTGCGTTATGTGCAGGAAGGCGTTGAGGAGTTGATACGCCGGGAGGGCGCTGCGCCGTCGTTCCCTGCCCAGACAAGTCGAAACGAGATCGCCGCCCACTACTGCTCGTCGATTTCAGACCCCGCGGAGTTCCAGGAGAACGACCTGGTCAAGATCGATGTAGGCGCTCATATCGACGGCTATCCCGCCGATAACGGCATCAGTGTGGACCTTTCCAGTGATGGCCGGTGGGCGCCCATGATTGAAGCGGCGTCAGACGCCCTTGATGCAGCCATCGCTGCACTTGAGGATGGCGTCAGGACCGGCCGCATTGGGGCGGTGATCGAGGAGACGATCACCGCCGCCGGGTTCCGCCCAATCTCAAACCTTACCGGGCACGGCCTTGCACGATGGTCGCTGCACGCTCCTCCCCACATTCCCAACGTGGGACAGGCCGGTGGCTCGCGGCTCATGGCCGGATCGGTTTTCGCCATTGAGCCGTTCGCCACATCCGGCGTGGGGCTGGTGGAGGATGACGGAACTGCGGAGGTGTTCATACAGAGCGCTGCGCCAACGCCTTCGAACAAGATCACTCGCGCCTACCTTGAGGACATTGAATCGTGGCGCGGCCTGCCAATTTGCCGCCGATACTTCCCCGGCCACCCGCGCAAGCCGTTCGACAGGTGCCTGCAGGAGATGGTCCGCCAGGGAGTCCTCAACCCTTGTCCGCCACTGGTTGAAGCCTCACACGCCCCTGTTGCCTGGAAAGAACACACCATCTATTTGGATGGAGACGGCCCCCAGGTCCTGACCTCGTAGTGCGTCCGTGCGGGATTCGAACCCGCGATCTCCGCCTTGAGAGGACTGTAACCTTGGACGCCGCCCCAGAACCCCGGCGTCTACTCTGTCCCGGCATGTTCTTTTGACTGCTCGCGTTGGCGGCCGGGACGCATAGCCGCGCGCCTTGAGAGGGCGGCGCCCTGCCTCCAAACCAACTCCAGCGGCAACGCACACCTTAACCACTCCGGCCGCCAACCCGTGGTTGGTGCTGACCCCCAGACACTTATCAACATCCGGCAGCGTGTACACAGCAATTCCCGTGATGCGACTGTCGGCCGGGCTCAGGCGTTTTTACACAGTGGGGTGATCTTCATGCAGTTGGCAGCCAGTCAGCGCGTTCTACCGGCACGTTCATGGCTGCCATGGTGCATGGGATTGGCGCTGGTGTCCGTCTCCATGACATCACCGTTCCTGCTCCAGCGCTACGTAGCGCTCGACCCCACTGTGCTCGTTACATTCGGCTACGCCGCAGTCTTCGCGATGGGCCTGGTCGGCAGCATGACCTTCTTCCTGCCTATCCCGTGCCTGGCAGTTGTGTTCGCCGGTGGCAGCGTGCTGCACCCGGGTATGCTGGGCCTGAGTGCTGGGGCGGGGATAGCGACCGGCATGACGGCCTCCTATCTGCTGGGCAAGGCCGGCGACGGAACACTGCACCGGGTCACCAGTGGTAGGAACAGCCTGCTGGCAGCCGCCATCACTCACGTGGTCAGTTGGTTCACAAGGTACTCCATCAGGTCAACTTTCCTGCTGGCCCTGGTCCCAAATCCGGTGTTCGACTATGCTGGACTCATCGCCGGCGCAGCGCGCGTCTCGCTCTGGAGGTTCCTGCTTGGCACCTTCGCCGGCAAGACGGTGCAGGCGGGGATTGTGGCGGTGGCCGGCTACTACGCCGCAGGTCCATTGCAGGCGCTCTGGTAGTAAGTTCGCCGGGCGGGCCGCGTTATTCGAGCAGCCCGGCCTCCTGGAGCGCTGCCCGCAGGACTTTCTTCTCCGCATCGTTCAGAGGGCGCGTCGGCCTCCGCTGCGCGGTTCCTTCGTAGCCCAGCATGTTTAGCCCTTCTTTCAGGGCCGCCACGCCGCGCGTCATGCCGAAATAGTCCACGGCGATGATCTTGTCCTGGATCTCCCTGGCCTCTGTGAACTTGCCCGCCATGCCCAGCTTCATGATTTCCACGGCGATTGCCGGTCCCCAGTTGCCAAAGAACATGCACGCGCCATTTGCGCCAATCAGCGCTCCGGGCAGCAGCAGCGTGCCGTTGGGAGTCCAGAACCTCCGGTCATGAGGGATGAACCGTCGCACGCGCGATTCGAACCGCAGGTTGTGATCGAAGATGTACCCAAACACGTTGTCCATTGAGCAGACAGCGCCAATCACCTCTGGCGGGGCTGCGAACATGCCTGCGTTGAATGTCTGGTGGATCACGATGATGGGACGGGCGCAATTTGCGGTCACTTCCCGGAAGTACTCTTCGACATCGCCTCCCTTGGGTATGCGTACGCGGATCAGCTCCGCGCCGGCCGCAGCCATTCGCTCAGCCAGGCGCAGCGTCTCCGTGGTTGAGGGATTGTCTATGCCGCCGATTACGAACCGCTGCCCTCCGTGGGCCTGTGCCACCGTCCGCACGGACGCAATCTTCTCTTCTTCGCTGAGATAGAACTCTTCGCCGCCCGCAGAGCCGACCACGAAGCCGGACAGGGGCGTTTTGAGCCACTTCTCCACGTTGCGAGCGAGCGCATCGTGGTCAATGCTGTCGTCGGAGTGGAGTGGCATGGGGGTTGGCGAGACGACAATCGGATCGGAAGCTGGAATGGGCACTGTGATCTCCTGGGCCTGTGACAACGCCCCGAAAGCTTACCGCTTGAGAGGCTTGGATAGAAGGCTCAGGCGGGGTGGCTGGCTCCGCGATATGACTGGCAGTCCCGGCGGACCGCCACGCAGCGCCAGCCAGCCTGTGCTTTGTCAGCCGTTCCGGTAATACTCGACTAGTGCCACCACTCCGCGCACTCCGGCAAGGCCGAGAAGGCCGATGGCAACCCAGAAGTACCACGGGAAGGTGGACAGACCGAACGATTCATCTGTGGCCGGCGGTGTGGGAGTCCCATCAGGCCATTCCGGCCACGGGATGATGGTGCTTGTCGGCGTGACAGTGGGGCCCTCTGTGGGCGAAGGGGGCACGGTAGCGGTGGCCCCCGCCGTTGGCGTTGCTGTCGTCTCAGGTGTTGGGGCCGGGCTTGGCGCCACGGTGGCAGTCGGCTCTCCGGGGGTGACGGTGGGAGTGAGTGTCGGTGTGGCAGTGGGCGTTGGCTCCGGCGCCTGGACTACACCGGCGAGTGCGAATGTTGAGAATCCGCCGGCCTGGCCGCTGAACGTGGCAGTGCAGTGGGTCAGGCTGCCCGATGCCTCACAGGTGGCCTCCTCTATGAAGACCTCTCCATCCCTGTCCACCTTGACAACGGATAGCTGTTTCTCTTCGTCAGCCATGGCCTGGTACCAGGCGGTGCTTGCAGACAGACGCACCTCGTTATCGCCCAGTTGACCGCCGCCTATGGACGGTTCTACATCCACAACCAGAGCTACGTCCTCCACCGTGTCTTCCAGTGCCTTGCTGTCAGTCGCCAGGGCGTCATTTAAGTCCAGGCCGGAGAACTCCAAGAATGCATCGGCGGTCTTGTCGTAGGTGATTGTGAAATTGCTGCCCTCGTTCGGGAGCACCAGGACGCCCACCCGGAACTCAGCATGGACGTCAGTAACCAGGGCGCTGCCACCTTCCTCGCCGGAAAGGTCCGGAGAGTCGGGCGCAATCACGAGCGATGGAGCGGCCATCACAGCATCGATGCCGTCGGCCGTGGCCACCACCTCGACTTCCCCGACCATCGATATGTACTGTCCAAGTGTCAGCCAGGCTGCGCCGATCCCATCACGCGTGCTCAGTGCAATCTCTGCCAATGTGAATGAAAGCTCTCCGGCGGGCGTTTGCCCTTCGGTGACTCCTTCAACCTGAAATGATGCGATTACACCACCGTCATCGCCACCAGTGATCTGTATTGAGTCACCGGTTAGAGTTGCGCCGTTGCCGAAGGCTGGCTCGATAGCCTGCTGCACGGCCACCAAGTCAGCTTCAGATAGCGTGATCACCGTGTCCAGGGAGGCCACGCGCACAGGATTCGGAGGCTCAGGAGTTGGCTCCAGGATGGGCGGTGGCTCGGTCGGTCCCTGGGGGATGGCTGGCTGATCAGCCGGTGACGCCTTGGCGCCGAAGGTGACAGTGTTCAGCGCCCACACATCAAACGTGTAGGGCACGCCGTTTTCAAGCCCGGTGATGGTGATTGAGTGCTCATCGCCCTCAGTCTGATACACGGACGAGCCGGGGAATACCTGGACCACGTAGGCCGTTATGGGCCCGCTGCCAGTGTTCTCGGGCGGGCTCCATGACAGGGTGACGCGTCCATTGCCGGGTACGGCGGTGACATCACGCGGCGCAGTTGGTCCCACCGGAGCAGGTGTGGGCGTTGGCGGAACCGCTGTCGGTGACGGGGTGGGAGTCGGCGTATCTGCCGGCTCCGGGGTCGCGGTGGGTTCTTCCGTGGCCGTTGCCGTGGGCTCTGGTGGTTCTGTGGGGGTTTCTGTGGGCTCCTCCGTTGGAATTTCCGTCGGGGGCACGGTAGCCGTTGCCGCCGGGGTCTCCGTTGGCTGCTCAGTTGGCGTCTCTGTCGGAGGTGTGGTCGCCGTCGCCTCGGGGGTTGCCGTGGCCGTTGGCTCCTCGGTGGGACTCTCCGTTGGCGTGCCAAAGATCAGGCAGGGGATCGTGGTGCAGGGGGTTGGCGTGGGCGTGTCCGTTGGTGGCATGGTTTCGCCGGGGTCTTCGTGCGAATCAGCGGATACGGGGGATACGGGCGCGCCTCCTGCCCACGTGCCGGCCTGGGCGCCGATCAATGCCGCGACAAGACCCGCCAACGCTATGCACAGGGCAATTCGCCTGTGTAAACCGCCATCCAATATCCTCAACACCACCCTCACCATCCACTGACGCCCGGGCCTCCCCCGGCGGTCTAAGTTCCTATTCTATGTCCCACGAAGTTACTTCCGCTGTAATTTACGTAACCGCGACGAAGGTGGTTCATACTTGTGTACATGCCACGTCATTTGACCCCTTGCGGATAAGCATCCAAATGAACACCCGCGTCGGCGGAAATGATTACGCAGAAAAAGCCTGCTGTGCCTTTCACTTCCACATGGTGTAATCTCCGCAAACCAGTCCGGGCAGTGTGCCCGCCGATGACAGGCAGCCCGCCAGGGGGCGCCAGAAGGGAACGGGGTGATCCAATGTCAGCCATGTCCAATAGCAATGGAGCCAGCCGTCATCTTGAGTACAAGGGCGTGTTTCCAGCCAACCCCACGCCCGTAAAGCTGGACGGCAGCATTCATGAAGAGGCGCTCAGGGCGATCTTCGAGGACAACATGTCCCACGGCGTCCATGGGTTCTGGGTGGCAGGCAGCACCGGCGAAGGCCCCATACTTTCTGAAGAGCAGCGCGAGGCAGTGGCGCGCGTGGCTGGTGAAACTTGCCAGGGCAGGGCGCTGACCATCATGCACGTGGGTGCGATCAGCACTGAGAGCGCTGTGAAGGGTGCAAAGGCAGCCAAAAAGTACGGCTGCGATGCCGTCTGCTGCATTCCGCCGTTTCTCTTCCGCCCAGGTGAGCGCGCCATACTGGACCACTACAAGGCAGTGGCTGACGCCGCTGATGGCCTGCCATTCTTTGTGTACAACCTGCCACAGCTGACGCAGGTGGAGACTGTCCCGGCCCTGATGGAGAAGATCGTGGCCAACGTGCCGAATGTGATGGGCCTCAAGCACTCAGCTCCCAATTTTTCCGACATCCGGCCGTTTACTGACATGGGCCTGAAGGTCTTTTCAGGGAGCGGATACCTGCCACTTCCTGCGCTGGCGATGGGCGCCGTGGGCACAGTGGACGCCCCGCTTTCGCTTGCGCCGTGGGCTTACGTGGACCTGTTCAATGCCTGGGAGGCCGGTGACATGGAGCGGGCGAAGGCGCGCCAGCATGAGGTCAAGACGTACATAGACCTGGTCAGGATGTTCGGCGCTGGCTCGCATGTCTGCAAGACAGTGCTGGGCGCGCGACTGGGCATCGACTGCGGAGCCTCCATCCCACCGGTGAACAGGCTCACGGATCACGAGAAACAAGAGGTGCTCGCAGCCGCTGAGAAGGCCGGGGTGCTGAAAGCGCCGGCGCCGGCAGCCGTGTAATCAGCGATCAACGTTACGTTGATGCAGCCACCTGCCATGGCTTCCCGGCATCGCCATGCGCCGGGTGGTCACGGGTTGTGCGCATGGACGAAGCGCGCAAAGCGGCCCCTGTGCCTTGCGAACAACCTGTAGAACGGCTCGGCAGCCAGGCTCAGGGGCGGCCATGACATAACCGCGCCCAGTACACCCCAGAACCCGCCCAATTGGCGCATTGCCTCGAAAACCGCACGGGCGCCGCTGAACGTATGCCCGCCGGGACGAATGAAAATGAGTGCCCTGCGGGCGTCCTCACGTGCTACTCCCGGAGCTGCGTCTTCCAGCTCACTTGACTGGTACGCTACGAACCTCAGGCGCCGCCTCGTATCGTGTTGCTCCATCCACCTGCGGAATGCGCCGCATATTGCGCACTCCCCGTCAAATACAACTGTAAATGTCATGTTCCAGCCCGCCTCCCTAACCGATGTCGGACTCATGGCGCAAACCTATTGGCCCAATTGGTGCGTTAACAGTAATATCGATTAGCCTAAAAGGCTTGTCACTGTTTCGTTGGTTTAGGGAGACACCAGATCAGTTACATCATGAAAACTCGAGTGGTTTATATGGCGTGGGCCGTGAGCGTGGTTGTCTTTGCAGGCATCGCCTGCACAGCTTCCAGCTCCGTTGCCCAGGAAACCGTTACCCCTGCAATACAGAACGATGCATTTGAAGTGCAGCCCGGAGCGCGCGTGACGCTGAACGCCGAACGTGCGACGGTCACCGTGACGCGCTCGCCTGACAACGTCGTGCGAATCGACAGTGAAATCATTGACGCCGCTGGCATCAACTATTACGCCCTGCCCAGGACGGGCCTTCCCACATCGCATCTTGATGTGTCAGCAAAGCTGAGGTCCAGCCAGAACACCACGGCAAGTTCCAAGATCAACCTACAGGTGCCTGAAGGCATCACGCTTGAAGTCAGGACCACGGCCGGGGCCATAGAACTGGAGGGCCTGTCCCTCCCGGAGGCAACTCTCAACACCACCGATGCCAGCGTCACGGTGCGGGATGCATCCGGAAGGTTCAACATCCGCTCTGTGAACGGCACTCTTGTGATGGAGCGCTTCGATGGCACCGTCTGGGCACATGCCGATGAGGCAGTCACGTTTGACGGGACCATAAGGGGCTCCAGGTCAAATCGCCTGAACAGCACGAACGGCGCGATAGTGGTACGAATGACCGATGATTCAAACGTGACGGCCCGCATTACGGCCGAGGAAGGCGAGATCACTACTGAAGGGCTTGCAGACGTCCGCGGCTCAGGCAATTCTGTGACCGGCACGGCCGGCGCAGGGGAAGGGACCCTGGAGGTAAAGAGCGACCATGGCTCCGTCAACGTCCACTTTGGCGCGGAATCGGCGGTGCTTCAATAGCAGGTGGTATGCCCCGCATTACAGAAGACCTTAAACGCATCCTGCGGGACAGCTTCTTCATCCGGACCACAATGATCCGGAAGAGCAACGGGAAGCCGCGCACCGTTGAAACCACTTACTACTGGGACGGCGAAGACCGCGTAGTCATTTCCGGGTATCCCGGAAAGCGTGACTGGGTGGCGACCCTGGCGGCCAACCCGGACGTAACCGTGCATACGGTGGAGTTCGAGCCGTGGTACGACATACCGGGACGGGCGCGGGTGCTGAGGGACCGCGATGAGCGCCTTCCATATCTCCTGAAGTTCATAGAGCGGTGGACTACGAGGCCGGGTTTTCCACGAAGGCGATTCCAGGCGTTCCTGTTTGCTGTGCGCCTCAACCGGTCCATGCACCTGCCCTGGTGGGGACCGTTCTGGCTGGCACGGCGCATATTTGACCAGATGCCGTGCGTGGAGATTACCTTCACCGGCGATCCCGTTCTAAGAGAAGGAGGCCCGCCGCCGCTGTCCGAGCCTCGCCCGGACAGGCCATAACCTACTGATCAGCCGATGTTGGCAAGTAGCCCTTCACCGCATTCTCAGCGATGCGGCGGGCGTCTGCGCCAAACCGTGAGCTGCGTGTGACCCAGCCAAGGTAGTCCGGGTCCTGCTCCGCCACATCGCCAAGACGCTCGCCGCGATACCGGCCAAAGTTGACCAGGGCGTCGCCGTCGCTCGACCACACGAACCGGGCATCCGGGTCGATGGGGTCTTCCTCAGAGTCACGCATCCAGTCGGCCAGTGCGGCGGGACTGCCGGGCAGCGATGGCTCTGCCCCAAGCTGCCCCCTCAGCACATCCATGGCCGCCCTCGCAGCTGCGCCCGGCTGTTGTCGGGCCGGCAGGTCTCGGCCTGCATAGCGCCTGTGCGCTGCAGCCAGGTCCCTCGGCTCCAGCCGGTGAAAGATGACCATGGCATCCACCACGGCCCGGCCTTCAAGGGAAAACTCCACCCCGGCCCGCTCGAACTCAGATACCAGCAGGGGCAGGTCGAATCGCTCAATCCCGAAGCCTGCCAGGTCGCATCCATCCAGGTGGTCCGCCAGGGCGCGGGCGTATGCCTTAAACGGCGGGCACTGGGCCACGTCATCGTCACCGATGCCATGCACTTGAGTTGCTCCCGGCGGAATGGGCACACCCGGGTTGATTAGCACATTCTTGGCATGCTCCTCGCCGCCCGGCATGAGCTTGAGCACGCTGAGCCTGACGGCCCGTGCCCTGTAAGGGTCAAGGCCCGTCGAGTCGATGTCGATGAATGCGAGTGGCCGCTCCAGTTCCAGTTGACGTCGCTGGCCTGAAGGAGATGTCACTATCTTTGCCCGGTTTGCTGCGTGGAACCATGCTTAACGGTAGGCAGCGAAGCCTACCACGCGTTGGCCAGTGGACGAACAACCGCCGTCACTGGAAGGCGCGTGGGTGGCGTTCTCTCCCCAGGGTCCGCAGGAGCCGCCAAACCCGACCCGTGGAACACGCAACACAAGTTGAGATAGCAGGTACCATATAGAAGCGCTCAGGCGGGCCTTGATCATGCAAGTAGGGCCGAAGTGGCGGAATGGCAGACGCGACGGTCTCAAAAACCGTTGGGCATTAACGCCCGTGTGGGTTCGAATCCCACCTTCGGCACCATCCACACGCATGACCCACACGTTCGCCGTTCAAGTGTTGGATGAACGGCCCTTCGTCCAGCGGTAGAGCGCATCCGGCGCCTTCTCCTCATTGCCTGCGCCGTCAGTCGTTCTGACCAGCTCGAACCCGCGACGTTCGTAGAACCGGCGCGCCGCCTCATTGCGCTGGAACACCCACAGATCCAGCGTTTCCCCGGCAACTTCAATCGCCTTGTTCAGCAGCGCCGAGCCAATCCCCTGGCCCTGGCGGGCAGGATGAACATAGAGGTGTTCAAGAAACTGCTCATCTACCGCGGCAAACCCGGCCACCTGTCCTTCCCGATCGACAACCCACACCTGTTGCGTTGGGATAACGACTCCCGTGAAATAGCGGATCGTTTCGGCCTCTGAATGCAGTTCCGGCAGGAACGGCATGGCTGCCCGCCGAGCCGCCATGTGGACAGTGGCCACGGATTCCGCATCACACTCTGTGGCTCGCCTCAGTTTCCCAACGTCGCCCAAAAATGCCCCCTACGCGGCACGCATGGCCGCGTCCCAGCCTGGGAGCCGATACTGCTACGGACCAGTTCAACCTGCGTCATTGGCTCAAAAGGCTGAAAAATCGTCGTAAACCCGCAATATCCGGAGAAAATTGAATAGGCCATCGAGTACCAGAAGAGCATAACGCTACGTTGACCGAAAAGTTATGTTTAAGAAGGAGCAGCAACATGGCAGGACGTGCACCGGTCCCGGAACTGTTGCGTGTGGAACCCACGGTCAGATGCCAGGCGGCAGTAGACATGCCTGACGGAAACATTGGCCGCTGTGACCAGGAGGTATGGCAGTACGAGCGAAAGATCTGGCTGGCCGGAGCGCAGCCGTTCTACGTGTGGCTATGCGAAGAGCATCTCCTGGACGTCGCCGAGTGACCTTACAGCCGGCCCCGCCCGGAGCCTGGCCTGGCAGTCTCACGAAGGCGCTGCCGGTCAACTGACCAGGCGACCGTAAGCGGCGCCATGACACCGTCACGTGGGGTTGAGGCTTCCGGTTCGCCACGGCAAGGGCGCAACAGGTTCTTTACGTCGTTACGCGCATGAGGTCACGATGTCACGTCTGCACGCGCTCCCGCCTGGGAATCTGACCCGAAGGTAACAACCGTCACCAAAAACGCGGCGTGACAGAACGTTCTTCGCGTAAACTCGCACGCCTTCGGAAAACTTGTTACCCCATTCTCACCTGCGACCCCTTTGCCAGGCGGCTGCTACCCCGTTGAATTGCGGTAACGGTCAGGGCATGGCAGGGTGTCCGGCCTGTCATGCGGCTGGTTGTTCCGCCGGGAATCCATTGCCGGTGGGCAGGCGTTTACTGGTTTGGTGACCGGTGCATGCCAATATGTCAAGGGACGGCAACAATCGGCCCGTCTGCTGATCGGATAACCCCTGCCCGCACGTGGGTCGCGTTCACGGCATCATGCCACCGCTGCTCACAGGGAACTGTCGGCCCGTGTAATGGTGGGGTAATGCTTGCGGTGCGAAGGTGCCGGTGTGGAGGTGAGGCGATGAACGTGGCGAAGCAAGTCGTGACGGTGATGGTAGTTGATGACCATCCGATCACACGCCAGGGTGTTGCGGCAATACTCTCGCGTCAGCCGGGCATATCAGTGGTCGGAGAAGCGGATGATGGCCAGAAGGCGCTCGACATGGCCCGGTCTCTCCGCCCTTCCGTGATATTGATGGATGTTCACATGCCCGGCCTGGACGGCATAGAGGCCATTGAGCAGATCAAGGCTGACATCCCGGACACCCGGATAATCATATTCACCAGCCTGGATACGGAGCAGAGCATCTCCCGCGGCGTAGTCGCCGGCGCAGATGGTTACCTGCTCAAAGATGCGTCGCCTGAGAGGCTGACCGAGGCGATTTTCACAGCGGATCGCGGCGAGTCACCCATAGAGCCGAAGATCGCCACATCTCTCCTGGCGCGCCTGTCAGAGATTGCCAAAGAGCACCATGGGCGGACCTTGCTATCGCAGCGGGAGAGGCGTGTCCTTCAACTGCTTGGACAGGGCTACACGAACGAGCAGATATCCGGGGAGCTTTTTCTCACCGAGAACACGGTCAAGTCCCACCTGCGCAAGATTTACCAGAAGATGGGCGTGCGGGGCAGGACGGAGGCGGTGCTGGAAGCCTCGCGCCGCGGCTACATCCGCCTCTAAAGGCGCGCAATGCCCCTCTAAAGCCCGTACATGGCCAGCGGATCGTTTGCCGCGTGCCCGGACTTAGCCCAACTCAACCGCTTCTGCGCGCTGCCTGGCGCTAGTCGTTCTCTTCGTTTGATTCACCGGAATTCAGGCCAAAGCGCCTGAGCCATCCTGCGCGCCGGTTGCCGTCCTGGCCATTCTCTGACCTCTCCTCGCTAGCTGGGCTGGCCGGGTTGGCTGGCGTTGCGCTGGCTGACTGGTTGCGAAGTGCCGGCGGCCTTGGCGCTGCACGTTCCGGCTGAGGGTTGGACTCGCTTGACGTTGAAGACCCGTTGCTGCTGGAGCCTGCCTGCGTTCCACCCACTCGGCGCCTTGCTGGCGTCCTGCGCATGCCCTCCCGGCTGGCATCGGCCTCCGGCTTCTCGGCTGGCGCTGCTGGCTTGGGGCTTGCATCCTGGCTCTGCGCTGCGCCGTTTCTTGATGCGGCTGAGCTGGAAGACGTGGAGCTGGACGACCCGGACCGGGTGGAGCGTCGGCGCGTTGGCCTGCTCCGCTTCTCATCAGTTCCGCTGGGCGAAGACGAACCAGAAGTTGGGGTCGAGGAGGAAGACGCCCGCACTGGACGGCGCCGGCTGCTTGTGCTGCCTGACTTCTTGTCCTCGCCATTGGGCGAAGCCGCCTCATCAGTGACCTCGGGGCGGCCACTCGCCTCAGTGCGTGCCCGCACCTGGGCCTTGGTCATCCAGAGGCTGGTGAAGAAAGTCTTGTTGAGTTTCAGATGAACGTCGGCGGCCCTTGCGGCCTCGGGCGATATGTTCGTCTCGAACGCAGCCACTTCGACGTGTTTGCCGGCATCTTTCACCGCCTGGATGGCGGGGTAAAAGTCGCCGTCTCCGCTCACAATGATGGCGGTGTCGTACTGGTCTCTAAATGCCTTGGTCACGAAGTCGGTGGCGAGCATGACGTCCACGCCCTTTTCCACCATTGCCTCGCCGCGTTGCTTCCATATGCCAAGCCTCACCTCCAGGTAAGGCGTGTCATAGAGCGACTCAAGGAACTTGGACTGCTCGCCCCTGAATTCGGGGAAACGGTCGGAATCCTGCCTGATGTTGTAGTAATAAATCCTGCGCAGGTCACGCCCGTTCGCAAGCTTCAGGCCAAACTTGTCAAACTGCAGGTCGTGACGGCCACATATTTGGCCCAGGACGTGGTAGAGATTGCTCCCGTCAATAAAGATCATTACGCGCTCTTCAGCGCGCGAAGGGAACGAACTAAGGGACTTGGACGGCATTCAGGCCTCCGGAGGAGAAAATAAGATGTGAAACTGTGGTTTACCTGCTGACGCGAGCGGTTGGAATGCTCCAGCGTGAGGGTAAACGAAGAGCCTGCCGGATGGCGGAAATGTGTGCTGTGTAGATATATCTGGTATCCGGTCACGGTTAAGGCTCCCTTCTATTCTACTACTTTTGACGCGTAGACAGTTGGAAGTGTGTCAATCCACCTGTGGCCAACTGGGGGCTGCGGTGACACGTATCGCTTGACTCGCCGCCCTCCGGACAACATCATGTGCCTTGCCCACGGCAACGCCACCTCAAGAGCGTGCCGGGCCAGGAGACAGCCTTATGAAACCCATCAAAGCATTTGATACTCCGTGCAAGCACCCGAACGGCCTACAGTGGGCCGGGGAAGAGCTTTATGTCATGGACCAGTACTCGGACAACGTGTACGTGGTCAATGAGAGCGGTGAATTGCTTCGCACCATCAATACGCCAACCGAAAACGGCTCCGGCATCACCGTCGGCGGCGGATACCTGTGGACCGCATCCAACGGCCAGACCGCCGCACGCCCGTTCAGGTCAACCGACACCCACCTGGGATACATCTACAAGCTGGACATGGAGACTGGTGAGGCAGTAGACCGCTTCCGCACGCCTGACGGCGGGGGAATCCACGGCATTGAGTGGGACAATGGGGACATCTGGGTGACCCAGTTCAACCCGTTCGCCCTGGTGCTGGTGGACGGTCAGTCATACAAGGTCAAGGAGACCTTTGAGGTTGAACTGCCACGCCTCCACGGCCTGGCGCGCGATGGCGATGGCATATGGTGCGCCCACACCGCCAACAAGGTCATCGTCAAGTACTCGCTGGAGAACGGCAAAGAGGTGGACCGCATCACCTTTGGCGAGGACGACCCCTACCCGCACGGCCTGTCGATCAAGGATGGCGTCCTCTGGTACTGCGACGCCGATTTCGCCGGCAAGGGCCAGGAGAGCACACTGCGCGGCTGGCCTGAGATTGGCAAGATCGTCCAGTAAAATCCACAGGTTGATGAGACCGCTTCGGGCCGCACCACGGCACCATCCGTGATGATGTGGATGCCGTGCGCGCCGGCCGGTTTTCGCGTCGTAACTGATGATATTGAAATCACTAAAGCCTGCAGGAGGCATAGATGGCGGACAAAACGCCGGTAGTCGACAGTCACCACCACTTCTGGGACCTCAGCAAGTTCGACTACCCGTGGATGCCGCCCGGCGACAACGTCCTGCGCCGTAACTACGGGCCTGATGACCTGCGGCCTCTCATCAACAAGGTGGGCGTAAACAAGACCGTCATCATCCAGGCTGCTCAGTCGGTTGACGAGACCCGCTGGCTGCTGGAAATCGCTGAAAGCGCCGACTTCGTGGCCGGTGTGGTCGGGTGGGTTGACCTGGCAGCCCCGGACGTTGGCCACACGCTGGACGAGCTTCAGAAGAGCCCTTACTTCAAGGGTGTGCGCCACATCTGGGAGGGCGAAGAGGACCCCGGCTGGCTGGCAAAGCCGGAAGCCATTCGCGGCCTGAAAGAGATCGAGCGCCGCGGGCTATGTTATGACTTCCTGGCGCGCCCGCAAAATCTCAGGTACATACCGGAGATCATGGACCAGGCGCCCAACCTGAGGGCCGTCCTGGATCATATTGCCAAGCCGGCCATCAGTGAGCACATGGTGGAGCCGTGGCTCTCAGACATACGGCGCGTTGCCAACATCAACTCCATGCGCTGCAAGGTGTCCGGCATGGTCACCGAGGCCGATCACAGGAATTGGAAGGTGGACGATCTCCGTCCTTACGTGGCGCATGTGCTTGGAATGTTCGGGTATGACCGCCTGATGTTTGGCACAGACTGGCCCGTATGCACTCTTGCTGCCAGCTATCAACAGGTGACGGACGCCGCTCGCGAGCTCCTGTCATCGCTGCGGCCGGAGGAGTCTGCCGCTGTTTTCGGCGGCAACGCCATAAAGTTTTACCGGCTGTGTGTGTGATGCGGGACTATGAATGGGGATGCTCCGTGCGCAGCGTTGGCCGTTGGAACCCATTGATCATTTGAAACCGTAATCAAGCATCAGTTAATGGTTCGCGCGGAACATCGTCGCATTCATGCTGTGGTCAACGCGTTATTCAGCATTTTCGTTGATGATCCTGTGTGCGGCAGACCTGTGCAGGATGTAACATTCGCCGGATGCCACCGCTACTTCTGACAAAAGACCTCACCAAGCACTTCGGCGCAACCAGGGCGCTCGACGGCGTAAGCCTCGAGGTTCACCAGGGCATCACCGGGCTCCTGGGCGCGAACGGCGCAGGAAAGAGCACGATGATCAAGATCGTGCTCGGTCTTATCGACCCGGACAGCGGCAGCACCGAGTTTATGGGCGTTGATACCCGCTCGTCTCCGCTGGTTCGCGAGCGCATCGGCTACATGCCGGAGCACGACTGCCTGCCTCCCAAGGTGTCGGCCACTGAGTTCGTATCCCACATGGCACAGGTGAGCGGCCTACCGCCCTCCGAAGCCCGCACCCGCGCCGCTGACGTGCTGCGCCACGTTGGGCTGGATGAAGAGCGTTACCGCTCCATGGGCACTTATTCCACGGGCATGAAGCAACGCGTAAAGCTGGCCCAGGCGCTGGCTCATGACCCTCTTATGATTCTTCTTGACGAGCCGACATCCGGCCTGGACCCTGCGGGCAGGCAGGAGATGCTTGACCTGATCCGGCGCACCGGCACAGAGTTCGGTATCAGCATCCTGATGACATCCCACCTGATGGGCGATGTCGAGCGCTCTTCGGACCGCATAATTGTCCTGGACGCAGGCAAAGTGCTGCGTGAGGGCGAGGTATCAGGCTTCACGCAGGAGACTGAAACGCTGATCATCAACGTGGTTGAAGGCACAGAGGAGCTGTCCGGGGCGCTGGCCAAGCGTGGCGTCACCGCCACGTTGGAGCGCGGCGCTCTGATCGTGGAAGACGCTGATACCGCTACGTATGACGCAATACGGGACGCCGTGGTGGAGTCAGGGGCACTGCTGTACAGGCTCGCCCCGCGCCGTCACTCGCTCAACGAGGTCTTTGACGCCGATGATGAGAACCTGGAAAACGGTCAGTGACGCAGGGTAACCAGGCGCAGCGGTACGGCGAAGTATTCGACCTCGGCTATCAGCAATACGCTGGCGCACGCGAGGGCCGTTGGCGTGCGCGCCGCTCCCTGTTCTGGGATGGCGTCCGCACGTCGTTTGGGCTTGGGCGGGGCGCATTCTCAAAGTTCCTGTCGTTTCTGCTCATCGGCATCATATCGGCGCCGGCCATCTTCTTCGTTGTGATCACCGCTTTCATCTCCCAGTTTGAAGACACGGGGGGCGGCCTTGATGGCTTCAGGAGCGTTGACTACTACGGGTATGCCTACTTCCCGCTGCTGATATTTGCTGCGGTGGTTGGTCCGGAGCTCCTGACGCCTGATCGCCGGTACGGTGTGATCAGCCTCTACTTGGTGAGGCCAATCACGGTGTTGGATTACGCCGTTTCACGCTGGGCTGCCTTTCTCGTTGTTTCGCTGGCGGTCGTGTACGCCCCGCAACTGCTGTTGTTCTTTTCCACCGCTCTTTCGCAGCAGGACATCGTCCAGTGGACGCAGGACAACTGGCTCACCCTCCCGCGGTTCCTGGCCAGCGGATTTGTTCTGGCCGCGTTCACCACCACTGTCGCCATGGCGGTATCGTCTTTCACCACTCGCCGGCCGGTTGCCACCGGCGCAATACTGGCGCTCGTGTTTGTTGGCAGCATCGTCGTCGAACTGGCCTCCGTGGCAGCCGGCGAATTTGGGCAGTGGCTGACACTGCTGGACAGTGCAATGGTCCTGCCGCTGGTCAACAACTGGATATTCGGGCTGGATGTGGGTAGGGTCAACGACTTTGACGGCCCGGTGTATTTTGCCGCTGTAATGGCTTACACATTCGTTGCCGGTGCTGTGTACCTGTGGCGCTACAGGAAATTGAAGGCATGACCACCAACGGCGCTGCTGCATCAGAAGCCACTATTTCAGTCCGCAACGTCTCCAAGTGGTACGGGGATGTCGTATCGGTGAACGACGTCTCTTTCGATGTGCACCCTGGGGTCACCGGGCTGCTCGGCCCGAACGGCGCAGGTAAGACCACGCTGCTCCGCATGATCAACGGGCTGGCTGAGCCGTCTGGCGGCTCTGTGACCATGCTGGGCGAGGCGGTCCGCAACAACCCCGGCATTTATCGCCGCATAGGCGTTATGCCCGAGCAGGAGGCGGTGTACCCGTTCCTCACCGGCCGCCAATTCGTGGAGTTGAACGCAAAGCTGCAGGGTGTGTCGGACATTGCATCGGCCACCGACCGAGCCATCGGCCTCGCAGACCTTGCAGACACCCAGGGAAGGGCAGTCGGCGGTTACTCCCGTGGCATGCGACAGAGGATTCGCCTGGCCGCCGCTGTGGTTCATGATCCGCCGGTGCTGCTGCTCGATGAGCCTCTTAGCGGAGCAGACCCGCGCCAGCGGATGCATTTCCAGGAAACAATCCGGCGCCTTGGCGCAGAGGGCCGCACCATCGTCATCTCCTCCCACATCCTTGAGGAAGTGGAGGCCATGGCAGACCAGATACTCCTGATCCTTGCCGGCAAGCTGGCCGCCGCCGGCGACTACCGCTCTATCCGTGAGAAGCTCAATGAGCGGCCCTTCATGGTGAAGATTGGCTCCAGCGACTCTCGTTCCCTGGCCGCGGGGCTTGTGCGCTTGGACACCGTAGTTTCGGTTGAGGTTGACGGCGATGGCGCAATCCGGCTTTTGAGCCGGGATGTGCACTCTGTCCAGCAGGCGGTGCCTAAAATCGCCCACGACCTGGGTATCACCCTGTTCCGGTTTGAGCCGCTGGACGATTCGCTGGAGAGCGTCTTCTCCTACTTGACGGAACGATGAGAACGCTGATGATGACAATGGCCACACAATTCCGCTTTGGGCGCTTGTTCGTGACTTGCGGCACAGGATGGACGCGTTGATGCTGGTGTTCTCGTTGACCATGCGGCAGCTCCTGGGACGCACGCGCCTTACGTGGATCGTGCTCCTGGCCGCTGCTCCTGCAGTGCTGGCGGCCTGGATGAATCTCGCCGATACCGGCCTGACGGTCACCGATATGACCAACATCATCATGTCCAACCTGGTCATCTCGGCAGTTCTGCCGGTGGTAATCGTGCTGCTGGCAATTGCCGCCTTTGGCAACGAACTGGAAGACCGTACGCTCAGCTACCTGATGCTGAAGCCTGTGCCGCGCTGGAAGATAGCCGTGCCAAAGCTGCTGGCGACAGTGATCGCCGGCGGCGGGCTGGTCGCACTCAGTGGCGGCATAGCCGCCTACTTTGCGTCTGACGGAGATGTGAGCCGTGCCCTGGTGGCTGCGCTCGGCCTTTTCCTTGGCGCTTCCGCTTACGCTGCTGCGTTCACGTGGCTTGGCCTTCTTACAACACAGGGCCTTGCCTTCGGCCTGCTGTACGCATTCATTTGGGAAGCGTCGCTCGCCAACTTCCTGAGCGGAATCAAGTTCCTCAGCATCCGGCAGTACACAATGGGAGTCATGCACGGCCTGGAGCCAAGCTTCTTTGACGACCGCGTGAACGGCCTGCTCAGCCTCCAGGCAGGGCTCATCGGCATAGCGGTGGTCTTCGCCCTCTTCCTGGCCCTGACCATCCGACGCCTCCGCACCATGGACGTGCCCTAACCCCCCGACCCCGCGGCACTCTTGGATCGACCAACTCCAACTATCATCAACTTTCCCCTGGATGTGGCTTCGCTCACTCTTTCCCTCGCCGCACCTTTGGTTTGACCTTCACTTGCCTCAAATGCGATGTCGTCTCGACCGGATACCCCGAGCCAATAGGCGAGCCTCGAAGAGTGTCCGAAGCGAGGCAAGTACAAACGAGAGACCCGGTCGGGTGCGGGGATAAATGGCCGCCAAGGGCGGCCACACCAAACCACCAACCCCACGTAGGGACGCACAGAGTGCGTCCGTCACCCGAGCCGACCCTGAGCCGCCAGGCGAGCCTCAAAGAGTCGGGGTTCCCGCGACTGCGGGTCGGCCGAAGGTGAGTACAAACCAATAAAAGCAAACAAAACCACACACCTCATCCCTCTGTACAATGGCGCAATTCCAAATGCGAATTGTTGCATTAGCAGTGTCGCCGGGGCCTAAGGTCCACGGTTACGGTCGCCATGTACTTTAACTTCAGGCTCTGGGCATTCACACGCGGCGCGCGGCTGCGCATTGCTTATGCGGTGGCGGTTGGCCTTGCCACAGCAGCAGCTGGCATTGCGCGGCTGGCGTTGCTGGGTGTCCTGCTGGCCGGCATCCTGCAGGGGGAGAGCCTCGGTGATCTTATCCCGCTGATTGTCGCTGCGGCCGGAATGGTCCTGTTGCGCTCTGCGCTCCAGTACCACAAGGAGATGGTGGCGCACAAAACCGCCGCCGCTGTTCAGCTACGGTTGAGGCGCAACCTGTACGGCCAGGTGCTTCACCTCGGCCCTGCTTACTTCAACCAGCAGCGCACCGGCGACGCCATGCTGTCCCTGGTGGATGGTGTGGAGCAGTTGGAGACGTTCTTCGGCCAGTACCTGCCTCAGCTCTTCACCGCTGCGCTCACGCCCATTGGCATCTTCATATTCATGGCCTTCCTGGACCTGCCCACCGCGCTGGTGGCGCTGGCCTTCGCACTCTTCACGCTGCTTGCGCCGTCTGCCTTCCACAAGTGGAACAAGTCCAGCAGTATGCGAAGGCGGGAGGCCTATGGCTCGTTCGGCGCCGAGTTCCTGGACTCCATACAGGGCCTGTTCACGCTGAAGTCGTTCGGCCAGGGCAAGGCGCGCGGGCAGATGCTTGCAGCCAGGGCTCACGAAGTATTCCGCACCACCATGTGGGTGCTGGCCTCGAACGCTGGCTCGCTGGGCGTGACAGTGGGCGGAATTGCCATTGGCGCAGCGGCCATGCTGGCAGTTGGAGCCGCCAGGGTCACCGCTGGCGATATGGAGTTGGCAGCGCTGCTCATCATCCTGATGCTGGGCATCGAGGTGTTCCGGCCGCTGCGAGAGTTGAGCCAGCTGTTCCACCAGGGAATGGTGGGCCTTTCGGCGGCCCATGGCATATTCGCTCTCCAGGACGCCCGGCCAGTCGTCCGGGAGACGCCGCGGCCCGCCACCGAAGATGTGCCGCTGGAGCCATCGGTCACCTTCGAAAACGTCTCGTTCTCGTACCCCGGCACCCGCCGCGCTGCGCTCACCAACCTGTCATTTGATGCATCGCCGGGCGACAGCGTTGGAATAGTTGGCGAGAGCGGCTCCGGGAAGACAACAATCGTCAGGCTGCTGCTTCGCTTCTACGACACTTCAGGCGGGCGGGTGCTGCTGGGTGGCAGGGACGCCAGGGACCTGTCGTTCGACCAGCTACGCCGCCACATAGCAGTAGTCTCACAGGACACATACCTTTTTCACGGCACAGTCGCCGAGAACCTTAAGTTTGGCAAGCCATCAGCAACTGACTCCGAGCTGGAGGAAGCCGCCCGCGCTGCGAACGCCCACGAGTTCATCACCCGGCTGCCGCAGGGGTACGACACCGTAGTGGGCGAGCGCGGCGTCAGGCTCTCAGGCGGACAGCGGCAGCGCATCGCCATCGCCCGCGCACTGCTCAGGGACGCACCGATCCTCGTGCTGGATGAGGCACTGTCGGCAGTCGACTCAGAGAACGAGCACACAATCCAGGAGGCGCTGGACCGCCTGATGCAGGGCCGTACAACGCTGGTGATTGCGCATCGGCTCTCCAGCGTTCGCAACGCAGACCGCATCCTGGTGCTGAAAGACGGGGAGCTTGTTGAGACCGGCCGCCATGAAGATCTGCTCGCCGCAGGCGGTGCCTACTCAAGGCTGATGGCTGAGCAGGCTGTGGAGGCCGACCATGCGGAAAGCGTCGTGCAATTCAACGGTGCAGCGCCTGCCGAGACGATTCTAGCTGATCGCCCGGAGCATGTGGCCTCGGAAGAAGCCGAGGCAGCGCCGACTGATGCCATCCTGAAGGCTGAGGGCATGGGCTGGCTAACCACGTTCACGGTGCTACTGGGCCTCATCAAACCGTGGTGGCTGGAGCTCGTGATCAGCTTTGTCCTGGGCGTTAGCCGGTTCGTCACGCTGATAGGCGTCGGCGTCGTGAGCGCTTTGATCGTCGCCAGCGTCCGGAATGGGGAGCCATACGGCGGGCTGCTGATCACGCTCTTCATACTTGCGCCACTCAGCGCCGTCCTGCACTGGGCTGAGTCATGGGTGTCGCACGACATGGCTTTCCGGCTGCTTTCGGAGATGCGCATAGCGCTATTCCAGAAGCTGGATGACCTGGCGCCCGCCTACCTGCTCCGCCGCCGGACAGGCGACCTTGTGAGCATGGCCACGCAGGACGTTGAGACCATCGAGTACTTCTTTGCTCACACGGTTGCTCCGGCGTTCGTGGCAGTCGTGGTGCCCGCCGGGGTGCTGATCACGCTGTTCATATTCGGATGGCCCATGGCATTGGCCCTGCTGCCGTTCCTGCTGGCGGTGTCCATCAGCCCGGTGCTGGCGCGCAACCGTGTGGACCGGCTTGGCTCGCGCTCCAGGGAAGAGCTTGGAGAACTGAACGCGCACGTGGTGGACACGTTGCAGGGCCTTAACGAAGTTGCAGCGTTCCAGCGTGGCAATCACCGTCTTAATGAATTCATGGGCCAGTCCGAGCGGTACGTCGGTGTTCGGGTGCCGTTCTTCAGGGAACTGACATTCCAGAGAGTCTTCCTGGAGGCAGGTGTTGGGTTCGGCGGCCTGGCGGTGGCGGTAACCGGGGGAACGCTGGTGGCCAATGGCTCGCTGGACCCGGGCATGCTGCCGCTGCTTACGCTCATATCCATGGCTGCATTCCTGCCCATGTCTGAACTGGCGAACATAGGGCGGCTGCTTGCCGACACACTTGGCTCGACCCGCCGCGTTTACGCGGTGCACCTTGAGCCTGTGCCACTGCAGGACGGGCCGGGAGTCAGGGTGGACGGGCCTGCCGGAGCGCCACAGGGCATTGAGGCCCGTGGCGTGGAGTTCTCATACGACTATACGAAGCGCCCGGCCCTGAGCGACATCACCTTCTCCGTACCTCCTGGCAAGACAGTGGCGCTGGTGGGGCCGTCAGGCGCGGGCAAGACCACTGCGGCGCACCTCATGATGCGTTTCTGGGACCCGGCCGCTGGCAGGGTTCTGCTGGGCGGGCATGACCTGCGCGAGTACACGCTGGATGACCTCAGGCAGCGCATCGCCCTCGTTGCACAGGACACGTACCTGTTCAATACCTCGCTACGGGACAACCTGCTCATGGCGAAGCCAGGCGCCTCCGATGATGAATTGCACTCGGCGGTTGAGATGGCGGGACTGAAAGAGTTCGTGGAGTCGCTCCCGGAGGGGCTGGACACCCCGGTCGGTGAACGCGGCGCTCAACTGTCCGGCGGTCAGCGCCAGCGGGTCGCCATTGGCAGGGCGTTCCTGAAAGATGCGCCGATACTGGTGCTGGACGAGGCCACGTCACATCTTGACGCCACCAACGAGAGGCTGGTGAGGCGAGCCATGGACCGCCTGATGGAGGAGCGCACCACGCTCGTGATCGCTCACCGCCTTTCGACTGTGCGCGATGCCAATCAGATCGTCGTACTGGATGATGGCCGGGTGGTGGAGTCAGGCACGCATGACGAGCTCCTGGCCAGGGGCGGTCTTTACGCTCAACTGGTGGCCCGGCAGGTAAACGGCACAGGACCCGCTGCTGTTGACGCTGTGCCCGCAGCGGAGCGCCCGGCCCAGGCACAGCGGCGGGATCAAGAAGATTGACCTGCGATATAGAGAAGAATCGTAAGACCATGTAGAATAGGTGGGTAACGATTCTCCGATACCGGGTCGAGATGACGTACTGTTCCCCGCGCCCAAGCTTTGCGCCGTGGATCTGGAACGGCGCTTTTTTCCCAGGAAACAGGAGAGCTTGAGTGCAAAGGAGCACGCAGTGAATATATTCGTAGGCAACCTGTCTTACGAGACCACGGACCAGGACCTGCTCAGCGCGTTCAGCGCGTTTGGCACGGTTGACTCAGCCTCAGTGATCATGGACCGGTTCTCCGGCCGCTCACGTGGCTTTGGGTTCGTCGAGATGTCCAACAGCGCAGAAGCCCAGAAGGCTATCTCCGACCTTAACGGCCGGGATCTTGGTGGGCGCGCCCTGACTGTGAACGAGGCTCGTCCCCGTGCAGCTGGCGGCGGTGGTGGCGTTGGTGGTGGTCGCGGCGGCGACCGCGGTGGTGACCGTGGCGGCCGACGGGACTCCGGCCCTCGCTGGTAGGTCCGGCCGGTTCTAAGTAATCGGTAAAAATGAAAAGCCCCCGGCTTTAGAAGTCGGGGGCTTTTCGCGCCTGGCATCCCATGTGATTCGTCTCCACAGGCTCAACTTTGCCGGGGCTCCTTTCCGCTGCTGGACATATGGGCTAACATCAGCCGTTACCCCGCTAAGTTAACGGACGCTCACAAAGTTGGCGGTCCGGCGGGCAGGCAGCGAAGGAGGATCGCCATGAACGATCAAATCGTGATCCGGGACCTGCAGGAGACGGATGCCGACGGAGTGCGCGCCCTGGATGAGCAGATCCTCGGTAGGGACAGGTCAGCCTCCTGGAACGAGTACGTGGAGCGGTTCCTGAGAATGTCCCGCATGCACACCATGACCATCCCGTCATGGGGCTCCCAGGTGGCCGAGATCGATGGGAAGGTCGCCGGGTTCATCCTTGGGGAGCGGCAGACCATTGGATACGGCATGCCCATTGGTGTACGTATCGTGGCGTTGGCAGTGCACCCTGATTATCGGCGACGGGGCATTGGCAGGAAGCTGGTGGATGCGCTCAAGGCCCACTGCCGTGAGCATGGGGTAACCCAGGTTTACTCGGTGTTGCAGGCGGAGGACGAGCGTGATGCCCGGTTCCTGGCTGCGTGCGGATTTGACCAGGCCCCCGTGCGTGTGCTGGCCTGCAAGCTGTAGGCCAGCTGCCAGATTCTGAAATAAGAACAGCCGCCGCCCATATATGGACGGCGGCTGTTCTTGCGCAAGAGATTATGCTCAGGCGCGCCGCTGGCCGGAGCTCCAGC
>JBBDMW010000005.1:0-5007 GCA_040878005.1 Dehalococcoidia bacterium
CACGCCTCCTTCTGTAACCTGAAACCAATTACAGTCAATTGTCGAATTGCCCTAGCGTGATCCAGTGGTAGACGAGAGCGGACACTGCCCTTACCAGAACCGGGCCAGCACTTCAAGGGACACCGATTTTCTCCCTTGATCCGATGATCAGTTCAATATGCTGACGCTTAGTGATTGCCCGGTGCGTCTATCAACGACGACCCGGCCTCCCAGTGGCTCTTGGAGTGGGACCTCAACAGTATCTAAACCGTCGCAGCCACCTCGCAGGGGAGTAGAGGAGGCCACCACCTTAACCTGCACATCTACGTCCGTCTCCCGCAACAGCGTCACGTGCGGGTTCCCTTCGCAGGAGTCGACGATTAGCACGAGCCTCTCGAAATCGAAATCTCCGTCGGGGGAAAGCACCTGCGCTCCGACCACACTCACTTCGCTACGCCAGACGCCCCCTCCGAAGACCTGCCATACCACGACAGCCGCCGCGAATCCTGCCATGAAACCCGCGAACAAGAGCGGCACCGCTGCAGCAATCACCCAGTCCGGACGACGGGATAAGAATCTCCTTGAACCAGAGCTGTCAGTCACAGGGGTCTCCATTGGACGTTATCCTGGCTTCACAGTGACATTCCACTTGTAGCACGAATCCAGAGGTGCAGATCTAATCGTCTGTGTCGATTAATTCACCGCCCAGATGCTCAGTGTTGCTCTCGACGCCGCCTATAACCGGGCGAGTTGACTTAACCAGTGAGATCGCGATGCTGTCGAGAGTGTTCTCTCTCGTCGCATCAATGACGCTCTGCTCTGCAACGACCCGAAGATCATCCAGCACTGAGTCAGAGGCAGTGTCTTCCATTACAACTAATGTCGTTATCTTGCCTGTCGCATAGTCATGAGAAGTGACGGCGTCGCGGACTTCAGAACTTTCGAACACAGCGTAGTGGGCCGCCTCGATCGCCCTTTGGAACTCAATCTCCGAAACGCCCATGCCCGTGCGCACGTCGACGGAGACGGCAGTGTGGCTGTTGGTGAAAGCGCGCATCATCTCAAGCGCCGCGTCGGGAGCGCTACCCTTGAACGCAATCCATGCGTTGTTAGCGTCTACGATCTCCGCTCCCGCAAAGTCTTCAGGAAATGTTTCGCGGATTCCCGCGACCGCCAGGGCGAAGTTGTCGTTCCAGGCATAACGATCGATAGCGGCCTGGAGCGATATGCCTAAACTGCTGGCGACAGTCTGTAAATCCTGAAGTTCCACGTCACTGATCGAGTCGTCGACTTTAGGCGGCGCCACATCCGCCACATCCGGCATGGACGAACCCTCAAGTCCTGCCTGGTCGGATGAGGCTGCCCCGCCCTCCGCAGATGCGGCGATTAGAGACAGAGACACCGCGATCAGAGACAGAATTAGTAACGGAAAGATCAGTGTGATTCTTGGGCGCAGTTTGCCATGCAACATGCTATCTACTCCATATTGAGTCCCTGAGGAGGACTTGCCTCTTGCATGCTTGAGCAACAATCAACGCCGACGGCTCAAGTCGTTCGAGACAATCTCTATTTCTCCTGGTCCCATTGCGGGGTTCTACTGTCAGCCATTCCCCGTCCTTCCAGAGGTGGGAGGACGAGTGGCGGTACTCGGGCGAAGTGCAGCACTACAGCATGAAGACCTCGCCGGTGCCGATGTCGAAGAACGTGGTGTTGTGCAGGTTACCGTAGTTGGTTGACGAAAAAGGCCATGTCAGCCCGTTATTGCAGATGGCCCCTGCACAGATGGCAATATCGAGCTCGTCAAACGTTACTCCCACGGACGGTATGCCGGGACTCCAGTTCAACTCTAGTTTGGTTTGTCCTCAGGGATTCATACCTTCGACCGACGGATTAAAAGTCCGCTGCTCTACCACAGAGTTAAAGGCCCCGGCATCCAGGGTATGGCGCCAATCCCCGGTCGTGCCACGTTCGCGCCGTTACACACTGCTACAGATACCTGGAACAGCCGCCCGCCGCTACCCATCAATCAGCCATATATGAACTGTGAACACCGTCCCAGGTACACACGCATCTTCCCCTACTCGAAACCGTCGCGAGAAGCACTTGATCCGCACCCCATCAACACCCGAACGCAGCTAAGATACGCCTCGGCCTTGGACGGTTGGCCCGTTAAAGCCGGCAGATCAACCGCCCGCCCCACCCGTTGGCAGGCCAGCACTACACACAGACCTACCGAAGGCACGCCATGACAGACTCCCCACATCTCAAATGCGACCTGTTAATCAAGGGCGGCAGAGTCATCGATCCGGCCAACGGCATAGACGATTTCCTCGATGTCGCCATATCAGGCCACGTGATTTCTGCCGTAGCCAGGGACATACCCGAATCTTCAGCGGCCCGCGTCGCACATGTGCCAAGCTGGCTGGTCACACCGGGGTTGGTGGACCTGCACGCCCACTTCTTCGGCTACTTCGGAGCAGTCTTTCCGGATGAAACCTGCCTCCCCACCGGCGTCACCACGGCCCTGGACGCGGGCGGATCGGGCCACCTTACTTTCGATACCTTCAACCGCGAAGTGATCCAGCGCAGCGCCGTCCGAGTCTTCGCACTGCTGAACATCGCCGGAGAGGGCATGGTGGGCGATCCGGAGCAAGACGTCGAAGGCATGGACGTCTCCGCAGCGGCGGCCAAGATCGAGCAGCGGGCGGACATCATCGTCGGTCTGAAGGTCGCCCACTTCCGCGGTCCCGGCTGGCAGCCGCTCGATCACGCTGTTGAAGCAGCGAGAGCCACCGGCACATTCGTTATGGTGGACCAGACGCCAATCGCATCTCGTCCCATGGACCAGATGATGCTTGAGCACATGCGCCCCGGCGACATCGTGACGCACTGTTACGCTGACAGCAAGCCAATGGTGGGCGCCAGCGGCCAGGTCAAGTCCTACTTCCGGGAAGCGCGCGAGCGCGGCATACACTTCGACGTTGGCCACGGCGCAGGCAGCTTCTCCTGGAAAATAGCTTCAACAGCATTCGACCAGGGGTTTCCTCCGGACACCATCAGCACTGACCTGCATCGCAGCAGCATCCTCGCGTCCAACGCCACCATGCCTGAAACCATGTCCAAGATGCTCGAATGTGGCATGGACCTGGCCGATGTCATCCGTGCCTCCACAAGAGAGCCGGCCTTGAAACTGGGCCACCCTGAACTGGGGACGTTGTCCCAGGGAGCCGTTGCTGATGTAACGGTGTTGGAAATGCAGGAGGGCCAGTTCGGCCTCACTGACAACGGCACAACTGGTCAGCGCGTCCGCCAGGCCAGCCGGAGGTTGATCGCTCAAATGACGATCTGCGGCGGCACCGTGAAATGGGACTTGAGCGGCGTCTCAAAAGAGGACTGGAGCAATACGCCGGCGCCCTACGAGGTTCCGGAAGAGGAGTAACGGCAGCCCTCCTCAGCTGACAGCCCTGCTGGTGCCACAGCGGTTGGCAAGCACTGCAACAACGGCGCACATGCCCTGAACACTTCCCGTGGACTGGACGTGCAACTCTCCGGTCCTGTACCGAATTGCCTGGGTGCTGCCCGTTCGAAACCTGGCTAATGAAAGAGCCGGAACGCGTCCCACGGCCAGTAGGTCACCCATGCCCGCCCCACAATAGCGTCTCCGTCCACAAAGCCCCAATTGCGGGAGTCATTGGACACCCCACGGTTATCACCCAGGACGAAGTACTCGTCTGGTGGCACCACCGCGGGATACTCATCCTCGCGCGCCGACGTATCAATGTCCACGTAATCTGTAAGCTCGCCGTTGACAAACACTTCACCATCAACGACGTTCACGGTGTCGCCTGGTAAGGCAATCACTCGCTTCACATAATCAGTTGTGCTTCCATTCGGCGGCTTGAACACAACAATGTCGCCACGCTGTGGACCGTGAAAAAGATAGTGATCACTGCCAAACAGGCTGGCGTCTGCCCTGGCGTAGACAAACCGGTTCACCAGCAGCCGCTGCCCGTCTTGCAGGGTGGGCGACATGCTGCTGCCCTCCACCATGAAGCTCTGGGTGGTAACTTGGAGCGCCACAAATATCAGCACGGCGGTTATGGCCGTCTCCGCCGTTTCCCTTAGTGAGCGCCGCACAGGATTCTCCAGGCAGGATTCAAAGTGACATCATCGGTAATTAATCTGCCGGCACAATGATTATATGGCCTTCGCGTTACGGTTCCGGTAATACTTGCGTTCAAGCGCAGAACCGTAAGCCCGGTGAAGAACCGTACATTGATACGTGCGAACTCCAAGGGCCGGCTTCCTGGTGACATTTGACGAACGAAGACGAACAGAAACTCATACAGTTCAGCATTGACGGCGATCTCGATGCCTTCAATCGCTTGGTTGAGATGTACCAGGACGCTGTCTTCAGCGTAACCCTCCGCATGGTTCGCAATCATGCCACGGCAGAAGACGTCACCCAGGAGACCTTCGTCTCAGCGTTCCGCAGCATACGGTCATACCGGGGCGGCAATTTCCGCGCCTGGCTGCTCAGGATAGCCCGCAACAACACCTACGATCACCTCCGCAAGGTCAAGCGGAGGCCGGAAGTCTCGATCGACGAGGACATCGTAACGTTCAGTGAGACCGTAGAGTCGTCTGAGCGAGGCCCCGAGGAGTGGGCCATCGCAGAGGAGCTTAAACAGGCGATCACCGATGGACTCGGCGAGTTGCCCCCTGATCAGCGCATGGCCGTGGTCCTGGTGGACATCGAAGGCTATCGTTACGAGGAGGCGGCTGAGGTCATGGGCGTCTCCGTGGGAACCGTGAAATCCAGGCTCAACCGTGCCAGGACCCGTCTCCGGGACATTCTCCAGGCCCGGCCGGAACTTTTACCGGCCTCCATGCGTCTATAAGACAGGAGGCCAGAAACCGGACCTATGTTTAACCTAAAGCGCATCTTCCGTAAGAACGTGAATCTTGATGACTCAGAGATGGCATACGTTGAAGGACGCGCCGCTGATGAGGAGTCAGGGCGCGTCC
>JBBDMW010000005.1:5017-42465 GCA_040878005.1 Dehalococcoidia bacterium
CCCCCCCCCGCGCCCGGCTTTCCAAATCTCCCGAGGAAGAGTGGGAGGTCGAGAGCCTGCGGGACACTGTGTCACTGCTCCGTTCCGTAGCCCCTGCCAGGGCCCCGCGGTCTTTCCAGCTGCAGGAGGCTCCCGCGCCGGCAGGCAGGAGAGCGCCGAGGCTTGCGATGGCCCCGGCTGCACTGGCGGTGGCCGCTGCCCTGTTTGTAGGTGCGTTGACCGCCGGAGACCTCACAGGTGCGGTCAACCAGGGTGGCGGAGCGAACGACCCGGCAGCCTTCACCACGGCGTCAGAAAACGAAGACAGCCATGAAGGCTCGCCCGAGCACGATCTATTCACTGAAGAACAGCTACGCGGCACGCAGATCCCTGATGACGCCCTCTCCACCTTCAGCGCAGGCCAGGCCGATGGCACCCATACCCCTGAGCAAGCGCCCCCCGCGGACAGTGCAGGTCAAACCGCCGAGCCCGCTTTCACTCGGGAACAAGAATCAGCGGACAATCCTACGCCGGAAGTGCAGGCAACCCTGACTTCGGGCCACCCGACGGCTTCGGGGGCTGTTACCGCGGCTGCCACGCCATTTGCCTTGCCATTTACGGACGACGGCACTTGGTTAAGTTCCGGCGCCACATCCCCTGAATCGGGTGAACGCATGAGGGAAACCGGCGAATCGTGGCAGTCTGTATCCGAGAACTCCGGCTGGACATTGCCAGTACGGGAACTCCAGGCGGCAGGCGCGGGCCTGGCAGTTGCCATGGCGGGCCTGTGGGCGTTCCTCCGCAGGCGCGCCACGACTTAACACCTCCGGGTCAGAACAACAGGCAGGCTCTCCGCATCGTCGGACAAGCCTGCCACTACTTGGCCCGGCCACGACATGTTCCACGGCCCATTGGCGAACTGCGTGCCATTTCCCTTGGCCAGTCTGCCAAAAACCAGTTGCCACAACCACGAAATCAGGACCTGTGGAACAAAACAGGCGGCTGGTGCGTCTTTATATATAACCGGCTCCCAAATGGAGCATCCGGCGGCCGGGTTCCAACAGGACCCGCTGCGCATGCCCAAATGTGAGAACGGTTGGCAAATCGACCAAACAATGGTGTTTCGCCGGGCAACTCCCGGCCAAGAAACAAGGGTGAAAGTATATGAGACTCATGGCGAGTTCCAAGCGAAGACTAATCGGGGCAGTCGCCCTGGCTATGGTCGCCGTCATGGCGATCGGCTGCACGGCGGCCGCCAGCGAAAATCCCGACGACTCTGAGAACAAGAATCCAGCCCTCGGAACCAATCTTGGCGCCAACATACCTACCGGCTCCAGTATGCCTGAGCGTTCCGGCGACATGATCAACTACGCCCAGTCATCAGTTGGTTCAGGCCCCATATACCCCGGCCAGCCCGGTTACGGAGTCAACCAGAGCGGTATCTGGGTGACCGGGTACGGCTCCATGGACCTCCCCGCTGACATCGCCAAGGTTTACCTGGGCGTAGAAGCCCGTGAAGAAACCGTCGCTGAAGCACGTGAAGCCGCGGCTGACGCCATGGAGCGGGTGCTGGACGCCATCAGGGCGCTCGGCATCGACGATGACGACATTGTGACGACCTCCTTCAACATCCACCCGCAGACAGTGTGGGTAGAGGTTTCTGATAGCGCTGGCAGGCACAGCGAGCCACGCATCACGGGATACATCGTGTCCAACCAGGTTGAGGTGACAGTTCGTGACCTTGATGACCTCAGCCCGGTCGTTGACACCGCCGCCGCGGAGGCCGGAGACCTGGTTCGCATCAACAACATCCAGTTCACGGTAGATGACCCGTCAGAATACGGCGCGGCCACCCGTGAAAGGGCAGCACAGGATGCAAAGGCAAAGGCGGAGCTTTACGCCCAGGCCATGGGTGTAACCCTTGGAGACCTGGTGTTCCTGACCGAAGTTGGTTCATCAGCGCCGATGGAAGAATCATTCCCCGCTGCCGAGCGCGGCGCAATGGCAGCCGACGGCGCCTTTACCCAGACGCCCATCCAGAGCGGCGAACTGACAGTTTCTACGACTATCCAGGCGGTTTTCGCTATCGTCCCGTAAGCCCCGGGACTAGAAAACCGCTGATTGGTGGGAGCCCGCACTTCATGCTGCAAGAAGTGCGGGCTCTTCGCGTTCGTCTTGTTTGCCGTTGCAGCAGGTTCCAGTTATCCAGGAACTGCCTGGCGCACTGAGTCCATAACCCCTTCGCCAGGGCTTTTTTCATTGCCGCCCTCTGCCCCCATCGTTACAATCCACCCTCATCACGCGTGATTTCGCTCACAAATTAGCCCGGGAGGACACATGGTCTTAAGCGACCGGACCATCAAAGAACAGATTGAGGCCGGCCGGATCATCATTGACCCGTTCGATCCGAGGGATGTGCAGCCAGCCAGCGTTGACCTTCACCTGGACAGCAAGATACTCGTGTTCAGGAACTCCACGGCACCCTACATAGACCTGCGTGCTGATCTCCCGGAACTGACAGAGCCACTTGTAATAAAGGATGACCAGCCGTTCATTCTGCACCCCGGCGAGTTCGTCCTGGGAAGCACCTTCGAACACATAGAAATACCCAACAACATCGTGGCCCGCCTCGAAGGCAAAAGCTCCCTCGGACGCATAGGCCTACTCATACACTCCACGGCCGGCTACGTGGACCCGGGCTGGAAAGGCCACCTGACCCTGGAGCTGACAAATGTATCCCGCCTGCCGGTTACGCTCTACTACGGAATGCGCATCGGCCAGATTTCATTCCTCCAGATGACTACCGAAGTTGACCGGCCATACGGATCCAGTGAGTTGGGCAGCCGCTACCAGGGCCAGACCGACCCCACGGCCAGCCGCGCCCACCTCGATTTCGACAGTCAGATCAGGCGCGGTGGGCGCTGACCTCAGTCCAATGGATTTCATGAAACGAGCTCTCGATCTGGCCCGCCAGGCCGCGGGTGGAGTATCGCCGCGCCCTCCAGTGGGCGCCGTGATCGTCCAGGGCAGCGAAGTGGTCGGAGAAGGCGCCACGGAAGCCCGGCCCGGCCGCCACGCCGAGGTGGTGGCCCTCGACATGGCTGGCGAACGCGCCCGTGGGGCCACCATGTACTGCACGCTGGAACCGCACGCCCACCAGGGCACTGCCCCGCCCTGCACCGAAGCCATCATCAACGCGGGAATCTCACGTGTCGTGTGCCCCATCGAGGACCCATACCCTGCGGTCAGCGGAAACGGGTTTCGCCAGCTTCGCGCCGCAGGAGTGACCATCGACACAGACCTCCCTCCTGAACAGGTCCGTGCTGCTGAGGTCCTCATCGAAGGCTTCGTAAAACACTTCCGTACAGGCATGCCGTTCGTAACCGCCAAGTTCGCCATGAGCCTGGACGGCAAGATAGCCACCAGGACCGGCGAGTCCCAGTGGGTCACTGGTCCGGCTGCCCGCAGCGCCGCTCACGCAATGCGCGCTACTGCTGACACCATCGTCACGGGAATCGGTACGGTCCTCGCCGACAACCCTCGCCTGACAGCACGTGCTCCCGATGGCGCCCCCACCGGTCGCCCTCGCCTGCGGGTCATCGTGGACACCAGGGGACGCTTGCCCTCCGAAGCGCGCCTTCTTAAGGAAGAAGGCAACATCCTGTGGGTGAGAGGTGAAGACGTCCACGCCACCATCGAAGCGCCAAACCTTGAAGCCATAAACCTGTCGTACAACAGTGAAGGCGGAATAAACCTGGAGCACCTTTTCAAACTGCTTGGACGGCGTGACTGCCTCAATGTAATGGTCGAGAGTGGCGGTACGTTGATGGGAGGCCTTTTCGATGCCGGCCTGGTTGATAAAGTGGCAGCGTTCATAGCCCCGGTCGTTATAGGAGGCGAAAATGCGCCCGGACCGGTGGCTGGGCATGGTGCAGGCGCCATCAGGGACATGCTCCTCCTTGACCGCGTGGAGCATCACATATACGGCAGCGATATCCTTGTCACCGGGTATGTAAGAGAGGCCATCGAAGAAAATGTTCAGCGGCATAGTTGAAGAAGTCGGTAAAGTTGTCGCCTACGAAGCCAGCCGTTTGACAATTGCAGCCTCTATCACTCTTGACGACCTGAAGGTGTCCGACAGCATCCTGGTAGCCGGGACTTGTCTGACCGTAGTCAGCCGGGATGAAGCCACCTTCACTGTGGAGACTGTCCCGGAAACAGTGCAGAGAACGAACCTTGGCGATCTGGAGCCGGGTGACGGCGTCAACCTGGAGCGCTCACTGGCTTACGGGGCCAGGGTGGGCGGCCATATGGTGCAGGGGCACGTTGACGGCGTAGGCCATGTTGACTACGTGGAACCGGACGGAAACTCCGTTCGCATGGGATTCAAAGCGCCGCGCAATATAATGCGATATGTCGTTGAGAAGGGCTTCATCGCGGTGGACGGTGCAAGCCTGACGGTGGTTGACCAGGCAGGCGATGGTTTTTCAATCGCCGTGATCCCCTTCACCAGGGAACACACCACGATGAAAGAAAGAGTGCCCGGTGACCGTGTAAACCTGGAAGCCGATGTGATGGCAAAGTACGTTGAGCGACTCGCAGCGCCCTATTTGGAAGCCGGTAAAAGTTAAATGGCAAATACTGAAAACGAGACCGAAGAGCGCAAGCGTATTGCTGCCGAATCAGTGGAACGCGCGGTAAAGCAAATCAAGCGCGGCGGCATCGTCATTCTCGTGGACGACGAGGACCGTGAGAACGAAGGCGACTTCGCAATGGCCGCCGAAGACATCACGCCTGAAGCAATCAATTTCATGGCGACTCATGGCCGCGGCCTCATCTGCGTCCCCATGGAAGCCCGGGACATCGAGCGCCTGGGCCTGCCAATGATGGTCCAGAACAACACATCGCAGCACGGCACGGCCTTCACCATTTCCGTGGATGCGGCGGCAGGCGTAACCACAGGCATCTCCGCAGCGGACCGCGCTCACACAATAAGACTGCTGGCTGACGAAACGACCGCCCCATCCGACTTCGCCCAGCCCGGCCACGTGTTCCCGCTGCGCTACCAGGACGGCGGCGTGCTTGTGCGCACCGGCCAGACAGAAGGGTCCGTGGACCTGGCGAGGATGGCAGGCAAGCGGCCCGCTTCGGTGATCTGCGAAGTCATGAATGAAGACGGTTCCATGGCGCGCAGGCCAGAGCTGGAAAAGATCGCGCAGCTCCATAGCCTGCCGATAGTCAGCGTGGCGGATATCATCGCCTACCGGCTGGACAACGAGAGGTTCGTTGAGCGCGTGGCTGAAGCCAGGCTCCCGACGAGGTACGGGGACTTCACCGCGGTGGCGTACAGGAGCCTCGTGGACCCTGCTGAACACATGGCCCTCGTGAAAGGCGAAATCGATGACTCGGAGCCTGTGCTGGTACGGGTGCATTCGGAATGCCTGACTGGCGATGTATTCGGCAGCCTCCGCTGTGACTGCGGAGAGCAGGCCGAAATGGCGCTCAGGGCCATCGAAGCAGAAGGCCGCGGCGTCTTCGTATACATGCGCCAGGAAGGCAGGGGCATCGGACTGTCCAACAAAATGCGGGCATACGCCCTCCAGGACCGGGGACTGGACACCGTTGAAGCCAATGAGAAGCTGGGCTTCCCAATGGACCTTCGCAAATACGGCGTGGGAGCGCAGATTCTTCTTGATCTTGGCGTGCGCCGCTTCAGGTTCCTGACGAACAACCCCAAGAAGGTCGTTGGTTTGGAGGGGTTCGGCCTGGAGATGGTGGAGAGAGTGCCCATACTGGCCTTGCCGGGCGATGAGAATCGCCGTTATCTGGCGACTAAACAGGCCAAGATGGGCCACCTCCTGAACATCTCGGAGTTGTCATGACATCCCAGGACCTCCGGGACCATGGCGAGTTCACCGGCAGCCGGGATGGACGTGGACTGAAAATCGCCATAGTGGCCGCACGGTTCAATGAATACGTCACCAGCCAATTGCTGGAGTCGGCGCGTGGTGAACTGACCCGGCTGGGAGTCACCGCCGCAGACAGGCTGATCGTCCATGTGCCGGGCTCATTTGAACTTCCGCTGGCGGCCATGAAGATGGCCAGCCGGTCTGACGTGGACGCAGTCATATGCCTGGGTGCGCTGATACGTGGCGAAACCGCTCATTTTGAGTACGTCGCCGACGCCACTTCAGACGGCATTGCCCGGGTGGCCCGGGAGACAGGCATTCCGGTCATCATGGGCGTGATAACCACGTACAACGCCGAACAGGCCGTTGTGCGCACCGGTCTGGGTGCGGACTACGCCGTTGCCGCGGTGGAAATGGCAAACCTGTACCGGCAGCTTGAAGGTCAGTACCGCAAGGAAGTGCGTTAGCACCCCGGTTTGGAGTCACGCCTCGCGGTGTGATAAACGTACCTGTGATGCAGTGCCGGTCCATTCGCTGGACCGCCACAACCCGCAAATTGGCGGAGGTGCGCCCACGTGGGCAGGACCATCTTTCACGTCGACCTGGATGCGTTCTTCGTAGCGGTTGAAAGGTCACTGGACCCATCCCTGAACGGCCGCCCCGTCATCGTGGGCGGACTCGGCCCGCGGGGTGTCGTCAGCACAGCCTCGTACGAGGCCCGCAAGTATGGTGTCCACTCCGCCATGCCGATGGCCGTGGCCCGGCGTTTGTGCCCGCACGCCGTGTACATCCGCGGCAGCCATGAGCGATACAGAACGGTCAGCAGGCAGTTCATGGCCATCCTCAGGGACTACTCCCCGGCGGTGGAGCCAGTGAGCGTGGATGAGGCCTACATTGATATGACTGGTTCGGAGCGCCTGTATGGACCGCCTGAACAGTCCGCCCGCCTGATCAAAGAGCGCGTCAGCGCAGATACAGGCGTAACCGCGTCCATAGGCATCGGCCCAAACAGGCTAATCGCCAAGGTGGCTTCTGGCGAATCCAAGCCGGATGGCCTGCTGCTCATCACTGATGACACGGCAACGGCCTTCCTTGCTCCGCTTCCTGTCCGCAAATTGCCAGGCATTGGGCCACGCGCGGCTGAGGCGCTGGGCAGGCTGGGAATAGAGACGCTGGGACAGCTCGCAGGAACGCCTGCCGGTCCGCTGCGCAGAGCGCTCGGCCCGCGCCAGGCGGAGTCACTGCTCCGCCGTGCAGCCGGGGTGGACAACTCACCCGTGGAAGCCCGCACTGAAGCGAAGTCCATCAGTGCTGAGACAACTTTCGATCATGATTCTTCGGACCGGGCACACCTGTCAGGGATCATACTTGAGCTTTCGCAAAGAGTCGGTGCGAAGCTGCGAAAGTCGGGGAAACACGCGGCAAGCGTGACATTGAAGCTCCGGTACAGCGATTTCTCCACCGTCACCCGCCAGACCACCCTGCACGGCGGCCCTGTGAACGGCGACACCGCAATCAGTGAGGCAGCCATGCGCCTGTTCGAGGCAGCGTTGCGCCAACGGCACGCGCCGGTGCGGCTGATAGGCGTGGGAGTATCCGGCCTGACCGAAGAAGCCGGGCAGCTTTCAATGCTGAACGAATCCGCTCCGAATGACACAGCCGTAAGCATGGCCATGGACACAATTCGTGACCGGTTCGGCCCTGCCAGCATCCGGCGCGGCCGTCAGGCCTGAACCAAACGCCGCATGCATTGCCCCGGCACTGCTAACATCAATCGCCGCAGCTATCCGACTTAGCACGGCGCTCAACCCCCCGGCACATCCACCGCGGCGGCCCCTGGTCGCGGTGCAAACACATGGACATCATTTGATCTTGGTGATACCGCCCGCAAAGCAGCGACTCCGAAAAAACGCAGTATCCTTCAGCGCGGCGCAAGCGCAGACACAACATTCTGCTGTCTCGTCCCCGCGCTCCGGGAGAAAACGCCAATTCCCGTCGTGCCTGCGCCTCAAAAGGCGCAGTACCAGCCTTCAGCGACCCGCCATGCTCTTGGTGGTTGTGCTAATCGCTCTGGCGGGCTGCGGAGATATCAACGAGCCGGTCGTCCGTCCAACCCCTACTTCAACACCTACGAACACGCTTCCGCCCACATCCACACCGGTTCCTCAAGCCGCTGACACGTCCATACGTGTGGGTGACTTCATCTTCACGCCTGTCAGGACCACGTTCGTCTCGGACCAGCCGGGGTTGTCACGCGTGGAACTGACCCTGAATGTCGCATCAGATCCCGTGACGCCCATCTCCTTTATAGAATGGGGCACACGCATTTCATTTACAGAGATCACCCTCACGCCAGCTATAAGGTCACCCGGAGGCGAGCTAGTGAAACTTGTCGCTGAGCTTACATGGGGCGGATCAGGATACCTTCGGCTGCGCCCTGAGCCGGGCGTTACCAGCACACAGTTCGCAATAGTCGGCGGAACGTCACGGTCTTTCGCACTTGGATTCCAGGCCAGGGTGCCAACAAGGTCCATCAACGAGTTGCGTTTCTCAATCAGCGAAGGAACCGTCGATGAACACCGGGCTGGCCAGCAGCGAACCGTAGGCGTCATTCCGCTTCGTTCCAACAACCCGCCAGACCCACTCCTGTTCGATACCGCCCCTGCCGCTTCCCTTCAACTGAACGAAGGTTCAGCCATTGATTGCCAGAACGCGGCCGTATTCGTGAACGGCGCCATTGCCAACTCGACCGGCTCTCAAGTCAGGGTCGGCGACCTCGACTTGTACCTCTATGACTCGCAGGGAATGCACATAGCCAACTGGGTGATCAACCGCTCCACCTCGGCCCAGCAGGTTGAAGGCCCGCCGCTGGGCACTAATATTCTTGTCCAGCCAATGCAGCAACTGGAGTTCGGTTTCCGGGTCAACGCCCCGGGCGATACATGCAATCGGGCAGCCTTGTGGGCACTGGTCCAAGATCGCCAGTTGATGGGCGCAGGCGAGATTCCTGGGGCACAGTAGGGTCATCAGCGCCGGGCACATCAGCGCCCTGCCCCAACGGGTAGTGATTAGTTAACCCGCCTGTGTCGCAACGATGCTCACAGCAGGCGATGCCTCCGTAAACGTGCCGTCCGATCCTGTGTTTTTACGGCACACACGCGGCCTGGCAGCCTGACTTGCCTTGGGCGTCCCGCATGTCCGATGGACCGCGTTGAGGCGCCGGGGAACCGTGCCCAGGCGACGGCAGTGAATTCGATGTCAGGAATGGAACCACTGTGCCGGTGGAAACGTCCACTGCCGGGCTGAATGTATGCCGGACGCACTTCTACGTGAACGGCATCCTGCCCGACGCTCGAAATGCGTAAGTTCTACAGACTGAGGAGAACACGATGCCTGAAACAGTTACCGTGGAGCGCCTGGTCATCATGGTCAATGGACATCGCCGCGAGACAGGCGCCCTGCCAGGACGTGACGTTGTCGCCGTGGATCTCACGGTCAAGAACCCCATAGGGTCCCCCGGCTCTACCCGCCGAACTCCGTTCATGGAGCTGCATGATGACGCTGGCCGGATATATCCGGCAGAGCTGGACCCCCAGCTCATGGAACCGGTTCCTCCAACAGAGAGCATCGACGGGACCTGCCGGTTTGAGGTGGCGGAAGAAGCTATGGGCCTCGAACTGGTCATCGCACCCGGATCAGATGAAGAAGTGGGCGTCAGCCTTGATTGAGCCGGCATAGGGAATCTGGCGACTTCCACTCAGCGAAACAACGCGAGTAACACCCTCTCCCCCTATGCGTGTCAGCCGCAACCCTCCGCTACGGTTTGTGCCAGTTACGCAACCGGTATCCGGACTGATACTCGATCAGTGATCCCGTCAATTCCGTGTTTGACCATCTACTTCAACGTATGGCCACAACCGGACTTTCTACGTCGTACACGGGAAGCAATCGAAACTGATTCGACGGTTCGCCATACCAGTATCAACACCGCACGGCAGACAAAGACGCAGCGAAAGGCCCAAGGCGCCACTGCCGTCGTTTCGACGCGTCCCGGCATCAATAACCGCCGCATGGGCGGAGCCGGTGACTCGCGACCGTCTCATCGCGCTTGCGCCAGCCTCCTTCGCGCTCATCGTAATGCTCATACTGGACACAGCCCCGCTCAACTGGGCCGTCGTCAACCAGGAATCCTGGCCCGCCTCACTGCAATCCCTCGTTGTGCTTGCAACTCTGGGGGGAGGCATTGCCTGGTACGCCATACGCCGCGCCCAGGCCACGGCCCGCGAATTGGCAGACTTCCAGAGGGCTGACGAAGAGCGCAGGACAGTGGCTGCCATTGGCCTCGGAGCCAACTGGGACCTGGACCTCGAACGCGTTTACAGCCGCGTTGCCAATGACCTCCGCGGCCTGGTTGCCTACGACCGGATTGCAATCACCTCCGCCAGTCCCGACGGCAAAATGAACATGGTCTTCATTCATGGTGATGCGCTTCCCGAAGAGCACAACGGTGGCGTCATTGACCTGTCCATCGGAGAGCCCGACGGCCTGCGGCACGCCGCCAGCCTTGGGTTCAGGTCGAAGCTCACCGTGCCAATCCCTGCCGCCAGCGGCGCCCTGACACTGCGAAGCAAGAACTTAAATGCATATGGTCCAAGGGAACTCGACCTCATGCGCCAGGTGGTAGCACAGATCTCGCCTGGCCTTGCCAACGCCCGTCTCTTCCAGTCAAGCCAGCGACAGGTCCAGGAGCGTACGGCGCTCGCCGAAATTGGCCGGGCAGCCACCGGGGAACGCAGGCTGGAACCCCTCTTTCACGTAGTCAGGGAATCTTTGTCCGCGTTGATAGATTTCGACCACATGGGTGTGATCCTTGCTGAGCCAATGAGCAAACGCGGGCGGGTGGCGCATTGGACCGCGGAAGGACTTGCAGGACTCAGGGATGGCGATGAAGTCAGCCTTGAATCAAAAGTCCTGGAATCCACCACCGTGACCACCTCGCATGGGTTGGACCCGTTGGAGCTTGGCGGGCAGGCAGAGCTTGACCATGACGGCCACGAGGCACGGTCATGGCTCCGGGCGCCGCTCATCGTTCGACAGCGGCTCATAGGGTTGATGATCCTAAGTGCCCCCGTTGGTATTGCACTCGGTGAAGAAGAATGCAGATTGCTCCAACAGGTCTCTCTTCAGGTCGCTCCAGCCATAGACAACGCCCGCCTGAACGCTGACCTGGAGCGCCAGGCTGAGGAGCGGCGGGCCATCGCCGCAATTGGCCTGGCTGCCAACTCCGATTTGTCGCTGGAGAACATCTACGAGAGCGTGGCAGACGAGCTTGCAAGCGTGCTCCCGTATGACCGCTTTTCAGTGGTATACACCGCGCCCGGCCAGCAGGAATACGAAATCGCTTACGTACGCGGCGTGGAAGTTGCCGGGTACCACGTGGGAGACCGCGTGCCACCCAGGCAGCACGATGATTTTCCAATCATTGACGGGCAGGTCCGCATGCTTCGCACCGGCACGCTCGAAGATCACCTTTCCCAGCACATCCACAGGGAAGTCGGCCTCTTGTCGTGGGCGCAGGCGCCGCTGGGCGCCGGAAGCCGGTTGAACGGGTTCCTCAGCATTCGGAGCCGCCAGGCCAACGCCTACACACCCCACGATCTGGATTTACTGGAACGAGTGGCGAACCAGGTCGCCCCCGCCATCCAGAATGCGCGCCTGTTTGCGGAAGAAAGGGAGCTGCGGCAACAGCTTGACCAGCAGAACCACGAGTTGCATGAGGCCAACCAGGCCAGGAGCCGGTTCCTTTCCACGGTCTCGCACGAACTCAAGACACCGCTGACCATAGTCTCCGGCTTCATAAACATGATCACGAAGAACCCCTCAGGCAACCTCGATCCGGAGCAGCTCGACACCCTCCACATAATCCAGCGCAACACGGCTCGCCTCAGCTTCCTGATCAACGACATCCTGGACATTTCCCGTGTCGACGCAGGCACCTTCAGCCTGTCACCTGATGACTTTGAGCTTGTCGACCTCTTCACCGAACTGGATGACAGTTTCCAGGCCTTCCTTCATGACAAGAGACAGAAACTGGTAGCAAACTGGCCGGCCGGTCCTATTTGGATGCACGCCGACCGGAATCGACTGGCACAACTCCTGTCCAACATCCTGAGCAATGCCTCCAAGTACTCCCCACCTGGATCTGTTGTGGAAATGAATGCCACGGTGGATGGCGATGATCTCCAAATTGTGATCACAGACCAGGGCATGGGAATAAGCAAAGAAGACCAGGAGAAACTGTTCACCGCTTTCTACAGAGTGGACAACGAGAAGACGCGTGAAGTGCCAGGCACCGGCCTCGGCCTGTTCATCGCCCGCTCCATAACGGAAATGCACGCCGGGACAATCCACCTCGAAAGTGAGCCGGGAACAGGCACCACTGTCCACATAACGCTGCCAGGGCTGATAAAGGAGCCGGTGGCGCTCGAAGAGGATTCTGAGACTCACATTGAAATTCCGCGGTCACGCCTCTACCCGGACGCGGATATGGACGACATTCCAATGTCGGCTGACTAGGCAATCTGGAGCAGAGTTGGACGCAGCACATCGGTCCGGGAGGACAGAGCTGCGTTACGGAGGTAACGATGTACAAGGTTCTCGTGGTGGATGACAGCGCAGACATAAGGCTGCTGCTGGGCAAAACGCTAAAGAGTGCGGGTTACGCGGTAGTTGAGGCCACCGACGGCGATGAGGTCGTGTCGGCCGTGCTCGCCCACGAGCCGGACATCATCCTGATGGACGTTTCAATGCCAAGGATGGACGGGTTCAGGGCACTGGCCCTACTCAAGAAGGACGCGCGCACACGTTCCATGCCAGTCCTCATGGTCACAGCGAAAGGCCACCCGGACGACCTCGAAACCGCCCGGTCACTTGGAGCTCATGACTACATAAACAAGCCGTGGGCACACGGCGAAGTCGAACTACGCGTCCAGTGGGCAATCACAGCCGTAGAACGACGACGCCAACGCATAGCCAGGGAAAAAGAAGAAAAGATGGCAAGCTAACCACACCCCAACCACCAACCAGACACCACCGCAGTGTCATCCTGAGCAAAGCGAAGGATCTCTCCTCGCGCATCCAAACCACCAATCACCCATTCCAACCACCACGAAACTCCCACCACAATGTCGTCTCGACCGAACACCGAGCCGGTAGGCGAGCCTCGAAGAGTGTCCGACGCCGAAGGCGGAGTATAAACAGAAAAACGTCATGCGACGCCGACCCCACGCGCCCAAAACCGAACCGCTACACCCTCCACCATATCGTCTCGACCGAAGCGGAGAGACCCGGTGTGGCAGGGAGGAACATGGCCGCCAGAGGCGGCCACACCTAACCACCAGTCCACGTGGGGACGGCCGCAGGCCGTCCAACCCCGAGCCGACAGGCGAGCCTCGAAGAGTGTCCGAGCCGTAGGTGAGTAAAAACCAGAGAGTCCGAAGCCGAAGGCAAGCAAAACAAAAGGCAGCTACAAAATTGACACGCACCACCGGCAATGCAAGCATTGGAGTTATTCTCAAGTCAGACCTGAGGCGACCGTGCACCGCTCATAGCGGTTTTGGCGGCCGCCCGTCCATCAGTACCGGAGGAGCTATCTAAATGGCGGACCGTGCACAGAACTTCATCGACGGAGCTTGGGTGGATGCCCGTTCCGGCAAGACGGCACAGACCACAAACCCGGCCGACCGGGACGATGTGATAGCAGAAGTGCCCGCATCCGGTGCGGAGGACGCCGCAGTCGCGGTAGATGCCGCCGCTGCAGCACGCAAAGGCTGGGCAGGCACATCAAGCGTGGTACGCGGTGGATACCTGCTCAAGGCCGCAACCTACCTTCAGCAAAACGCCGAGGAATACGCCCAGGCCATCACGCGTGAATGTGGGAAGTCCATCGTGGAATCACGCGGCGAGGTGGGCCGCGCCGTGGCTCTCCTGCAGTACTACGGCGTCGAGGGCAGCAATCCTATTGGAGACGTCGTACCATCCATAAACCCCAACATACTGCTGTACACCACCCGTGTGCCGTTGGGCGCGATCAGCATGATCACCCCCTGGAACTTTCCACTGGCAATCCCCATCTGGAAAATGGCCCCGGCGCTTGTTTACGGCAACACCATCGTGCTCAAGCCTGCATCCTTTACGCCATACATGGGCGTGATGATCGCCCGCCTCTGGGAAGCCGTTGACCTTCCGAACGGCGTCTTCAACCTGGTGAACGGGTCCGGAAGCGGAGCAGGCAACGAGCTCGTGATCAATGAGAAGGTCAACGCCATCTCCTTCACTGGATCCACCAAGGTCGGCTACGGCATCGCCGCTGAGGCCGCCAAGCGGAACATCCGGTACCAGTTGGAGATGGGCGGCAAAAACCCGGTGATCGTGCTGCCGGATGCCAACCTGGAGCAGGCGGCCGAGATCACAGTTGGCGGAGCAATGAAGTACTCCGGCCAGAAGTGCACCGCAACGTCCCGGGCCATCGCCGTGGGCAACATTATCGAGGAGTTCACCAACCTGGTCGTGGACAAGGTGAACGCCCTGAAAGTCGGACCCGGCGCAGATCCTGAATCGGTCGTCATACCCGTCATAGACCACAACGCCCAGGAGAGCATCACCTCCGCCATCAAGCGAGGCGTCGATGAAGGCGGCCACGTCCTCGCCGGTGGTGGCGTGCCATCAGGTAATGGCTACGACAAGGGAAGCTATGTGCAGCCCACTGTTATCAGCAAGGTTGCACCGGATGCCTTCGTCGCCTGTGAAGAAATCTTCGGCCCCGTACTTTCCATCATTCCATCACGGGATGCTGACGAGGCCCTCCAGATCGCCAACTCGGTGCCTTACGGCCTGAGCGCTGGCATCTTCACAAGGGACCTGAACTCCGTCTTGGACTTCGCCAGCCGGATAGAGGCCGGCATTGTGAAGATCAACGGCGAGACTGCCGGGGTCGAGCCACAGGTGCCATTCGGCGGCATGAAGGCTTCGTCATCTGGCTCTCGTGAACAGGGCAAGGCGGCCATAGAGTTCTTCACGGAAACGAAGACCATCTACATGGACCGTTCAGCCACGTAGCCTGACACAGGCGATCAGTACAACACATCACGGCCCTGCCCTCACCGGCAGGGCCGTTTCAGTTGGCACCTACGCCCTGTTGCCTTATCCTGCACCCTCACGGCCACAGCGCCGTAAATTGCTGCCCAACCGCCAGATCAGAGGAGTCCATCGTGGCTGACCGTTCAATGCGGGGTGTGTTTCCAATCCTGCAAACGCCCTTTGATGAAAACGGGGAGATCCTCTTTGAAGACCTGCGCTCCGAGGTGGACTTTGCCATAAGATCGGGCGTTCACGGGCTGGGCATTGCCTTTGGCAGTGAAGTCAACAAGCTATCGGATCACGAGCGGGACCAGGTGCTGAGCACGGTGGTGGACCAGGCGGCCGGACGTGCGAAAGTGGTGATGAACACGGGAGCGCAGTCAACAATCCTGACCATCCACTACAGCAAGGCAGCGCAGGTGCTCGGGGCTAACGGCGTGATGATATCGCCTCCCACAGCAGGCAATCCGCCTGTGGCAGAAGTACGACGCCACTATCTCGCGGTGGCTGAGGCCACAAGCCTGCCCATTTTCATGCAGGACCTGGCAGGCGCCACACTCGCGCCGTCCCTCATGGCAGACCTGGCAAAGGCGCATGAGAACCTTTGCTATGCGAAGGTGGAAACCCTGCCCACGCCCCACAGGTTTGCAGAGGCCGCGGCATCCGCCAGCAAGCGGCTCTCGTTATTCGGCGGGGCCAACGGCGTTTTCTTCATTGAGGAGCTGCAAAGAGGCGGCGTCGGCACGATGCAGGGCATAGCCATATGCGATGTTGTCAGGCGAGTCTGGGACCGCTTCCAGTCTGGCGACGAAGGCAGCGCGGCTGAGATCTGGGACCGCTACCAGCCACTCGTCAAGCTGTATTCCATGTCGGAGAACCAGTCGTACTACGTCGCCAAGGAGATCCTGCGCAAGCGCGGAGTGATCTCCAAGGCCTGCCCAAGGTTGCCGGCCCGAAAACCGGACGATGGCATCTACAGGCAGATAGCCATGCTGATGGAACGCCTCGAAATCAGCTAGACGATCCCCGTATCTAGCAGGGGGCGGCCATCACGCCGCCCCCTCCAGGAGTCACACGTCGATCAGGCGTCTGGCGGCGCAACCACCACCTGGTCCATCGGGTAGCGTTTCGTAATGAGCTTCGAATGCTCAAACACGTCCAGCGCTGCCTCGTAGAGGTTCTGCGGAATGGCGATGTCGCCGTCCCAGCACCCCAGCCCCTGGTAGTACTCAAGCGTCTTGGTGAGCGCTTCAAGGCTGTACTCAGGGAAGAAATCCTTCTCCGCCTCGGCCACTTCTGCTGGCGGGGCCGTGTTCACCCACTCCCGAGATTTCCGGTACGCCCTGGTGAAACGAGCCGCCTCCGGCGTCTTCACCCAGTCCCATGACGCCGTAAGGCTGCTGAAGGCAACCGGCCCCACGGCCTCCCCCACGGACGCCACGACCTGGGCATGCCCCTCGTGCTCAAGCTGCTGCGGGTACGGCCCCTGCTCATGGAAGAAGTCGCCCTGCCCGGAGCGGAAGCCAGACATCATGTCCTCGGTGCCCCCGGCGTCAATCGGGTCGAGGTCGTTGATATCAACCCCCTTCTTGTGCAGGCCGTACGCCAGCATGGCCTGCGGCTGGCCGCCGTGGACAAACATGAATTTCCCCGTGGTCAGCTTGTCCCATGTGAAGTCTGGGTCCGGCTTCCTTGAAGCGATCAGGAACCCGTCACGGGTGTTGATCTGGGCAAAGTGAACAGTCGGCGGTTTTTCGCCTTTCTCCATCGGCCCCCAGCTTCCACCAACCGCCGATTGCGCCACGTCTATCTCGCCATCGTTGATTAGCTGCGGCAAGGGGGTACCACCCGCCACCGAATAGACGCCTTCAAATCCTTCTTCTTTCAAAAATCCGCCCGCGATCGTTGAGATCAAGGGGCTGTAAAACGCCGAGTGGCGCGAGGCCATGATTCGCAGCTTTGACAACAGTTCACCTCACTGGTTCATAATCTTTCAATGGCTACGGTCAGCCCGCATTCTAACGCGTACTCGCCGAACGCCACGACATTAAGGCTGGGAACACTCCGGCGGCACCGGCCACGAGGCGCCCGTTTCATCACCCTCGTCACCCACCCATATGGTTTGGGACACCGAGCCATGATCGGGCACCACTATCGCCAACCCGTACGCGCCCTCTGCGAGTCCCGGCGGGAGAACCAACTGGAGTTGATTCTCCACTTGCAATCCTTCTGGAATGGCAAAGGAGTCGCCGCCGGACATCATCGGCGCATCGCTGTCCATGAGGACCACGCAATACACGCTGGCCCACTCACCTGCCTCGACATCTTCGCCGGAGCCGTCACCGTTCCTGAACAGAACAGAAAAATCAGATTGATCCCCTCCCGCATGACCGGCAGTGTTGCCTGTCAGTTCGATCAGCGAGCCATCATCAAATGTCTCGCTGGCGGTGAACTCTTCGCCTGGACCCCCATCGTTCCCGCATGCCGCCAGCAGGCCGGTCGCCAACGTCGACAGCATAATAGCCCGGATCATTCGTACGTAACGCATGTGTTCGATCATCCTCCTGGGGCGGCGCAGCACTTTGAAGCGTACCGGCGGAACCATTCCCTCGAAAGACGCGAAAACAAAACAACGTGGGCTCGATTGGATACCGTTGGCGTAGTGTGGGAACAAGACTGCCGTGACGCCAGCAGGCAAATCCCCCGGGAACGAACGGCCTTGGAAACGTTCAAACCAGGGGTGGGGTGCGCCCGCGCAGCGCCCGGATGCCCCGGCATTGCCGAATCGGCACAGGACGCAGCTTATAAGAACCGCATAAGTCGAAACTATTTGCTGTCAATCTTCACTGGGCACAGTCAGGAAATGACCACCCAGGTAAGAACCAGCATTATTACGAACGCACCTGCGTTCACCACACTCATGAACCGGCTTGAATATCGCATTGAGCATCCCTCTAAATTAAAGACGCTCCAGCGGAACATAATGTTCCCGCCTGTCTCCAGGGCTGCATGAAAGTGTTCATTTTCATTGTCCCTGCTGCGCGGCCTTTCACTTGCAATCAGGATGCCGGCTCTCCAGCAAAACGAGCCTGTACATTGAGATGTATCCGGCATGCACCGTTGGACCGGGCATACACTCGATGTGATGACAATCGGATCCGTGAGGGGAGGAACGGTACATGAGGATCACTCGCGTCGAGGCATTGCCTCTAAAGGCGGGGCCGCTGCTGGTCCGGGTGACCACGAATGAAGGCATCTACGGCATAGGTGAGGCGCCCGGCCGATGGGCGCCGGTCCTCAAGCCAATGATCGAGCAGATGCTAGCCCCGCTCATCATCGACAGGGACCCGCGACAGACATCCCGCCTCTGGGAAGACATGTTCTTCAGCACCCACCGTATGGGGCCGATGGGCCTCCAGACCACGGCCATCGGGGCCATCGACATTGCCCTGTGGGATATAACCGGCAAGGCTGCCAACCTGCCCCTCCATACAGTCCTTGGCGGAGCAGCGCGCAATCGAATCAAGCTCTACTGGAGCACCGGCGAGGGCTGGCGTCTCGAGCCGGAAGAGATGCTGGACAAGGTAAAGACTGGTTATCAGGCCGGCTTTCGCGCATTCAAGATTCGCATGGACTGGAACGCCAACCGGCAGGATGCCAACCCCGCCAAAGACCGCGAGATGTTCCGCCTGTGCAGGGAGCTGTTGCCCAGGGAGGTGCCGCTAAGCTTCGATGCCAACAATGGCTACTCTGTCTCAACCGCTATAAGGCAGGGGCAGCGGTTCCAGGAAATGGGCATCTCCCATTTCGAGGAGCCAATCCCGCAGTACGACTACATAGGACTGCGGCAGGTCACTGATGCACTCGCTGTGCCGGTCTCGTCGGGTGAGCAGGAGCACACGCGCTGGCAGTTCCGCAACCTGATCCTCCACGGTAACCCGGACATCATCCAGCCGGACATAGTGATGGCAGGCGGTATATCCGAGGTTCGGCGGATCATGTCGCTGGCGGAAGTGTTCGACAAGCCGGTCATGCCACATTCGCCCTCAGCTGCGATCAGCCTCATGGCCAGCCTTCACCTGTACTCCACCATCACGAATGCGGTGCGCCCGCACGAGTACTCCCTGGAACTGCCCCCGGTAATCTTCAACGAGGACAGCGAAGGTTGGGAGGCTGTGTTCAGGCTCTTCAAGGAGCCAATGCAGCCCCACGAAGGCCACATGCAGTTGCCCACGCGCCCCGGCCTGGGCCTGACGTTGAACGAGGTCGAGCTGCGCCGGGCACTGGCAGAGTAAGCGCCAGCGACTGCCAGGTCTGGGTAGTTCTTACAACGAACCCTACCCCGGGCCGTGGTTGTCAGGCGGACGGCCAGTGGTTTCAGGAAGCTGGACCGGTTCAGGATCTTCTGTTTGAATCATCCAGCCCGCGAGCAGCTTCCGCATCTCGGAAACCACGTTGCCGTTCCCCGGGTCCCCCGCCACGTTTGTCAGTTCCCACGGGTCTGCCGATAGGTCGTACAGTTCATCCAGGTCGCCCATTGGATCGTGCACATATTTCCACCTGCGGGTGCGTACCATCTTGCGACGGCCCTCCGCCTCCCTCGCCCAGAGCGTATCGATAAGCGTCTGGTATCCATGTGGCTCCGGCAGCATCTCCAGGTCTGCCATTGTGAAGGGCGGTCCACCAGCGCCGTACTCCGAAAAGGCAGCCTCTCTTGGTTCGGCATCCGTTACAGTCGGCAACGGCGCCCCCTGCATACGGCGCGGTACATCCAGCCCTTGCGGTCGCAGCAGCGTTGGCAGTATGTCAACCGTGTTCACCATGCTGTCATCAACTTCACCCTGGGGCACCCTGCCCGGCCAGGAAACTATGAGGGGCACCCTGGTCAGGCAGTCATAGAAGACGCCGCCCTTTACCGCCATATGGTGTTCGCCCATGAAGTCTCCATGATCAGACGTGAACACCACTATGGTGTTGTCACGGAGACCGAGCCGCTCAAGCACATCCAGGATGCGGCCCACACCATCATCCACGAAGCGCACCATGGCCAGGTACACGCCAATCATCCGCCGCACATCATCCTCTGCATTTTCCATGCCCAGTATCCGATGCAGCACGCGGTTGCGCTCAGGGGCTGACCCATCAGCGAATTCCTGCTCCCTGTAAGGCGGGAGCTTCCCCTTTTCGGGCGGAAACATGTCGGCGTACTGCCGCGGAACCTCGTACGGCTCATGTGGGTCCGGGTACGACACCCACAGGGCAAACGGCTGGTCTGTATGATCCTCAAGAAACCGCTCAGTCTGCGCCGTGACCAGTGCTGTCGAATAATCCTCCACTGGATAATCCGTCACGGCATACGAAACTCGTGGACTCTGCCAGGGCATATCTCGCCGGGTCGCATGCGCGGCATTGATGGCGTCGATAGGCCTAACCCATTCCATCCCATGCGTCTCGCCTCCCGCCGACAGCCCGCGATGGCCTATCTCGCACCTGACATCAAAAAGGCACAGGTCCTCCTGTCGGTCATAGCAGTGGTTCTTGCCAATCAGCCCAGTAACGAATCCAGCCTCTTTCCATATGGAGAACGCGTGTGGCTCGCCCGCTGGCATCAGCGTCTCGTTGCGGCGGCACCCCGTGGAATGTGGATACCGTGATGTCATGACTGATGTACGCGCCGGTACGCACAGCGGGTGCGGAGTAACCGCATTCTGAAAACGCACACCTTCGCGAGACAGCCGGGCGAGAGAAGGCGTCTCAGCGCCTATTTCCGAGTAGAGAGTGCTGGCGGTCGCCTTCATCTGGTCGGCCATAATGAACAGCACGTTCGGCTGGCTCATGCCAGGCGCCCGCGGAAAGGCGACGCCACCACTACCGGCCACCACACACGTCGTAGGCCAGCGCCACCATGCAGCGGGTAGCGCTCATCAGTGATGCTATTCCCACCGATTCATCGGTCCCATGCGCACGGGCCAGCATCGGGTCGTCGTTCGGGTGCGCCCCGGCAAAGCCATAGGTGACTATGCCCAGGTTGCGGGTAAATCGTGAGTCCGTGAACCCGTTGCTGACCGCCGGCGCCCACTGGATGTCATCCCGCTCCACCGCCAGCGCCTGCGCCCGCTTGATGGCCGCAGCCAGGTCGGTCTCGAAGTCGGAGGAGTTGGGCACAGACATGTAATCGATGTCATACTCAACTCCCTCTATTCCCTCGAAAACCTTGTCCAACTGCGAACGTACGTAAGCCTCATCCTGGAAAGGAAGCGTACGCACGTCGCATGTCAGTTCGAACGACTCCGGGACGCTGTTGGACTTCACTCCGCCTCGTATCATCGTGGGCGTAAGCGTCATGCGTGACAGCGCCCTCAACAGCGACCCCAGCCGTGGCGTCTTGCGTGACGCCTCGCCAACTATCTCGTTAATGTTCTTCGTACTCGCCTCTGCCTCGATGGCAAACTTCCCAAGATGCCCGAAAATTGGCAGCGACGTATCCAGCTCTGGTTCGTAGGACTCAATCGCGCTCAGGGCCTTCGCGAGAGCGAAGCTGGCATTCCTGCCGGTCCACGGCACAGAAGCATGCGCGCTCTCGCCCTTGAAGCGCACGTGTATCTCAAGCCGGCCCTTCTCGCCGGTGCCCAGGAGATACGTCAGAGAGTTGCCAATCTCCACTGGAGTGCCTCCGCCCTCGTTTACAGCGAAGTCGCTCTCCAGGGCCTCCGGGTGATGGTCCGCCAGCCAGCCAAAGCCCCACCTGCCGCCATGCTCCTCGTCGGCCCCGCTCACCAATCGAAGGCCATGCTGAAGGCGCACGCCGTTCCGCTTCAGGATTGCCATGGCAACAAGCTGTGAGGTCAGCAGCGCCTTGCAGTCAGAAGCGCCCCGCCCGTACACGCGCCCGCCTGATATCTCCGCCCCGAACGGATCGTGCTTCCACTTCGAACGGTCCTCAACGGGCACCACGTCGGTGTGAGACATGAACATGAGCTTGGTCCGGGGTTCATCGCCCGGATAAACCGCAATAATGTTCCCGCGCTCAGGGTCTCGCGCCAGGATCTCGGAGCCTATCCCCTCGTTGGCCAGCCAGTCCCGGATGAATTCAGCCACCTTGGTCTCATCACCCGTCGGCATGAACCCGCTGTTCACCGTGGGGATGCGGACCAGGGCCTGCTCAAGCTCCACTATCTCCTCGGTGGCACGGTCTGCCTGGTCAAGCAACGACTGAAGGGACGGCATTATCGATACTCCAATACTCGACCGTTGATGTGTTGCAGGTCACCACTCGTCACAGGCGCCCGCGTTCACTGTTATCTCTGAACGTGGAGGTTGCTCCTGTGATCATCTATTGACGGTGACTCCCGTGGAGGGCCACCGCCCTGCGGAGGCAGCGTGCCGGCGGCTGAATCCGCCTGTGTCCTTGTCCAGGCCGCCCGCAAATCCTGCGTATGGCCCCTGAAGTGCGGCATTACGTAACGTGCAAACAACTCAAGGCTGTAATTGATCTTCTGCTGACTCATCCACTCATGCGTTGACATCATAAGGCCGCCAAAGCCGCTGGTGTCTTTCACCAGCTTCTCAATTGCTTCGATGGCGTCCTCGGGCGTGCCGATGATCCAGCGCCTGACGCGTGCTACCGACTCAGGCGTGAACTCTTCTGGTGGCTGGTCCGGATACTCCTGGTACCCGCCCCTGCCGCCAATGGTGACGAAGTATCCGAAGTCGCGGCTCGCGCCGGCCCTGATGTCTTCCCATGCCTGCTCACGCGTGTCTGCAAGATGCACATACGTCACGATGCGCCAGTTGTCGCGCGTCACCTTCACGCCATGCTCTTCAGCCGCTAACTCCATGACCTGCCACTGCTCGGTTATGGGTTTGCCGCCGGGAGGCGGGTTGCCCGCCAGCGAGAGCGTGATCATGTTGTGCTTTGCCGCCAGCCCAATGCTGCTGACACTGCCGGTAGTCGCGATGGCCAGTGGCATGCGCGGCTGCTGGTAGGAACGCAGTTGCAACGCCATGTCCCGCACCTGGTAGTATCTGCCTTCGAAGTTGACCGGTTCCGGCGATTCCAGGAGACGGACTATCAGGTCAACCGCCTCGGTCATCATGGGGCGAAGATCCTGCGGCGGGATATCAAACAGCTTGATATCTGGCGGCAAATTGGATTGGCCGATGCCAAGTATTGCCCGGCCGCGCGTCAGGTGGTCGAGAAACACCATCCGCTCAGCAACATGAAACGGATGGTGAAATGGCAGGCTCAGCACAGACGTGCCCAGGCGAATGTTCTTCGCAGTCGCTGATGCCTTGGCAAGCGCCATCTCTGGCGCAGGCATTGTCTCCCAGCCGCCGGAGTGATGCTCGCCGATCCAAAACTCATCAAAACCAAGGTAATCGGCGTAATTGATGAGATCGATATCACGCTGAAACGCGAGCGATGGGTTCTCGCCCGGGACGTGCAGCGGCATCATGAAGAATGAGAACTTCACCACTCGCCTCACTTTTCTTGCCGTACTAATTAAGGTTCGTCGCTGTACTCAGATGTGGAACGAGCCGGACGTTAGCACCCGCATTATTGCCGGTCAACGTCAGTTGCTGCTGCACGCATAAACGGAACCGTGTGGAATGGCTCAAACCTGGGAATTCAGCCGTAAGCGGCGCAACGCCCACATTGTTACGATGCAGGTCGAATTCCAGAATGAATATGTTCTTCTTGCAGCCGCGCAGGACGGGACGGGAGCAACCTTCGCCGGTGGACAGGCCACGCACATCGCCAATACACGCGAGGCATCATCTCATTCCCCGCATGCAGGCGCGCCTGCTGGCAGTCCTCCTGGTGGCCATTCCGGCCGCCATCCTGGCATGTTCGGGCGGCGGTCCTGGCAGCATTGTCTACACACTGACCGGCGCGGGCGTGCCCAACATCTACAAGGTCCATCCCACCGAACAGGCGCCCATTGCCCTGACCAGCGACTCTGGCCAGGCGCCCGCATGGTCGCCAAACGGCCAGGAAATAGCGTTCCTCTCGGACCGGAATGGCACCGCAGCCCTCTGGATAATGGATTCCGAAGGAGAGTCCGAACGGCTCTTAAAGGATCACAGCGGACCGGTGACACAGTTCAAGTGGGCGCCTGATTCACGCCGAATAGCGTACGAAGTGGAACAGGACGACAGAAGCTGGATAGCCGTGGTTGATGTCGATTCCGGCGAGACCACGTCCCTCACCGCCACATCTGAGGACGTGCAGCTTGGCGGGTGGTCGCCTGACGGTGAGTGGGTCGCCTATGCGGTCCTGGACGGGCCAGCCCAGGGGATTCACCGAAAGAACCCACGCGGCGTCAACGAGATCCGTGTCACGGACGGCCCTGATACCAATCCTGCCTGGTCACCGGACGGAAGGTGGATAGCCTTCAACCGTGACGGCGAGCAGGGCAGCGCTGACATCTTCATAGTCAACCGGGATGGCGAAAACCTGATCAACCTGACAGCCAATGAGGCGGCAGACAGTGAGTTCGACTGGTCGCCGGACAGCAGGTGGATTGCCTTCGTCTCCCAGCGCGATGGCAACCCGGAGGTTTACGTAGTCTCGTCAGATGGCAGAAACACCAGCCGCCTGACCAACAACCGGGTAGTAGACCGGCAGCCCCGATGGTCCCGGGACGGCGGGCGCGTTCTGTTCACATCTGACAACGACGGGAACTTCGACCTCTACACCATGAACCGTGATGGCTCAGAACAGCGGCGCATCACGCACACCGGCATGGACGCCACCGAAGGCCACTGGTAGCTCAGGCTGTCCGTCGACCGGCACGTCTCGTCACCACAAGGTAGTGCGCCAGCCCGCCTGCCAGCAGCGCCGCGGCAATCATGTACCCGGTCTGGAACCCCAGCCGCTCCGCTATCAGGAATCCCAGCAGCGGACCAAGCGCAGACCCAAGGTCCTGCCAGGTCGCATAGCGCCCCATGGCAGCAGGCCGAACCTCGTCCGGCGCAGTCTCGCCCATGGATGCATCCAGGGCCGTATTCACACCCACACTGGCAACGAACAGCACCGGCATCGCAATAACCACTACCTCTACGACACTGAGCGTTCCCATCACAGCCAGCGCCGCCAGCATGAAAACCAGGCCTACGGTGATCGCCGGCCTGCGCCCAAACCTGTCGGATACATGGCCCAGGGGAATCGAGAGCGCCAGGTCTGAAACCCACCGCACCCCCACCAGAAGGCCGGCCAGCGTCAGCACGGTCACCGTGATTCCGAACACGCTGCCGGATCCATTAACCACGAGTTCTTCCAGGTAGGGCGCAACAGTCGCAATGACAAGGCCGTTCGCGGCGAACGCAGTCGCAAACCGCAGGAAGCTTATGGACAGCATCGGCCAGCGGAGGGACGATGCCCCCGGCGGCAGTCGTGACACCAGCACCGACCATGCCACCCGCCCCGTCTTGCGCCCGCCACGGTCTGCGCGTCCCCTGGTTACCAGCCCACCCGGGCGAAACGAGGGCGCCTTCGCAGCCACCAGCACACCAATAATGCCTGTGGCCGCGATTACCGTGAATGTGACACCGCGTGATGTCAGGTCCGCCAGCACAGCGCCGCCTGTCACCGCTATAAAGCTCCCCAGCCGTTGGCCGGAGTTGTAGAACCCCAACAGCCGCCCACGCGTATCCGAACTGCCTATTTCGAACGCCGTGAGGTAAGAGGCAAGCCGCAGGAACGAAAACGACACGCCCCACAGCGCTCTCGCCAGTAGCAGCACCATCACGCCCTGGCTAAATGCATATGCCAGGGTCGTCAGCGCGCCCAGCGCAACAGCAGCCACAAATGGCATGCGCAAGCCAAAACGCCTGTAAACAGACGCGGCGAAGGCGTTGCTCCCGAGCCGCACAAACCGGTTGATGCTCAGCGCCAGGCCAATCCAGAACGCCACGCTCAGCCCCAGGGTGGTGCTCAGCCCAAACTCGGCCACCCTCGCAGGCAGCACCACGTAGAGCAGCGAGTCGCCCATGATGACCAGGGTCGTCGGCAGCACCACGACCACCATCTCACGCGGCGCCAGCGAAAACTTCCTGGGGAACGCGAAAACGCCTCGGCGCTGGCCGGGGCGCGATGAATCGGATGCTGAAGTCGCTGGTGAATTGCTGGACAACGTATGGCGCCGGAACAAGTAAATAGCCCGGCGCAGTGGCCAGGCTGACTAACGTCTTATGGTCAACGGCTAACGGTACCGCAAATCAGGCGCGGGCACCCGGCACTCCAGGGCAGGTATGCAAAGTAGGCCAGCGCGGCCCACCGCCGGGCGATTCAACACATTGGGTGAACTTGATTCACCTATTTATGGGTCGAAGCGAAAGCGCGCCGGGGCTAACGTGGAACATGCCGGCTTGACCCATAGCCAATGTGTTGAACAGCCATCAGCGACATGTCTCCCACATGAGCAGGGGTCAATCATCCTGGCCCGCAGCACAGCGGCCCGGCCAGCAAACATTCACAGGAGGTGGTTCATGGCCCCCGGCGGAGTGCCTCCCGGAGGCGTATCCCCCGAACCGGTATCGCCAGATCCCGGTGGGAGAAGCAAACAGATCAGCATCCTGGCCCGGTGGATCACCGGGCTTTTCATATTCCTGCTAGTCGGACTCGCCGTCTGGTTCATATTCTTCGATTGAGCCAGTGGCGAGCTGCACCCTGAGATTCACATATGTATCCACCCAACGCATCGCCCGGCGGCTCACGGTCATCACGGTTCCGTCGCCTGCGTCCCAGGCGCATGACTGCCCGCGGCCTGTTGATCAGCATCGTACTCGTGATACTGATCTTCCTGGCAATTGGCCTCGCCATCGCCATGTTCGACGCCGGTCAAGGCTAGGGTCGCCGCGTCCGAACCCACCAGCCCAGTGCTCACTCGCCCGTGGACTGCGCCGCCCTGTCGTCAGGAGACGTGTCCTCCTCCACGACAGCCCTCGTCACCTCCAGGCTCATCGACGCCCTGCCATCAGCCAGTTCCGCATCCCCCGCCACATCCGGCGTTTCTGGTGTGCCAGGGATGTCCGACAGCAGGTCATCGGTCGATGCAGCGTCAACTGCGGCGCTCGTGCCAATGGACCTGACCCTCACGCCATCGAAGGACGATTCATTCTCCAGCCGCACCACGTACATCAGCAGCGAGTCGTAAGAATCCCCGGAAGCCGTAAGCGTAATCAGGCGGCCGTCATCATCCATGCTCTCCAGCGTCACGCCCTCAGGCGCAAGGCTCGACAGGGTCGCTATCACCCCTGCGAAACCACGGTCCAGGCCCTTGATGACCGCCGACGAAGCAATCAGGTGCCTGGTCTCATCCTGTAGTGCTTCAAGGTCTGCCCTGGTATTCGTGATCTCCTGTGACCTGATGTCACGAAGCCTCACCCTCGCATCCAGGGACGCCAGCGTCTCCTCCGCGTACGCCGCCCTCGCCATCTGGTCGCTGGTCAACTGGAACACCCCGCCCAGGCCCAGGATCAGGCCCGCGGCCATCGTCGCAGTCAGCACCGTGCGCACCGGGAATGGCCTGGGCTGGTACTCAAGCGGCAGGAAGTCCAGCTTTGCCCTCGGAATCAGGGGTATCGCGGTGCGCTGCCAGAACCTCTTGCCTGAGAGCAGCGACAGGCCGACATTGGCCGCGAACCTCGCAAACGGGAACTCCTGTGGAGCGCGCAGCGTGGGCGGAAGCTCCACCACGGGGAACGGCAGGAGTTCCAGCGCATTCGTGGCAAGCCCGGCATCTGACTTGCCCGCCCCGGTCACAAACAGTGGCGCATCATTGCCCAATGGCGTATCCGGGTACAGCGAGTCATGAAACGCCACCGTGCGGCTCACCTGGGTGGTCACCACCTGCACCCACTGGGCCGTGTTGAGCCTGTCATCAACGCCGAGCTCGCGCACCACTTCCGGCAGGCCGTCGCGAAGCACAATCGCCGTCAGGCTGTTCGCCTCTACGTCCAGCACCACGCCGGTGAACGAGTTGGTGGCAGCCGCCAGCGCCATGGCCTTCGGCTGCAGGCCTGCGAACCGGACGCCGGCGCCAGAGAGCGTGCGCAGATTGGTCTCCACGACATTGCGGTACACGCCAAAGGCGTAGACGTCGTGAGGCTCACCCTCCGGCCCGTCTTCCAGGCCCGTTTCAATATTCCCGTCATCGGCGTCTGCCACGCCCTCAGGGATCTCCGCAGGCGCAACGTCCCAGTCCAGTTGCAGCTCTTCCGGCCGTATGGACATCTTCTCGGAGCTGGCCTTGATTATCTCCTCAGCAACGTCCATCTCGTCAGTGATGAACAGCGTGAACCGGCGTTGCACCACGTTGCGGCCGGTGATCGCCACCGCCAGGCGCTGGCCATTCATCCGCGGCCCTTTGCGAACCTGCGCCACAACAACGCCGAGCGCGTCCGAGAACGCCGTCTCGTCAACTATCAGGCCGTCCTGCACAATCCCTGCCGGCAGGTCTGCCTCGGCCCAGCGCCGCACGCGGTTTCCACGGGTAACCAGCACCCGTATGAACCGGTCGCCCACCGTAATGGTGATCAGCACTCCGAACGGCGCAATCGCAGCACGCCCTGCCGCAACCACGCCTGTTTTCACTGCCCTGGCCGTATCTGGCCCCAGCTTCCCGAACGGGCCGTAGTCCCGGCGTTCTTCAAGCAGCGCCTCGAACTCCGGGTCCGCCCGCTGCCACACCATCCGCTGGTTGATCTGCGAGCGAAGCTCCCCCAGCCTCACCTGCAGCCTGGACAGGAGTCCTGGCGACGGCGTTGGGGCCGTCATGGGCTTTCTATACCAGCGCCTGTTTATCACCCGCCTGACCCCTCGCCGTCGCTGCCGGACCTCGACGCAGCGCTGGACTCGCCGTCCTCAGGCCCGGACTCATCTGGCGAAACGTCGGCAGGCATCTCGCTGTACACAACAAGCCGCAGGGTTATCGTGTACCCGTTCGCATCCTGCGAAATGATCGAGTTCCTTATCTCCAGCGTGTCAATCGCCTGCTGCTCCAGCGATTCCACAAACCGCTCCAGGTTGGGCAGCGGGCCTGCTGCCTTAGCCTGGATCGACGTGGCCACATACGACTCACCGTCAATCTCGGTGATCGTCCTGTTATCGTTCCCCGCGGAAATCACCGAGACGCCGGTGTCGTCCGCTGCCAGCAATACGCGGCCCAGCAGGCTGGAATCCGGCAGTTCTGTTACCCGCAGGACAACTGCGGCGTGGAACGCAGCCGTCCAGCTTGACAGGCTGGATTGGATGCCTGCCTCGGGCGGCAGCGGGCGTGCCAGGATGGCCCGTTTGCGGTCCACCTCCGCGTTCAACCCGTCCGCCGCACCCTTGTTGTTCATGTACATGACGCCGAACAGGAGATAAACCGCGGCAAAGGCGCCCAGCAGGACTATGGGGCTGCGAAACTGGTTGGCAGCCGCGGTTGCAACTTCCAACGCCCTTTGCATTCGCGTAGGTTCAACAGCATCCTCGTCATCCGTGGGCACATCGGCCGGTTGCTTGTTTACTGCGCCTGTAACCACTGTCTAATACTCGTCCCAGAGCAGGATGCCTATGCCTGACGACACCAGCACCGCCTCCACCCGCACGGTCTTGCCCATGTGTTCCGCCACCACCTCGTACCACCGCACGGCAGTAATTGGAGCCGCCTCGCCTGTGGACACAGTGGGCTGTTGCGTGGAGCCTGAGTCGTCTTCCTGCACAAGTGCAGAACTGACCGAGTAGTAGATGCCCGGCACCAGGTTTCCAGTCACTTCAAAGCTTATTGAGGCCGTGGCGCCCGGATCTATGATCTGGCCGCCAAGGTTCCACCTGTACTGCCAGCGGTCGTTGATCACATCGTGCTGCCGGCTGGGGTCCGCAAGTGTCTCCCCGGATGTCGACCCATCCACGTAATCGAAGTGCGTCGGCGCGTCATGCCTGATCCATCCGAACGTCAGCGGGCCGTCGCCAGTGTTCTCAACGTTGATGGTGTACTCAAACGTCTGGCCGGCTCCAGCCGTGACCTGGGCCGGTTCCACCGATGATGTGATTACAAGGTCCCCCAGCGAGGCCACTCGTATGTGGGCTATGGGGGCGCTCACGGTTCCAATGCCGTCAAACCTGACTGAGCCTGCCGTCCAGTAATTCTTTTCATTGTTCTGGTCCACGATCATCCGCCAGCTAAGCTGCACCTCGCCGCCAAATGGAGGCACACTCCCGTAGGGCGAAAGGTTCCAGCGCCACTTTCCGGCCGTGAATGATGGGTCGTCTGTTGTGATGCCCGTGCTGGAACCGGTTACATACGTGGGCGAAAATGCCTGCGGCTTGGCCTCCAGCCGGATGATGTCGTGAGCCACCACGTCGTCATTCACCACTCGCATGGTGAACGTCACTTCAGTCGGCGTGTTCGGCGGCACCTGCTGGGGCGACACGTTAACGAGCACCCGCAGTCCGTTGTCGTCTGGCGGGTCTGACGCCGCGGCGATGCTTACCGTGGCGTCCTCTTCCGATCCGGGGATTGGAAGCGGGTACACGGTGGTGGGCGGAGAGCCGACCATCTCATCATGCACCGTGGGGTCGTACTGCAGCCGCCAGAGCGCATGCTCCGCAGCAGACCTCGCACCGTTGAAATCGTTGTCTCCGGCCGCGTCCTGGACGCCAAGCCCCTGGATTGAGCGGGACAGCATCGGGACGGCCACGGATACACCGCCCACAAGGCCAATGATGGCCAGCGACATGATGATGTAGCCGCGCTGCTCCCGGCCGGGACGTCCGCTGCGCGGGAGTATGAGCCTTATAACTGCCAGGGCAAGTGAGCGCATGCTAGCCGCCTCCCAGGGCAAAGTTCAGCGTGACCTGCTCGGTCACATCAGACCGCCGAGACGCCGTGATGGTGAACGAAACGGTGACCAGCCGGCCATCCCTCGTAAACTCCAGCCCGCTGATATTCCTGGCTGCATGAGACGCCGTGCCGTCACACGTCCGCAAGAGCATGTTGTCGTCCAGGCTGTACGTACAGGAATGGGACACGCCCTCCTCCAGCCAGTCGAACGAGGCCGTGGCGACCGCGCCCCCGCCGTCCACAAGGTCAGTAAGGTCCGCACGATGGACGTCCCGTATCAGCCACCGCACCGCCTTTGTGCTCTCCAGCGCCAGGTCCAGCTTGGCCCCGCCGTCTGAGCTGGCCTTCATGGTCTGGAAGCTGGATGTCATGATCAGCGCGCTCAAGGCGCCGATGAAACCGATCGAAATGGCGAACTCAAGCAGCATGAACCCGCGCTTGTCGCGGGTCCTGGCGCTGCCCTGGGACCGCCTGTTCAATGGATTCACCGGTTCACCTTGACCACTTCGATCTCCAACACGGAGCTGCCGTTCTTCAGCACCGTCACCGTTACCGTCTGGATATCGTCTTCACCGTCCGCAAATGCCGAGGTCACGTTCTGGACTGCGTACCCGTCCGGCAATCCGGACGTCGCGGCGTACTGCCCCGGAGTGGCCACGAACGGCGCAGCCCGTATCAGCTCGATCTGGGACGTGGCAATCCATGCCGCCCTGGCGTCCGTTGACGCCTTCTCCGTTGCCATGGCAGCGGTGGACACGGCAACCAGGCTCGCAAACACGGCGGTGCCCAGGATCGCTATTGCGAACATCGTCTCCAGGAGGATGAGGCCGCTTTGACTGCGGTTCCGCCTCCTCTTTGTTTTCATTCGTGACACGCTTCCCATATACCCCGCCTTTCCGGACCTCCACAGTCTTTAAGGCAAACACAGCATCCCGTATCCACTCTCCATGAGTATTCGTCGCGCTGAGGTGGAAGGCGGATGGAAGCGAGTGTTAATTGGGTGTGCAGAGAACACGCCACGACCCGCTGCAAGTCAGGGCCATGAGGGAAAACCAGGCTGGCTACTCAATCGACCCCAGGATGGTGTACATCGGCAAAATCACCGAAATCGCGATGAACCCCACGGCCAGCGCCACAACCACGGTCGCCAGCGGCTCTATCACGCCCACCAGCGACTTCACCTTCTCAGTGGCATCCTTCTGGTAGAAGTCAGCCATCCGGCGAAGGTTCACGTCCAGCGTCCCGGAGTCTTCCGCAACCCGCAGCGTCTGTATGAACGTGACCGGGAAGACGCCCGTGGCGGCCAGCGGCGCTGCCAGTCCCTCACCGGACATGAGGCCCGCCCGGGCGTCTGCGAGGGCGCGCCTCACAACCTCGTTGCCCACGGTCTCCCGCGCCACGTCCATCGCCTCCGGAATGGGCAGCCCCGCCTCTCCAAGAGCCGCCAGCGCGCCCGCTGCACGTCCCAGGTCGCTGCTTATCACAACCTCTTTCATGATCGGGATGCGCAGCATCGCCATGTGCATCAGCAGTACGCCCCTGGGCGTCTTCATGAAGCGGCTCAAAGCGAATCCGCCAATGGTGGACACTATGAAAATGTATATGTAGTACGCCCTGATGAAGTCGGACAGGGCAATCAGGATGCGTGTGGGCAACGGCAGCTCGGTGCCCAGGTTCTGGAACAGGCCGACCATCTGCGGCAGCGACACCGTGAGCAGCATGATGACGACGCCTACTCCAACCAGGACAATGATGGCCGGGTAGATCATGGCCCTCTTGGCCTGGGCCATGGCTGACTGGGCCGAGTCCATGAAATCGGCCGCCTGCCTCAACGTGGACGCCAGCGGTGCGCCGCGGTCGGCGCTGGCGACTGTGCGAACGTATATCCGCGGGAACACCTCCGGGTGCCGCCCCATTGCATCGGCAATGGTGCCTCCTGCGTTGAGGTCCGCTGCGAGGGCGTTTACGACGGGCTCAAACGCCGTTCCCGCCCTCTGGGTCCCCAGCAATTGCAGGGCGTGCCCAACACCAATGCCCGCCTCGATGAGGACTGCCAGTTCACGAGTGAACGAGATCAGGTCGCGGCGGCTGACCTGCTTTTTGGAGACAAGCTCGATCTCTTTAAGTCGCTGGAATACCGACTTCTGCGGCGCAGCACTCCCCTTGCGACGTGGCGAGCCCTGCCGGCCCTTTTTGTACTTCGTGCGTGATGTGCTCACAGTGAGTACACGCTCCGCAGCACCTCAAACGGCGTGGTCAGGCCTTTCTGCACCTTCATCGCGCCATCCTCTTTCATGGTGAAGAAGCCATGCTCCCGCGCAGCCTCAAGAAGCTCTGAGTTGCCGGCGCGGCGCATCACCATCGCCCGGAATGACTCGGTGGCGGTCAGGATCTCGTACAGCCCGGTGCGCCCCCTGTATCCCGTGAACGAGCAGAAATAGCAGCCTTCGCCGCTGATAAGCTCCGCTTTGGGGTCCAGCCCGAGTTCATCTATGCTCGCAAGCTCATCGCCCTCCGGCAGGCGGCCCCTGGCGCAGTGATCGCACACACGCCTCACCATGCGCTGGGAAACCACGCCCAGCAGCGCTGATGAAAGCAGGAACGGCTCAATCCCAAGGTCCAGCATCCTGCTGACGGCACGCACGGCATCATTGGCGTGCACCGATGACAGGACCAGGTGGCCGGTCAGGGCGGCCTGGACCGCTATTCGGGCAGTTTCCGCATCACGGATCTCACCAACCAGGATCACGTCCGGGTCCAGCCGCAGCACTGCACGCAGGCTGCCGGAGAACGACAGCCCTGCCTTTTCGTTTATCTGGATGGAGTTGATGCCGGGAAAGCGATACTCCACCGGGTCCTCGATCGTGATGACGTTCTGCCGCTGGTTGTCCATCTCGTTGAGCGCCGCATATAAGGTGGTCGTCTTGCCCGCGCCGGTGGGGCCGGAAACCAGGATGATCCCGTACGGGGCGCCCAGCAGCTTCTTCATGGCTGACGTGGACACCTCCAGCATGCCCAGGTCGTCCAGCGAAAAGAGCTTGATGCCCTTGTTCAGTATCCTGAGGACGATCATCTCGCCGTGAACGGTGTCCGTGGTGGCGGCCCGGACCTCGATGCTGTCCTCCCCCACCTTGACCGCGAAGTGGCCGTCCTGAGGCCGCCGACGCTCGGCGATGTCCATCCCGGCCATGATCTTGAGCCGCGAGAGCAGCGCTCCCTGTGATGCCCTTGGCAGGCGGGCCACCTCCTGCAGGAAGCCGTCTATCCTGAACCGCACGCGCACGCGGTCTTCCATTGGCTCTATGTGAATGTCCGTGGCCCGTGCCTTGGCTGCCTGTGAGATGAGGCTGTCTATGGCCTGGATGGCAGGGCTTTCGACATTGCCGCCCGCTGCGTTGTCCGCCCCGTGCACTAAAGGAATCTCGCGCACGCCCGCGAGGGACTCCGCCGTCGGCGCGTAGCGCCTGTCCATGGCGGTGACCACCGCGTCGGGCATGGATGTCGAATAGTGGATGTTTATGGCATTGCCAATGTCGTCAGGCGTGCCGGCGTACGCCACGACCTCCATCCGCGCACGTAGTTCCAGCGTCTGGATGGCCCGGTAGTCCGCCGGGTTCGCCATCACCAACACCAGCTTGCCGTCTTCCACCCTGGCAGGGAATGCCTTGTACTCCCGCGCGAGCGCCTCAGGTATGAGCGACGTCGCGGTTTCGCCCTCGCCCAGCGTGGACCAGTCGAACGTCGCCGGCTCTGCAGCCCTGGCGTGACTCGCGGCCGCTGTTGGGCGTCGCCTGCCCGGCATGACCATTACGCTGCGGCCTTCTGTGCAGGCTCCGGCGTCCACTGGTCGCGACAGATCCAGGCGTTCTGTATGCCAATGCGCACGGCATGCGCACGGTCCCTCGCCATGAGCTTCGCCAGGATGTTGGTCATGTGGTTCTTGACCGTCCGCTCGGATATCTCCAGCGCCGAGGCGATCTCCTTGTTTGCCTGGCCGCCTGCCACCAGGTCAAGGATGGTCAGCTCACGCACGGTGAGCGGGCACTGCTCCACGCTGCCGCGGCCGTTGCCGCGCAGCCGCCGCTGGAAGTCGGATATGAGGCGGGACAGCAGCTCCGGCCGCTCCGACAGGTCGCGCTGGATGGGCATCCCGCCGCCTGCAACCTCGATGATGGTCGCTGTCATCTGCCTGGCCTGTGCGGTCCGCGGCAGGCATGCGCTGGCCCCAGCGCCCACTGCATATCCCACCCGGCCATCGTCCAGCGCGGCGGATATGGCCACCACCGGCACGGCCGGGGATGAGCCGGTCAGGCGCTGCATCAGGTCGGCTGTTGCCGGGCCGGGGACCGTCATGTCCACCACTGCAACGGTAGGCCGGACGGCGTGGAGGCACAGGATGGCCTGCTCACACGTGGCAACCCTGTACACCTGTCCAAACCTCGGGTCCGCCGCAAGGTCCGGCTCCACTGGGCGCCAGTAGCGGTCGTCCGAATCAACAATCAGCAGCCTGGTCGCGGCCATCTGGTCTCCTCCTGCAAGTCCCGGCTGGTCCACCCCTGTCGGCGGGGCAGTTTTGCGGGCGCTATTGCGAGTGTGCGCGAAGGGCCGCAGAAATGTGTTGCCTACAGGGGTGGCGAAGGGGTGCCCAGGGTAGAGCGAAGGGTGCGCCAGGGTGTGCCCCAGGTTGGCACGCCAAATCACGGGATCCGCGGTGTCGGCCAGCGCCGGGGGCCTGGATGCCCGGGCCGGACGGTCATGGATGGCCCAGGCCGCATGAGCCTCGCTCGCGAGCCTTCTACGCACGTGCGTGAGGACTGCCCCAAAGTCCCATTCACACTGGGCCGCCGGTACAGTGCTGCCGGTGAAAATACGCTCCTAGTCTCGTGGCATGGCCTAACGGCTGCGTCGAGATATGGAGGCATAAAACAATGCAGTACAAGCAGACCAACAGGGCGGAACGCGGTTTCACCCTTGTCGAACTTTTGGTAGTGATCGGGATCATCGCCGCGCTTGCGGCAGTTGTTATCCCCAATGTCGGCCGCTTCGCAGGTCAAGGTGATGATGAAGCGAGCAAGGCTGAGCGGCAGACCGTACAGGCTGCAATGGACCTGTACATGGCGGACGGACCCCACGACGATGTACAGGTCAACGACACCCCCGTTGGACACGACCCCGATGGTGACGGCTCCGCTACCAGCTGGGCCGGCACGAACCCAGTGTTGTACCCAGAATACCTCCGGCAGGAGTACACGAAGTGTTACTACACTTGGGACACCACCGGACAGGTCACTAGGTACGATGATGGAACAAACCTGTGTGCCGAGCCGCCTGCTACACCGTAGCAGTGGAGCAGCTAGTTCATCGGACAGTGCATGAGTGCCACAGTTTGACGATCCAATTGGACAATTGATTACCCCCTCCTCGACACGGGGTTCCTTCTAGGCTTGGCCGTCGGGTGGTTCGCCGCCCGACGGTCAGGTCGCGTCTGCGGCACTTTCATCCCGCCTGCACACGCCACAAGAGCACGCCCCTTCAACCGCCCATAGCCCTCTCCCCGTCCACTGCGGGTATCGCGTGCGTGTCATCGCACACCGGGAACTGCGCTCATCACGCACCACGACCGTACCTTTACCAGTCGTGAGCGGCGCCTGTAGCCGATACGCTGTTCATGTAACGCAGTGAGGAGACCGAATTCAAACAGGCAGTTGCCCATGTCATCTGAGAAGGTGCTCGTAGTAGAAGACACTCCGGACGTGCTGACGGCGCTGAATGAGGCGCTTGAGGATGCCGGTTATACCGTCCTCGGAGTTTCAAACGGAGACGATGCCCTTCGCTCGTTTTACGAGTTCCAGCCCAACCTGGCGCTCCTGGACGTGCTGCTGCCCGGCCTGACCGGCTTCGAGCTGTGCGAGCGCATCCGGGCCATGTCAAACGTGCCCATCATCATGTTCAGCGCCCTTGGCAACGAGCGTGAGAAGGTGTGGGCGCTGGAGCGCGGCGCAGATGACTACGTTGTGAAGGGCACCAGCATCGGGGAGCTGCTGGCCAGGGTGGCGGCAAACCTCCGCCGCGCCCAGAACCCTGCCCCCGGCCCAATGCTGGACCGCTTCACCGACGATGAGATCGAGGTCGACTTCGCCAGCCGCATCGTCCACGTCCGCGGCGAGCAGATCGACCTCACGCCCACCGAGTACAAGCTCCTCAGCATGCTGCTCCGAAAGCGGGGCCAGCCCGTACCGGCCGAACAGCTGCTCCACGGCGTATGGGGCCGCGAGTACGACACCGAAGAGCTGGTCAAGTGGCACGTCGGCCACCTCCGCCGCAAGATCGAGCGAGACCCCTCCAGGCCCAGGATGCTCGTCACCCGCCGCGGCTTCGGCTACGTCTACGTAGAGCAGACAGTCCAGCAGGCCAAAGCCGCCTGACCCACCACACCGCCCCCCCTCGTTCATCAAGTAGGGGCTGCCCTGCGTGGCAGCCCTCTCAGGCGCCCCACTTCTCTCTCACCGCTATGTTGTCTCGACCGGACAACCCGAGCCGCCCATTGTCCGAAGCGAAGCGAGTAAAAACCGGAGCCTCGAAGAGTGTCCGA
>JBBDMW010000006.1:0-5512 GCA_040878005.1 Dehalococcoidia bacterium
AGTTCATGGCCAGGTTCCCGTACGGCGAAGAACGCCGCTCTATGAGGCTGTTTGCAGATGATGTGATGCCCCGGGTGCGATAACCAGGGGCTGCTTGACGGAATCAATGGCCTAAACGTTCCGGTTCGACGTACTGTGCACCTGACATGATGCCCAGCTCCCATAGTCGAGGATCATAATGTGGGAGTCGTGCGCTCTCCTGTGTTTGGGCCCGTGTTTGCCGAGCCGGATCAAGCTGAAGCCCTGTGGGCAGTCGGTGTGGAGGTTGACGGAACGGTCGGGGCCAGGCCGTGCGCCATGTCACCCTATTGGCCGTTTACGAGCCGTGCCAGCTATGCCATTTGCATGTAAATCCCGTTATGGTAAAGCACTGGAATTGCGCTCAACTGTGGTGCATCGTGCTGCGGGCGACGTGCTTTGTTGCCAGTCAAGTCGCTCGCACGGTTGTGTCAGGCCTTTGTCTGTCTCAGGGTGGGGTAGATCCGCTGTGCTTTACGACCAATTGACTCACTTCTCAAACGCCGAGCCCGGCCACGACGTTACTCGTCTGCCGTCTATGCAAATGGCGGCAGTTGCTGCGTTGGGCCAAACTGCGCTGACCGGCGTCGATCCGTCCATCCTCATGGAGAAGGCTGTGCGAACAGTCAGAGACGTGTTGGACGTGGAGTACTGCGGCCTGCTGCGGGTGCTGCCGGGACACACTGCGTTACTGTTGGCTGCTGCCGATGGTGCGAGGCCCGGACGGGTTAGGCGAGCCAAGGTCGAGATGAGCCAAGGCGCACAGGCAGCCTACACCCTGAACTCAGGATCAGCCACAGTGGTTGAAGACCTTCTGGCTGACGCCCGCTTTACACCTTCCCGCCTGCTTTTGGATCATCGGCTGGTCAGTGGAATAACGGTGCCGCTCAGGACCGTGAACGAATCACATGGCCTGCTGGACGCGTATTCGGTCAATCCTCGCCGTTTTACGTCAGACGACGTCAGATTCCTCCAGTGCGTTGCCCAGATCTTGGCAGATGCGATCACCAAGAAAGCCGCGGATGAAGCACTCCAACGAGAGGCAATGGCACGCGGCGTGCTCGCCGAGATCGGCTGTGTTGTCAGTTCATCCATTCACATCTCTGCGGTATACGAGAACTTTGCCAGGCTCGTGAGTTGTCTCATCCCATTCGACAGGATCACAATCTCCCGAGTAGACCAGGTACGCAGGACATCGACGGCGGCTTACTCAACTGGCATGCAGTATGAATTCAGCCGTCCGGACAAAGAACACTCTCTTGCGGGGACGGTGACCGGGGAAGTCGTAAAGACCCATCACTGGCTGGTGATAGGCCGTCACAACGCCCAGCACTTCCTGGAGAAACTTCCGACACTCCAGGTGAGCTTCAATGTGGGACTGGATTCTGTCGTTTCTGTTCCGCTTATATGGCAGGACGAAGTCATAGCTGTGCTTACGCTCCGGTCAACAGTGCCTGATGCCTACTCCGAGCAGGACGCTGCCCTGGTGCAGCGTGTCGCAATGCAGATCACAGGCGCGATTGCGCATGCGGATCAGCGCGCTGCGGCGGATCGGCATGTACATGAAAGGCTACTGCTGGCCGAGATTGGCCGAATCATCAACTCGTCGTCGAGCCTGGACCAAGTGTTTGAGCAACTGTCTCAAACAGCCAGTGAATTGATCCCCTTTGACAGGTCAGTCATTGTGACAGTTGAACCTGAACAGCGGACGTTCACCAGGAGGCATATATCAGGAGTGCCAATTAATGGGCTGGAGGTAGGTGTTGTCCAGCCTCTCGCTGGAACAATCACAGAAAGTATTGTTCGCGAGCGCAGCGGCCAAATCATAAATCCCCAACAGTATGAGGACGGTAGAAAGCAGACCGTTGAAGGGTTGAGGAAAATTCGTGGAGCGGGTATCCAGTCCATGATCTGTGTCCCGTTGATAGCGCATGACGACGTAGTTGGTGCGCTCAGTTTTTGCTCAAAGGCAGCTCATGCGTATACGGACCATAGCCTTCTCCTGGCTGAACGGGTGGCAACGCAGTTGGCCAGCGCCATTGCGGCGTCGCGACTGCAAGTGCGAATGCAGGTTGAGACAGAAAGACACTCGCTTCTGTCAGAAATTGGCTATTCACTGGTCAATGCCGAGGACTCCAAAGGCCTGTTCGAGGACATAGAGCCATCGCTTCGCAAGTTGCTCGGATACGAATTGGGCGTCATTGCTCTTGTAGACAGCCAGCGGCGCTGTGCTGAGGCCGAATTCATAAGTGGGCCAGATACTCAGGCAGTGGACAAAGGGCAGGTGGCTGCGACGTTCGATATGGACGATTTGCTGATCCCGGACCCGTCATATCTGTGGAATGCAAAGCGCGCTGGTTACCGGGGCCATCAGAGTGCTCTTCTTCGCTCTGGAGGTGTGATAACCGGCATTCTCCTGATTCACCATCGATCGAGTACTCAAGCAGCGGTAAGTCAACAACTGTTGAATCATGTGGCGAACCTGATTGCGCCCGCCATACAAACGACGGTTCTGCAGTCAAATTCTCAACATGCAGAATCTCAGTTGTCAATTGAGGGAGACGAGTCGCGTTCTGCCAGGCAGATGATCCAGCCGAGCCACTTAACCCGAACTGCAGGTACGCCTATAACGGCCCTCATAGTTGACAACCAGGTTGTGCGGCGTGGAGGCCTGAAGGCGATGCTGACAGGCAGCCGGATTGATGTCGTCGCTGATGTGGGCAATGTTGAATCAGCGGAGAGTTTGGTCAAGGAGATTAAGCCGGCCGTTATTCTGTATGAATCGCATCAGTGGTACCTCTGGGAGATGCTCGAGTCCATCTGTCGACTGAAGCAAATCTGTCCCAACACCAACCTTGTCATTCTCAAGGATGGTGCAAGTGTTGACGATCTAAGGAATGCTTTGAGGAGCGGAGCGTCCGCTTTGCTCTCAAAGCAGACGCCGCCGGAGGTACTCATCGAAGCCATAGTTCAGGTTGCCGAGGGTGGCACTGTAATAGACCCAAAGCTGCTTGCCGGGTTTTTGTCAGAACTGACCTTATCTCAGATAGGTCCGACTTGCGGGGACCGGGAACGAATCTTGATGCTTTCTGATCGTGACCGCTTGATGCTCGCCGCTGTGGCTGCCGGTCAGAGCAATGCTGAAGTTGCCACCGTTCTCAATCTGTCGGTGGGAACCGTAAAGAACCGGCTCGTCGAGATTTACCGGCTCATAGGCGCCGGTGACCGGGTGGCGGCGGCGGCCATCGCCTCCAGGGCCGGACTGGTTAAGTAGACGATCCTGTCCGGACTGTCCGGCGCCACTCGCATTGGCCCAACCACCGAACGCAGCGGCGAATGTAGTGTGACTTGAGTCACGTTCGCTTCGTGACTCAAGTCATGTTGTTCGTGTTCCTCCATGGTGCTTGACTAAGTTGCCAAGTGCCGGCTCCGCACCTGCTGACCCTGGCTGCCGTTTTGTGCCGGCCTCGGTCAGCAAAGGTGTGCCTTTCTTTACTTGACGCGGAGCCTAGTAGGAGGATATCTGTCGATGAACCCTAGACGAATTCGGCTGCTGATGGGATTCCTGGCCCTGGGAACCCTGTTTGCGGTCGCGGCTGTGGCGTGCGGTGATGAACCGGAAGCCGCAGATCCGACGGCCATGCCGACGCAGGCGGCGGGGCAAACCCCGGACGCTGCAACTGCTACGGCCACAACGCCGGTAGACGTTGTGGGGGAGGCTCCAGATCCGGATAGCCCGGCTAATACCGCTGTGTTGGTTGCACCCAACAGGGTCGGCATCACCTTCACGGGTATGAACAGCACCGGCGCTCCAGACGGCCCCTGGGGCATTGCTGAAGGGTTCTTTCAGCCCTCAGGAGTTGTGGGTGAAGACATAGTCTCACCAGTGCTCGCGGAAACGTGGGAAGTTGCAGACGATCTCAGCAAGGTCACCATTGGCATCAAGAGCGGCGTGCAGTTCCACGGTGATTGGGGAGAGTTGACCGCTGATGACGTTGTGTGGAGCTTCAACGACCTCATAGCGCCGGAGAGCGTTCACAACCAGTCGGGTGACTACGCAGCGGTTTTTGAGCCAATGGTCAAGGTGGACGACTATACCGTGGACCTTCCCTTCAAGGCGTTCACGGTTGTGTGGAATCAAGCCTTGTTGAACACCTTTGCCGGCACGAACGGCACCTTCAGCAAGAACGCGTTTGATGAAATGGGCCGCGACTGGATGAACGAGAACGTCGTTGCGACCGGGCCGTACCAGTTGATGGAATTCCGCCCGCAGGAAATCCTTCGTTTGGAGTCCTTTGCGGACCACCACACTCAGCCTGCAGGCATGCAGTTCATGAATGTCCATGACGTGCCTGAAGAGGCTACGCGTCTGGCAATGCTCGAGAACGGCCAAGCAGACATCGGTGACATATCGATCAAGCGAATCCGGGAACTCCTGGAACTCGGGTTCAAGACGTCCGACAGCGGCAAGGCCTCGCAGCTTGCTATGAACTTTGGGGGTAACTACTGGGAGCAGTACGACTACAACTGTGCTCAGGGCCAGAGCTCGGTCTCCTGCCCGGACATCACGGTTGGAGAGCCACAAGAGGTTGAAGTGAGCCGGCCCGGTTACCAACCGGACGAACAGCATCCGTGGATTGGTGAGTTTGGCAACGACGAGAGCATGGAGCGCGCCCGGATGGTTCGGACGGCACTCTCAATGGCCATCGACAGAGAAGCAATCAACGATGTGATCCTGGATGGCCTTGGCTGGGCAAACTACGTACAGGGTTTCTCAACCAAAGCTCCGCAGTGGGAGGAACAGTGGGAGATTCCATACGACCCTGATGAAGCCGCGAGGCTGTTGGATGAAGCTGGCTACCCGATGGAGGGTGGACGCCGGTTTGACGTTTCCATGTTCGTCACCAACCACGTTGGCGGTCCTGGCGGCGCTGCCGGAGAGATACAGAGCGCGGTCGGCGCCATGTGGGATGAAATCGGAGTCAGCACGAGTCTTCTCAGGCACGACTATGCAGTTTGGCGACAGACGGTCGTCGACCGGACAGAAGACCAGCCTTTCCTGAGCGCGTGCGGTGGAACCGATGCACGTGATTCAGTCCCGTGGGACTTCCCTAAGGGTGTCGTGTTCACAACGTTGTCACGCGGCGGGTTTAGCTGCGGGATGGAATTGCCGTTTGTTCTTGACAACTACATCAAGACTTCGACTGAACAGGACATCGCGAAGCGGATCGAGTACAACACGGAACTACTCGAGTACTACCACCACTGGCGATTGGTGCCTGGCGTGGTAGTAGGGCCAGAGCCGTTGGTCTGGAACCCGAAGACAATCGAGTCTTGGGAGATGCGTGCCAATGCTGCCGGGACACATATCGTGTCACTGGACACGATTGTGCCCGCGAAGTAGATAGACGCCAGCGTAGCGCCAGGTTTGCCCGGTCCAGTGAATCTCCTCCACTGAGCCGGGGCATGCCTGACGTGGGCAGGCCGGGTTCGC
>JBBDMW010000006.1:5522-8232 GCA_040878005.1 Dehalococcoidia bacterium
CCCCACTGCGCTGAGCCCATCTAATTGAAGCCGAGTTCATGGTCACATTGAACGTTCACATGAATAATTTGATTCAGCTATGAAACGATTTCTAATTAGACGATCAATTTTCTCCCTGATATCTCTGATTGGCGCCACGTTCATCGTGTTTGGTCTGTCCAGAGTTGCAGGCGATCCATTGCTGCTGTACGCAGCCCCTGAAGGGTATGGGCGGACGCCCGAGCAGATAGAAGCGCTTGAAAAGCACTTGGGATTGGACAGGCCTTTCCTGACGCAGTACTTCATTTGGGTTGGCCACGTTCTGCGAGGAGACCTTGGCCGGTCGTTGTCGGGTGAGAGACGGGTCTCCAGCATAATCTCGGAGAAACTGCCAGCCACCATTCAACTGGCTGTCGCGGGGTGGCTCCTGGCAACTGTAGTAGGTATACCCCTGGGTATTTTGTCAGCCGTGAAACGGGGAACCCTCTGGGACTATACGGGCAGGTTCGTAGCGTTATTCGGGCAGGCCATCCCAAATTTCTGGTTGGCAATCCTGGGAGTACTGGTGTTCACGGTCTGGGTTGAGTGGTTACCGAGTGGCTTTAGGGGTGAAGGGTTCAGCCCCAAGCACTTCATCATGCCCACGATTGTTGTCGGCACGTCTGCGATGGCCGGGTACCTCCGTATGACGCGCTCCGCCATGCTGGAGGTGCTGGATTCTGAATTCGTGAAGCTGGCCAGAGCAAAAGGCGTCAGTAGCAACGTTGTTATTTGGAAGCACGCGTTGCGCAATGCTTTGATTCAGCCAATAACGATCTCCACCTTGCTGCTGGCCGGTTTGCTCAACGGCACGCTTGTGGCAGAAGCAGTTTTCGCCTGGCCTGGCCTGGGCCGGACCATGCTGGAAGCCGTTAGGGCGAATGATTTCCCGGTTCTGACGGGCGGCGTCCTCATATTCGCGGGCATTTACATAGTGTTCAGTTTCATTGCGGACATTCTTTACGTGGTGGTTGACCCGCGGATTCGGTATTCATAGCGAGGCTTAGTTGTTCAAAGTAACGTCAACTCAAACTGGCGATGCCTATATACCAAGGGTCTACTCTCCCAAGCCGCTGGCAAAGGCCTACCGATGGTTCAGGCGATGGCCGGTTTTGCCTGCCGCTGTTCTCTTGTTGCTGGTCTTCAGCGCCATTTTTGCGGATGTGCTTGCGCCGCACGAGCCTAATCGGCAGACGCTGAGAGCCAGGAACACTCCGCCTGCCTGGTTCCAGGATGGAACGACCGACTATTTGCTTGGGGCCGACCAGAACGGCCGGGATGTCTTGAGCAGGGTTATCCACGGGGCGAGGATCTCCCTCTCGGTTGCTGGAGTTGCCCTGGCAAGCGGCTTGATAGTTGGCGTAACGCTTGGCCTGATTGCGGGCTGGTACGGCGGCAAGATTGATGAGGTCATCTCCCGTATCGTGGACATTTGGCACGCATTGCCATTCCTTCTAGTCGCCCTGGTAGTTGTGACGTTGCTCGGTGGCAGCATGTTGGTCTTGATGGGCGTGCTGGCCATGGTTTCGTGGGTGAGCTTTGTGAGGAACGTGCGCGCTGAAGTTTTCGTGGTGAAGAACCAGGAATACGTCCAAATGGCGTTTGTCTTCGGGGCGTCGACAGTGCACATTATGCGTCGGCATATACTTCCAGGGGTTTTGCACACCATCCTTGTCGTGGCCACTCTGGCAGTAGGCGGGCTGATTCTGACGGAGGCTACGTTGAGTTTCCTGGGGGCGGGGATTCCGGCCCCCACGCCATCATGGGGCTTGATGATTTCCGAGGGCAGGGACTACCTCAGGGACGCTTGGTGGTCGTCCTTCTTCCCCGGGCTGGCAATCTTCCTAACGGTGATGTCCCTTAACTTCATGGGCGACTGGCTCCGGGACTTCTTTGACCCGAAGCTAAGGCAGCGGGTGTGAAGCCACGCACGCGATCACGTTCCACCGCCTGTAGCGGGTCAACCGGTAGGACTACACGCTGTGGTGTCCGTGGTGCGTAAAGAATCCTCAGGAGGCTGCCGATGGTAGATTTTGGCTTGCAGATAGAACCTGCCTACGGCTTCACCTATGAAGAGGTGCTTGAGCTGGGCCTTGCATGCAGTGGGCACGGATTCCAGTCGATCTGGATGTCTGATCATTTCATGCAGGACCCGAATAACGCTGAGCGGAACTGCATGGACTGCTGGACGCTGATGAGCGCCCTGGCTGCTGAAGTCAAAGATATTCGTCTTGGGTCGCTTGTCACGTGCGTGACGTATCGCAATCCTGCGGTGCTGGCGAAGGTTGCGGCCACGGTAGACATGATCTCCGGTGGCCGCCTTGACTTCGGGATTGGCGCCGGATGGAACGAGGCCGAGCACAATGCGTATGGAATCAGGTTTCCGTCCCCTGGTGAGCGAGTGGAGCGCCTGTTCGAGGCCATCGAAATCATAAAGCGACTGTGGACGCAGCCGAAGGCCACTTTCCAGGGCAAGCACTATTCAGTGACAGACGCTGTCTCAGCGCCGAAGCCTGTACAGAGGCCGCACCCGCCAATCCTGGTGGGCGGATCCAAGCCAAGAATGCTGAGGGCGATAGCGCTATATGCCGATATCGTCAACATGGGCAGTGGCCAGTCGCCGCAAAGTTACGCCGAGAACCTGGGCAAGCTGGAGGCTGTCTGTGCGGAAGAAGGCCGGGATTTCAATCGC
>JBBDMW010000007.1:0-8032 GCA_040878005.1 Dehalococcoidia bacterium
GGCCGCCAGAGGCGGCCACACTTGGCGACCCGCTCCCAATCACCAACCAACCACGACCGCGGTGTCATCCTGAGCAACGCGAAGGATCTCTCCTCGCGCATCCCTACCACCAACCATCCGTCCCAACCACAGCGACCCGCGCCACCCACCCCCTACTTGCAGGACCCCGAGCCATCCCATAACATGCCCCCCTCTCTGACAGACGATTGCGGCACGGCGAAATCCATGTCGGTACGCGTTCCGTCTCATGGAGGTTCAAACATGACGAAGATCAGAGTCCTCGCAGTTATGTCCGTCATGCTGGTGGCGCTTTTTGCCACTGGCATCGTTATGGCCGGCGGGATGAAATTTGGCACCCATATGACCGGTGACCAGGAAGTGCCCGCCAGGGACACCCGGGCGCAGGGGCAGGCCAACTTCAAGCTCAGTGACGATGGCGAAACCATGAGCTACAAGGTAATCGTGGCGAACATCCACAACGTGGTCGCTGCCCACATCCATATTGCGCCGGCAGGAGAGAACGGGCCTGTTGTTGTCTGGCTGGTTGGTGCGAATGCGCCTGAGCCGGGACCCTTCCCAGTCGGCGGCGGCCGCACCCAGGGCGGCGTAGGAGAGGGCACGTTTACTGCGGACAATTTCTCTGGTCCGCTGGCAGGTCAGCCGATGAGCGCCCTTGTCGACGCCATCATTGAAGGCAATGCCTACGTAAACGTGCACACGAATGACGGAATCGATCCGGACAACACTGGCCCAGGAGACTTCCCAGGCGGTGAGATACGAGGGCAGATAGAGCTTCGCGGCAAAGCCAGGTAACAGAAGAACGTTTCCCGCCATAACAGTGCGGGCGGCCACACGGCCGCCCGTCCTTCGCTTAAGGAGCCATATGCAGTTGATAACGACACAACGAGAAACAATCGCCTGCCTGCCAATCGACTCCCAACCACCAACCAACCACTACAGCGGTGTCATCCTGAGCAACGCGAAGGATCTCTCCTCGCGTTTCCAGACCACCAACCATCCATCCCAACCACCACGACAACGCAGGTGAGCAGTTGATAGCCGCCACAACTAGAAGCGATCGCCTGCCTGGCAAGCCATCACCACGGGCCAGTAAACTTCGCACTTGGCTTACGCCATGCCAGCCACACACCCGTACCACCATGTCGTCTCGACCGAAGCGGAGAGACCTGGTGTGGAGAGGGGAAAATGGCCGCCGACAGGCGGCCACACCCCGAGCCGCCCATTGTCCGAAGCCGAAGGCAAGTAAAAACTGGCAAGTATAAGGAGCCTATAAAACATGCGCGGCGTCTACTCAATCCCAGTCACACCATTTGAAGAAAACGGCGCGCTCGACCGTGACTCCCTACGCCGCTGCGTGGAGTTCTGCATCGAAGCCGGCGCCCACGGCATCGTCATGCCCGTCAACGCCAGCGAATACTGGACCCTCTCCGACGCTGAACGTGACGAAGTCGTCAGCATCGGTGTAAAGGCCGTCGCAGGCGCAGTGCCGGTCGTCGCAGGCGTAACAGGCAACTCCGCCATGCACGCCGTCGAGCGCGCCATAGCAGCGCAGGACGCCGGCGCAGACTCCGTCATCGCCATGCCGCCCGTCAGGAGTTCAGGCGCCGCGGCCATGGAAGACCACTTCGGCGCAATCTCTGGCGCAGTCAGCGTCCCCATCTGGATACAGAACAACAAGCCGCCCGCCGGCCCGAGCGTGCCAACAGACCTCATAGTGCGAATGCTGAAGGACATGCCGTACGTCGATTACCTGAAAGAGGAGAGCCTGCTCCCCGGGCACGTCATCACAGCAGTGCTTGAAAAGGCAGGCGCATCGTGCCGCGGCATCATGGGCGGCATGGGCGGCCGCTTCCTGCCCGATGAGTACCGCCGCGGAGCCTGCGGCACCATGCCAGCAGGCCACATCACAGACGCCCACGTGAAGCTGTGGGACGCGCTGGAGGCGGGCGGCAGGGACGCCGATGGCCGGCAGGTGGTCACGGAAGAGGCGCGTGACATCTGGCGCCAGATGCTGCCTGCGCTGAACTTCGAGTTCATGTTCAGCGTGACCGCCTACAAGATGGCGTTCTGGAAGCGCGGCATCATCAGCACACCCGCCACACGCAGCCCCGCAGGCGTGTCGTTCGACAAGGTGGACGCGGCAGAGCTTGATGCCATCCTTGACGGTCTCAAGCCGCTGCTGTCCTGGTCAAAATAGGCGGGTGGCCGCCTGGCCCGCTGGCAGCCACCGGCCACGCCGTCAGTGCGTGGCCAGGTCGTAATCTGAGCGGTCCGGCGTTGATTCCGAAGCCCGGGGTTCCGGCTCGACGGAGGCGCCGTTGTGTTCGCCAGCCGTTTTAAGATGATGTCCGGCCAACATGAGCTGCAGCTCAATCTCTTTCAGCCGGGATTTCACCATCTTGAGGCGCTCCTCAGTCAGTTTGAGGCGGTACGCCGTCGACAGGAGTTGACGCTCCGCATGCCTTAGATCCCACAAGGCCATATCCTGTTGTCCTTCTTCCGCGTCGGCACACGGCTTGAATTGGCCGTTCAGAGTGTGTCTCCGCCCGCTCTTTGTGCCATCCTGGTAGCGCCCATATGCGCGCGTCAGCCCGGTGAGGATGACGAGGCGATGGGGGCTGGCATGTGGTGGGCAGAGGTGTGCAACCACTGCCACAGCCAGCCCTTGATCAACCGGGAGGCATTAGACACCACTTCCAGCCCCTGCCGCAAGGCGGCCGCGGTTGCGATACGGTCAAACCACGCGACAATCTGGTGAATTGCGTTCGTTGTGAGGCGTTGACACGGCCATCCACGGAACGTTCCACCGCCTCAAGCGCGCGCAGTCACAATGAAGGTTACGGAGGGAAACACCAGGCTCTCCCCCTGGGTATACGCCTCAAGGACAGGTGCTATTTCATCCTTCACCGCGTTCACCACTTCCCGGCGCTCAGCCTCGTCCATTTCCGCAAAGACTGGCACGGCTGCCGCGGCCGCAGATACGCTGAGCTGTACCCACCGGTCCGGCGAGGGAAAGCTGAGATCAAGATCGCGGATTGCGATATCTGCCTCACCGAATCCTGCATCACTGAACAGCCCCGCCAGCCTGTCGGCATCACCCATCATGAACGGGACCGCGACTGTGCCCACATCTGCGCCGGCATACTTCGCAGTGGCTTTGAAGAGTGCCGAGAATACCGGGTTGTGCTCCAGCGACCGCCAAACGCTAACCACGGCCCGCCCGCCCTCCGGCAGGACCCGTCGCATCTCGCGCGTTGCCGCCGCCCGGTCAGGAAAGAACTGCATCCCCTGTTGGCACAGCACCAGGTCGAACGAGCCATCAGCGTATGGCAGCCTCGTCGCATCGCCGTCGTGCCACTCGATCGCCGCTCCCGCAGGTTCTGGTTGTGCACGCGCGACGGCCAGCATGCCCGGGCTGAAATCAAGTCCCGTCACCTTGCCGCCAGCACCAACCAGTGACGCAACCTCGCGGGTCACAGCTCCGGTGCCGCATGCCACATCCAGCACACGCTCACCGGGCCTGGGGGCCGCCTGCTCCACCAGGATGCGCGCCCACGGAGTGAACATGGCAGGCACGAAGTACCGCTGGTAATTCTCTGCGGGACTGACCGGGTTCTGTTGCGTCACTGCACTGGCTCCTGAAGATCCCGATAAACCCGCGCATCTTAGCACGGCGTTTTTTTGACTCCATGAGACGCGCCGAGGCGGCGCCTGCCAACTGCGCCAGGCGCCGCCATCAGATAACTGCCTGCCCTTACGTAACGCCCAGGGCGTAGTCCACCAGGTCCTTCAACTCCAGGTCGCCGTCAAACGGAATGATCTGCTCCCCGCTGGCGCCTGCCTGCGCCGGCGTCCAGCCCGGATCGATGTTCAGGAAGCAGTTCGGGTCGCCCTTCGCCAACCCCGTGAACACCTCGGCAATGATCCGTCCGCCCACCGGGCCAAGCATCTCGCCGCCGCCGATCTCCGCCTCCTTAAGGATGTAGTGCCAGAGAGGCATCTCGTGGCCAAGGGCCTCATGGTCCCAGCCATCCTCAACCTCCTGGATCCTCGCCCGACGCACGCCCATGGCCCTCGCCACCGCCTGCCCGGACGGCAATCCCATCCGGAAGCCGCGAAGCAGGTTCCTGAACGCCAGCGAGGTCGCCCCGCCGTGTCCCGCCACGTTGACCGGCAGCGTGCGCAGCCCCGGCGCCAGCCTGGTGTCGATCTTGCGGCTGGGCTGCATGTCCGGGCCATCGCCCAGGTACAGGTCCCAGTCAAGCGTCCACTGCGGGGGCAGCGGCCGGAAGCCGCGCAGGTCTTTCAGCACTTCAGGCAGTCCCTCCGGGTCATCCACATCGCTGAAGATCGGCCTCGCCTTCACAACGTTGTTCAGGTCGTAGCGCTGCCGCACCATGCTGTGGCCCAGCCGGTACGCCGCCGCGGAAAACTCCACTGGCATGAACGGCGAGTACCGCCACCCGTAGAACCTCAGGTTTATGTCGTACGGCGCAACCGTAAGATGCGCGTTGTTCGTGAATGCCGCCTCGGCCCTGCTGATGACTCCGTTCAGCATCTCCTCGCCCGCAAGCCGCTTCACGAAGTCGAACAGCACGACCCACTGGTAGTGCCACCGCACCAGGTTCTGCGCCCTCAGGTACGCCTGCCGGTGCGACAGCCCTTCCTGCGTAACCACGTGCTCCAGCAGCCGGTTGTGCAGCTTCAGGAACACCAGCTGCATCTGCGAAACAATGATGTTCTCATCGTTCCGCATGTCTCCAATCAGGGCCTTGCCCTGTTCGTTTCGAGGCAGGTCGTCCTCTTCTGTAAGCGCCAGCGTGCGCATGTCCACCACCGCGTCAACCGGCATCGGCGGGTCCACGCCCACCACGTCACGGCCCTTGCCAATCAGGAACGCGCCTTCCCGCCCTGCGGCGTGGTCATAAAGGAAAGGCTCATCGTCCGGTCCCTCGCCATACAGGTTGTCCAGGTCAAACTTCGGCGTGCGGAAGTTGTGCAGCCCTTCCGGGTCGTTGTGCCTCTGCATGCTGGACGCCGGGTCGAACGTGATGTCATGGTCCACGAACTGCCCGAAATACGTGTACCCGGACGGTATCCGTGGATTGTCCAGGTCAGGGTCGAACCGCCCCTCCTCGAACATCATCTCCGCAATCTGGCGTATCACCTCCACCTTGGACTCGTCGCTCGCCCCCGGCGGCACCCACGGCGGCAGGTCCGGGAACATCCGCCCGAACCCCCCTTGGTAAAACTTTGAATGTGGCGCCAGGAACTCCCTGGTCCTGCTCCCATGATGGGTGGCTGCGCCCACCGTGGCTGATGGGTCGCTGGGAAGCGGGGCATCGCCCGGCGTAACCCCGGGATCAAACGTCGGTATAGTCGCGGTTGGTGTGCTTGTCGTGCCTTCTGGACTTTGAATGTCGTCGGCTGACATGGTGTCCTCCCTGTAATCGGGTGAACTATCGATGGAGCCGCCACTTGACGGCGCCATCTTGCTTCCGGTGGCGGTTCAGCCTGTGAGGAGCTTGTGAGGTGGTTAGGCGAAGCCCTTGCCGACAGAAGTTGGTGCTTCTGATGAACAGGTTGGTGTGTCGGGAGACGCGGCATGTTCGTACGACGCGGCAGGCGCCGAACCACCCGAATGGGTGAAATGACCCACGATTGCGCGCCATTACAAAAGTGAACGCCTGTTATTCGTAAAAATGCCGTTGAGTGCTACGCTTTACGGCGCGAGCGATCCGTCTGGACCGCCTCGCCTCGCGTCGACCCAACAGCCCGCGTGGGAGAATTGGAAAGAGGAGCCAAAGAGGAGCCAGGGAAAGGAAGCCATGAAGCCCACCATCAACTGCATTACCCTGCCGGTGGACGACCTGCAAAAATCCTTTGCTTTCTACCGTGATGGCCTTGGTATGCCTGCTGAAGGCATGGCCGGAGAACAGGACCACGTCGCGTTTGAGCTTCCCGGCGACCTGTACCTGGTGCTGATCTCCCGGTCTGAGTTCGCTGGATTTGCTGGCTTCGTTGACCAGTCAACGGCACAGCCTGGCATCTCCGAGTGCATACTGAGCTACTTCGCCAGCAGCCGTGAAGAAGTCGACTCTGTGTTGGAAAGCGCCAGGTCCGCCGGAGCCTCCCCCACCACGCCGAAGGACAATCCCTGGGGGTACTCCGGGTACTTCACTGATCCCGATGGCCACATGTGGGAGGTCACATGGATACCGGACCCCGTGGAGGTTCCAGTGGAGTGATTTTCGACGACTGCCTCGACCGCTGGAACCTGGTGCCAGACGGTGAGCCCATCGTCACCCACAGCAGCAGCCTGCTCCCCGTGCGTCGCGAAGGCATGCCCTGCATGCTGAAAATTGCACGGGAGCCGGAGGAGCGGTGGGGCGGCCTGCTCATGGCCTGGTGGAACGGCGACGGTGCAGCCCGCGTGCTGGAGCACGACGATGACGCCCTCCTCATGGAGCGCGCCGATGGCAAAGCATCGCTGGCAGATATGGCGCGCAATGGCTGTGACGACGAAGCCAGCCGCATCATATGCAAAGTCGCCGCCCGCCTCCATGCGCCACGCGAACGTCCGCCTCCGGAGTTGACCCCCCTCACGCGCTGGTTCCGGCAGCTCGAACCCGCAGCCGCCAAACACGGAGGCATCCTGCGGCAATCAGCCGCGACCGCACGTGAACTGCTCGCAACCCAGCAAGACATCGTCGTCCTGCACGGCGACATCCACCACGGCAATATCCTCGACGCCGGCCCGCGCGGCTGGGTAGCCATAGACCCCAAGCGCCTCGTCGGCGAGCGGGGGTTCGACTTCGCAAACATCTTCTCCAACCCGGACCTCGAAACCGCTGCCGCACCCGGCCGCCTCGCCCGCCAGGCCACAGTCATAGCCGATGCAGCAGGCCTCCACCGAACCCGCCTCCTACAATGGGTCCTCGCCTATTCCGGCCTCTCCGCCGCCTGGACCCTCGAAGACCGCGGCAACCCCACAAAACGCCTGACCATAGCCCACCAGGCCGCCCAAGAACTATCCGTCAGCCCTTGAGTAACCTTGGCCAACTATTTATCTCGCCCACCACCATGTCGTCTCGACCGAAGCGGAGAGACCCGGTGTGGCGGGGTCTTGGCGACCCGCCCCAATCATCAACCAGCCACCACCGCAGTGTCATCCTGAGCAAAGCGAAGGATCTCTCCTCGCGCATCCAAACAACCAACCACCCATTCCAACTACCCCACCACAATGTCGTCTCGACCGAACCCCGAGCCGCCCATTGTCCGAAGCGAAGCAAGTAAAAACCGGAGCCTCGAAGAGTCGGGGTACCCGCGACAGCGGGTCGAGCGAAGCAAGTACAAACCAGAGACCTGGTGTGGCGGGGTCTTGGCGATACACTTCAACCACCACGAAACACTTACCACAATGTCGTCTCGACCGGAGCGGAGAGACCCGGTCGGGTGCGGGGCACATGGCCGCCGCAGGCGGCCACAAACATCCGCCTGCCACCAAGTAGGGGCGGCCCTGCGTGGCCGCCCTCCTGGGCGTCCCACTCCAGCCACCACGACTCACCCCCCACCTGTCTTTCCCGCGGAGGCGGGAACCCAGTCGCCGCCAACGCGCCACCTCGCCAACACGAGAAACCCCCACCAACCCAAATAAACAACCGCGCCAAAAACCAAACAAGAACAGAGGAAAACAAAGAGCCAAGAAGGCCCAAACCTAACCCTCCGCCCCATCCTTCGGCCGCGTCGCCGCCAGCGCCGCCAAGCCGCACAGGATCGGCAAAACCGCCAGCACCAACAGCCCCGCGCCAAACGACCCGGTCACGTCGCGGGAAATGGCCAACGGCAACGGGCCGATCGCGGCAGCGACCATCGTGGACCACTGCCCAACACCGCGGATGCTGCCCAGGTGGGCGCGCCCAAAGTAGGACGGCCAGATCGACAGCAGACTGTTGAGCAGCAGTCCAAGGGAGAAACCCAGCAGCACCGCATACGCCGTTGCCTGCCACAC
>JBBDMW010000008.1:0-36313 GCA_040878005.1 Dehalococcoidia bacterium
TGTGGAGCGCATGCTACATAAACAAATAACTGGCCCTGACGCTCGGGTTACCGTTTGTGCTTATGTACGGGCCTTGGGGTTAGCGTAGTTGCCGCCAGCTTAAGACGGGTAGTAAAATGAGGTGCAGATATTCGTAAACTTCCGGCAATGGGCGCCTCCGGGCGCCTTTTCGCGCCAGAGCCTTGGCAATTCGGCCCAGAGGAACAAGAACGTTATGGACGCGCGCACGATAGTAGACTTCAAGCCGAAGGACTCCATTGACGAGTTCCAGCCGGGTGACACGGTTACCGTGAACCTGTTCATCCGTGAGGGTGACCGTGAGCGAGTGCAGGCGTTCCAGGGCAACGTGATCGTCGGCTCACACAGGAAAGGCAAGGTGCCGCAGCCGGGCGCCACCTTCACGGTCCGGCGCGTATCTTACGGCGTGGGAGTGGAGCGGATACTGCCGCTTTGCTCGCCCATGATCGAGTCCGTCAAGAACGTGCGCCGCGGCAAGGTACGCCGCTCCCGCCTGTTCTACCTCCGCGGCCTTACAGGCAAGAAAGCCCGCATCAAAGAGCGCCGCTAACGCTTGCGTGGCGGCTATCAGCCGCCTTCCTGTGGGATAACAGCCGACGGTCGGTTCATGTTGAAGTTCGGCCGCTGCCAGGTGCGGCTGAACTTTGCCGATGCTCCGGTTATCATCGGTCTGCCTCCTGGGCAAAATCTTCCCATCTCGTTGAGGCAGGCCTCTTGAATGTTTGCTGAAGTCGCCGTTGACTTCCCCGATACGCACGCCCGTACCTTTACCTACTTGGCGCCGCCAGGCATGGCCGTTGTGCCAGGCGACCTGGTCTGGGTTCCCTTTGGGCCGCGGACCATCCAGGGAGTCGTGTTCGGCCTTGTAGAGCAGTCGCCAGTGGAGGAGACCCGCCCGATTATGCAGCGGGTTGTCGATGGGCCGTTTATCTCCCCGCAGCGCCTGGCGGTCGCTCGCTGGATAGCTGAACATTACCGGTCCACGCTTTATGCGGCCTGCTCCATGATGCTTCCCTCGGGATCACAGACGCGGCTTCGCCACTGGATCACCCGCGCCAGGGCGCCTGAAGCCGCCACGGGAGATTTGAAGCCGCGCGATCTGCGGGCGCTTGAGTATGCGTCGGCAGATCGGCGTATAAGGAAGGACCGATTGGCCAGGCGGCTGGGCCGCGGCGGCGCCGCCGTGGTGGATCGCCTGGTCCGCCGCGGGTACCTGGCCGCCACGGCAGAGTGGGAACGGCCGCGTATCAGCGCCCAGTACCTGGACATCGTGGTGCTGGCCGTGCCTGCAGAACAGGCGCGTGCGGAAGCAGATGACCACAGGGGCGGCAGGTCCCAGAGGCGGGCTGAACTTCTGGACTGGCTGGCGACAGACCCTCCCGGTGAAACGCGCAGCCGACTCGCAAAACGCTTTGGCCCTGCCGCCGTAAAGGCGGTGCTCGACTCCGGGCTGGCCCGGCTGGAACGGGTGCATATGGACCGTGACCCCTTGCGACACTACGCAGTGCAACAGCAGTTCCCATTTGAGCCAACGCCCGCCCAGGCAGGGGCCATAGAAGCAATCGTTGCGGCCGTCACTGCAACAGAGGCCAGTGCTGATCCAGCACGTTTTCTGCTGTTTGGCATCACAGGCAGCGGAAAGACGGAGGTATATCTGCAGGCGGCTGAAGCCTGTGTTGCCGCAGGAAAACGTGTGCTCGTGCTTGTGCCGGAGATAGCGCTGACCCCGCAGACGCTCCGGCGATTTGCGTCCAGGTTCCCCGGCAAGGTCGCTCTGCTTCACTCCGGCCTGTCAGACGGCGAACGGTTCGACCAGTGGTGGCGTGTCCGGGGGGGTGACTATCCGGTTGTGCTGGGCTCCCGCGGCGCCGTGTTCGCTCCGATAGACAACCTGGGCCTGGTGGTGATCGACGAAGAGCACGAGTGGACATACAAGCAGCATGACCAGTCGCCCCGCTACCACGCCCGTGATGTTGCCGAGCAGCTTTGCCGTGAGACGGGGGCGGCCCTGGTGGCGGGCAGCGCCACGCCAGACCTCATCACGTTCCGCCGAACTGAGCGCGGCGAGTACCGCCTGTTGCGCCTCCCGCGCCGTACAACGCCGGGGAGTCTTTCAGAGACAGACCCCGCAAGCATCGGCCACGCGGGCGTCCGCATCATAGACATGCGCGATGAACTGCGGGCCGGGCACATCCACATGCTCAGCAGGCCACTCATCGACGGGATGCGAGACTCGCTCATTGCAGGCGGGCGCGTGATCCTTTTTATGAACCGTCGAGGCGCTGCTTCATTCGTGCAGTGCCGCGATTGTGGCGCCGTCCGGGGGTGCCGCCGTTGCGATACCTCCCTGACGTACCACAACGCGTCAGGTGACGGATCACCGGCGCGCTTGGTCTGCCACTACTGCAACTACAGTGTGCAGGCGGGACGTGCCTGCCCTGCATGTGGCGGCGCGCAGGTGCGCCGGATGGGCCCGGGAACCCAGGCTGTTGCCGACGCAGTGCTCGACTACTTCCCGCGTGTCAATGTGATCCGGTGGGACAGCGATGCAGCGCGCACGGCCAAAGACCACATCGACATCATGGAACGTTTTGAGAGTGGAGAATCCACGGTGCTTGTAGGCACCCAGATGGTTGCAAAGGGACTCGACATCCCGGCCGTCACCCTGGTAGGCGTTGTGTCGGCGGATACGGGACTTGCCGTGCCGGATTTCCGGGCAGGCGAGCGTGCTTTCCAGGTACTCGCACAGGTCGCCGGGAGGGCAGGGCGCGGCAGGCAGGGAGGCCAGGTGCTTATGCAGACGTTTCAGCCAGAGCACTACGTCATTCGTGCCGCGGCCCTCCAGGATTATGAAGCGTTTTACCGCACTGAGATAGAATTGCGCTCCAGGTATGCCTCCCCGCCTTTTACCCGTCTCATTAGGCTCATGTATACAGACCCCGACCCGGTCGAAGCCCAGGGCACGGCGGTTGAAGCAGCGAAAGCCTTCAGGCATGAGCAATCGGTGAGCGGCGAGACATCAGTAGAGGTCATCGGCCCCACTCCTGCGTTCCCGCTGCGCGTGCGCGGCATGTACCGGTGGCACATAGTGCTCAAGGGGCCGCGCCCCGAAGCCCTGTTGGACATGGCTCCGGTGGGCCGTGGATGGATTACAGACGTAGACCCGGTGTCATTATTATGAAACCTTGCTGTGACACCGGCGCGAGAATGTATTAATGGCAATTCTTCAAATACGCACAGTTCCTGACCCCATACTCCGAAAGAAAGCCCGCCCCATCCGGACGGTGGATGAGGCCGTTCGGAAGCTTGCCCGCGATATGATCGAAACAATGCAGGAAGCTGGTGGCGTCGGCCTCGCCGCCAACCAGGTCGGGATTCTTAAACGGCTGATCGTATTGCAGATGCCGGAGGAGGACCCACAGACATGGGTCAACCCTGAGATCACCAGGCGCGAAGGCGAGCGGGAAATCGAAGAAGGCTGTCTAAGCGTCCCGGGATATGTGGGACTGATAACCCGGTCGGTAAGGGTGAAGGCCCGTGCGCTTGATGAGCATGGCTCCAAGTTTCGCGTCACAGCAGAGGAGTTGCTGGCCCAGGCCATAGAGCATGAAGTGGACCATCTAAATGGCATCCTTTACATGGATCACCTTGAGGCCCATGAAAAACTCAGGAAGCTGGGCGAGGAGACGGATGAGCCGCACATGCACGATGTGGACTACGAGGTGCATGCCGATCACTCAAATGAAGATGACGACGGGCAGGTTGAAGTCCTCACGGCGCGTGCAAGCCTGAGCCAGGTTCGCTCGGAATCATTACGCAGCGATCTGTCCTACAACCTTTCGACCGGTGCCGGGCGCACCAGGGTTCACTCTGATGACCCCGCGATAAACGGCGGTGTGCTGCTTGATAAAGATGGTCGCTCCAGCAACTCGAATGAAGGTGAGAGGGAATCGCACGGCCATTGAGGCGGTGTCAACCTCATAGGAACGTACGCTGACGATAGTGGCTGCATTTCGATGGCCTCGGAGTGACGGGCCGAGTATCACAACTCATGAGCTTGCACCGTCCGACCACCCTCACTTCTGCTGCCCGGCGCTTAGCGGCGCCTTAGTGTGGCTGTCATGACCCCGTTTGTAACCCAGGTTCTCGCTGCCCTGCGCGACGCGGGCGTGGATGCGCACGTCGTGGGTGGCGCCGTGCGTGACCTGTTGAGCGGCCGCGAGCCGTCTGATGTCGATGTGACGGTGAATGTCCCCGCTCTGCCTTTCGCAGAACAGTTGGCTTCCCGCCTGGGTGCGCGTTCCGTGGTGATGGACCGTGAGCGGGGCCATGCCAGGTTAATGCCCCGTCAGGCGAGGGGCGATATATGGGTCGACATATCTTCGGACAGGGGAGATTTACTTACCGACCTCGCCCGCCGGGACTTCACAGTCAACGCCATGGCCGTGCCGGTTGACCGGTGGCCGGACGCTGCGGCGGAAGCTGTGGCAGATCCTCACCATGGCCTCGCTGACCTGCGCGCCGGTCTCCTTCGCATGGTCAGCCCTTCCTCAATGACCGACGACCCCGTGCGGCTCATCCGCGCGCCGCGGCTGGCGAGCCAGTTCGGCCTGGCCATGGAGGAGGCGACCAGGGACGTGATCAGGCGGAATGCAACGCGGCTGAAAGACACAGCGCCCGAACGGGTGCGTGACGAGTTGTTTGCCATGTTTGCCACGCCCGCGGCTGAACGGGGTGTGGAGATGATGGACGACTCAGGGCTGCTGGATGTGGTGCTTCCGGAGGTCGTTGCGGGCCGGGGCGTGAAACAGCCGGCCAACCATCATTACTGGGACGTGTTCACCCACAATGTCAAAGCTGTCGGCATGGTGGACCTCGTGCTGCGAGCGGCGGAATCGGCGCACCCGTTCGCCCTCCAGCAGATCAGGGCAACAGCAGCAGGGTCAGTTCAAACGGAAAATATGCGGCAGGACACGGACACAGGACACGGTCAGGGCGCAGCCGGAGCCGTTGGTCAGTCCAATGAGCCAGGAACAGGCCATGCGCTTCACCCCGTTCCATGGCGGCCTGAATTGGATGGCTACTTTGATCAAGTAATTTCAGACGGACAGACCCGCCGCACGCTGCTCAGGCTGACTGCGCTGCTGCATGACGTTGCCAAGTCGCGGTGCAAGACCGTGGACAACAGTGGCCGCATGCGCTTCCTGGGCCACCACAAGCTTGGTGAGGAGATGGTTTCCTCAATATTGGCCCGTCTCAGATGCAGCCGGCGAACGATTTCCCACGTATCCGTTATGGTACGCAGCCATCTCCGGCCCGGGCAGATGAGTGGTAAAAGCAAATCGCCAACCGGACGGGCGGTGTTCAGATACTTCCGGGATGTCGGCCCGGTCGCACTGGATACGCTTTATCTGAACATGGCTGACTACCTTGCAGCGCGCGGACCGGCTTTAGACGTACTGGAATGGCGACGTTATTCGGAAATGATAGGTGCTATACTTGCCCGCGGCTTCGATTCGCCCCGGCAATCGAGGCCGTTTTTACTGTTGGATGGCAATGCGGTGATGGACGAGTTGGGACTGGACCCCGGCCCAAAGGTTGGCCATCTCCTTTCTGCGCTGCGAGAAGCTGAGTCGGCGGGCCTCGTCCAGACTAGGGACGAGGCACTTGAATACCTGCGCCGCCTGGTTTAGCGGCGCTTTTCGCGTGAGGAAATAAAGTTTGTCGAGACAGTTCAGGGGGCTGATCTTCATCAGCGTCCTGGTAGCCCTAAGCGCTGCCATCCTGTTTATTCCACGGCTGGATATAGGCGGGTTTGCCAGGGGCAACGAAGATAGCGTGTTCGGCCTCAGCCTGGGCCTGGATCTCCAGGGCGGGACTCACCTCGTATACAGAGTTGAGACCGAGGATGGCGAGCCCCCGACCGCAGAGGACATGGAGGGCGTCCGGCGCATTATAGAAAGCCGCGTCAACCAGTTCGGCGTCAGTGAGCCAACCGTTCAGCTCCTTGGCACTCCCCCGGATCGCATCCTGGTTCAGATGCCTGGACTGCGCGGCGCCAGCATTACTGCCATGTTCTCTGGCAACACGGTCAGCCAGGATGGATTCGAGCAGTTCTTCGTCGAGGAGCTTGGCAGAGAAGACGCCGCTGTCACGCAGGATGTCCGTGAGAACCAACTCGTCCTGATTGCCCAGTTGGATAGCCTGGAGCCGCCGGATCTTGACGAAAACGGGAATGTCGTAACTCCGGGGGATGCGGAGCGTTACAGGCAGGCCGCGAAAGAGCACTTCCCCGTGACCATGGGGATCTTGTTCGCTCCGGAGCCGGTGGAGGACCCCGACGCCACTCCCACGCCTGAGCCTGACGGAACGGCCACCCCCGAACCTGGTCCCACAGCCACTCCTGACCCGGAGGAACCAGAGCCCACTGCCACGCCTGAGCCTGAAACCACGGTTCCGTCCATAGAGGACGTCCGGCAGGTCTTCGCTAACATCGGCCGTGATGAGGTGGAGATTGAAGAGCTTGATGAGGGCTTCTACCAGGTGACTCTCTTCAACCTTGAGGAGGCTGGTTTCGACGAGGAAGGCAATCCCATTCCCTCTGAGGTCGACCGAATCCGGGAGGGACTTGAGGAAGTGGGCGATCTGGCGGGGTTGGAGCCTTTTGGCCGCATAGTCCAGTGGACCCCCGGTGGCGGTGTGGAAGAGGCCAAGGCCCTTATTGGCTCCACGGCTCAGTTGGAGTTTCGCGAGCGTGTCTGCGCGCCCGTTTCGCCGCCATCGCCCGATGTCGAATGGCCGCCGGACGGACTCACTCAAGATCAGTGGGCGGCTGAGCGCTGCAACAATCCGGAGTACTACACCGAGCAGGCAACAGACATTGACCCGGATAATCTCGAAGATGCTTTCGCCAGCGTTAATGAAAGCGGTCAGCCAATTGTGACTATTGTCTTCGATAACGAAGGCGCAGACGCCTTTTTCCGGGTAACCGACCGAATCTCCCGCACAGGCGACCTGCTCGCCATATACCTGGACGGACAGGAATTGGTGGCGCCGCGAGTCGATCCGGACATTGGTGGTATAGCCGGCGGACGTGCCATCATCTCCGGCCAGGACTTCACGCCTGAGCGCGCCAGGACCATCTCTATCCAGCTCCGTTCAGGTTCGTTGCCAGTGAGCCTCGAGCTGCTGCAGGAGCGTAGTGTTGATGCTCTGCTGGGAGAAACCTCCCTCCGCCGGAGCCTGGTTGCAGGCGGCGTTGGTCTGGCACTCTTGCTGCTGTTCGTAGTGAGCTACTACAAGGTGCCTGGTGTGGTGGCCGCCACGTCACTGATCGTCTACACACTGATGTTGCTCGCTGTCTTCAAGCTCATCCCGGTAACACTCACGCTGGCCGGTGCCGCGGCTGTCATCCTTTCGCTTGGTCTTGCGGTGGACGCCAACATACTGATTGCCGAGCGCACGAAAGAAGAGTTGCGCTCCGGCAGGGGGCTGCTGGCTGCCATCAACCACGGGTTCAGCCGGGCCTGGCCATCTATCCGGGACGGGAACATATCGACCATCATCGTGGCGTTCGTGCTCTTCTGGTTTGGCGACCGGTTCGGCACCAGTATCATGCAGGGCTTTGCCCTGACGCTGGTAGTCGGCGTGTTGTTGAGCATGTTCACCGCTTTCTTCGTCAGTCGTGTGCTGCTCAGGTTGGTAGCAGCCAGCCCCATCGGCAGGCGCTCCGGCCTGTTCGTCCCGGTTGAAGACGTTGCGGCGCCGGAATCGGCAGTTGGGAGCCAGGCCTGATGGATATCGTTGGAAAGCGCAGGATATTCCTCGGTATATCGGCCATCCTGGTGGCATTGTCCATCGTGGTGCTGTTCGCTCCTGGCCTGCGCCTTGGCATCGATTTCGTTGCCGGCACCAGCATCACCTACGAGTTCACGGACGCAGATCCAGGCACCGCTGAAGTGCGGGCTGCCCTCATAGAAGCGGGCCAGGATACCGTCGTGGTGCAAAACCTGGGTGGCGGCGAGTACTTTGTCAGGACCAATGAGCTTGGCGAAGGCGATAAGGAGCGTCTGGATGATGCCCTGGAACAACTTACGGGTGCACCGCCCATCACGCTCGACCTGACCACGGTTGGGCGGTCGGTTGCTGACGACACGGTGCAGAACGCAATCACTGCTGTCGTGGTTGCTTCGATATTCGTGATGCTCTACATCATGTACGCGTTTCGGGCGGTGCCAAATTCATTCCGATATGCCGTCGCTGCCGTGGTGGCCCTGCTGCATGACGTACTCATCGCATTGGGTGTCTTTGTCGTCCTGGGCGTTGCCATAAATGCGGAAGTCAATGCCATTTTCATCGTCGGCATCCTGACGGTCATCGGCTACAGCGTGAACGACACCATCGTGGTGTTCGACCGCATCCGTGAGAATGTGACGCTGGCGCCCGGCAGGCCCTTCCGCTCCACGGTCAACCTGTCCATCAATGAAACCATTGTGCGGTCGCTGGCCACCAGCATCACGACCATGATCGTTATCCTGGCCATGCTCCTGTTTGGCGGGGCGTCGCTGAGAGACTTCCTCCTGGTCCTGTTGACCGGTGTGGCAGTGGGTACTTACAGCTCCATCTTCATCGCAGCACAGATACTGGTTGCATGGGAGTCGGGTGAGTTGAGCCGGTTCATGCCAAGGCGGCCCAGGCGCGCCACCGCAGAGTCAGCCTGACCGCCGCGCTCGCAGTAAACCGTCGGCTCACGTAACATCGGCAGGCTCGTTTTGAGTCGGCCGGTGTATCGCGTCCGGCACACATGACACTTGGCCGGGGCTCACGCGCCGGGCCTTGCGGAGATGACACCACATGCTTATTGGCGCACACGTTTCCACAGCCGGCGGAGTTCAGAAGTCCGTAGCAAGGGCAGAGGAAATCGGTGCTGAATGCATCCAGGTTTTTGCTTCCTCACCCCGTGCCTGGGCGTTCAAGCCGATCACGGATGAGGCAGCCGAGAGTTTCAGGTCTGAGATCGAACGGGCAGGCATGGGGGCCACCGTTCTGCACGCCATATACCTTGTTGCCCTGGGCGCAGCAGACGAAGCGCTATATGAACGAAGCGTCGATTCCCTTGGGCTGCACCTGCGTGCCGCTGGGCAGCTTGGCGCCCTGGGATTGATATTTCACCCGGCCAGTCACCGCGGCCAGGGATTTGATGGTGTGTTCGATCAGTTTGTGACCGGCGTTCAGCGAGTGCTCGACTGCGCTCCCGGTGATGCACTCCTGATGCTGGAAACCAGCGCAGGCTCCGGGGACCATATCGGCTCAAAATTCAGCGACCTTGGCCGGATAATCAAGGCCGTGGACAGTCCAAGGCTTGCGGTGTGCCTGGACACGCAGCATGTCTGGGCTGCCGGTTACGACGTCGTTGACAGCGACGGACTCAACGCGGCCATGGATGAGTTCGATCGCGAGATTGGCCTGGACCGGCTGGCCGCCGTGCACGCGAATGATTCAATGAAGTCAAAGGGCGCTGCGGTGGACCGTCACGACAACATCGGCGACGGCCTGATCGGCAAAGAGGGCTTCCTGAACGTCATGCGCCACCCGGCATTCAAAAACGTGCCCTTTTACCTTGAGGTGCCGGGCGCTGACAAGAAAGGCCCTGACAAACCCAATGTTGACGCACTGAAGGCCATCCGGACTGAAGCAGGGGTCACCGCTTAACGGCAGGGGCATCTCGTTGGAGAAATAATTTTCTCAAGCGAGATGCGAGGCCAGCCGTGCCTTCTGGAGGGCGAATTGCTCCGGATCAACCGTTCAGAGTTCGAAGACCTTGTACGGGAGGCACTTGAAGGTCTCCCGCAAGAGTTCTGGGACCGTATAGAAAACGTGGACGTGGTGGTGGCAGACCGTCCCAGCAGGGAGCAGTTGATCGAGAACGGCCTTGGTCCCGGCGAAACTCTATTCGGCCTGTACCAGGGAATTCCGCTGACTCACAGGCAGGGCTACGGCTTCGTCGCCCCGGATAAGATCACCATCTTCCAACGTCCACTGGAAGACCACTGCGACACACAGGAGGAACTGGTGGAACAGGTACGCTCGACAGTTGTGCACGAGGTGGCGCACTACTTCGGAATCAGCGACGAGTGGCTGGACGAGCACGGGCTGGACTGACCGCCCACCCGACGGACGGCTGCCTTTAAGACCTCAACGCCTCGTACGGGCAACGCTACTGCCTAACGCAACAGTCGGACATCACCTGAGCGCCGTGTAACCTGGTCACGGTCCAGCCGCTCCAATAGCGCCAACGTATACTTGCGGCTGGTTCCAAACATGTCCCGCATGTCGGCAATCGTGATTTCACCGCTGGCCTGTGCATGCTCTTTCACTCTCTTCAGCACCTCGTCGTAAGCTGATTTGAGAAACACCACGTCTTCAGCGGCACGGACCACCTTTCCCTGGTCGATCAACGCCTGCACCACCTCAGGGTCCGCGGGCGAGTCCGTGGGCGGCGAGAACGGGTCTGAGGCCAGCATCGCCAGGTAACGCTGCGCCTCCCGCTCCTGTTCATCTGACAGCCTTGGGTCGTGGCCGGGCAGGCGAACGTAGGAGGCGTCTGAAACCAGCACGTCCCGTTGTTCCTGGGCCGTCACAACATGGTTGAACACCGCTGCTTTGAGTTTCAGGCGGCTGCGCAGTTCTTCTCTCGGCATCCCAGTGCGCAGCGGGAACTGGGCGTGGTATTCACGGAGGGCCTCCGTAGCGGCGGATTCAAGCGCCGACCAGCCAGCGGCGGAATAAAAGATTGCGTTGGCTTCCGCGCCAAGCCGCACAGCCAGCCCCTCGATCACCAGCCCTTCCATGGACTCCAGGGCCTCCGCCGCTGACGTGTTTGCAGCGCGTGACAGGGCGTCGATGCCCGCCGGCTCCGACTTCTCAAGCGCACTGAGCAGCACATCCTGCCCGCTGCCCTGTGCAAGGCGCTCCAGGCGTTCCAGGGTAGGCCCATGGTTGCGCCGGTGCCTCCGGGCGTCCGTCTCCAGGACACGTCCGCCTGCCAGGGTGGTCTCCGTATCCCTGATGATGAACAAGTCACCCTTGACGATGGGTGCAGCGTCCAGGAGCCTTATCTGCGCCCAGCCTGATTCTCCCGGCAGCAACCTGTCTTTTTCCAGCAGCCGTACCGTTGCCTCGATCTCCCGCGCCCCGGCGTGCAGCGTGACCCGGTGATTGTGCTTGACCGGGCGGGGCGCGCCTGTAATGACCCTGAACGTCGCATCAAAGGCGTCCGTTGACTTGAGCCAGCGTGGGATCGTCACCACGTCGCCACGGGAGATTTCGTGATGCTCAATGCCGCTCAGGTTTACAGCAACCCGCGTCCCGGGCAGCGCTTCGTCAATTGACGTCCTGTGCGTCTGCACCCCCCGGACCCTTGCGCGAAGCCCCCTGGGCAGAATTTCCACCTCTTGCCCAACGCGCAGGCGGCCGTCTGCCAGCGTGCCGGTGACAATTGCGCCAAAGCCGGACATGGTGAAGGACCGGTCGACAGGCAGGCGCGGCCTGCCCAGGTCCGGCCGCCCGGCCACGCCGTCCAGGGCGCTATCGATTTCGGCCATTAGCGCATCCAGTCCCAGGCCTTCTTCGGCCGAGACGGCCAGTACAGGTGAGCCCTCCAGCGACGTGCCCTCGAGTGTTTCGCTAACCTCCGCAGATACAAGCTCAAGCCACTCGCTATCCACCAGGGCCGACTTTGTCAGGACAGCTATCCCGCGCTTCACATCCAGCAGGTCAAGAATGGCGAGGTGCTCCCGCGTCTGGGGCATCACTCCCTCGTCGGCGGCTACTATCAGCAGGGCCAGGTCAATGCCGCTGACACCCATGAGCATGTTCTTGATGAACCTCTCATGGCCCGGTACATCGACGATGCTCACGTCAAGGCCGCTGGGCAGTTTTAGCCACGCGAATCCCAGTTCAATGGTCATGCCCCGCGCCTTCTCTTCGCGCAGGCGGTCGGGGTCAATGCCGGTGAGCGTTTCTATGAGCGTCGACTTGCCATGATCAACATGACCGGCGGTTCCAATTACGTACATGTATGGTGAAGGCGCCTCGTGGATGTATAGCGGTGCGTGCAGCCTGCATGATGGTACCCGCTCGCCAACTTACGGTCAGCGGTACGGGTATGTGATGCGCTGAAGCGAAAGAACGGTTTCTCAGGAGCAGCCGTTGAGGCCGGGCATGGCCAGAGGTTGGCTCTACGGACCTGGTGGTGATGGAGTGTAGAGAGGTATAGGCATTTCTGCCGGTTCCTCGCCTTCAGCACTGACAACCACGAGATGACCCACTAACACGCCGGGTGGCGGTTCAATCTGGATGGCGTAGAAGTTCATTTCAAAACCTATATCCACAGGCTGGACTTCAACGCTGCCTTGGGCATCGCCAAAGTCTACCCGAACCGCAGTGACTTCCTTCGATGTCAACCCGTACTTCACGGTCGTGGGATTGCCTCTGTTAGTCGTGGCGATGGCCGCTATCATGCCAATATCTTCAGGCACGGTCAGGCCACAGACGAAGGATCCGGGGTCTGACACGCGGAACTCGATACACGTCTCATTGGCGGTCTGGAACGCCACCAATTGCCATGGCCCGTCATCAGTCACTCCTTCTGCCACGGTGAAGTCCCGGATCGGCTCGCCGTCTGGGCCGGGGCCGGTAATGAAATCCCACGTTACGGTACGAGTGGGATTCCCACTGGAAGACGGATCTTCATCACCCATCGTGATTTTGACAGCGTAGTAGGTCGACGGATCCAGGGGTTCTGCCAGGTGGAAAGTGTATTTCACCCCGGGCACTCCCTCGCTCTCTTCAGTCCGGGACGCCACTCTCGCTTCAGGTTCCAACTCAAGCTCAACGGTTGGCGCCGTTCTCGAAACAATGACGGAGATCGTACTTTCGAGAGCCACATCCCTGGCGCCGGGTTCGGGTTGCAGGTCAGACGATATTAAATAGGGGCGATTTGTAGGTTGCGGAGTGGTTGTGACGGGTGTGGGCGTGAACATACCTCCTCCTGGAAGGTTGCTCCCCAGGTTGTTGTCTTTGACAGTCAACTCCTGTCGCGCTGTCTGGGTGGCCTGCCACTGTGTATCAGCAGTCACGGACGCCTCAAAGACTCCATGCACCAGGTAATCGCCGGGCGGAACGGGATCGCCGAGGTTGTCTGTCAGGTCCCACTCTCCCCAGTACACTTCCTTCTCGCCTGGCTTTAAGGTCAGGTTTTCCAGGATGTCTGGAAACGATCTTTCATGCGACCATCGCCATACTTCAGTGCCGCCATCCGTCGTCACCACGAAATCATGTGGCGCATGGGCGGTCCATAGGGAAAGCTCGGAGTTGCCAGTGTTCTCAATTGCGAGACTAAGTGTCGGCAATTCGCCGGCATGAACTTCGGCTGGCGCTTCCATTTCATTCGCCAGGATTTCCTGGAGCATCAAGCCCGGTGTGCTGATGGGCGTCGGCGTGATCGCTGGAGCGCCCGGCACTGTGGTCGAGGTGGGTGATGTCTCCTCAATCCCACACCCTACGAATATGGCAGCAGCGGACAACGCTCCGAGTGCCAATAGATATCTGATGCGTCCCATCCCGATCACCTCTATTGATTCAGTCGGCCAATGGTATATTGATGCAGATAGCCTCTGGTTTGATCATAGGTATTCGCGTTGGCGAAGAATCGGCCTGTGTTTGGTGTCGTACGTGCCAGTCAAACTTTAGGCCGACGCCAGCCGCATTCGGGCTATGAGCACGTGAGGAATGTTGGATACGTTACTCCATGAGAGCGCCCGGATGGATGTGGGCTTTGCATCTTTGGGCAGTGCCGGCTCTTCCATCCTGTCCAGTGCGAATCCGCGTTCGAAGCATGTGTTGAACAGTACGCTGACAGGCCGGTGAAAATAGTGCTGCGGCTCCGGCTGGCCGTGTATACCCACTCCCATGAACGAAAAACTGGTCATGTAGTCGGTGACCTTTACACCGAATACCTGCTCCATTATGCCGTCCCGCAGTTCCTCTTCGGCCACCAGGCGGGCGGTCCCGGAGTTGAACACCGGGTGGGTTACTGAAAAAACGAACTTTCCGCCCGGCTTCAGAAGCCGGGGCAGCACCGAGATGAGAGGCATAATTGACGCCATGTCCATCAGCGCCATCGTGCAGACAGCGGCATCAAACCGCGCCTCTCCGAGTGATGCCAGTTCGGTTGAATCTGCCGCGTTCAGCCTGCGGTACTCAATCCTGTCTGCGTGTTCAGTCGTACGCCTCCTGGCCCTCTCCAGGAACTTCTCTGCATGGTCAATGGCCAACACGCGCGCCCCGCTTGCCGCCATTCGGCGGGCGAACCGGCCCGCACCGCACGCCACATCCAGCACCTCGTCACCGGGCTGCAGTTCCAGCAGTTGCTCGGTAATGGGTTCCAACAGGTCCTGAGTGGAATTGCCATCGCCTATCTTGTCGTCCCACCAATCGGCAAGGCGGTTCCAAACTCCGGTTGTCTCATCACTGAGGGCAGGGAAGTCAGGTGACGGGTCAATGTTCAACTTGGCTATTCCCCTGTTGGTGGGCGGTTCAAGCTGCGGGACAAGTGTCGTGAGGCTGCCACTGCCAGGCGCGCATAGGCTGGCGAATCTTAGTCTACGGACAGAAACCGCTGGAAGACTTCATTCCCCAGCAGACGGCCCTGCCGGGTCAGTCGTATCCCTTCCGCATCCGATTCAAGCAGCCCAACGCCTGTAAGCTCCCTGATCTGCGTCGGAAATACTTCGCTGAGTCCACGGCCAAAGCGTGACCTGAACTCTTCGTCTCTCACGCCATAGTCCAGCCGCAGTCCCATCATCATGGTCTCGCCGATGGCCATATCCTGTGTGGTTTCCTCCACGAAATCTACAGGACCGCCCAGTCGCATGGCCTCGATAGGATCACCGTCGGCCTTCGGCGGCTCGGACGCCATCGCCCTCACATAGCCTCGCGGCGACTTCATGTTGGCGAAGCGCAACCCGTTCAGCGATGAGTGCGCTCCCGGTCCCACACCCAGGTAGGCTGAATTGCGCCAGTACGTCAGGTTGTGCAGGCTTTCCCGGCCCGGCTTTGCCCAGTTGGAAATCTCGTAGTGCCGGTACCCGGCGTGTTCCAGGCGTTCCATGGCGGAGAGGTACATATCGGCAGCAAGGTCCTGGTCTGGCTCAGGCACATCGCCTCTGCGAACCGCCGCTTCCAGGGGAGTCCCAGGCTCAAGTTGGAGGCCGTATAGCGACAGGTGATCTGTCTCCAGTTCAAGCGCCCGGTCCAGCGATTCCTCCCAGTGCTCAAGGGTCTGTGATGGCAGGCCAAACATCAGGTCGATGCTGGCGTTGTCGAACCCTGCCGCCCTGAGCCGCTTGAACGCCTGCACCGCATCGTCCGCGGTGTGCCTGCGGCCCAGCGCCGCCAACAGGCCATCGTCGAAGCTTTGCACCCCCATGCTCAGGCGGTTGATCCCAGCCTCAAGCCATCCGGCCAGCTTCTCGTTCGTCACATCGTCCGGGTTCGCCTCAAGCGTCACCTCGGCATTGCTTTCCAGGTTGAAGGCGCGGCCGTAGGCAGCAGTCAGGGAGGCGATGCCTGTGGAGGGCACATACGAAGGCGTGCCGCCGCCGAAGAACACGGTGTCCAGTGCGGGCGCACTGAGCAGCAATCCCCAGCGCTCAATCTCTGTTTCGAGCGCCGCCAGGTAGCCGGGTATGAGGTTCTCAATGCCTGCGTACGTGTTGAAGTCGCAGTACGGACACTTGGTCTCGCAAAAGGGGATATGTATGTAGAGACCTATCGTGTGCACGCTGCCGGGCATCGGGTCCGCTGCGTTTCTCAGCGGCTTCCCGGTGTCCACAGTCCTCCGCCTGCGCTCGACGGGCGGTTGCCCTGGTCCTGGTCCTGTTGCGGCGGCTGTCCCGGCTGCTCACCGCTCTCTTCTGACTGGCGGATGGCCTCGTTGACATCGCGAATCCACCGCTCAAGCTCATCCAACTCCGGCGGCGCCACGAAGAACCGCTCCACGTCATCAGGCGTCTTCACGTTGTCCGCCGACGTCAGCACCAGGGCTGCCTCGGCCTCTTCAATGCCTTCTGCAAGCCGCTTTTCGAGGTGCCGCTGGCGCCCTTCAGACGCCTTGATGTAGTTGTCGCGGATGGTTTCTGCCACTGACCTGTTTATCAGCCCAACCTGCAGGCACCTGCCCCAGTCCACCACCTGCCCGAACAGCTCTTCATCCTCGAACGACTCAAACTTCGCTCCGGCCTCAACGCGGTCCCTGATGACCCGGTGCGCCTGCGGGTTGGTCTGCTGCACCATGAGCAGGCCGTCCGCTCCCCATGCCGGGACACCCTCCACGAATATCTTCGCTACGGAGCCGGCCCGCTGCTCCAGGTTCGTCACCTGCCTGTCCACGGCCTGCCAGTACTTTTCGAACCTCTCCTCAAAGCCCTCTGGCGCGCCCGGCGCAGGATGCACCAGGGGCACCACGTAAACCTTGCGGCGTGTCAGTATGTCGCCCGCCTCCGGCCGGTTGATGCGTCCCAGTTCTTCATTTGCCATGGTGCGTAACTTTCTGCTTTGCCTGTGTGCTGCCGCGTTCGTGGACTCTCAACGAGGGCCGCATTGGCGATGGAGATTAAATCAGACTAAACCGAGAACAGGAAATTGACCACATCGCCATCCTGGACGACGTATTCTCGACCTTCCTGCCGTAGAAGGCCCTTCTTGCGGGCCTCTGCCAGGCTGCCCGATGTCACCAGTCCATCGTAACTGACCGTTTCTGCTCGAATGAATCCGCGCTCGATGTCCGAGTGGACCTGCCCTGCGGCACGTGGAGCAGTGGTTCCTTCCTCGATTGTCCAGGCCCGGACCTCGTCTTCGCCCACGGTCAGGAACGATATTAGGCCGAGCACCTCGTAGGAAAGCCTGATCATGCGGTTCAGGCCGGACTCCCCTGCATCCAGCCCCGCCCTCATCTCTGCTTCCTCAGATTCGTCCATTTGTGCCAGGTCCATCTCAAGCTGGCCGCACATGACCGCCCCGCCTGTGCCCTTGCCCTGCATGATGCCCGCCAGCTCCGCCTCGATCTCCCTTGCACGCCCCAGGTCTTCCTCGCCTATATTCACCGCCACCAGCAACGGAAGGCTGCTGAGAAGGAACGTGTCCTTCAGCGCACGTGACTCAGCCTCATTTGGCTCACGGTCCCGGATTGGGATACCGGCTTCAAGGTCCGTCTGGATCTTTCGCAGCGTCTCTATGTTTCGCTGGACCGCGTCGCGCTCCGATGTCTTCAGCGCCTTGAACCCGTCCGTCATGCGCTCAATGCGCCGGTCGATCAGCGATATGTCTGCAAACAGCAGGTCGAAGCCAACCTTTTCGATGTCCCGCTTGTAGTCAACGGACCCTGCAATGTGCGGCACCGCGTCGTTCTGAAACGCCCGGGCCACGTGTAGCAGAGCGTCCACCTTCTGGAGTTGACCGACAGCCTCGCCGTTGAAAATGTCGCCGGCAGACTGGCTGTGCACGCCCGGCAGGTCCACATACATGACCTCGGCAGGAACCACCCGGCGGGGGTTGTACATCTTCGCCAGCCGGTCCAGGCGCTCGTCCGGCACGTGAGCCATGCCCACGTTGGCCCCCCGTGCTGATCCGAAGCCGCCGGCCTCAGCGCGCCCCCGAGTGAGCGCGTTGAACACAGTCGTCTTTCCGCTGCCGGGCAGGCCGATAATGCCAATCTTCATGAGGTCAACTTTCCAAAAATGACGCGCGGCGCGACAGAGGCTCGTATTACGTATTAAAAGGAAGCGTTCGCAGGTCAACCAAGGCTGGACTGCCGGGCAGGCCCGGCGCGCCGTGACACTGAGAACGGTCAACAGGTACTTGCGAGGTTATGACTGGGTGCGCATCCTGGTGCTGGTCAGGGATTCAACTGGAACCGACAGGCTGATTGCTTTTGAGCCGCTGATAAGGGTAACTCTCAATCAGCGTCCACATAGCGATACCGGCCCTCAATGGTGGGGCCTTCGCTATCGTTCCGCTTCCCCTTTGCCTTCGAGCGTTGGCCGGTTCGCGCCAGGTACTCGTTCACCAGCCCGCTCGGGACCTTGAACACGAACGCCAGGAGCAACACTGCTGCCACCAGCAGGTCATCGATCTGACCCAGCACTGGTAGGATGTCCGGCATAAGGTCTAGGGGCGACAGCACATAGGCCAGCGCAATCAACGGCAGGCTCTTCAGCCGGAACGGGACCCGCCGGTCCAGCACCAGCCTCCACACCAGCTTCAGGAACGGTATGACAAGCAGTATTGCTGAGATAATTCTGGGCATGATTGATGTTGGCGACGGTGAACCAGGCCAGCCTCTGGATACTTTAATTATACGGCCTGTGCCAGCCTCATTTTCTATTCTTGCGCGAAAAGCGGCGGGTGAATGGGCATGATAAGGGTTTTTCACGGCGACGACGAGTTCTCGATAGCCCAGGCGCTCAGGCGCGTGAAGGAGTCTGCGGGGCCGCCAGAGGTCCGTGACCCAAACACGACCACCTTCGAGGGACGCAGCTTCAAGTCGGGAGAGGTCATGGCCGCCGCCTCTGCTGTACCGTTCCTCGCCGACCGCCGCCTGGTGATAATCAACGGTCTGCTCACAAGGCTCGATGCCCGTGACAGGTCGTTAGGGGCCGACTGGGATGCTCTCTCCGAAGGGCTCCAGCAGATCCCTGCCACCACGGAGGTGGTATTTGTTGACCGCAAGCCGCTCCGCAACAACGGCCGCGGCCTGAAGGCGGCGGGGCCAAGGGCCGATGTGCAGCAGTTCAATGCCCCGCGCGGCCAGGCGCTGGAGGCGTGGGTGCGTGACCGTTTCGCTCACTACGGTGTGGCAGCGGATCGCCAGGCAGTGGCCCGTCTCGCATGGCTGATCGGCGGGCAGCTCAGGCTCCTGGACCAGGAGATTCAGAAGCTCTCCCTCTACGCGCCAGACCGCCCAGTAACTGTGCGTGACGTCGACGATATGGTTTCTGATGCCCGTGAAGAGAGCGTATTCGCTGCCGTGGATGCCGTGCTGGAACGACGGCCTGGAGTTGCCCTCAGACTAATGTACAGCCTGCTGGAAAACGGCCAGACAGTCATATCAATAATCCTGTTGTTGGCCCGGCAGGTGCGGCTGGTGCTGCTGGCAGGCGAACTCGGCAGGGCAGGCGTTCCGGCCAACGAGATAGGGCAGCGCATCGGCCTCACAAACAGGTACGCGCTTGAGAAGACGCTTCGGCAATCTGGCCGCTTTCCGCAGGCATACCTGGCCGATGTCCACCGGCGCCTCCTTGCCGCTGACCTGGCGATCAAGACCGGCGACATGGAAGAGCGGCTGGCGTTGGAGATACTGGTCGGCGGGCTGGCGGCTGCCTAATCCTGGATGTGAAGCCATCAGCGGCCCCTGTGCGTATCCCCGCGTGGACGGCAGTCGGGGTCGAGGGGCAGGCAGGGCCCGGCGCAGCACCGGGATGGCAGATGGCGCGTTCGTGTGGAGTATTGAGTGTGAGAGATACGGATTGCTCCTCTTTGTTGACCGCCATCGCAGTCGTTGCGCTGGCTATGGCAAGCGGCTAGGGCAGGCTGGAGGCGATTGCCCCCGGCGGCGCCTGAACTCCCGCACCCGCGGAAACCGCTGACGGCCACTGCTGCACCCTTGCAGCAAACCCCGGCGCCGTCCCCCTTTGTCCAGCACGCTCCCATCCGGGAACTGCTCAGCGAAGGTTCCCCAGGCGACAATCGCAGACGGAAGCAGTTCAAGCCGGGTTCCAGCAAACTCACCGACGATAGCCTCACCGGTGATCTGTTGCCACCAGCTTTCCGTCTGCCGGTCCCACATCACCAGGTCGCTGTGCCGGAGGTTGCCTGTGGTGCCAAAAGTAAGCTCACGCCCGTCCACTACTCTGTCGAAAGAGATGGCCGAGTTGCACAGCGGGCAGAACGTGATGGTCACGGGTCGGCCGCCAACAGTATCGTTGACAATCTCGTGCCACATCAGGATGGCCAGCGCGTACGCTCGTGCGTCACCCTAGATCTCAAGAGATATGACGGGTTCTTCCGGGCGCATGTATCCAGGTGCTTCAGAAACAGGGGCGAACTTCGGCTCATCCACAGGAGTTATGCGGTCACGAGGCAACAGGTTCTCGATCTCAGTCAGAGGCACAGTCCTTCTGCTGAAATCTGTCTGCCATCCGTCACCTTGGAACCTGCTGGCCAGGGTTGCTTCCTGTTCGTTCAGCTTTGATTCTGGAATGCCTTCAACAACAGTTGGAGGTTCCTGTAGCGCTTGCTGTGGGTTCTGCTGCTACTGTTGGGGTCGAGCGCTCAGTCGCAGTGCAGGCCATTGCCGCCATGCCTGCAACTGCCAGGGCAAGTGTTCGGCGGGTCCAATTTTGCAGAGTCAGCCTTCTAAGCATGGGCCAGATCTCGTCTGTGAGCCACAATGAACGTTAGATGCGCGTCGGAGCCATCAAGTCGCGGAGTAGCATTTGACCGTTATTCTGTAGCGACCCCCATACCAACAGGGATTTTCGTCCGTGACTTCTTTTCGTAACTCGTTCGTGCGGCTGACACTAACCGCCATCGCCGTGGCGTTGATGGCGATGGCCTGTGGCGACTCCGGTCCAAGTGTCACCGGCCACGTAGTTGATGTGACACCGTCCGGCATCGACTCCTTCTCATCCCTCACTATCCGTGACGCAGACGGCCGCCAGTGGACATTTGAAGGTGGCCGCTTCCCGCACTTCACACCCTCGCATCTCACAGGGCACCAAATCGCTGGTGAACAGGTCAGGATCACCTACAGGGAGGAAGAGGATGGCACGCTGGTCATCGTAGAGATGGATGACGCCTAGGACGGCCCCAACATCACGGTCGCTCTGGTGTGAGATGACAACAACTGCCGGTCGAACTCGCGTCAGTTGCAAGCGCGGGTATCCTAAACACACCCCATGCCCACGCTACGACACCCTCAACCAGTCAACCCTTATGTGCAGAGGAAGTTGGATGCCTTCAGATGCAGACGAAAAAGACTGGCCGGATGAGGCCAAACAAGCTCTGGACGAATCAGGCAATGCCCTGCACTACGCCGAGGCCATTTTCGACACGGTGCGGGAGGCCGTGCTTGTCCTGCACAGCGACCTGCGGGTAAAGTCGGCCAACCACTCTTTCTACGAGTTCTTTGAAGTTGAGCCATCTAAGACCGAAAGCAGGATGGTGTACGAGCTGGGCAACGGCCAGTGGGACATCCCTGACCTGCGCGCCTCCTTGAGGAGGTTCTCCCGGACAACGAATTCTTCAGCGGCTTCGAAGTGGAACATGATTTCGAGAGCATCGGCCACCGGAGCATGGTTATCAATGCCCGGCGTATCGACGAGTTGCAGTTGATCCTCATGGCCATCGAAGACGTGACAGAACAGAAGCGCAATGTCGAGGATCTCAGGTCCCTGAACGAAACCCTGGAGCGCCGGGTCCATGAGCGCACAGCGGAAGCGCATACCCGGGCAGATCAACTGCGGGAACTGGCCTCGGAACTTGGGCTCGCAGAACGCCGTGAACGGAGACGACTGTCGCGGATACTCCATGACAATTTGCAACAACTGCTGATAGCTGCAAACCTGCGTCTAAGCCGCCTTGAATCTGACCTGGCAGAGCCAAACAATGAAGACCTGCTTGGCGCCATACGTGAGGTGCGGGATCTTGTATCGCAGTCCATGGACGTCGGACGGAATTTGTCCGCCGATTTAAGTCCACAGGTGCTTTACGAGCAGGGGCTGGCAGAAGCGCTCAAATGGCTCGCCCATTGGGATGAAGTGCAGTTCGGCCTGAAGGTGGACGTGAACATCTGCACAGAGGCATCGCCAGAATCCATGGACATCCGGGACCTGCTTTACCAGGCAGTCAGGGAAGCCCTGCTGAATGTAGTCAAGCACGCTGACGTGGATGAAGCCTCTGTGAACTTGGACGCAGGTGATGCGGACCTGGTCCGCATCACAGTTAGTGATGCCGGGCGCGGCTTTGATCCACATGACTTGTCTAATGAAGCTGAGGCGTCCACTGGATTGGGGCTGGTGAGCCTGGGCAGGCGGCTACGGTTTCACGGTGGCTGCATGGATGTGGACAGCGCCCCCGGCAGAGGCGCCAGGATCACGTTCACGGCCCCGGTGCCCGATCCAAAGAAATCCCAATGAGATGCTCGGGTGCCGGCCGCTACGCGACTGCGTAAAGCTGCGCTTAAGCGCCCAGCATCGCCTCCATCGCTTCCGTAAGCTCAGCCTTGGTGGTGAACGCCTCGAACTTGGCGAAAATGCGGCCGTCTTCGTCCACCAGGAACGTCCAAGGCTCCGTCGGCAGCCCCCAGGCCTCCACTGCGGGCGAGATCACGCCTACCGAAGTATCACCCGTGTCCAGCATCTCTCTCGGGTTGTCCCAGATCTCCACGTGCACGAAGTGTGCCTGTCCATTGAACTGTTCCTTGAGTTCCTGCACTACCTCGACCTGTGGCCCGCAGGTCTGCGTCTGACAAAAAGCTGGCGTTGAAAAAAGCGCCACAACCGGCGCGCCTGATTTCACTGCATCGCCCAGGCTGACCTGGTAAAGATCCGGATCGGGTTCAATGGCGCTGGTCAACTGCCGTAGCTCCTCCGGCGTGTCGCCAGTCTTCGTCACGGCATCCGGTGCCGGGTCCCCCACCGCTGGGGTCGCCGTCTTCTCGTTTACGATCACCGCCGCTTCGCCTGAGAGCGTGCGGCCATCTTCGTTAAGCGTGACCTTGACCTGCCACGGCCCCACAATGTCAAACTCCGGCTCCAGCACGTAAACGCCGCCTCTGATGGGCCACTCGCGCCACGTGACCTCGGTTACCTGCTGGGTCTCCCTTGTCTCCACGTGTTCAATCGAGAATGAGAGGTCTTCAACCCTGTCTGATATAGGTGTCTGGTCATTGTGCATGAGGGCTAGTGGGACGCGGTTGATTCCCAGCCCCAGGTCACGGCCCACCGCGATCAGTGCCAGTTCCGGCCCCCCCGGCGGAGGTGTCGCCGTAGCAGGCTCATTACCGCCACAAGCCATTGCCGTAAGGGCAACAACTGGAAGAAAAAGCACAGCAGCGCGCTTAATGAGGCTATTCATCACTTCTCACTTCAGGTGGTATCAGGGCTGACGATCACTCGGCGTCCCCACGAGAATACGCCCGCGAAACCGCGCCGGTTCTAATCCATCACCACTGTTGAGCGGGATTTCGGCTGGGTGTATGCCCACATTGGGCAGCTTCGTCAGTGACTGTTTACGAAAAAGTCAGCATCCGGGTCGGGTTGTCCACCAGGATCATGCGGATATGTTCCTCGGTGAAGCTCCGGTGCCTCATCCGCGGCACCACGCGTGTCAGGATATGGTCCCACCCATGGCCGCCGTACGTCTTCAGCCGGTGCTTTGAGCAGATGTCGTGGGCCAGCAGAACGCGGTCTGCCTTGCTTTCCGATATCAGGTACTCGATCTGGTCAATGCGCTGGTGGTCGCCTGGCATATACGAATCAGGCGCAAATGGGTAGTACGACGAGTCATGGCCGAACAGGTCGAAGTTCAAGTACGCGCCGGTGGCTGCAACCTCTTTCAGGATGCCGCGGTCGTAGATCGTCCGCTCCACATGGCCCATCACGGTGCGGCCAAGGTCACCGCCCCACTCGTCAATGGCGTTCAGGATTTCCAGGGGGGCGCGGTCGTTCCGGCCCGGGTGAATGAGCAGGGGAGCGCCTGTCTCCCTCTGCGCTATCACACCGGCATGCACACTCTTCCGCTCAGCGTCAGTCCACGGCCATGAGCAGCCGATCTCGCCAATTATCCCGGCGCGCACGCCGGTGTTGCCCACTCCGTCGTCCACGTCATGAACAATCGTCCTGGCGATATCGTCAACCGATAGGCCGTCAAAGCCTTCCGGGTGCGTCCGGTCTATGTAGTGCCCTGCGCCCATCACCACGTTTAGGCCCGTGGCACGGGATATGCGCACCAGCGCCACTGGGTCGCGTGCAAGACCAATGGACGTCACGTCTACGATCGTCGCCCCCCCAGCGTTGTAGTACTCCTTCGCCTCCCACGTGGATATCTCCTCGTCGAGTATCTGGAGGTTGTCCACGTTGCTCGTCCAGTTGTAGCGCACCCATCCAATGTTCTTGAAGGACACCTTCTCATTCATGAGTTTCCGCTGGCTGGCCTCCGTCGGCGGCGTCAACACCGTGGTGAAATCTATGAGCAGGTGTTCGTGCGTCAGCGTGACACCGACCTTTGCCGGCTCAATGGGGCCGAGCACCGTCAGGACTCTGCGGGACGCTCGATGTTTGGGGACGGGGTGGATTGCTGAAGTCATGCAGTCAGTTCTATCGCTCCCGGCAGAGCCGGGTCCTCATGTCGATTGATTTGGTTGTTAGCTGCGCCACCGCCGACGTACAAGGCGCTGCGGATATACAGCGCGATTCGGCAGTTTATATGCCGTGTCAGGCATCCCGCCATGAGACGTTAGTCTCCCAGCCCAGGACCTCCCTTGCTTTCTCAATGCGGATGGGCGATGTGAAGCCCGGGAGCGCGCTTCGCAGCGGCGACCTGGGGTATGCCTCCGCCAGCGCCTCTTCTGTGGGAATCTCCAGGGTCGTATCAGTGGCGTTTATGAAGAACGCCTCATGGCCTGTCCAGTCCTTCTCCAATGCCAGGACGGTGGCACGGGCCGCCTCAGATATGTCCACCCAGCCCCAGAAGTGCATGGCCTGGCGGCCTGTCACGGTCGTCTTATCGCCGGTCTTGCGAAACTCTTTCTGACGCGCCCTGTCCCACAATCCATGGAAGCGCATGCTGGCAATCTGCATGTCACGGCGGCGGCAGAACGCCTCCGACATCTCCTCGCCTAGCCACTTACTCTGGGAGTATCCGTCCTCAGCACGCGTCGGGTGATCTTCGTCGATGGGCAGGTACTCGGTCTCCACTATGCCGTGCGAGAACACCGCGCCCACCGCGTTGATGGATGACGCCTTGACCACCTTCCGAATGCCGTGCACCTCGGCAGCCTCCAGGACATTCCAGTCGGAGAGCATGTTGATGGCAAAGACCCTGTGCTCCGGCACGCTGACGGGACTTGGAATGGCCGACATGTGAATCACTGCATCTGCTCCCTTGAGCGCAGCGGTCACCTCTCCGAAATCAGTCGTGTCCGTCCTGAGGAACCGGACAGCCTTTCCTGTCTTTTCGGATGCCCTCACGCCGGGGCTGTCCGGGCGTGGAGGAGTGATGTCTGCGTTGACCGCGTCATAACCGTGCTTAAGCAGGTCGGCGATTATGTACCCGCCCGCGCGGCCGGAGCCGCCAGTCACCACAACCTTCAAGTCGTTTTCTCCTGGTATCCCAAAGTTCTTAAAACGCGGTGGTGGAGCCGGCTCCAGCGCTAAAAGTGAGGCTGCATGTCCACGATAAGTCGGCCTATGTCGCAGGACTCAGCGTCCGCGTACCACAGCACGCCCTCATGAATGGTCATGCCGTGCACCTCTACCGGGTCTTCAACGCGGAACACGTCGTACATGCGCCCGTCTTCCGGGCGGATGCGGCTGACGGTGCCTGCCGCCGTGTCAGCCGTCCACATCGTCTCCCCGTCGTCCGCCCAGGCGATGCCATGAACGCGGAACCCGGGCACCTTGAAGCGGTGGACCTCGGCCCACGTCTCCGGGTCCATGACATGGACGTACTGCGATGGCGGCGAGGCTACGTACAGCCTGCCGTCCTTCCACTCAAGGCCGTGGTCGCCGGTCACCTTCTTCTCATCAAGGTGCTCACGCGCTGCATTGATGCCTGCGCCCGGCGATGAGTACTCCTGTACAGTCTTGCCTGTTTCCATATCCAGCTTGCATATCTTGGAGTTATACGTGGAGGCGATCCAGATGTACCCGCCGCCTATCGTGATCCCGCTGGAGCGGTCGGTCGTGGTCTGGGCTTCGAACAGGGGCTTGCCTGTTTTCCAGTCCAGCTTGTACAGCTTGTCGTTCCCCTGGTCTATGTACCACAGGCCGTCTGGCGCTGCGTGCAGGCCGTTCGGCTTGGGACCGGGACTCTTGAATAGCGGTTCTACCTTTGCAACTTTGGCTGGCACTTCTGCGTCTCCCTTTGTACTGCCTTCAACGTTTTCAGCGGTGATCCACGGCGCTCCGGCCGCCGGTAGTGTAGCGCGCTGAGGCAGAGTTGGCCTCGGCTTGGCTCAAAACGCACACTTGCTGGTTAGGCTGTCCTCTGGATCACCGTATCCTCCGCGCCCAGGAACTCCGGCTTGAGCGCCATGCCAAGGCCAGGCTCATCGGGCGCAAACGCGAAGCCGTTCTCAATGCGTGGCATCCTGTCCACTATCCTCGGATAGACCTCGCTGTTGAACGACCTCACCGTCTCCTGGACCATCGTGTTCGGCGCGTGAATGGACAGGTGCAGGCCGGCCATCAGGTTGACAGGCCCGGTGCAGTCATGCGGCGTCACGGGAAGTTTGGCGGCCTGCGCCATGGATGCGACGGCACGGGCTTCCGTCAGCCCGCCCACCCACGTCACATCCAGCATGCACACCCGCACGCCGCCATGGTCGAACAGGTCCCGGTACGCTTCACGCGTCGCCAGCAACTCGCTGGCAGCCACCGGTATGTTCGTGACTGCCGTCACCTGCGCCAGCGCATCGACGTTCGATGGATGCACCGCATCCTCTATCCAAATCGGGGTGAACGGCTCCAGCGCCTTTGCTATCCGTATGGCTGCGGGTACGCTCCATAGGGAATGAAGCTCGGCAGCGATCTCCATGCGGTTTCCCACAGCCTCCCTGATCTTGCGAAACGGCTCCACCGCTGCCTCAAGCTGCACGTTGGTGATCATCTGGCCGTTGGACTCTGGAGCGAACTGGTCGAACGGCCAGATCTTCATCGCCGTGATGCCTTCTGCGAGAAGGCTCTCAGCCAGTGTCCCGGCATCGGTCAGAAAGGCCTGGAGATCATCCTGGATGGGCTCATTTCCTGACCCGGTGCCAGGGCGTGAGATCTCTGTCGTCGAGGTCCCCTGTCGTACTGCATAGGCCGGGCTGGCGCAGGTGTTGTATATGCGAATCTGGTCGCGGGCCTTGCCGCCGAGCATCCGGTGAATTGGCTCGCCCTTCGCCTGCCCGGCTATGTCCCACAGCGCTATGTCTACCGCCGATATGGCCTGGGTGGCTGCGTCCCGCGTCCGCCACGTGCGAAGCCGGCGCATCATCTCGGCGTGGTGAGATGTCACGTCGAGCGGATCCTTGCCCATGAGATACTCCGCAAGGTCGTGGTGTATCACGGCCTCTGCGGCTGCTGGGCTGACGGTAGTCTCGCCAAGCCCAACGAGCCCCTCATCGGTATGTACCTGTACCCATACCGGCCGCGGGTACCAGCCGACGCGTATTGTCTCTATCGAAGTGATCTTCATGCTGAGGTTTGCTGGCCTACAGCTCACTCACCTGGACAGTCGTATCGCTGCCCTGAGTGAACGCGTCCGTCAACTCCATGCCCACACCCTCGCCCTCGGGCGGCAGCACGTAGCCGTTCTCGATCTTCGGCAGTCTTGTCGCTATCTTCGGGTACCACGTCGCCAGGTATGCCCGCACCACTTCCTGGATCATGCCGTTAGGGGCGTTGAGGCTCAGGTGCACCGAGTTCATCAGTGTCACCGGCCCAACGCAGTCGTGCGGAGCGATGGGAAGGTGATACGCCTCCGCCATGGATGCGATTCGCTTGGCCTCTGATATGCCGCCAACCCACGATATGTCGAACATGCAGATGGTCATGGCGCGCTTCTCGAACATCTCCCGGAACGCCCACCGTGTGGAAACGGTCTCGCTGGCCGTCGTGGCGATGTGCGTGGAGTTCTTGAACTGCACCAGCGCGTCAATGTTGTCCATCGGCACCGGGTCTTCGAACCAGAACGGCCGCAGTGGCTCCACTGACTTGGCGATGCGTATGGCCGTGGGCAGGTTGAAGAGACAGTGCATCTCCACCATCATCTCCATGCGGTCGCCCACCGCGTTCCTGATCTTGCGGAACGGCTCCGTCCCTGCCTCCAGGTCCTCAAGCGATATCGACTGTCCATCAGTCTTCGACACAAACTGGTCAAAGGGCCATATCTTCATGGCCGTGAAGCCCTCGCTCAGCAGGCTCTCCGCCAGCGCTCCGGCGTCCGTCATGAAGGCATGCTGGTCCTCGTACGGGCCGTCTGGCCTGAAGTCCACGTCGCCCGGGCTCACGTGACCTGCCCGTGTAATTCCATACGAGTACCCGGCGCAGGTGTTGTAAACCTTCACCCTGTCGCGCGATAGCCCGCCCAGGAGCTGGTAGAGCGGCTGCTTCACACGCTTGCCGTACAGGTCCCAGAGGGCCATGTCCACCGCCGACTGCGACCGCACCTCCACACCGCGGGACCGCTGCATGGAGCCAAGCCTGTTCATCGACTGCCAGTGCAGGTCAAGCTGCATCGGGTCCTTTCCCAGCAGGTAGTCGGCTATCTCGCTGTGGATGAACGTTTCGACTGCGTCTGGGCCGAACGAAGTCTCGCCCACTCCGGTCAGGCCGTCGCTGGTGTGCAGCCGGACGAATATGAGCCTGGCGTAGTCGGGGTGGCGGAAAGTCTCGATGCGGCTGATTACAGGCGGGTTCTTTGGCATGGTCTTGTGGCCCTGTGGGTGAGTTGTTTGTTAACGGCGGTATGCCATCTTGATGGGGTATAGCCCGCAGATGATGTGCTGTGGCTGCACGCGGTGAACCGAACGATTAGAGATTTGGCACCGCGGGGCGCATTGTAGCCCTGCATGCGACGTACATGCTGTGCGGTATGCTGTTCGATTGTGTGTCAGGTTGATGTGCCGGTTTGAGACCGGGAGGCCGCCCGCTTGGAAATAGTGCAGTCAGTGGTTCTGGCCCTGTTGCAGGGGGTTACTGAATTCCTGCCCATCAGCAGCAGTGGCCACCTGGTTTTGGGCACGTGGCTGTTCGGATGGTCAGACCAGGGGCTGGATTTTGACGCCGCGGTCCATGTTGGCACGCTGGGCTCGGTGCTCGTCTACTTCCGCCATGAGTGGATCGCCCTCGGCCGCGGGATAGTCACGGGCGGAGCCGTCAACTTTGCTACTGGAGGCGCCAGGACAGAAGACTCCATGGCGGCGCGGAAGGTCCTTGCGCTCATAGTGGTGGGAACCCTGCCCCTCGTGATCGTGGGGCTGCTTGTCCGGGACACGCTTGAAACGTCGTTCAGGTCCCCGGAGTGGGTGGCTGCGCTGCTTATAGTTACCGGGCTGGGCTTAGCCGCGGGTGAGTACGCAGGCAGGCGTACGCGCAGCATGTCATCGACAGGCCTCAGCCACGCCCTCATCATCGGCATCGCCCAGTCGTTCGCTGTGCTGCCAGGTATATCCCGTTCCGGCTCTACGATGGTCGCTGGCTTGTTCATGGACATGACCCGCGAGACTGCCGCCAGGTTCTCTTTCTTCCTGGCGGTCCCGGCGATGCTTGGTGCAGGAATCCTGTTGGTAGTGGTCGAGGCGCTGCAGGATTCCAGCGCCCAGTCGTCCGGTTGGGGGCCAATCCTCGTAGGGACAGGTATCTCGTTCATTACCGGCCTCGCAGTTATCACCCTGTTCCTGCGGTTCCTCCGCACCGGGTCTATGCGCCCGTTCATCGCCTACTGCCTGCTGGCAGGCGCGGCCATATTGGTTGCACGTGCTGCGGGATTCTAAGCCCCGGAACAGCTCACCTGGTAGGCAGCATCAGGACGCCAGGGTAGTTTTCGAACTCGTCCTGCACCAGCACCACATCCCGGCCCAACCGGTGCAACAGCGACGCTCCAATCGCCGCCCGGAAACCCGACGTGCAGTGCACCCAGGCCCTGCCCTCCGGTACATCGCCGATGCGGTCCCGGATCTGGCTGAAATGGACGTTGACCGACCACGGGATCCAACCCTGCTCACGCTCTTTCGGGTCCCGTACATCAACAACCACGTCAGGCGCAGCCATGTCCGCGAAAGTAGCAGTGGGATAGGACGACAGACTGCGCTCCTCCGAACGCCATCTGGCCAGGCCGTCCGTCACCTTTCCCGTCACCGTGTCGATTCCAACCCGCGCCAGGTGCAGCCGTGCGTTCTCGGCGTCCTCTTCCGTGCCCGTGATAAGGACGATCTTCGAGTTCCAGGGCAGTGCCCACCCTGTATAGACGCCAACGTCATCGCCCATCGGAATGTTCACTGACCCCGGGACGTGACCACGTGCGAACTCAGCCGCACTCCGCACATCTACCGGCCACACCTCATGGTCAAGCTGCGCCAGTTCAGTCGGCGATAGCTCTTTCACATCACCCGTCGGCATCGGGGGCGCCCCCACCGCGTTGGTGGGACCCATGTGGCGGTAGTACGACGGGTATATCCCGAAGCCTGCCACGTGTTCCCGGACGAACGCATCTTCGTGTGGCGCCGTGAGCGCAGGGTTTTGCCGCTTCTCATCCTCGATTGTCGAAACCGTGCCGCTGTGGCCGCCGCCGGACCCGCAGAACGATCCAGAACCATGAGTTGGGCTGACTACAGAAGGGTCGGGAAGTTCATCGGCGAGCCGGTTAATGGACCGGTACTGGTCACGTGCCAGCGGCTCGGTCAGCTCTTCGCTCACCAGGTCTGTACGCCCTGCTCCTGCCACCAGCATTGACCCGCCTGTGAACACGGCCGCGGCACCTCCCGGCGCCTCCAGCGCATAGCTCATGTGATGCTGCGTGTGGCCGGGGGTATGTATGGCGTGCAGCGCCCACTCCCCAAGGTGGAACATTTCTCCTTCGGCCAGCGTCTGGTGTTTCACCCGTGCTTCGGTATATGGCGGCAGAACGTATGCAGCGTCGAATCGGCGTGCCAGTTCAGGCCCGCCGGAGAAGTAATCGTTGTGGACATGCGTCTCCAGCACTGCCGCCAGCCTGGCCCCGGACGCAGCCAGGACGCTTTCGAATCGGGTGATGTCCCGCTGCGGATCAATCACCGCAGCCTCATCTCCAACCACCACCAGGTACGAATGATCACCGAGGCCCGGTGTGGAAATCTGCTCCGCGTAGGCGCTCGTCCCGTTCTTGGACAGATCAATTCGCATCCGGACCTCCTGGCTGGCCTCATCGGCCTTGCTCGAACATGTCAGGCATGTGCCACCGATGATAGAGCACAGCCGTCGTGACCGGCGTCTTCTGCCAACCGACCCGGCGGCCTGGGCCTCTGCCGCAGTAACATTGCCTGGCGGATCAGCCTGTGTCCATCACCTGTCAAAGAGCGAGGTAAATGTATGTTGGTCTCTGTCCCTCATTCCAACTCCAACGGCGGAATCACACTCAACAAGAGGGAATCCTTTAACAGTGATGGATACATGGAAGTACTACGCGATCACGCATCGCGACCACATCATCTGCAACCCAACCAGTGAGGCGAAGCTCAATGAGCTCGTCACCCTGATGCGCCTCAAACCCGGGGCCCGCGTCCTGGACATAGCCTGCGGCAAGGCAGAGTTGCTCCTACGCACCGTGGAACGTTACGGCGCAAACGGTGTGGGCGTGGACATATCGCCGTACGAAATCGAAACCGCGCGTGGCCGGGCGGCGCAGCGCGGCCTGCGGCGGCAGGTGGAGTTCATCGAGGGCAGCGGCGCCGAGTACGAGGCCGCCCCTGAGCCTTTCGATGCCGCCATGTGCATCGGAGCAACCTGGATCTGGCAGGGCATGGTCGGCACTTTGGAAGCGCTGTCAGGCTGGACCGCTCCCGGTGGCCTGGTAGCGGTTGGCGAGGTTTTCAAGCAGATTGAGCCGGGGCAGGCCTGCCGGGATCAGTACCCTGACCTCGCCGAATCCCTGCGGACCCACCGTGACAACGTACAGATTGGCCTGGACCAGGGTCTGACCCCGCTTTACACAATAGTCAGCAACAACGATGACTGGGACCGCTACCAGGGCCTGCAGTGGTACGCGGCGGAGGCGTATGCACTGGAGCAGCCGGACGACCCGGACGTGCCCGACCTGCTGGACCGCACCCGCAAAGCGCGTGACAGGTACTTGGAATGGGAGCGGGACACCTTCGGCTGGGCCATCTACCTGTTCCGCAAGCCTTCGTAGAGTCTAGGCACAACACAGGAAACGGTACCAATGAACAGCGGCCCGCCGATGTCGGCGGGCCGCTCCTTACAACTCAACTTTCAGAAACGCGTCGGCTAAACCACTACCTGCGGCTGACGTGCCTTTGCGCGCTTTCGGGCAGGTATGCTCGCTGTTACCTCCGGGTTCTGGCCCGCCATTGGCCACTCGCCCCGCAGCACCGCTGCCACCTGCTGCGCTGCTCGTTCACGGCTCAGCCACGCTGAGCGGGTGGAATTACCGGCGATATGCGGCGCGGTGATCACGTTCTCCATCTGCAACAGCAGATTCTTCGGGTCCACCGGCTCCTGCTCGAACACGTCAAGGCCCGCGCCCCGTATCTGCCCCGTCTGGAGCGCCTTGATCAGCGCTGCCTCGTCCGTCACCGATCCTCGGCACACGTTGATGAAGAACGCCGTGTCCTTCATGGCGCGGAATTGCTCCTCGCCAATCATGTGGTAGGTCTCCCTGTTGAGAGGAACCACTACCACCACGTAGTCGGCGCGAGAGCACAGGTCGTTGAGCTCGTGCACCTGCTCCACGCCGTATTCCTTGATGATCCACGGCGCAATGTACGGGTCGTACACCAGTGTCCGCATGCGCCAGCCGCTCATCTTGCGGGCCACCTGCCGGCCAATGTTGCCGAAGCCCACGATCCCCAGCACCTGCTCGTCCAGAGCGCCAATCGGGAGATACGCCGACCTGTCCCAACTGCCGTCCTTGCGCAGGCGGTTGGTCGTCTGCACCACCTGCCGGTTCAGCGCCAGCAGGAAGGCCACTCCCTGGTTGGACACCTCTTCGGCGCACATGCCTGCGCCGTTGGTCAGGATGATGCCCTTCTCAGTGCACGCGTCCACATCGATGTGGTTGAAGCCGTGCGAATACACCGCCAGCACCTGGCAGTGCTCGGTCGCCTTGATGACCTGCTCCGTGCCCCAGTTGCCGCGCATCATCACAGCGTCGGCATCCTTCACGGCCTCCATGGCCTCGCCTTCGCTGTCCGGCTTCACCTGTATGAACTCAACATCCAGATCTTCCATCTCCGCCCGCTCATACTGCAGCGGGTCGTCCTCGATGCCGAGGATCACTACCTTCTTTTTCGCCATCTAAATCTTTCTCCCTGCGGAATCCCGCCAGTTTGCATTGCCCTGCCTGTAAATCAGCCTTCGGGAATCCTAAACCTGCAACTCCCGCCGGTACACATCCCACACCTTCGCCTTTTTCAATGGCGGCAGCTTTGTCCGCACATCCGGGTTGATAAGCGACATCGGCCACGATCCCGTCGCGATCCGCACCGCCTCCTCGCCCAGCTGCGTCTGCGCCTGCTCCCATGCCACCTCTGAGTAGCTGGCATAGTGGTTCGTCACCGCCACGTTGTCCATCTTCAGCAGTGGGTTTGCCGGGTCAACCGGCTCCTTCTCGAACACATCAAGCCCAGCCCCGGCAATTTTCTTCGACTGCAGCGCCTCTATCAGCGCCGGCTCGTCCACCACGGGCCCGCGGGAGCAATTGATGAGGTACGCCGTGGGCTTCATCGCTTCAAAGACGCTCTTGTTGATGATGTGCCGCGTCTCCTCCGTCAGGTACGTGTGCGGGCTGATGTAGTCCGACCTGCGTGCCAGCTCCTCCACGGAGTCCACGCTCTCCACGCCGTACTCCTTCGCGTCCCAGGACGACACGTACGGGTCGTAGGCGATCACCTTCATCCCAAACGCCTGCGCCTTGCGAGCCACAGCCCGGCCGATGTCGCCGATGCCAATGATCCCGAACGTCTGCCCCGCTATGTGCCCCATCGGAGGCAGGTGCTCGCGGGTCCACACTCCGCTCGTGACCAGCTTGTGGTGCAGCACGAACTTACGGGCGCACACCAGGAACAGCATCATGGTGTGGTTGGACACTTCTTCAGTGCCGAACGACGCGGTGTTCGCCAGCACCACGCCGTTGTCGACCGCTGTCTGCAGGTCCATGCCATCGTATCCGTGGCCGAACGAAACCAGTCCCTTGCACCGGCCGTTCAGTCCCATGTGAGCGAACGCCTGCGGGTCAAACTTGTGCCCCTGCGACATCGCCACGTCAACGTCCTTGAGCGCCTCTATAAGCTCACCCGTGCCGCCCCCGTGGAACCTGTCGACCTCGCCGCCCACGGCCTTGATGGCACGTGTCTGCTGCTCAATGTCCGTCTTGTCAGGCCCGATGTACAGGGCGCGTATCTTTCCCGCCATTAACTGTTCCTGCTTTCCTGTTGTTTCATCTCACAAACGTCATACAGGTCAATTGCCGTCCGCTTTACGGCCTGACCACGCTCTCCGGCGCGCTGCCGTCCCACACCCGCTGCATATTCTCGAATGCGAAGGCCACGCGACGCGGGTAGCTCTCCCAGCTCTTGCCCGCAACGTGTGGCGCGACCACCACGTTGTCCAGCTTGAGCAGCGGGTTGTTCGGGCCCACCGGCTCCTGCTCGAACACGTCCAGCCCCGCGCCCCAGATGCGGTTCGACGTCAACGCCTCGTGAAGCGCTTCCTCGTCCACCACCGGCCCGCGACATGTGTTGACCAGCACTGCCGATGGCTTCATAAGCTCAAGCTCGCGCCTGCCGATCATCTTTCGTGTGTCCGGCGTCAGCGGCACGTGCAGCGTAACCACGTCAGACTCGCTCAGCAGCTCATCCAGTTCCACGCGCCGCGCCCCGTACTGCTCTGCGGCGGGCGACTGCACGATGTCCGTGTACAGGGTGGTGGTTTCGAAACCTCTCAGCAGGCGCGCCACGGTGGTGCCTATTCGGCCCGCTCCCACTATGCCCACCGTCTTGCCGAATAGCTCGTACGTATTGTTGCCATCCAACTCCGGCTTCATCCACGCTCCGCCCCGCGTGTCCCTGTCGGCGTCCACCATGTGGCGGAGCGTCGAGAGCATGAGTGTCATGGCAAACTCCGCCACCGGCATGGCGTTGGCTCCGCCATTGTTGGCCACCGGTATGCCAAGCTCGCCGGCCAGCTTGAGATTGACACCGTCATACCCGGCTGAGCACAACTGCACCAGCTTGACCTTCTTCGAAGCGCGCAGCACCGGGTCCGTGACGCCGTGGCCAAACACCAGGATGAAGTCGGAGTCGGATGCCGCCTCCGTCACCTCGTCCTCGGGCGACTTGCCGGTCTTCACAACCAGGTCCCACCCTCCCGGCTTCTTTTCTTCCGCCAGGTCAAGCAGTGGCAGAGCGGGGCCAGAAAATACAAGAACCTTGGGCACTGGAACAGCCTCCGCTGAGATCGCGTAAACATTTGCGGCAACCCGGCCTGTGCCGGGACCGGGCGCATTGTAGCAACGTCTGCTGAGATGTCTCGCTCATGCGTCCATCACGCCTGCTGCGCCTTCGAATGACGTAGCATGACCGCTCATACAGGCACTGAAAGGCGGTAAGGGAATGCCCGCTGGACGCAACAGGATGTACGACGAGTTCGCCCACCTGTGGACGCTCATCAGCGCTCCCGAAGAGTATGCAGAGGAAGCCTCCCACTGGCGTGAGGCCCTTCGCGCGAAGCTCGGGCCGGGCCGCCACGAGATTCTCGAGTTGGGCGTGGGCGGCGGCAACAACCTGTCCCACCTCACACGCGACTTCCAGGCCACCGCCGTGGATATCTCGCCGAAGATGCTCGAAAACTCCACTCGCCTCAACCCGGGTGTCGAGCACCACGTTGGAGACATGCGCTCCGTCCGGCTTGGCCGCTCCTTTGACGCAGTGCTGATCCATGACGCCGTCGCTTACATGCTCACGGAGGCAGACCTGGAGGCCACGTTCAACACCGCCCGTGCCCACCTCCGTACCGGCGGCGTCTTCGTAACTGCGCCAGACTGGTTCTCTGAAACGTTCACCGGCACGACCGTCTCTCATGCCACCCGGAGCGACGGCGACACTGAACTGACCTACGTTGAATATGATTACGACCCTGACCCGTCAGATACGACCATCGAGACGGTCTTCCTATACTTCATCAGGCAACGCGGCGGCCTGCGTATCGAAGAAGACCGCCACACCACCGGCCTGTTCCCCATTGCCACCTGGGTA
>JBBDMW010000008.1:36413-40531 GCA_040878005.1 Dehalococcoidia bacterium
GCGTATCGAAGAAGACCGCCACACCACCGGCCTGTTCCCCATTGCCACCTGGGTAGGCCTCATGGAGAAGGTGGGCTTCGATGTCGAGAAGCTCCCTTACCCGGTCCATGATGACGGCCACGACGCGTATCTCCTGGCTGGCACGGTCCCGTAGTTGTTCCATCGCCTGTGTGCGTTACATCTGGCCGCTTTTGGCGGCCATTGTCCCCACGTCCACACCAGGTCTCTCGTTTTTACTTGCTTCTCACGACCCGCTGTCGCGGGTGCCCCGACTCTTGGAGGCTCGGGTTTTTACTTGCTTCGCTTCGGACAATGGGCGGCTCGGGGTGTGGCCGCTCTGCGGCCATTTGCCCCGCCCCGCACCGGGTCTCTCCGCTTCGGTCGAGACGACAAGGCGGCGGGGTGACTTGGTGGTGTGGGTGGGTTACCAAGACAGCCCCGCCCAAGTCATTCCACCTCGTGTTTTCTCTGTCCCTCTATTTCAATATACGTACATCTGTTCTTGTTGTCAAGAAGTAGTGGCGAGAGGTTTGGGTTGTGGTGCGGCGATGCCTGGGTTGATCGGCCTTGGCCACATCCACATCCACGGCCGGTGCATAGTTGCGCGTCGGCTGGTCAGAAGTGGGAGTCGGTCTGCATGCCGGCGGCGTGGCGATCCTTGCCTGAACGCCAGGCGAACCCGTCGCCGTCACACCCCCGGCGTGTACTGGCAATCCAGTTCAAACGGGTACAGCGGCACCCGCCGCCGGTGGTACGTGAACGTCGATAGGTCTGCCGTGGTGACGCCCGGCGTGTTGGCCAGGATGATCTCGGCCGCAATTGGCTGGTAGGCGGGCCGAGGCGATGAAACGCCCTTCGCCACCACCACCCGGAACTCCTCCGGCCGAATGCCAATCTGGTACATCTGGCCCCGGCTGGTGTTGCCGGCCCGGCGGGACGTGAGTAGCAGTGTCTGACCGCCCTCGGTGTCCAGCCGTGCGCACGTCCCTGAGTTGAAGTAACGTGCCCCGCCGTGGTTCGGGCCCGTGTCTTCGAACCGGCCATCAGACAGGGCACGCACCGTGCCGGTGACATGCACTGGCTTCCCGTGCATGTCATCCGTCTTTGCCCCCACGTCCAGGCTTACCCGGTTCCCGACACCCGCCTTTACGCATGCCTCAACCGCCTCGGGGTCGTAGAGCGACTGGAGGTAGCCCGAAACGCCCTGCTTGACTGCCTCTTCCAGCAGGAATGTGGAATCTGCCGATGACCCTCCGCCAATGTTGTCACCCACATCCATGATGACTATGGGCCCCAGGTGCGCGTGGTCGGTGTCGCGTGGCGGAACCGCAAGCGCTGTGCCATCTGCAGGTACCGGGTTCTGCACTCCGGCAGGCTTGGGGCTAACGTACTTCTCGGACGCCAGCCGTATCGCCTCTGCCGGGCCGGGGATGTCCATGTTCATCTCGTCGCGCCGCGCCCACGCCCTCTCCGCCATCCACATTGCCGCAGACCTGGCCGCCGCCTCGTCGCCGTCTGCAATCGCCATGAAGCTCATGCCCATCTCCGCCACATCGGCATAGGGGTACCCTTCCGCCACTGACGTGTCCAGGATTCCCTCGCGCAGGTTTGCCTCCTCCGCATCCTTCACCAGTGAGAGCATTGGCTCCTCGCCGGTGAACTGCTTGACTATGTTGACGACCATCGGCGGCATCTCGATCCACTGCACCGGCTTGATCTCGCCCTTCGCAGCTCGGTAAATAAGCTCGGCGGTCTTGCGGCCACGGATGCGTGTGTCAAGGTGCGGGCACGTGCGCCACACAACACATACATCGGTATTGGCAACCACCTCTTTGGACAGGTTTGCGTGCATGTCCAGCGTGATTCCCACCGGCACGTTCGGGCCGACAATTTCACGCACTGCCCTGGTGAACTCACCGTCCATGTCCGGGAACTCCTCGGACACCGCGGCCCCGTGGTTGGAGATGAGCACAGCGTCCCACGGCCCTTCGTCACGCAGCATGCCGAACATTTCGCTGGTCAGCCGGTCGTAGGCGTCTTTGGTGATGGTTCCAATTGGCCCCGTCCGGCCGTAGCTGAGCGGGACGAGATCAAACCCATGCTCCTTCGCCATGTCCGCATAGCCCGCAATGGTGTACTGCGAGTCCGCGTACCGCTTCAGAATGTCGTCCCGGCGCAGGATCTCGCTCTTCTCAAACTGGCCGTAGTCGGCAGGGACGCGGGAAAAGGTGTTGGTCTCGTGCGAGATGCCAAGCAGGGCGAAGCGCATTCTGAATCCTCCGGGCGGGCCAATGTGGTCCGGTTGTGGTCGCAGGCCGCAATATACATGCGCGCGCCGCCCAATGTTTAGCGCGCTCGTGTCCTGCCATCAAGAGGCGGACCGCGGCCGATAATTCACGACAGCCATGCTGCTTGCGAGTAATCTTGATGCAGTGGCTGTTCGTAGAAGAAGTAGTGTCGCTAAAAAATGGGCTGGGTGGTCGTGAATATGCCGCGCAGGTTCGCAATGCAGGTGGCGGCCGCCGTTCTCCTGGCGCTTTTTGTCGCTGGGTGTGATGCCACCGTTGTCCCGGCAGACCCTTCGCCAACCCCTGCCGTCACAGCCTCCGCCTCTACAACGCCGTCCCCCACAACTCAGCCAACGCCCACGCCGGACAGGCGCCCCCTGACGGTCCACTTCATCGATGTAGCCCAGGGCGACGCGACGCTCCTCCAGGGGCCTGGCTTCAACATATTGATCGACGCCGGCCGCCATGACCGTAGTGATGTGGTCCCTTATCTCCAGTCCACCGGCATAACGTCCATCGATCTCCTGGTGGGCACCCACGGGCACGCTGACCACATCGGCCAGTTTCCGCAGGTGCTCGAAACCTTCCCCGTGTCAGAGGTCTGGCTTTCCGGCGAGATACCCCTCACGCGCACGTTTGAGAGGGCCATTGATGCCATAACTGCGTCCGATGCCGGCTACCACGAACCTCAGGCCGGTGAGGTGTTCGAGTTCGGTTCAGCCCGCGTCGAAGTCGTGAACCCGGACCAGCTCAGTGGAGACGCCCATAAAAGTTCGGTCAGTCTCCGGATCATCTACGGCGAGGTCGCATTCATGTTCACCGGGGACGCAGAGACTGAGACTGAGCATGCAATGATCGAACGGGGCCACGATCTGCGGTCCCATGTTCTCCAGGCAGGCCACCACGGATCACGCACGTCGTCCAGCACTGAATTCCTTGAGGCCGTCCAGCCTGAGGTCACCATCTACTCCGCAGCCGAAGGGAACAGCTACGGACACCCGCACCCGGAGGCCGTCATCCGCATGGCAGAGGCAGGGACGGAGATCTACGGAACCAATGGGCACGGCACGATACTGGTAATCACTGACGGAACCACTTATGAAGTCCATGCTGAGCGGAGCTTCACGGTGCCGGTGCCGACTCCCATGCCCACATCGTCCATCGCCGCAACCGGGTGCAGCGATGGTCAGGTCGACATCAACACCGCATCCCCGGAGGAACTGACGGACATCATCCACATCGGAGAGGATGGCGCTGAGCAACTGGTCGAGATCAGGCCGTTTGAGACACTGGATGAATTGCTGCAGATCAGCGGGATAGGCCCAGCCCGCCTTGATGACATCAGGAGCGAGGGCCTGGCCTGTATCGCAGACTGAGGAACAACCAGCATGGACGAACAGGCAGTAATCGACCGCTTCGTGGATGACGCCCAAGCGGTTCTGCTCGTGGGCGAACAAGAGATCGAGCACATTGTGCCGGTCACGGCGCTGCCGCCAGGCGCACAGCCGGGCACTTGGCTGAATGTGCGCTTCGACGGCGATACGCTGGTTGAGGCAGTGGTCGACGAGGTGGAAACTGAGCGCGTGCGCGAGCGCCTTTCAGAAAAGATGAACCGCCTGCGCTCCAGGGGCCGCCGTGTCGATTAGCCGCCTGCTTCTTACAGCCTTGGCATGAGCCCACGGACGTGTCGCTGGGTGTAACCGCGCCGCCATGCTGAGCCAGTCGATAAGATGTGACCTGTCGCGTCCTGTAATGGTGCGGCGCCGGCCGGATGTCTGGACGCCGCCCATCGCCTTTATTTAGCCAACAGCCTCAAGACGGGAAGCCTTG
>JBBDMW010000009.1:0-39313 GCA_040878005.1 Dehalococcoidia bacterium
GCCTCTCTACAAACGCTTGTGGTTTTGAGACAATTTCTGAGTGCTGCGTTTTTGTAGTCAGCGCGAGCGCTTCTAGCGCGTGTAAGATTCAACGAGGCGCATAATGCGTTACCTCATCATCGTGGGCCCGTAGCTCAGTGGTCAGAGCAGGCGGCTCATAACCGCTTGGTCGCAGGTTCGAACCCTGCCGGGCCCACCACACAGGGTAGTAGAAGGTACACCCTCCTGATTGATGCCGGTCCTGTCCGGTGGAAGCGGAAGGGTGTATTCAGTTGTGACGGTTTTGCCTGCGGCCTCGACCCGCTTAACGAACGACCGCAGGAACTCCCTGCGCTGGCCAGCGGGGGTTGATCGTCAGCAACTTCGCGGCCTTTACGTGCCAGCGATACTGCGGTCACGGTCGGGGTGGCTCTCCTAGCCCGCAGGCGAGTTCGTTGACCCGGGGAGATGGGCACCCTAGTTCGGCGTCATTCTCGCTCAGGGCATAGTTGACCGCATCCTCCAACGTCATTGACCGCGCCAGCTCGAACGTCTCAGCGCCGAGATTCCTCCGGGCCAGCTCCAGGCAAAATCGGTGAAGCCCTCCCGGCCCGTCACTGGCATTGAGGCCAGATGGGCGCCGGGAGGGCTAAAACTGTGCCGGCGGCGCCTGCTATGTCTTCTTGCTGGCCCGGAAGTTTATGCCGATGGTGCCGAATGCCTCGGCGCTCGATTGTTGCGGCGCGCCAGCGAATACGTCGCCGCGCCAGGTAATTTTAAAGTCTTCGAATCCAGCGGACTCGACGACGGCCTCTAGCTCTGCTTCCAGCAGAGCACCGGCAATTCAACCGGTCCACAGCTCCACTTTCTGCTTGGCTTCGGCGGGCACCTCTTTCTGGACCAGGATGTCGCCGATCTGGAGACGCCCCCCCGGCTTCAACACCCGGTTCATTTCTCGCAGTGCGGTCTGCTTATCGGGCACCAGGTTGAATACGCCGTTGGAGATCACAACATCGGCCCAGCCATTGGGCACAGGCAGGTCTTCGGCGAGACCTTCCCTGAACTCGACGTTGTTCCTCCCTGCCTCGGTTGCGGCATGCCTGGCCTTCTCCAGCATCTCCGGCGTCATATCAACGCCGATGACATGGCCTCCTTGTCCGACCATGTTGGATGCGACAAGGCTATCCATGCCTGCTCCGGAGCCGACGTCAACAACATGCTCGCCGTCACGAAGCACGCCGAGGCTGAAAGGGTTGCCGGTTCCCGCGAACGGGTCGATGGCTGAACTCGGCACCGACTCCAGCCACTCGTATTTGTAGCCGAGCATTTCAGCCAGTGGATGACCCGTATGGAAGTGGAAACCCTTTGCTGGATTCCGCACTACTTCAGCGTACTCATCACGAATGGCCTGGCGAAGGCCGTCGATGCCTATGTCTACCTGGATGGTTTCTCGATGTGTCATGTCTCTCTCCTTGTCATCGATTCAGCAGCGCTCTGTCACTTTGAGCGGCACTCCATGCGGTATTGCGCCTACTCCAGGACGACGGTGACTGGCACGCTGTTGTGGATGATGTCCAACACAGGGGAAGTCCTCTGGACGTGCTTCAAGAGCTCTTCCAGTTGTTCTCGTGTGGCGTCGCTGTTCACCCGGCAGGAAACTCGGATGTCCCGGTACCCCGGTCGCGTGGTTTCTGAAAGTCCCAGGAATCCATGCAGATCCAGGGTTCCCTCGACAGCGAACTCCAGGTCGTGAATGGTGATGCCTTTTGCGGCCGCGTTATAAGCGACTCCGACGGAGAGGCATGAGGTGAGGGCTGCAAGGACCGTTTCGACGGCGTTCGGCCCGGCGTTCCTGCCCAGGAGAACCGGTGGCTCATCACTTTCGATGGTGAACGGGGCCTGGCGTGACGTGTCTTCCTGACCTGCCCCATAGAAACTCTGGACCGTGGTGCGGGAGTGCCCGCCATCTATCCAGTCGGTTTGTGCCCGGAACTTGAACTTTGCCAGGTCCGGGTTCGCTTCGATGGCGCTGATGGTGTCCACCAGTTGCTGTACGTTCACGCCGTTGGGTATGGTCTGGCTTGTCATGGCAATTGCCTCCTACGATGTATGCATTGTTGGGGCGTACCCTTGAGTTCAACTCTCGTGGGGTGACTTGAGCCGTTGGGTCTATCTGCTCAAGTTCGCCTGCAACGTTGGCGGTATCGTAGGAAAGCGCCACTTACCCGGCACTTACCTGGCAATTACCCTGAGGTTCGTTTTGACTTCCCCAGGCCAATGGGCGGCTGGAACGGGTCAGTGTGGGTGTCGGATTACTTCAGCCAGCTTTGCCGTGACGCGCTCTTCACCGGGGCGGGCACCCAGCATGCGGTAGGTTTCAAGCGCTCGCTCAAAGCAGTCCCGGGAGTCGACATCTCCCGATTGCTCCTTCGCGGGCGACCCAGCCAGATCCCCCAACGCCTCGAGAGTGCTCGCTACGTCATAGGGCTGTTCCAACTCCTGGAATTGTTCCAGCGCCCGGCGCAGGTTCAGCGCGGCAGACTCGGAGTCGCCGGAGGCTGACGCCAGAATGCCACGCAGGTGGCTGGTAACCGCAGACCATGCGAGGCTGCCGAAGGTTGCGGCTGTATCCTCGGCCCTGGCACAGGCCCATTTGGCGCGGTCCATATCCCCAAGGCCTATGTATACCGGCACGGCAGCGGGGTACAGAAGCGCGTCGCACGGGATACATTCCCCGGTTTCCTGCTGTGATGCCAGTCCCTGGGCGAGGTAGTCCGTGGCTCCAGCCAGATCTCCGGCCTCAAGACGATTCAGGCACAGCGTGCTCAGCACGCGTGTAAAGCTGTGCACCTGCACCATCATGTTGTCCGAGTTGCGGGCAATGTCCAGCACACGAAGCAACCGCTCACGAGCCTCGTCCAACCTTCCCAGGCCCGTCTCCAGCAACGCCAACCGCTGTTCGCCAAGCACCACCCCAAAGGTTGCACCGACGTCCCATGCCAGGCTGACGCTTTGGTTGAATGCCTCCCGACTGCCGGACCATTCTCCGCGCAGGTACTGCACAGCACCCAGGGCGTGGTAGCAGAGACTTTCGGCCCGCCGATTCCCAACTTCCTGCGCCCGCGCCAGGGCGCGCGTCACGAAATCCTGGACTTCTCCATAAGGCTTATCACCGTACAGGTGATACTCCCATAGTCAAAGGTGGGCATCGAAGGCTTGATCGGTATCGAAGCCTGAAACTCCCATCTCGCTACGGTTCAACTCATACTCGATGCCTTTTTGCCAATCTCCAAGGGAGTGGCATGCCAGGGCCATCACCTCATAGGCGTGTGCCTGAGCTTTCTCATCCCCGGCAGAATGAGCCAGCTCCAGTGCCTTCTCGGCCGCCTCCAGAGCTTCGTTGTGACGAGCGCTGTGCCAGTGCAACTGAGCGAGCTGGTAGTAGGTGCTGGCGACTACTACTTCCGCCGGATATGTCTCGCCAACGGTCTCCATGGCCTTGTGAAGCAGGTCGGAAGCCTGATCCAGCTTCCCGGCGGTCATGGCGTTCAATGCCGCCTTTCCACGAATTCGCCCTGCGGCCTGGAGGTCATCCGCCGCGAGGCTTCGCTCCAACGCTTCCTCGTAGAGAGGCAAACTGGTCTCGGCCTGTCCTGTCCGGCGCATGACGTCAGCCATCTCCTCCAAGAAGCAAGGGAGGGCTGTTGCGTCGCTATGTGCGGGATGAGCATTAATCAGATCAACGCCCTGCTGGTACAGACGTAGCGCCTGCTCGTTGGCAAACACTGAAGCCGCGTGTCGTGCAGCGCTGAGAATATAGGGAATGGCTCGCCATGGTGTGCTGCCCATGGCGTGGTGGTGCGCGAGCACTTCGGCATGTTCCGACGCGCGACTTTCATAGAGCGCCTCCAGGCCTTCGGCAACCTGGCCATGCAGGCTCTGTAGACGGGGCCGGGACAGACCCTGATACAGAACTGACCGGTGAACCGGATGGACAAACCGGTAACCCTGCTCGGACTCTTCCATCACCTGCCGGTCGAGGGCTTCATCCAGATCTGCCAAGAGCTCATCTTCAGGAACCCTGCTGGCCGATTTGAGCACGTCGTACGGAACATCCCGTCCAATAACGGCAGCGAGCCGCAGTACATTCTGAGTTGTTGACTGGAGCCTACCCATGCGTACAGCGACCACTTCCCTGAGAATGCCGGGAAGCGTGCCAGAAGTGTCTTCCAGTTGCCAGCGGCCATCGACCTGGCGCAGGCGGCCTTCTTCCTGGAAAGCCCGTACAGTCTCTTCTGTATAGAAAGGGTTGCCTTCCGCTATGTCGTAAATGGCGTTGAACGCAACAGAATCCACGTACGATGCCCCGAGGGTCTTCACCACGAGGTAATCACTCTCCTGGCGGGATAGGCGCCCCACGTCAACACGACTCAGAATTCGGTGGCGCCGGGCCAGGGCCAGGAATTCACTCAGCGGAGTGCCGACGCCAGCTTCTTCTGCACGGAAGGTACCCACTATCAGCAACGGCGGCTGAGCAGATGACCGCGCCAAGTAGTGGAGAAGCTGAATGCACGCTTCATCGGCTGCATGGAGGTCATCCTGTACCAGTACCACAGGATTCCAACTGCCAAGGTGCTGCAGAAAGGTGACTGCTGCGGTGAAGATCACCTGGCGGTCAGCCGTCTGTGGCGCAATCTTTTGAAATCCCGGATGCCGCGCATGCCATTGCCCAGGCAGCAACCGGAAGATTTCCCCGTGCGGCTGGGCTAGCAAAGCCCGCATTGTCTCGGGGGAAGCCCTGTAAGCGAAATCTTCAAGGGCCTCTATGAATGGGCCATAAGGAAGCTGCGACTCTCCTTCATATGCGGCACCCAGCAGGCTGATGCCGCCACGATGGGCCGCCCGATCCGCAATCTCAAGAGCAAGCCGACTCTTGCCCACTCCTGACTCTCCTCCAAGGAACAGCGCGTTCCCTTCACCGGCAAAGAGCCCCTCCAATGCCTCCTCCACCAGTTCTATCTCGGCTTCGCGTCCCACGAGCGAGCCCTGGGCGAATTGCCTGGGCTTCAAGGTGTGCGATACGGGAATGGAGGGCGATTCTTCCGCCACCGGCAACTGAACATCACCATCAAGTATTTCCTGGTACACCTGTTGTGTGACCAACTGCGGCTCAACACCCATCTCTCGCTGCAGAACATCCCTGAGGCGCTGATATTGCCGGAGGGCATGGTGGCGATGGCCGGATAGCACGTATAGGCGCATGAGCCGGGCCTGTGCAGCCTCCTCAGCCGGATCACTTGCCACGACACGACTGAGCGACTCTATGGCATTGGTGATCTCTCCGGCAGCTTCATACAGGGCAGCCAACTCCATGAGCAGGGTGTGATAGAGCGTCCTGAGCTCCTCTCGCCGGGATTGGGCCCAGTCTTCGTACCGGTCCTCCGGGAGCAGATCCCCAGAGTAAATAGCGATGGCCTGCCTGTAGGCATTGATGTCACCCGTCTTACGAGCCTTGGCAGCGGCAGATTCGAATGCTTCTGTGTCAATCGATATTTCTTCTGCGTGTGCAAGCTCCAGGACGTCGTTCTCAAACCGTAGGAACCGTCCGCTTACCGGGGACTCAGGGGCCAGGGCGCGGCGGGCTGCGTAAAGGGTCTTGTGCAGATTGTTGAGCCCGGCCGATGCGTCCAAATCGGGCCACAGCATTTCAATCAGCTGTTCCCGGTGTACCTGGCGTCCTGGCGCCAAAGCGAGAAGCTTGACGATTGCCTTCGCTTTGCGAAGACGCCAATCCGCATCTTGTACAACTCGCGTCCCAATTGTGACCTGGAAGCCGCCAAGCAACTTTAATTGGAGGCCTTCCGACCGGTGTGGCGTTTGTTGTGACATGAATGCCTCCACCCTAGATTCGCTGACATGGCCACGTGAGTTCCGATGAGAGAGTCGGGCCACGGGTTGCACTTAAACCAAACAGGGTAACGAATGATGCGGCGCTCATAGCTTCAAGTGGCTTCGATCTTCGCGCTGCTGAGGTGAGTGGGCAGATTGCCATTTCGCCAGGGTTGCCGAACTGGCGCAGGACCGTGCCAGTTACCGGTGTTTCCGGCTCCCGTCCGGTGTGCAACCAAGTGCCAGGCCGCGATGTCACGTAGGATGTGCCGCGGCGGCTGATTCCCGCCTGGAGCGCCCATGTCATCGCTACGATCCAAATTCGCCTACTGGTTCATTGACACCTTCGTGCCGGTGGTGTTTCCCCGCCTCAACCCAATCGCCAGGCGCCTGCTCAAATCGCGGGCGCACATTCTTGTTAGCTGGTATGTGGTGGTGCTGTGTTTTGAAGGGCGCCGCACAGGTCGCCACTACGAGGTGCCGGTGGCCTATCACCGTGCGGCTGACGGGGTAATCGAGGCGGTGACGAGCACCAGGGGCCGATGGTGGAAGAACCTGCGGAGCGACGCTGAAGCGTCCGTGCTCATCAAGGGAAAAGAGAGGCGGGCGAGAGTGGAGATCCTGGTGGACAACGACGAAGCGATCACCAAGATCCTTGCTTCACGTGACCGCTGCAGAAAGATGCTGATGCCGATTTCACCGAGCGATACGGTGGTACTGAGAGTCCACTTCAGAGATGGGTCTTAGGCCTATCGATGACCCGTGGTGTTTAGCGCCTGCGTACATACAGGACTGTTGTAGCACCGCCGATCATTAGAAGCCCAGCGACGGCAACTCCAGCGGACAAATAGAAAGTGGTCCGAGGCGCACCGGGATTCTCTGGTTCGGTATCTTCCGGGGCAGTCTCAGGATTGGCGGTCGCTTCGTCCGTGGGTGCGTCGGCCCCTGATTCCGGAGCGACGCCGGGACCGGTTACGGCCTCGACTTCTTCGAGGGATGCCGGGCTATGGGAGTCGTCCGATGGCCGACTGCCGCTGCATATTTCATCCACGTACTCGTTACCCTCGCCACGAGTGAGATAGAACAGCCACTCCTGACCCACGTTTTCTTCTGCCCAACCGCCATACCAGGGCATGTTTGGCGACCGGACGGTTACTGTTCCGGGGCCGGAGCCCTTGAGATAGCGCTCCACAGCTACTTCTGCCCGCGGTTCCTGGCCTGGGAAGAGTTGTCCATCGCTGTGTGATTCGTCGAATGACTGCACAGTGCCTACGAGGACGATGTCGGCCCTCTCAATGTATTCCGAGGTTGAGAACTGGACGCAACTCAGTGCCTGCGCTGGTGAGGTGGTTCCAGCGAACGAGACGATCAGCGCCAACGCCAGCGCAGTGATTGTCAGCGGCACCAGGCGATTGTGGCCGGAGAGTTGTAGGCGTTTAGTCATATCGGTTTCACTGCCCCATATAAAAGGCCGTAGTTATTAGTTGGCCAACCGAATTACTAGTGAAGACGCCAATTGAACCGGAATTGTTCCCGCCTATGCCGCCGGTTGACACTAATACCAGGCGGCCTTGTCCACCACGTTCTTGAGTGGCTCCCCTGCTGCGAAGCGGCGGGCGTTCTCAAGGATGACCTGGTACCGCCGTTCCTCGACGTGCACGCCGTCCCGTACCGCGACATGCGGGGTTATGAGTACGTTGGGAAGCCCCCAGAGCTTGTGGTCGGCAGGCAGGGGTTCGACCTCGAACACATCAAGTCCGCAGCCGGCGATATCGCCATTTTCTATGGCATCAGCCAAATCATCGATTTTGGTGGTCTTGCCGCGGCCTATGTTGATGAAAGAAGCCGTCTTCTTCATGAGTTTGAAACGGGCGGTGTTGAACATGCCCTCCGTTTCGGGCGTGTGTGGAGTAGTGGTGATGACGAAATCAGCCCGAGGCAGGACGTCATCCAGTTCGCCGGGCTGGCGCATCTCGCTGATGCCCTCTGCGTGGTCAGTCCGTGGGTCCACGCCTATGACCACCATGCCAAACTGCGAGCATAGCCTGGCAGTCTCAGCGCCGATGCCTCCCACCCCGACGATCACTGCGGTGGCTTCACGGAGGTAAACGAATGGGTAGGCTGGCGCGTCCCTGTTCCAGTCCCGGCTGGCTTTCGCTTCCATGTAGTACGGGAGGCCGCGGGAGAGAGCCAGCAAAAACATCATTATGTGCGTGCTGATGTGGTCGCTGTAAATGCCTCGGGGGTTGGCCACCACTACCGGATGGTCTATGAGCTCCTGGTAGTAGTAACCGGGTCGAGGCCCGGCGTCGGGGTTTTGAAGCCAGCGCAGTTTTTGGGCCGCGGCCAGGGCATCCGGCGGCACGTAGCCGAAAGCAGCATCCGCGTCTGCGATCTCCTGGCGAGCCTCTTCGTCTGTCCCTGGAACGGCCACGGTGTATTCGGGAAGGGTGTCCGCAAGCCGGGACGCCCAAGTGCGCTTCTGGTCGTCCTGGGGCGGCATCATCACGAATTTCAGCGGCATGTGGAACTCCTTGTACCGAGGGATGAGGCGGGCTAATGGGCGCCGACGGCTAACTGGTGGAACCCTGAAAGGCTCGCTTGCGTCTTCACAGGCAGGGAGTATGTGGCGGAGGGTTGTGCCCGTCCAACCTGTGAACGGATATATGATCTACCTGCTGCACTCTAACGCATATCCAGAATTCGCGTTTGGCTCTACCAGGCTGTTCGCAGGAGTCCTGCAATACCTTGCCGATCCTCATACTGGAGATTGACCGAACATCAACCCGCCAGGTCTTTTGCGAATACCGGCGGTAGCCCAACGTTGCCTGTAGTGGAGTATCACGTTTGATGTCGAACCGCCGGTCGGGGCACAATGCCAGCCGGGAAGCGAAGCCAATGTCCCGAGCGCGGATAGTACATTCCGCCGTTCGTGAGGCACGCGCGAAACGTGTACATGACGCACGATAGGAATAAAAGCCACTCACATCCAGGAAATGGGGCCGCGGTCGATATTGTAAGTGTTCGTTTACCTGCTGAACGTGTGCGCAGTTCGAAGCAGCCAACACCCGCTACTGAGGCGCCCGGGTCAGCCAATGGTGAAAATGTGGCCCCTGGGAGGTTCAGCACGACATCGCTGCTGCTTGCCCTTGGGGCCGTAAGCCTTGTCGTATACGTCCTAGTCCTGGTAGTGCCCTTCTCGGTGTTGGAGCATGGCGGTACTCCGCTCCTGAGCATGACGGACCTGACGGACCGGACCCCGGCAGGAATCGCCCACTTCCTGACCGCGTTCGGCGTTCCCTTTTTGCTTTACCTGGTGGGTTTCCTGGCCTTCGGCAGGCGCCGAATTCCACTTCGGCTGGTCCTGGCCTTCCCGGTCATATGCGGGGGGTTGTTGATACTCGTATACCCGCTCACCGCGATAGACGTATTTCTTTACGCCAGCCAGGCCAGGGTTCTTACACATTATGACGCGAATCCGTTCGTAGTTCCCCCTGCAACCTTTACGGGCGACCCATTCCTGCAGTGGACCATTTTCACGGATACTCCAACCGCTTACGGGCCGCTCTGGACGTATCTTTCAGCGATACCCACGATGATTGCGGGTGAGGCGCCGATGGCGGCAGCGCTTGGCATAAAGATGCTCAGCCTCGGTGCGCTGGTTGCGGCGGTGGTGCTGACCTACCACATTGCGGAGGGTATAAGGAGCGGGACGGGCACGGCTGCCGCATACCTGCTGGGATGGAACCCGGTCGTCCTGTGGAGCACCGCGGGCGCGGGGCATAACGATATTGTCATGATGGCGTTTGTGCTGCTGGCGTTCTTCTATATCCAGCGGAACGCACTGTTGGCCGTTTCTGCTCTTGTGCTGGGCGCATTGGTGAAATTTGCCGTCCTGGTGCTTGTGCCGTTGTTCGTCGTGTACCTGTGGCGGCGCGAGCACTCTCCAAGGTTCATCGGCGGATCGCTGCTGCTTGCGGCGGTGATAGGCGCGCTGGTGGTTGGCCCCCTGTGGGAAGGCCCCGGAATGTTCAGCGGCGTTGGTGGCCAGGTACAGGACCTGGCTACCATGTCTCCAGGGGCTACGGCTATCCTGTTCGCTGAGTGGCTTGGCCTGTCCCAGGACAACGCCGACACATTGGTACGGTGGCTGTTCTTTGGCGCGTTTGCGCTGATCTATGCGGTGCTGCTGGCAAGGGTTCGCGGACAGCCAGAGTCGTTGATGCGCCATTCCTTCTGGGCGCTGTTCTTCGTCCTCATACTTGTCACGTTCTGGTTCAGGTTCTGGTACGTGCTGTGGCTGGTTCCGCTCGCCGCGATCACCCTTCCGGTTGACCGGAAGCTGGCGACGCTGGGCGTGATCTTCTCAGGCACGGCAATCCTTATATACGGGTTTACCGATTACTTCTGGATATGGCTGGGGTTCGGCCTATCAGCACACATTGCTGTCATGCTGGTGGTTTTCACTCCACCGGTCGTGGCGTGGTGCGCCAGCGTGGCGTTGCCGAGACTGCGAACACGTTTGGCGTTTGGCAGGTGACTGGCCGCGGGTTGTACGAGCGGTATTCGCTACTTTGAGTCGTCGTCTTGAGGACGCGCGTATCTGTCTCCCCACCATTGCGTGAGGCGGTCAGCGATGGCCTTTTCTGAGCCAAGTTCCGCGGGAAAGTAGTAACGGCGGCCGCGTAGCTTCTCAGGAAGGTTTTCCATGGGCTCGAAGTGGTCCGGGTAATCGTGCGAGTACTTGTACCCGGAGCCGTATCCAAGCTCTTTCATGAGCTTTGTCGGTGCGTTTCGCAGGTGCATGGGCACAGGCTCGTCGCGCGTATTTCGAACGTCCTGCAGCGCCTGGTTGATGGCTGCGTATGCTGAGTTGCTCTTGGGGGCCGTCGCCAGGTAGACGGTGGCCTCGGCCAGTGGAATACGGCCCTCTGGCATGCCCACGAAGTGCACTGCCTGCTGGGCTGCCATAGCCACGGCCAGGGCGTTGGGATTGGCAAGGCCGATGTCTTCGGAGGCTGAGATCACCAGGCGGCGTGCTATGAACAGCGGATCTTCTCCGGCGTCGATCATCCGAGCCAGGTAGTAGATGGCCGCGTCCGGGTCTGAGCCACGTATTGACTTGATGAACGCCGAGATGGTGTCGTAATGCTGGTCGCCAAGCCGGTCATATCGTGCCTGGCGCTGCACGGCCTGTTCGAACGTCTCCACCTCAACCATCCGCCGGCCGGCTTCGTCCGGTGGAGTGGAAGTGACCGACAGTTCCAGTGCGTCCAGTGCAGTGCGGGCGTCACCATTGGCGACTCTCGTGAGAAAGCTACGCGCGGCATCGGTGAGCGAGGCCTGCTGGTCTCCGATCCCGCGCTCGACATCTGATAAGGCACGGTCGATGATCACGCCGATCTCATCATCGCCTAGTGAGTTCAATGTGTAGACACGCGACCGTGACAGCAGTGGCGATATGACTTCAAACGAGGGGTTCTCCGTGGTTGCGCCTATCAACGTGATGGTGCCTTCTTCCACGTGCGGCAGCAGGGCATCCTGCTGTGACTTGGAAAAGCGGTGAATCTCGTCTATAAACAGGATCGTTCGCCGGTCATTTGATCCCAGTCTGTCGCGTGCTGCAGCAATTGCTGCCCTTACATCCGCCACACCTGATGTGACCGCTGAAATCTGCTCGAAGTGGGACTTGGTGACGTGAGCGATCAGCCGGGCGAGCGTGGTCTTGCCACTGCCGGGCGGGCCCCACAGGATCATGGACGGCACGCGGTCTTCATCTATGACCTGGCGCAGCAGCTTCCCAGGCCCCAGCAGATGCTCCTGTCCAACGTACTCATCCAGGCTCGCTGGCCGCATGCGCGCTGACAGTGGCGCGGACCGCCGCTGTATTTGTTCGCGGCGGTGGTCGAAGAGGGTCAAGATTGCGCCGTGCCTGTGTGCTGGGTGGTTAGCGGCGGCGGTCGCTCGGTTGAACCGGCAGGGTGTCATGAAAACGGCGGCGCAGCGGCTTGCCCTGACCGTAATTCAACTCGGCAATGGTAACGCCGTCTCCACCGTCACCGTACGACGCCGGGTAGTGATGCGCAACCAGCTGGTGGCCGGCGAGCAGTTCATTGACTGCCTGTCGCAGCGCACCGGTGCCATGTCCGTGGTTGATGTGCGCCACATGGACCCTGCCGCTATAACAGCGTTGCAGATGCCGCTCCACAGCTGACAACGCCTCATGAACTCTCATGCCGTGGAGGTCGATTTTGAAGTCCACAGGCTGGATGCCTCTAGCAGGGGGAGGCGGGTTCAGAGGTCCCTTGCGCCTTCGTCGCCTTATGGGGCTCATGACTCACCGCCTGCTGTCTTAAGCGCTTCGATGACGGGATTGTCCTCGCCGTCCATCACCGTGCGGGGGTCGAGCAGGACTTCATCGTCTTCAATGCGGGCTATAACCGGAGTGGCTGCCTGCCTCAGATGAGCGCAGAATTCGTCGGGGCCTATACCGGGGCGGATGGCCAACACGAACGTTGGGAGTGTCTGGCCTGGCAGGCTTCCGCCGCCAATGGCGGATTCAGACTCCCGGACAGCTCCCATTTTCGCCGCTTCGCGCCATGATTCGGCTCTTGATTTCAAATCTGAAACTGGTGAAGAGATCATGCGCCAGATGGGGATGTCTGTCTCCGCTGATTCGCCCAGGTAAGCGGTGAGCGTAGCTGACAGAGCGGCCAGCGTCATCTTGTCGATGCGCACGGCACGTGCGAGCGGATGCGACCCCAATTGTTTCACCAACTCTGCAGCGCCGGCGATCAGTCCTGCCTGTGGGCCGCCCAGCAGCTTGTCGCCGGAGAACATGGTCAGGGAGGCGCCGTCCCGGATACTGTCCTGGACGGTTGGCTCATGTGCCATTCCGTACCTGGCGGTGTCCAAGAGCGACCCCGAGCCAAGGTCGTTCAGAAGCGGGATGTTATGTTCCCGCGCCACCCGGCCCAGTTCGGCGAGGTCAGGCGAGTGGGTGAAACCTGAGACAGTGAAATTGCTGGGATGGACCTTGAGGATGGCAGCCGTGCGTTCGGTGATGGCACTTGCATAGTCGGCGGCGTACGTGCGGTTAGTGGTACCGATCTCGACCAGGACTGCGCCTGACTGTCGCATCACGTCTGGCACGCGAAACCCGCCGCCTATCTCGACCGCTTCGCCGCGGGAGACGATCACTTCACGGCCAGAGGCGATGGTGCTGAGCGCAAGCATGACCGCGGACGCGTTGTTGTTGACGGCCATGCCTGCCTCAGCGCCGGTCACATGAGCCAGTTGTTCCGAGATGTGTGACTGCCGGGACCCGCGTTTGCCGGAAGACATGTCAAACTCCAGGTCCGAGTAGCCTGCGGCCGCGGCTGACGCTGCGTTTATGGCTGCCGTGCTGAGGGGAGCGCGGCCGAGGTTCGTGTGCAGGACCACACCCGTGGCGTTGATCACACGGCGAGGCCAGGGCGACCATGCCTCGCGGGCGCGTTCCAACACCGCAGCCACTATGGCGTCCCGCGGTGGGGGTGGCATGCCATTGCGTATGTTTAACCTGGCACGTTCTATTTCGATGCGTACCAGCCCGGTCACCGCGGTGCGGGAGTATTGTCCGGCGAGCGCGCTTAGATGCACATCCTGGAGGATGCGTTCCACGCTGGGCAGTGCCCGCAGGTCAGTGTTGTTCATGAGGAGAACTATATGGGAGTCCAAGGCGCATTCGAATGGCCTGTAGTTTGTGCACGACTGACCGAATAGTAGGCAGTACTGACGTTGGCAGGCTTTTTGGGCATTCGACATCGCCTATTGCAGCTAACGCACTTCCCTAATCGTAACCTTTTACCAGCAGAAGTTCGCAGACGAACAGCGATAGCTCGTGATTCCGCCGGGATGTCCAACAATTAGAGTGGATGGCTAGCATTGCAGGAGGCTGGCGGGTGGCAGTTCAACAGGTCTCGCAGGGCGGTGTGGTCACCGGCAGTGACTGCGCTTATGAGTTCTTCGTCATCCATCTCTACTTAATCTATTGCACGAGAAGCAGATTGGATCACATGATTTACCAATGTGCCGCCTGCGATGCAGGCGGAAGCGGGTTGCGGATTCGCCGATATATCGAGGTGTATGCAGGAGTGAGTTTGTTGCCGTGCAGTTGGGGCGTGGTTAGAATGCGTAAGTTGGGGCAGGTGCCAACGAGCGCATGATAAAGATAGGTCTAACAGGCGGCACGGGCGCCGGAAAAAGCACAGCGGCGCAGATCCTCTGCAAACTGGGAGCGCCGGTTATCTCCGCAGATCATCTTGGACACGAGGCGTACCGGAAAGGCACTCCAGTGCACGAGCAGGTGACTGAGGCGTTCGGCCCGGAGGTTTTGGCTGCGGACGGTGAGATAGACCGCACGAAGTTGGGCCGGATTGTTTTCTCCGACCCGGAGCGCAGGCGAGAGTTGGAATCGCTAGTGTGGCCTGAAATACGGCGGGAGATTTCGGCTCGTTTCGCTGAACACAAGGAAGACCGGAAGAAGGTTGCGGTGTTGGAGGCGGCGCTGCTCTTTGAGGCTGGATGGGATGACCTGGTGGACCAGGTCTGGGTCGTTGATTCGCCGCAGGAGCAGGCTGTGAAACGTCTACAGGCCAAGACAGGATTGAGCGAAGGAGACATCCGCGCTCGGATGGACGCTCAGCTAATGCCCGAACAGCGCGCTCGCCGCGCCACCGTGTTGATAAACAATGATGCGGACCTCCAGGCGCTGGAGTCACGTGTCACGGCTGCTTGGGAAGGCCTGGCCGGGAAGGAAACATAGCTGCCAATGGCTAGCGATCAGGAGTTCCGGGAATACAGGGTTGAAGAGTTCGTGGTCACCGACGAACCGTTCTACATGCCCGCGTCTGACGAAATCGAGATATTTGAAGCGGCGTACAGGCAACGGGTGCCCGTACTGCTGAAGGGTCCCACGGGAACTGGCAAGACGCGGTTCGTGGAGTACATGGCCTGGAAACTGGGGCAGCCGCTTACGAAGACAAACAGGGCAGACCGGCCGGGGTCAAATGGCGCCGAGCCGAACGAGCCGATCCCGCTCGTGACTGTCGCCTGTCACGAAGACCTGACAGCAAGCGACCTGGTCGGCCGGTACCTGCTTGACGCCAACGGCACCCGGTGGATTGATGGCCCGTTGACCCGGGCGGTCAAGGCCGGCGGAATCTGTTACCTGGATGAAGTGGTGGAAGCACGGAAAGACACCACGGTTATCATTCACCCGCTCACGGACCACCGCCGGATGTTGAGCATAGACAAGCTTGGCCAGGTGGTCGAGGCGGCGGACGGTTTCCTGCTGGTGGTCTCCTACAACCCGGGTTACCAGAACGCAATGAAGGACCTGAAGCACAGCACGCGCCAGCGTTTCGTCGCTCTAGAGTTCGACTTTCCAGAACCGGAGCGTGAGGCGAAAATTATCAGCCATGAGTCTGGTGTAGACGATGAAAGCGCGGAGATGCTCGCACGGCTGGGGCACAAGATCCGCAACCTGCGGGAGCATGGGCTTGAGGAAGGCGCCAGCACCCGGGTACTGATCTATGCGGGCCGGCTCATCAAGGAAGGTGTTCCACCGAGGCGGGCATGCCAGGTTGCGGTCACATGGGGAATAACGGACGATCCGCAGATACAACGGAGCGTGGACGAGGTGGTTTCGTCCATCTTCCCGTAGACGAACCGACACCTGGTCTTCCAGATATAGAGGCTCGCCTGAGGCTGAGGCGTGCTGGCAGGGCAGAATGGAAGGTGCCAGCACGCCTTACGGCGGCTGTCTTCGTGTTGTTTTGCGAGCACGAAGGGGAGCCATCGTTGCTTCTCATAAAGCGCTCGGAAACCCTGGGGAGGCACCGTGGCGAATGGGCCTTTCCAGGAGGCGTGGTGGAGCCTGGCGACAGGACATTGATGGACACGGCCCTGCGCGAAACCGTGGAAGAGCTAGGTGTCAGTCCCGAGGCGGTGGACCGGTGGGGTGCGCTCGATGCGGTCATGACCAGCAGTGGGTACCTGGTGTGGCCCTTCACCGGGAGACTGAATGATGCCGCGGAGATTTCACCTTCTGAGCGAGAGGTGGCTGATGTGATCAAGGCGCCCCTGAACGTGTTCACAGATGAGTCTGCCGTCCGGACCATAACCCTGATGCAGGAAAGTGACACAAGGAATTGGCAGGCGTACGCCTATAATGGAAGAATCATCTGGGGCGCAACTGCGCGAATCATCCGCCTGGCGATTGATGCCATTGGCAGTTCCAGTTCCCAAGTACCAGTGAACGTTCCCACCAGGAGATCCCGTGACTGACGAACAATCCCAGCAAGGCGCTCTTTCTTTCCAGGAAATAGAGTCCGAGCTAGAGCGGTTCCCCGCACCAGTCCTTGAACGTTTCAGGCGCGCCCACAGTGCCCTGTCAGGGCGGCTGGCCGACGAAACTTTGCAGCAATGGGCAGAGCAGGGTCTGCTGATCGCCAGGAAGACGGTACGCTCATGGGAAGCAGCAGCCGAATTCTTTGATGCGAGCCCTGCAGTGCAGCGGCAGTTGCCCTCTGGCCAGTTCCTACGCTGGGCAAGAACCGGAGGGTCTCTTTGTGGGGACTCTCCCAGCCTGGCGGTTGCTTTCTTTAAGTCCAGTCCGGCCGCAATGTTGCGCCTACGTCCGCGATATATCGACGACTGGGCTACGGTTTCGCGTTCGCTCTACCGTGGAACCTGGAAATCCAGCGCTCTCGCCTGTCGGCTGTTTGAGGGCACTCCAAAGCTCCTGGAAACGCTTTCATTCGACGAGTTTTGCCACTTTGGGGAGTTCCTGGAGGTGCTGTCGCGCAGGTCGTATGACCTGGCAGGCGACTCACTTACGAATTCTCTTGAGCTCTTCCCAAGGCTTGGCAGCGACGTGGACTACTTCATATCGCTCGCCCGCACCGTTGCCGAATCATCGTGGCGGGAGGTCAAAGGTCTGTATGAAGCCGCGTCCGGATCTTTGGCGGACCTGCCGTCTGCCCAGCGTGTGTCGCTGCTTGCCCTATCGCGACGCCTAGCGGCGTCAGGTGAAGCAGAGGCCGGGCTGATGCTAAGAGATGGATCGAATGCGATAGCGCGCGTTCCAGTAGAGGCGCGTGACCGTCTGCTTGAGTTGGCCGACTCGCTTGCAATGGCAGCCCCCGGAGCGGCGCCGGAATTCCTTCGCGGTGCCCCGGCCATTCTTGAGCGCGTGACATTCGTACAGTTGCAGGAGTGGCATGCGGAAGGCGTGGCATTGAGCCGGGAGAACGCTGAATCAGGCATTTCTTATTTCAGGGTTGAGACTGCTCGGTCGGCTGAGGTGTTGGATGCCCTTTCTTCCAGCATCGAACTGAATCGCGTCAGAGACGTCATGCGCATGTACTGCCGGGCACTGGCCGGCCGTGACATTGAGGTGCAGGCCTCGCAGCAGTTGGTGGACAAGAAGATTGGCTGGTTCCAGGGCGAACTGCCAACCACTGAGGGGACCACGATTTTCCTGCCTTCGGTCATCAACCAGTTCACGACCAAGGACCGCAACTTCTCTTTCTACAAGGTGATTTCCACGCACCAGGTGGGGCACATTGAGTTTGGCAGTTTCGAGTTCGATTTCGACCGTCCATCATCGATGTTCAACGACCTGCGGCCAGATCTGCCGGGTGCGTCGAAACTGCGGGCTGAGAAAGAGCGTGCCGAGGCTGCCATCAAGGCAGGTGAATCAAACGGGGTGTCACCCGGAGATGAGCCGCCAGAAGGTACGTCTGACGAGATTTCCTTTCCAACGGACATGAGCCGTTTCTTTGACCTTTTCCCGGACCACCGGCTGGCGCTGGACGTGTTTACGGTCGTCGAGAGCTCACGCGTGGATGCCCGGGTTGTGAGTGAGTACCGCGGAATCGCCTCCTCATACGCGACCATCCAGGAGCGTGCTCTCAGCGCACGGCCGCGGGTTGAAGACCTTCCGACGAGGGAGGCGCTGGTTGAGTTCATGATTCGCCTGAGCCTGGGGCAGTCAGATGACCTGGCCGTCCCCACCGATCACGCAGAGGATGCCAGGAAGATTCGGCGCATCCTTCGCAGGATCATGCAGGGGAATGCGACCGTGGAGGACGCCTCCGAGGCAACTCTGCGAATCTATTCGATCCTGAGTGACATAAAGAACGAGGACATCGAAGAGGAAGAGTTCGAGACGCTTGAACCCGAAGAGGAGAGCAGCGTTCCGGATGAACAGGACGGCCAGGACGAGGTTGATCCGGAGCAGGTGATCCAGCAGTTCATGGCGGGGATGCAGGAAGGCGAATCGGAGCCTGGTGAAGAAGGCGAAGAGCCGGGCGAGGGTGGCGAAGAGTATTCCTCACCTCAGGATGTTGATTACCGGGGCGAATTTAAGCCAGAGCTTGCCCAGCTGCTGTCGCAACTCCAGTTGGAGCACGGCGAAGGCGGCGCTGACGGGGAGGGCATGCAGGAGCTTACGGCTGAGCAACTCCAGGAGTTGATGAAGAACTCAACTGATATGGATGTTCAGCAAAGTGAGGATGGAGAGGACGGCCAGCAAGAGACCAATGAAATGCTGGAAAACCTCATGAAGGAGCTGGCCAGGCGAGAGCCGCAGAACCAGCAGTTCCAGCAGGGTCCGACCACGCATGTGGACGAAGATGGCGGGCCGCTCACAGCAACCGAACCGAACTCGTACACCTATGACGAGTGGGACTTCCGGGCCAACGAATACAAGCCTCGCTGGTGCCTGGTTCATGAGAAGGAAATGGCTGATGGCGAGGCTACCTTCTATCAAGAGACGTTGCTGAACTACGCATCGCTAAACCGCCAGATCCGGAAGCAGTTTGAACTGGTGGTTCCGGAGCAATACCGCAAGGTAAAGCGTCTTGAGGATGGCGAAGAGCACGACCTGGATGCGGTAATTGAGGCAGTCACCGACCTGAAGACTGGCACCACACCTTCCGAGAAACTTTACTGGCGGCGCAACAAGACAGAGCGCAGTGTGGCGGTCGCCTTCCTGCTGGACATGAGTGCATCCACGGCGGAAGCGATCGACGAGGCCAAGCGCGGTTCGGATGAATGGGGCGCTCCCGATGATCCGGTGGAATACATGGTGTGGCTCCGTTCAAGACGTGCGGAGGGACTGCGCCGCTCTTACAAGCGCATCGTAGACGTGGAGAAGGAAGGCATCGTACTGCTGGTCAACGCCCTGGAAGGTCTCGGCGATGACTATGGCATCTATGGCTTCTCAGGGTACGGACGCGAGAACGTGGAGTTCTATGTCATTAAAGACCTGGACGAGAAGTTCTCCCAGGACATACCCAGGCGCATAGACCGCATCGCGCCATTGCATGCGACTCGCATGGGACCGGCTATCCGCCATGCAACAACGAAGCTGATCAACCAGGAGGCACGCTCCCGGTTTATGTTCCTGATCAGCGATGGCCGTCCGCAGGACCGCGGGTACAGTCGAGAGGGTGTGGAGAAGGAGTATGCGGTTCATGACACCCGGATGGCCCTGATTGAGGCGCGCCAGAGCGGAATCACGCCATTCTGTCTCACCGTGGACAAGGCAGGGCACGACTACCTGAAGACCATGATGCAGGACTTCAGCTACGAGGTCCTTCCGGACATCAGCCAACTGCCGCTGCGGTTGCCGCAACTGTACCGGAACCTAACAGTGGGGCGGTAGCGCCATGGCGGGTCGAATGACCCGGCGGATCGGCGCCAAGCTCCGCAGTTGGAGGATCTGACCGAGGCCTCCAATCGATCGGCTGTCGCCTTATCGCCCGTTTGAGTGTGTATGAGTCAGGCGATGGGCGTTAGCTTGGACGAGAACATGACGCCAATCTGTACACGGCGGATACCGAGCAGCGGAGCCCTTCAAGGCATGGTCAAGAGCGACAAGACGACGCGAGGAGGATGAGGCATGAACAACTCCGGGCATGTCTTCCGCGTCGGCATTTCGGGGTCGTACGGCGGGCTCAACCTGGGCGATGAGGCGATCCTGCAGGTGATCGTTGATCAACTGCGACGCTCCATTCCCGTGGAGATCACGGTATTTTCGCGTAACCCGGCCGACACGTTGTCCCGCCACAAGGTGGATCGTGTTGTGCCGGTACGTGATCTATCCCGCACCGAAGTGGTTCCAGAGGTGGAACGCCTGGACCTTTTGATAATCGGCGGCGGCGGAATCTTGTATGACGCTGAAGTGGAGTTCTACCTGAGGGAGGTGCTGCTTGCCCATGAGCGTGACGTGCCGGTCATGGTATATGCAGTAGGCGCAGGTCCGCTGCAGGACCCGGCTGCGCAGCGATTGGTGCGCACGTGCCTCAATCGAGCCGCATCGGTCACGGTGCGTGAGCGGCGTGCCCGGCAGGTATTGGAGCAGGTGGGCGTGACGGCCGATATCCAGGTCACGGCTGATCCGGCATTGCTTCTTGAGCCTGAGCCTCTGCCGCAGGCAGTTATTGAATCTCAACTCAAGTCCGGAAGAGACCGGCTGGTTGGGTTCTCTGTTCGGGAGCCTGGTGGAGCGGCACCGGACATAGACGAACGTCACTACCATGCGCTACTCGCCAATGCCGCCGACTTCATGGTAGACCGCCTGGACGCTGATCTTGTATTTATCCCGATGGAACGGGTGGATGTCCAGCACTCCCATGCAGTGATTTCCCAGATGGCCTGGGCGGAACGCGCCACTGTCATCAAAGGCGAGTTCACGTCAGGGCAGGTACTGTCGCTTGTTGGGCGTTTAACGTTCGCCGTTGGAATGCGCCTGCACTTCCTTATGTTTGCTGCAATCCAGCGGGTGCCGTTCGTGGCGCTGCCTTATGCCGGCAAAGTTGCTGGATTCCTGGAGGCGCTTGAGATGGCCGGCCCGCCTGTGCAACGGGTGGACGCGGGACGACTGATCGCTCACGTTGATAGAACTTGGGATGCTCGGAGTGACCTGCAGACCCGCATCGACAGGACTATTCCAATGCTCCAGGAAAGGGCGCGGGAGACCAACGGGATTGCCGTACAGTTGCTGGAACGACGGCACGCGGACCCGGATTTGACTGCGCCCAAAGTAGTTGGGTAACCGTCCATGCCCCCGTTGCGCCGTCCAAGCAGTCCTTCATTGGTCACACTCCCGTCCCGTGTTGCTCAAGTGGCCGCCGAGCCCGATGTGCTGGTAGTGGGGGGCGGTCCGGCCGGGATTGGCGCAGCGTATGGCGCTGCCAAGGCGGGGGCCGATGTGGTGCTGGCTGAGCGCTACGGGTTCCTGGGCGGCAATGCCACTGCAGCACTGGTCATGCCGCTGATGTCATTCCACACCCAGTTCAAAGGTCCGGGCAGGATCAAGCCGGACAATCTGATGCCACCGGACCATGGGTCTGGCGATCCGGTGTTGGCTGGCGCAGTGAGGAAATTCCTGGAGCGGCTCGTGGCTGCGGGAGGCGCCATTGCCCCAACTGAGCGCACCGGTTATGTGGTGCCGTTCGACCCGGAGATGTTCAAGCTCATAGCACTCGAGTTCCTGGATGAAGCTGGAGTGCGGTTTCTTTTTCATTCCTTCGCTACGGATGTTGTCAGAGAGCAGGGCTCTGAATCGGTGGCTTTCGCAACTAAGTCTGGTCCGATTGTGGTCAAGCCGAAGGCAATAGTCGACTGCACTGGGGACGGTGATGTGGCTGCGTTGGCTGGCGCCCAGACACATGTGGGACGGGATGGCGACCACCTGGTTCAGCCAATGACGCTCATGTTTCGCATGGTCGAGTTCGAACGTTCGGCATTCAAGGCGTACACGGATGCCCATGCCGACCAGTGGCGAGGGGTTCTCGGCCTATGGGATCTGGTTCAGAAGGCTGCAGACGCCGGAGAGCTTGATTTGCCCAGGGAAGACATCCTGTTCTTTGGCACTCCGCACGAGCGAGAGGTGAGCGTGAATACCACACGTGTCACCAATGTGCTTGGGACTGATGTGTGGGACCTGTCATACGCGGAGTGGTTGAGCCGCAAGCAGATGCGGCAGATAGCAGCCTTTATGCGGAAGTATGTACCGGGCTTTGAGAATGCTTATATCGCTCAGAGCGGTGTGAATGTTGGCGTCAGGGAAACGCGGCGCGTCGTGGGTGAATACGAACTGAATGCGGACGATGTGCTCAGCGCACGCAAATTCCCGGACGTTATCGCGCGGTGCACTTATCCAATAGACATCCATAATCCGTCCGGCAAGGGGACTGTTCTGGAGCGCCTGCCGCCCGGGGAGTCCTATGACATCCCTTTGCGGTGCCTGATCCCACAGGAGCTTGACCGAATACTGGTGGCCGGGCGCTGCATATCCGGTACTCATGAAGCGATGTCTTCGTACAGGGTTATGCCTGTGGCTATGGCCACAGGCCAGGCAGCTGGAGTTTGCGCCGCGCTTTCGGCCAGCTCCGGATTGGCGGCACGTGATGTCCCGGTGCGAGACGTGCAGACAGAGTTAAAGAACCAGGGAGCGGCGATCTCGGCGGGCTAGCTCGTTAAAGGCAGCGCACCTGGTTAAATCTCATTGGCAGACAGTGCTGTTGCCAACTCGACCAGGGCTAGAAGCGCCGTGCGTTGCATGGCCACTGCCGGCGCTTGCCTGAACCGGCCCGAGGCGGTCGTCTGCCCGTGTGCAGATACGATGCCTGCTATAACGATGCCATCGGACGGTGGTGTGATGCCCACACCTATGTCTGCGCCAAACGCTTCCCGGGCCGCCGACGCCATGGCCAGTGCTGAATCCTCGTCGGGACTTGCGGCCGCGTTGCCGTTTAGACGGCCCATGATCGACTGGTTGACCGTGATGCCTGGCGGGAATCCTGCTGATCCGCCAATTAATGCCCCACGGAATATCTGCTCGATTCCAGACGTTTCGGCCAGCATCGTGGACAAGGCGCCACCGGATGCACCTTCAGCCACGGCCAGGGTTCGGTGTCCCGCGAGCAAGAGATCCCGCACCCTGGTTCCGGGCGTCTCTTCGTCTACTCCCCAGATGGCAGCGCCGAGCCGGGTTCTTATCTGCTGCTCCACGGGCTGACACAGGATTTCCGCCTGTCCGGCTTCGATGGCGCGGGCAATGATTCTCAGGTGAATACCGTCTGGACGGGCGTAGATCCCCAGGTAGGGATTGTCATGGCCGAACAAGTCCGAGAGCATCTCGTCGATACCGCCCTCAGTGACCCCGGCGGTCTTGAGGGTGCGGGTGAACACTGTGTCTGCCCCGGTTAGCCCCTGCAACCTGGGTCCTATGTAGTCTGACCACATGCGCAGGATTTCGCGTGGCGGGCCAGGGGTGAGGATGATGTGCTTTCCGTCTCGCTCAACCCACCACCCGGGGGCCGTACCGCCGTTGTTGGGGATGGTGGTGGCAGACGGTATGAGAGTCGCCTGCTTGACGTTGGTGGCAGGCATTGGGGTCCCTCGCTCGAGAAAAACCCCTTCCAGCCACTTCAGCAAGTCAGGGTCCACCTGGGGAGTTTCGCCCATCACACGGGCCACCGCTTCGCGAGTGAGGTCATCGCTGGTTGGACCGAGGCCGCCGCTGGTGACAATCACGTCAGAACGCTCGAGAGCCCTTTCGAACATGTCCACCAGGTGGTCGATGTCGTCGCCCACCTGCGACACCCATCGCACAGTGACACCTGCGCCAGCCAGTCGCTGGGCGAGGAACGACGCGTTTGTGTCGACGATCTCGCCCATCAGTAACTCGCGGCCAATGGTGATGATCTCGCCGTACAAGAGAGCCTCCACGTTGTTCAGTGGGCAGGTCAATGCGACGCTCGCAGCAAGTGACGAGCGAATCCTACGCCGTCAATGTCAACTGCGCACCCTGCACTGTGCCCAGAACACCTAAATTTCGATGGGCTCACTGGGAGCATCGCGCAGACAGATGGGCGGCCCTCAAGACATCTCAACGAAGTCGTGCAGGTTAAGGAGCGGCGGCAACCCCAGGCTCAGCCAGCATTGGCTCAGGTTCGAAAAGGGCCAGTACCTGGTCCGCCCATTCCTTGTCCACCTTGATGACGTCCGATGTTTCGTTGGCAACCGCGTAGCGGTACTCCCCATCAGGGGTCACGGCGCCAATGGTCATGGAGGTCCTGGTGACTTCTGTCACACCATTTGGCTGGCGCTCCTCAATCCGGATGGCTATGTACGGGGAGTTGGCTGATGCATCGTAGGGTTCGAACTCTTCTTCGGACTGGAGGTCGATGGCCTCAACGCCGCCGATCTCCGGGTTACCGAAGTGCTCCATCGCCGCAATGAGCGCGTCTTCATCGGCTAGCTGCGTGCCTGTGCAGGGATCCTGTATGACTGGCAGGTCACACAAGTACCACTGCTCGTCATCCCGGTTGAACCCGTAGGCTTCCACCACCTCATTCTCAAGGAAGAACAGTATTTCCCTGGCGCGATTTGGATCCATTGTGTAGTACCAATCTGGCACAGGCGGTTCCGTGACGAGGCGATCCAAGACGAATCCCCAACTGGCGTCCACCAACACGAGCTGTGGGTAGCCGATAACCTGGGCGTAGTTGCCTCCGCCATCAGGCGTTTCATTGCCAAGGTGGAGAGTGACGGTGTTGCCGTCACGGATGGTCACAGAGATTACGGTGTTCGGGTCATCTAGGCCATACACTGCAGGGTCATCGATGGTTTCTTCCAGCACGCGCTGGGTGCGCGGGCCGCCGAGCAGGGTAGTTATGCCACCCCACCGAAAGAGATTCGCCGGGATGTCCTGTAGGTCATCAAAGTACCAGCGGCGCTCGTCCTCCCGATAGTGCCAGCCAATTTCCTCACCGCCAGTCTCAATCGAAATGTGGCGGATATCTTCGGAATCAAGCCTGTAGAAGAACGGCGGTTGTGACGTGGAGTCTGACCCGACGGGATTCTTCAAGACCAGAACGGTGCCAATTGATGCGTAGGCCAGAATTATGACGAGAACCAGGGATAGTCGCAGACTCATCGCTTAACGCCTCCGCCACCACATCCACACGCCGGCCAGTCCGACCAACGTTGGCATGAGGAGCCAGCCCGTCCATCGAACAAGTTCACGCTCGGTGCTGGTAAGCACCAGTTCACGGAATACTCGCTCCCTGGGCCGGATCGATATGAGCTCGTAATCGTCAGCAAGCCAGTTGATTGAATTCACCAACAGATCCCTGTTCCTGGCGGAGGAAATGAACCTGTTGCTGGCGAAGTCCGTGTCGCCAATTATTATCATCTTGGTCCGCAGGAACTCGCCATCCACCACCCTTGGCTGTCCGGTCAACTCCGATACGGCTTCAACTGCAACGCCCAGAGGCACAGGTCCCTGCTGGTCCTGGGCGGGATCGAAGCCCAATCCCTCTTCGCTCGTCTCCGCCCAGCTATTGAGCGTGCTTGTAACAAGCAACTCCCTGGAGACATACGGCTCTCCGGAATCAGCCAACGGAACAGCCTCGGGTTCCACAGTCACTGCGACGTAGGCAGATCCCGGGAAGTAGAGAACATCAAAGTTCTCAGTTACTTCGTGCGAAGGAATTTGGCCGTTGCTGGCCTTTGCCTGCACAAACCTGGGGTCTGGAGCGACGAAGCTGGCAGTGTCAACCACCTCGCCTGCTCCGACAGCAAGCCCGTAACGAGCTAGGAAGTCCAACAAAGAGTCTGGAGTCTGGTTGGGCTCAGTAAGCAAAAGAATGCTGCCACCACGGCGAGCGTACTCAAGCAGTACCTGTTGGTCTACGGCCAGCAAGTCCTGAGTTGGGTTGGCCAACACCACCGCCGCAGGCATGAACGATGGATCGTCTTGTGACAAGAGCGTCCCGAGTTCCTGCAATGTGTTGTCAACAACTGCATAGTTGTCCTGGCTTAGAGCGAGGGCTGCCTGGCCAAATCCACTGCTTGATGCAGCGTTGTCTGTCACATCACGTTCAGCATGACCGCTGATGAACATCACAGTCTTCTGGCGGATCTGATTCACCACCAGAAGTCCTGTTATGACGTCCTGCTCGGTGAAAACCTGTGGTCCGTTGTTCGGGTTGGCGCCGTTGATCACTTCTGTGCGACGACTCTCAAGTCCCTCAATGGCCAGGGCAGGATAGTTGGTGACGCCATATTCGGAGGCAACGTTCGGCCTGAGCTCGGGGTCAACCCGCCGATACTCAATGGTCTGAGTATTTGACCTCCGTCGGAACTCACTCAATAGGTCCTCCGTGTCACGCCATGCTGCGGCGTTGGCTGGAGAATTCGCTGTGAAAAACGCCGTGACCCGTACAGGCTCTTGCAGGTTCTCGAGCGCTGTCGTGGCCTGGTCAGACAACACGAATTGCCGGGTTGCCGTGGTATCCGCCCGGAGCCATCCCGGCGGATTTGAGCGGTTCACCTGCTGGTACAGCAAGAAGTTCAACAGCACGCCAAGTGAAACGATTGCGAGCAGTATCAAAGCGGTGCTTGCACCGTACCGCCCATGCCGTCCGAGGACCGCTCGCCGGACGCTGGACCACGAAATAGCTGCGTCGATCAGGAGCAGGGCAGCGCCTACTCCCATTACAACGAATGACGCGTTCCGCAGGTCCGGGAGGAACAGGAAAACGAGAGCGCCAAGTATGACAGCTCCGATTCCAGCGATGGCGAGTCCCTGCCTCACGGACCCCATATTGGACCGTAGGCGCTGGTATAGATTGGTGCTCGTCCCTGTTTCTTCAGGGCGCGAACGTCTTCGTGGTGATTCAGGAGAAGTGGACATCAGGGGCCTCTACCGCCACCTTCTAATTTCTAGCACGACGACGGTCAGGAATAGGAATACGACCGTCAACGAGAGGTAATAGCTGATGTCGGGCACGGAGATGATTCCGCGAGCGAAGTCAGCGAAATGACCGGACTCAGCAACTCCGAAGCTGTCCAGGTCGAACACGGAGAACGATGCACCGAGTTGGAACCCATTCAGCACTTCGGCGGCAATGCCGGAAAGCCGGTTAGAGATGAAGTCGATTATGGTCAGGGTCGTCAGGATGCCGGCGCCGACCACCAGGCCAACGATCTGGTTGGGGCTTAACGCTGACGCGAATAGCCCAACGGAAAGTGCCGCGCCTGCATAAAGCATCAGCCCCAGGTAGCCAGTGAGGATGGGACCGATATCAGGGACACCGTAGATGAACAGTACCAACACGAAGTACAGGGATACGGCGGCCATGATGAGCACCATGGTGAACGACGCGAGGAATTTACCGAAGACGATTTCGACTTCCCGCAATGGGGAGGTGAGTAGCAGCTCCAGCGTTCCCAACTTCTGCTCCTCTGCCAGCAGACGCATCGTGAGGGCCGGAGCCATGAAGATCATGAAGAAAATGGCCCCGGCCAGGAAACCCCGGATGGATGCCTCAGAGAATGCATCCGAAACCGAGGCCACGAAAAAGAATCCGGTGATGGCAAGGAAAGCCGCAGCCACAACGTACGCCATGGGCGATGCGAAGTAGGTACGGATTTCCTTGAGTGCAATAATGCTGACGTTACTCAAGGTTTAGCTTCCAAGTTCCTCTTCTGTCGTCAGCTCCAGGAAGATCTCCTCCAGGGTCATCGGGAGCGGGGTCAGGTTTGTGAGGCCCCACCCCCTGTCAATGATGGAGGATGCGATAACTTCTGATGCCTTCGAATTTGGCTTTGCGTCCACAAGAAGGGCTATGCGGCCTTCCTGCTGTGCTCGCTGTTGCACTGCGGCCCGCTGATCAGTGCGCGCATCTATAACTATCGATAGGTCCCGCAGCAGATTGATCACCTCTCGCTGTTCAGCGTTGCGTACGCCCAACTCAATCCGCTCTGCATGCTGGAGCTTTTCTGAGAGGGCGTTGGGCCGGTCATCAGCTACGATCCTGCCGTCATGTATCACAAGGACCCTGCGGCAGATCATGCTGACTTCCGGAAGTATGTGGGAACTGAGCAGGAGAGTATGCTCCGCACCCAACTCACTGATCAACTCACGGGTTTCGACCACCTGGATGGGGTCGATCCCTATGGTTGGCTCGTCCATGATCAACACGTCTGGCTCATGCAGGATTGCCTGTGCAATGCCAGTGCGCTGGCGGTAGCCCTTGGACAGTTTCCCCACAAGTGTGTCCCGGTACTCGCCCAGCCTTACCATGTCTATTACGCGGGGCAGCCGCTCCTGGATCCATTTGTTGTTCATTCCGCGGATCTTGCCCATGTACGTCAGGTAGTCCCGCACCGACATGTCCAGATACAACGGCACCGTCTCCGGCAGGTAGCCGATGTGGCGCCGGGCGTCCAGCGAGTGGCTCACGATGTCGTACCCTGCCACAGTGGCGGTTCCCTCGGTGGGGGGCGTGAACCCGGTTAGTACACGCATCGTTGTGGTTTTCCCAGCGCCGTTCGGGCCGAGGAACCCCACGATCTCACCTTTGAGAACCTCGAATGACACGTCGATGACGGCCGGGTAAGAGCCGTATGACTTCGACATGTGCTCGAGTTTTATCAATTACTTAACGTTCCCCTGGAAGCTGAACGCCGGTCAGGCCGGCTATTTTCACGTTGCGAATTGGCATACGGCTGTTTGGCGTAGGCGGTTTTCAAACTGACGTATCTTAACTGACATGCATGACGTACTGCTAGTTTGTCTGCCGGAAACTGGCCGCCTAAGTTGTAGAATCGTTAAAGAGCGGCTAGCCCGGAGTCGGGACGCCCACTTGTGTGTGCGGCCGGCTCAGCAAGAGATTGGACCAGGTGCCATCATATGACTTTGAACGGCGATCTACCGATTTATATGGATCACGCTGCCACCACCCCGGTACGACCGGAAGTGCTGGACGCCATGTTGCCATACTTCTCTGAAAGGTTTGGCAACCCATCGAGCCTGTATGGGCTGGCGCAGGAATCGCGTGATGCGGTCGGCGAGTCCCGCGAAATGGTGGCGGCGGTGTTGAACGCGCGCTCAAGCGAGGTGGTATTCACCAGCGGGGGAACTGAATCCGACAACACGGCCATTAAGGGCGTGGCATCCGCCATGAAGGCCCAGGGCAAGCATATTGTCACTACGGCGATAGAGCACCACGCCGTGATCCATCCGTGCGAGCAGTTGGAACAGAACGGCTACAGAGTGACGGTGGTGGAGGTGGATGAGCACGGTCGCGTGGATCCCCGCGCCGTAGAAGATGCCTTGACCGATGAAACGATCCTGGTGAGCGTGATGATGGCAAACAATGAAGTCGGCACGGTCCAGGACGTGTCAGATATTGCGGCACGAGTGAAGCGCCGAGCGTCCGCTATGGACCGGACCATCGTTTTCCATACAGATGCGGTACAGGCGGCGGGGAAACTGCCCCTGGATGTTAAGTCGCTTGGGGTTGACCTGCTCAGCCTGTCATCCCACAAGATTCATGGCCCAAAAGGCGTTGGCGCGTTGTACGTTCGACGCGGGACGCCTATTGACCCGCTGCTGGCTGGCGGCGGCCAGGAGCGCCAACGGCGCTCAGGCACTGAAAACGTGCCGGGCATCGTGGGAATGGCTACCGCCCTGGACCTTGCGGAGAACGAACGGGACCAGTACAACAAGAAGTGTGGTCAACTTCGGGACATGATCATCGCAGGGGTAACCGAGCGTGTGCCCGGCGTGAAGATCAATGGGCACCCTTCGCAGCGAGTTTCAAATATCGTCAACTTCTCTTTCCCTGGCGTGGAGGGAGAACCAGTCCTGCTGGGACTGGACTTTGCCGGTATCTGTGCGTCAAGCGGCAGCGCCTGTAGCTCGGCATCGCTGGAGCCATCGCATGTCCTTATTGCCATGGGCCTGGACGCAGACCTTGCAGTAGGCAGTGTTCGATTCTCCCTTGGCAAGGACACTACCGAGGACGATGCGATGCAGGTCGTGCGTGTCCTGCCAGATATCGTGAAACGGCTGCAGTCCATGCCGTCCATGGCCGCAGGCGGGTAAATTAAGTGCGTATTGCACCAGATTGGTCTTGTAGATAAATCCAATTGCCGTTCGTTGACGAAGTACAGAACCACAAGACGTGCCAGTGATGGCCGCCGGGCCTGTCCAGGAGAGTTAAGAGCGTATGACTGAAGATCGTCGCGACCAGCCAGAGTCGCCGAAAGGTAGCGAACCCGACCGCGCCGAGGAGGAAACGGCCCGTGACAATGAGGCGGTAGAGCGCCCGTCCGGGCAGATCGTGGTTGGCGACGCGGCCAGGGAGGCATTTCCTCTCCAGGTCGACGCAGCGCTGGCGTACGCGGCGGACAACAAGTATGAGTACGGTCCTGCGTACTCAAAACGCGACCTTGCGTGGAACGTGGTCGCTGCCCAAGAGATGCGCGATGGGATTGTGCGGGTCACTCTTGACTATCACCCCGAAGCATCGTTCAAAGGCGATTCTGGCAGAGAATACATTGACATGGCGCCGGATGGCTCGGTGCTGGCGCGGCGGCAACTTAAGCGGCCCAAAGAAAGCCTGCCGTGGGTATTGATCGGGTTCGCCACCTTTTCAGTGATGCTGGCGTTTGTGGTTGTCCCACTCGTCTGGTTTTACGAGAACACCGGTGATCCGCTGTATGTGTCGGGGAGGATCCTCTACCTGAGGGCTGACCAGCCGAAGGTGCAGGAGTCCATCAACTACACCGGACCTGACGTATCTGGAAACATTCGAAACTGGGCGATTTCGCCGCAGGGCAGCAATACTGAGCTCGCGTTCGTGAAGATATCCCTGATCAACGCCACCGCCGGGTCTGTGCGGATTGTTGTTGATACCGACGCCGCAGAGTTGCGGACCAATAACGGCACGTTCGAACCATTGGACGCTACGGCAAGAGCCCAGGCAACTGGCTCGGCGAATCCCAGGTTAGATGTGCCGGGTTTCATCCCCGTGTGGGGAAGTCTGAACCTGGAGTCCAACCAGACGGTTGAGGGCTACATGGTCTTTGAAGTGCCTCGTGATAGCACGTTCTCAGAGTTTCGTTGGTCTGCCTCAGATTCAGCGGTGGTCCGGTACGACGGCTAACCGGTGAAGCACTGACAGGGCGCGTAATTTCTTCGCAGGGCCGGTACAATATGGCCGCTATGCCCAAAGCCGCACGGCTGTCTCCGGGCAGGCGTCAGTACCTGCACTTCAAACAACAGTATCCAGACGCCCTCCTGCTTTTCCGGATGGGCGACTTCTACGAGACGTTTGACGAAGACGCCCGAACGATGGCGCGTGTCCTGGACATAGCGCTCACGGCGAGGGACGTCGGTGGCGGGGTAAAGGCGCCTCTCGCAGGCATCCCTCACCATTCGTTGGAAGGTTACCTAGGCCGCCTGGTCAAGGAAGGCCTGAAGATCGCTGTCTGCGAGCAGACAAGCGATCCCGCTGCCTCGAAGGGCATTGTCGACCGCGCCGTTGTCCGGATCGTTACCCCGGGGACGGTGCTGGAGCCCGGTCTACTGGAACAGGACCGGAACAATTACCTTGTGGCGGTTGTCACGTCAGAAGCCAGTGCAGGGCTGGCTTACGTGGATGTTACCACCAGCGACTTTGTCACCTCGGAAATCAACCTGAGTGAGTTGCGAGATGAGATCGACCGGCTGAATCCTGCAGAAGTGTTGGCAGACGCCGGGGCGAAGGATGCGTTAACCGAGGCCGAAAGTTATGGACTGGCACTTCGAGACCTGGATCAGTCTCGCCTTGACGCCGAACTGGCTGAAGATGCGTTGAAGAGGCACTTCGGCGCTTCAACCCTGGAGGCCTACGGATGCTCGGACAAGCCGCTCGCTGTGGTCGCGGCGTCAGCAGTGATCGAGTTCCTCAGGGATACACAGCTTGGCGTGGTCCCCCAGATCACCTCTTTCCGGACACTTTCGGCAGATAGCTTCATGCGCTTGGACAGGCGTGCCCTACGGGACCTGGAGGTCTTCGAACCTGTGGGTGGCAGGACGGGGGCGCCAACCCTGCTTTCCGCGGTTGACCGAACCAGGACACCAATGGGCAGCCGACTGCTACGTTCCTGGCTGGCACGCCCCCTGATGGATCTTGCCGCGCTTCAAGCGCGGCAGGACTTCATCCAGTGGTTTGCTGACAACGCTGTGGCCCGCGGCGAAGTGAGAGAGGCTCTCAGGAAAATTCCCGACCTGGAGCGCCTTACCAACAGGACCAGAACTTTCTCAGCCAGCCCACGCGATGTGGCAGCTCTGGCACGGGGACTGTCGCAAGTTCCTGTGATCGAGGAGGTTTTGACGAGTGGCGCTACTGAAACTCAACCCAGCCCGTCTATAAATCTAAAACGTTGCGACGAGGTGATCGCGCTGGCGGCGGCGGCAATCGCTGACGATCCGCCAATGATGGTGGGAGACGGCAATGCGATTCGACAGGGCTTTAACGATGAACTGGACGAACTGAGAAGCCTGTCTGGTGAAGCCAGATCGCATATCGCCGCGATTGAGTCTGATGCCCGCGAAAGCACCGGAATCAAGTCGCTCAAGGTTGGTTACAACAAGGTCTTCGGATACTTCATAGAGGTATCCCGTACGAACCTGGAACGGGTGCCGCCGGAGTTTGAACGAAGGCAGACGCTGGTAAACGGGGAGCGTTTCATCACTCCGGCGCTGAAGGAGCTTGAGGCCAAGATTCTCAATGCCCGCGACCGGATAAGCGAGGTGGAGAGGGCGCTTTTCCGCCGCGTGTGTGGGGATATTTCTGCCCACAGTGAGAACATCATGGCATCGGCCCGCGCGATTGCTGAGCTTGATGCCCTTTGTGGCCTTGCAGAGGCTGCAGCAGAGGGCGGATGGATTCGCCCGGCGTTGAACGATACCGATGCGATTCGAATCAGGGACGGCCGTCACCCTGTCGTAGAGGCGGCTCTTGGGGCGGGGCGCTTCGTACCCAATGACCTTGATTTGTCCAGTGCCGGCCAACAAATCCTCATCATCACCGGCCCGAACATGTCGGGCAAGTCTACTTATATCAGGCAGGCCGCCGTCCTGACCCTGCTGGCGCAGACCGGCAGTTTCATCCCGGCCGGTAGCGCAGAAATAGGCCTGGTGGACCGGATATTCACTCGTGCTGGCCTAAGCGACGACATAGCGGGCGGCCAATCCACGTTCATGGTGGAAATGGTCGAGACAGCTGCGATTCTGAACCAGGCAACATCGCGGTCGCTGGCAATCCTGGATGAGATTGGCCGAGGAACCAGCACATATGATGGCCTAGCGATCGCAAGGGCCGTCGCAGAGTACCTTCACAACGATAAGCGATTGGGATGCAAGACGCTGTTCGCCACTCATTATCACGAAATGACGGCCCTCGCTGACGCGTTGCCGCGGGCAGCGAACTTCAAGGTGGCAGTGTCTGAAGATGGCAACGAGGTTGCGTTTTTGCACCGCATAGTTCCGGGCGGAGCGGACCGCAGCTATGGAGTTCATGTGGCGAGGTTGGCGGGCATGCCGCGGCCAGTGGTGTCCCGTGCCTGGCAATTACTGGATGAGCTTGAAAAAGGCAAGCCTGCGGAGCAGCGAGAGTCTGGTGCAGGTGTGCAGATACCCCTCTTCGGCGGAACTCCGCCTGTGGTGGAGGATCTGTTGGCGCTCGACGTGGCGGATATGACTCCGCTGGATGCCATAAACGCCTTGTACAGGCTCCAAGAAAAAGCGCGTGAAGGCGACGATGTTTCGCCGGGACCATAGGGCACCAGGGGCAAGCCGCGACATTGCACTGTGCGGATACATTTGGTAGTTGCGTGTCATTGCCGTGTTGCCTCTGCTCTTCTCCGTAAGGTGGTGTGTCTGCCGGTAAACACGTTGAGGGCAGACCGGTTTCCTCACAGGCAGCCCAGCCTTGATATTGGGAAGCGGATTCACCTGTCTAGAGACACACGCCTGAAGGCAACGCCTCAGCAACCAAGCAATGAAAAGACGTTTCCTTCATGGTCCTTTGAAACCGCACGACCCACATGAGTGAAATGATTGCCGCGGTCGTTGGGCTCTTCACCGGGGGATTGTTGAATGTCCTGGTAGACCGCCTGCCACCCCACGAGCATGTCGAAGGCGCCGGTCAGCTGGGTGGGAAGCCCAGACAACTCGAATGGTGGGAGTACCTGCCGCTTGCGTCGACCGCGGGCGCCATGATGCTCCGGCGGTCGCCGGTCGAAAACAACCGTTTGCGGTACCTTGCAGTCGACCTGATAACGGCGTCGCTCTTTTTCCTAGCCTGGCATCGCTTTGGCGAGGAGCCGCTGGTGGCGGTTGCTGTGTGCGTCTTCTCTGCGGCCCCGGTTGCGTTGGCGTTTATTGACCTGGAAACGCAGTTTCTGCCGGACCGCCTGGTGTTGCCTTTGCTTGTGGTGGCCCTTGCCTTCTCCCCGTTTTGGCCTGGCAGGGAGTGGTGGCAGGGGATTGCCGGGGCAGGCGTTGGGTACGCCGTCTTTTATCCCCTGGCATGGATCGGGGACAGGCTCGACCGTGACATCATGGGATGGGGAGACGTCAAACTATCCGCTGCCATGGGTGCCATGCTGGGCATCCCATTCCTCCTGATCGGACTCTACATTGGCATCATCGCAGGAGGCTTCGTGGGAGCGATTGTCTACTCGGCAAGGATGTTTGGGTTCCGTCGCACGCTGATACCTTACGGTCCTTATCTCGTGCTTGGAGGAATCGTGGCCCTCTACTATGGCCGGACGATCATCGACTGGTTCCTGGGCCAGGCATGACTGGAGCAAGTGGAATGGACCTGCTAACCATCCAGGTGGGAGCACTCTCCACCAACTGCTACGTTCTTGTGCCAGGTTCGTCAGGCGAATGCGCTGTGATAGACCCCGGCGGGGAGGGCGAACGGATCATCAACGATGTGCGGTCACGTGGACTGACAGCCAGGTACGTGCTGAGCACGCACGGCCATGCGGACCATACAGGCGCAGCTGCGACTGTCCTGGGGTCTCTCGGTGGAGAATACGGCCTTGGTACAGGTGACGTAGAGATGGCACTTGATCCTCCATTCTGGCTCACTGCACTGCTGCCTGATTTCATGACGCCGCCCCGGCCTGCCTTGGAGCTCAGTGGGGACGAGCTCCTACCGTTGGGACCAGGTGAATTGGAAGTGATTGCGACCCCCGGGCATACGCCCGGCAGCATGTGTTTTCGTTATGAGGACGTGGTGTTCACGGGGGATACGCTTTTCAAGGGCAGCATCGGTCGGTACGACCTGCCCGGCGGCAACGGCGAGCTGGAACTGGAAAGCATCAGGGACCGGCTCATGAGTATGAACGACGATGTGCAGGTGCTTCCGGGCCATGGCCCGGCGTCGACAATAGGCGATGAGCGCCGTACGAACCCATATCTTACCTGACGCGGCCATGTTGCCTGCATTTTCACTTCGCAGGCTATTGACCCTTCGATCTGGACAAACTTCCAGACGCTGCCAACTCAAGTTGCGGACGCTCCGCGTATTGAATACGAAGCGCGTATCATTAAATGAGGCGAACGTAACGCACACTAGAAAAAGGGGACACCATGAAGTTGAACGAAAACGATGCCTTGATCATCGTTGATGTACAAAACGACTTCTGCCCCGGCGGATCACTTGGGGTGGAAAACGGGGATGGCGTGGCGCGCACCCTTTCAGGACTTGCCCAGAAGTTCAGGCGCAGTGGCGCCCGCATATTTGCCACTCAGGACTGGCACCCTGAAGGGCACTCGTCGTTCAAGGAACAGGGAGGCCCATGGCCGGTGCACTGCGTGCAGGGCAGCGAGGGAGCAGAGTTTCACCCTGACCTGGATCTTCCGGTGGGCACGTCTATCGTGAGAAAGGGATCTGATCCGAAGGTGGACGCGTATTCCGGGTTCCTGGACTCTGATCTAGAGGAACAGATCAAACGCACCGGGGTGAAGCGCCTTTTTGTGGGTGGCCTGACGACTGATTACTGCGTCCTCAATACCGTCCTGGATGCGAGACAGCTTGGCTTTGAGACGTACTTGCTGACTGACGCGGTTGCAGCAGTGAACGTCAACGAGGACGATGACGAGGCGGCCATACAGAAGATGAAGGAAGCCGGGGCACAGGAGACGACGACCCAAGAGGTCGCTGCCTAAATGTTGGTCCGGCTTAGCCTGTGCCGTGCCGCTTCTCTATCTCGGTGGTCACGCTGGCCCGCAGCGCGTCCAGGTCGTCGCTGACCCGGACGTCATACAGCTGCGGGTCGTTTATGTCCCGGTGTTGCGCTGGGAGGCGTTGAAAGCCGTCCCTGAAGCGACCCCTTGCCTCTTCAAGGTCCGAATGTTTGACCTGTCGGCGGCCACCTGACATCACCTTGTGCAGCAAAGGCTCAGCAGCGCCTTTGGGGGCTGGTTCGTCGGCACGAGCAATCACATCACCAGCGTATTCACCGTTGGCACTCCAGGTGCGGTACACCTGTTTGGGGCCGGGAAGCGTTTCTTTGCTTGTGCTCAACTTCAGCACGGGCCGGGAGGCATACTCAACCAGTTTGTAGGTTGAATCCAGGTATGGGGCGTCAGCGGAGACGCCAACCTTTGTGCCCACTCCGAAGCCGTCGATGGGCGCTCCTGACCGTATCAGAGCGGCCACTTCAAATTCGTCCAGCCCTCCACTGGCAATTATGCGGGTTGTCTTCAAGCCGGCTTCATCCAGCAGTTGCCGTGATTGCTTTGCAAGCTTGCCCATGTCGCCGCTATCGAGGCGCACCGCCTGGAGGGTGTGGCCTGACTTTGCCAATTCGAGGGCGACTGTGATGGCGTTCTTTACCCCTTCGATGGTGTCGTAGGTATCCACCAGCAGGGTGGAACTGTCCGGGAACGTTGCGGCGTAAGCCCTGAAGGAGTCGATCTCGTTCTCAAACGCCATGATCAACGAATGCGCCATGGTGCCGACTGGCGGGATGCCGTAGAGGGCCGCGGCCTGAACGTTGCTTGTGCCGTCATAGCCAACCAGGTATCCGGCCCTGGCGGCCTTGTTCGCCGCGTCCGTCCCCTGGGTGCGACGGGCCGAGAAGTCCACAACTGACCGGCCCTCGGCGGCATGCACGACGCGTGATGCCTTGGTCGCAAGGGTACTGTCCGTTGTGACCTGGTTGAGGATGAATGTCTCTATCAGTTGCGCCTCAATGATTGGCGCTGTGACTTCGACCAGAGGCTCGTTGGAGAAGCAGAGTTCACCTTCTTTCATCGCGCGAACGGCGCCCGTGAAACGAACGCCCGACAAGAAGTCCAGGAACGCCCCGTTAAACCGGCCAAGGTCGCGCAGATATTCAATGTCCGCATCCTCAAATCGGAATGACTCGAGGTGATCCAGCACATCTTCGATGCCGGCACAGACGTAGTACGCCCTGTTCGATGGGTACCCGCGGAAGTACAGGCTGAACGTGGCCTGACCCGTATACCCGCTGTGCCAGTAGGCCTGGGCCATAGTCAACTCGTATAGGTCTGTGAACAAGGCGTTCGAGTACTGTTGCATGGTTCAATCGGAGTGCGCGGAATGGAGTCCCGCAATGAAGTTGTGTATCTGTCGCGTGGACCGCAGCCGGTGAACGGCTGCGTGTTGGCCGTGTTCCTCTATCTTTTGCAATGTAACGGGCAATGACCTATGAGTGTAGTTCCACACCCATTTTAGGAACTCCAGGCTGACCCGTTCCGGGCAGCCCTCCGCCATGTCGGGACGGGTTTGGCTGCGATACTTGATCGACCTTGAAACCACGCGCCACAGGCAGAGCGCCCGAGGCAGTTCGAGCAACACTATGGTATCGACACGCGGCAGCCGGAGATGCAGAGTGCGGCTATAGTTGCCGTCCATGATCCACCGGTCCCCGGCGGCCAACTCCTGGACCCTCTCCTCCCACTCGCTATCAGGAGTGGGTTTCCACCCTGTCCGCCAGTAGTACGCGTCCAGGTGCAGCACTGGCAGGTGAGTGATTTCACTTATTTGCCTCGCCAGCGTCGACTTGCCAGAACCACCAGATCCGATTATCAGCACTCGCTGCAACGGGCCGCCTCGCTTGACCTGACCAAGCCACTGATTGGTCGCATCACCACTCCCGAACCCGTCTCAATGGCGATGCTGTTGAGTTGAGTGATTTTGATCGTCGCAAGCCGCAGGTGAGTGTGCGGCATCCGGACAGTATGCCAGACGCCGTTTCGCAGTATTCAGCAATAACTAAAACCCGGCGTAACGCCCGGCATACTAGAAGCGCAACTTGCTACCTGCTCTGGAAGTCTACGAACGATTTTTCCGAGACTTACGGGACGTATAGGTCACAGAGCCCCTGGGCATTGGCCGGATGATGTTTCTGACAACCGGAATGATCCGCCGGTACCAAGGTGCGGTGAAAGCCGGAGGGAATCCAAACTGATACCTCTCCAACAACCTGCCGTCAGAGTCCCAAAACGTTATGGTCGCCTGTTTCCTTATGGGCCAAGCAGCGCACCAGACCTCGTCCTGCAACGCCACTGGGACCTCTCGGCCACTTATTAGGAATGCTCGGGCTTTGGCTGCCTTCTCTGGCCCTTCACCGCCGACGATAATCTGCCCGTCCCACCCCGTGATAGCGACGTTGTCTAACCGCGGAAAGATGTGAGACCCCGCCCGGTGGAATGGATTTGAGCGAATCCTATGCCGATCAATCGATACTAACCAGAGTTGTCCAGTTCTAGGATGTCGACAAACACTGATTGTCTGGTCGTGAAGTTGAAGGCGCACCAGTGGCAGCATGATCGTTCCCAGACTCACCATGGCCGAGAGCGGATACGCCCTCGGCCATGGTGAGTTATGACTCCCATCTCAGCACGTTGTCCTCAGGTAATTCAGGGACTGTACCGAAGCCTCACCGTACCCTCCTCCGGGAGTAGTGAAATACCCGTCTGTGATAATTCGGTATGTATAGGTGCCCGAATGACAAGTAGCGGTTACTGTATCCTGGAGCCACGTTTCGGTCGATGAGGAAAGAGCCTTAACATCAATGTTGTCCCAGAAAGTACCCCACATATGCCTCTGTAAGGTTATCTTGACTCCATGAGTGGCGAATCCTTCACTGCAATACTGCCAACCATATCCAGTGACGTCTGGCGACGCTTTCCAAGGATCCGAGGCATAAATGGTACAACTGACGGACGCACCAGCTGCTTCAGGCTGGCCTGTTGTTTCGCCCCCTTCTGAGTATGTGACAAAACCTCGGGGTAGATCGCTGCCGGGCATGCTGTCTGCGATACTAATATCTGGCGGGCTGGCACCCAAAAGCGCCAAGGACAACGCAGCGAAAAGCGCCAAGATCTTCAACGGGTGTACAATTTTCTGATTCATCTCAGGTAACTCCTTGTACAAGTAGATGCGGCAGAATACCCCCCCCCCCAAGTTTGTCAACCCCCACTTTTGATCCACAAAAGAGGCCCCGGACATGCCGGGGCCTCTTTCCACACCTGACGAGTTTCGGCTGCCGCTGTGTCTAG
>JBBDMW010000010.1:0-38595 GCA_040878005.1 Dehalococcoidia bacterium
GATATGGGCGGCGGCTCTTCTTACGCAAAAGATTCTGCTCAGGCGCGCGGCTGGCCGGAGCTCCAGCCCCAGTTGTCCGGCGGCCACACGTTGCGTCCGCGCCGGGAGCCTGTGCGCTCGCCTGCATACCAGTCCTTCACCGTTTCCCGCCACTTGGCGATGTGCGGTGTCTTGGTGTGGTACTCGAAGGCCGGCTGGTTTACGTAGACCTCGTACAGGTAAAGCTCATCCGGCTTCTCGATGTTCTGGTAGACATCGAACCGGAGGCAGCCGGGCTCCTCATGCGTGGAGCCGATGCCGTCCAGCTTAACTGCGGCGATGAAGTCGTCCACCTTGTCAGCCTTGATCGGCAGGGGGGCATGAATTACGTGCAGGCTGCTGGCAAAGGCCGGGTCGTCAACCGCGCCTTCGCGGTAAGCGTCCCACTTCGCGTCTCCCACAGGGAATACTGGCCTGCATCGAGACACCCCTGTCTCACCGTCGACCATGTCTTTGATCGCTTCCTGCCACTTCTTGAAGTGGGGCCGCGTCAGGTGATCGTCAACGGCCGCCTGGTCGTTGTATACCTCGCAAAAGGCGAAAAGCGTGGGGTCTTCAAGGTCCTGGATGACATCGAACCGGCGGCAGCCCGGCTCATCCAACACAGAGCCGCGCGCGTCGCCTATCGACGCCTGCTTGAAGTCATCTACTTTGTCCGGCTTGACCTTGATACGCACCATCAGGATGTACATTCGGTACTCCACAAGCTGAATGCGCCTGGCGGGCGTTATAGTCTGACCCGCAGGCGCCTGAATGTCTGGCGGCGGCAGTATACCCTTCCTCAGACCCAAACGAGGATTTTTTAAAGGCATGTCAGCGTATACAACGGTTTCAGACCGGCAGAGAGACGCGGCCGGGCGGGTCGCCGCGGCAGTCTCAGCGTCTCGCATTGAGGAGAGCGTCTGCCTCTTGGCCGCAACTCCGAGGCACAGCACGGAGAACCCGAGGGAGCATGCACGGGCGGCCGATTACATTGCCGACGTGTTGTCCGGGCGCGGAGTGGCCGTGTCCCGGCAGGCATTTCCAATCGACGGCCAGTCAGCACCCCGCACCGGCGTAAACGTGATAGGCACGCTGGCGGGCAGGGGCGCCCGGGGGCCGGCCGTGCTGATTGGCGCTCACTACGACACTGTGGTCGATTCCCCCGGCGCAGACGACAACGCCAGCGGTGTGGCGGCAGTCCTGGAGTGCGCACGGGTGCTGTCAGGGCTAGAGTTGCGCCGCCCGGTCATCTTCGCCGCGTTCGATGCCGAGGAAAAGCAACCGCCCGTTGAGGGGCTTCACGGGTCAACCGCCTACGTGGCGTCGCTGGTTGCCGCCGGGGGGCGCCCCACGGACAGCGTGGGCGTGGCGTACATCATGGAGATGATCGGTTTCGCATCGCCGCCGGGAACCCAGGGCCTGGCGCCGGGCTTCCAGATCCTGTTCCCACGGGCGTTCGACGGCCTGCGTGCCCGCAAGTTCGCCGGCGATTCGGTGGTTGCTCTCGCCAACCCTGCCAGCATCGGCGAGGCGCGGATGCTTGAAAAGGCATCTGATACATTCGGCGGAGGCACGCCTATTCTGGCCCTGGAGATACCGTGGTGGCTCTCCGGCCTAAAGGACTTTTATCGCAGCGACCATGCACCATTCTGGCGCGTGGGGATACCGGCGCTGATGATTGGCGACACCGCGAACTATCGCAATCCCCACTACCACACGCCAGGAGACACGGCCCTGACGCTGGACTTCCAGATGGCAGCGAATGTCGCAAAGACGCTGGCGGCGTCGATGGCACTGCAGGTGGCCGCACACTAGACTCGCCGCCAGGCGCAGCGTCATAGCCTGGGGTGGGGGAGACCAGCGCCGGACTCTTCTGGAGAGCGGTCATGATGGTCACAGTGGGGCACGGGCTCCACACCTACGATGTTGTGCATGGCTGGGGAACCCTTCCGCCTGGCTGGTCTCTTGGACCCGTTGCCGCTGTCACAGTGGACGCTGATGACAACGTCTACGTGGTAAACCGTTCCGAGCGGCCTGTAATTGTGTTGAGCCGGGAAGGCGATTACCTACGGTCATGGGGTACAGGGCGCTTCAAAAGCGTCCACGGCATAGCGTTCGCCCGCGATGGCAGCCTTTGGCTTGCAGACCGGGGCGATCACACCGTAAAGAATTTCAGCACGGCCGGCGCTCATCTGCGCACGCTGGGTCTCCCGGACACGCCCGCGCCCGAAGGCGAGCCTTTCAATGGTCCGACTGATGTGGCAGTAGCCGCCAACGGCGATCTTTATGTGAGCGACGGCTACGGCAACAACCGGGTGCATGTATTCAGATCAGACGGTGTGTATTTGAAGAGCTGGGGCGACGCAGGCGTGGGCGAGGGTGACTTCAACCTGCCCCACAGCATTGCCATACACCGTGATGGGCGCGTCATGGTGGCAGACCGTGAGAACCACCGCATCCAGGTGTTTGACCTTGATGGCAAGCACCTGGACACATGGACTGACTTCATTCAACCGGCGGGCCTGCACGTGGGCCGTGATGGGACGGTCTACGTGGCGGAGCTGCGCAACCGCGTGACCATGGTTGACCCGTGGGGACGGATCATCGCCCGCTGGGGACGGCGACCCTCTACAGAACCTGGCCTGTTCGTTGCGCCGCACGCTGTCTGTGTTGACTCACATGGCGACCTGTACGTGGGAGAGGTGGATGACGTGGGCCGCATTCAGAAATTCGCGCGTGTGACCTGATGAGGTCCGGGCCGGGCGACACTATACAGTCGCTGCCCCCGGCATGTACTTCGTCCCCTGCTCGAACGGGAACATGGGCCTTCGCCGCCGTTCGTAGGGGAGCCCTTCGATGGCCGCTGTGGTGGAGCCGGGAGTGTTCACATAGATTGTCTTCGCTGCGACCGGATCATAGGCAGGGCGGGGAAGTATCACGCCCTTCGCCACGATCATCTGCCTGGTTTCCGGCTTGATTCCGAGGTGAAGTATCTGGTTGAGGCTGGATGGGGCCTGCCTGTACGTGGTCAGCACGATGGTGTGGTCTTCAGGCGTCTCGATCACCGCCGTTGGCCCCTGGTTGAAGTGCTTCATTCCCATGTGCCGCGCCTCGTCCTCCGTGAACCGCCCATCGGAGATGGCGCTCACCCTGCCGGTAATTGGCGCCGGGTCGCCGTGCATGCTGTCTGTCTTGCCTCCGACCGACATGGATATTTCGGCGCCGAGACCCGCATCGATGCAGGTTCGGGCGGCCTCCGGGTCATACAGCACCACGCACATGCCTCGTACGCCCTGCCGGTACGCTTCAGCAAGTAGAAAGGTGGAGTCTGCTGCACTGCCGCCGCCCACGTTGTCGCCGATGTCGTTCAGCACCACGGGCCGGGCAGGGTGTGCGGCTGCGGTTCTTATTGCCTCAGCCGGATCAACGGCGTCAGCAAGGTAACTCTCACGGTCTTCCCACGCCTGCTGGGCCATCCAGGCAGCTGCTTCACGTGCTGCCTGTGCATCTCCGTCCGAGTACGCAAGGAACGACATTCCCATCTCGTTCACGTCTGCGTACAGGAACCCAAGGGCGAAGCTCCCGGCTATGATCCCTGGCCGCTCAAGCACCGACTCAAGGTTGCGGCGGACGTGCACCGCCGGCTCGTGGTCGGTGTGCTGCCGGGTGATGTTTATGGCTACCGGCGGTGTCTCAAGCGCACCGACAGGCTTGATCTCGCCCCTCACCATGCGGGCGATCAGCCCCGCGGCTTCAAGCCCCCGCTCTTTCTGGTCAAGGTGTGGGCAGCTCCGGTAAATGACCAGTACGTCAGCTGCTTCAAACAGCCTGGATGAGACGTTGGCGTGGCAGTCCAGCGTCACCACTATTGGCACGCCGGGGCCGACTGCCTGCCGCATGCGTGACGCCACCTCGCCATCGGCATCTGGGTATTCTTCAGATACGGTGGCCCCGTGCAGCCCCAGGAGTACGCCGTCCACTTCGCCTGCTTCCCGGAGCAGGTGCGCCATGCGGGAGGCAATATGCTCGAAGCAGTCACGAGTGAGTGTGCCTGAGGGCATCGCGTGGGCCACGATGAGCGGGACCGCTGTGGCGCCTTCCTGCTCCAGCCCTTCAAAGAACCCTGCCCACTCGTGCGGAGCGTCCCGCCATGCCGGGAGTATCGCATCCCCTTCAAGCAGGCTGCTCTCCCTGAACCGGTCCAGCGTGGTGGGTACGCTCAGGAATGTGTTCGACTCATGGAGCATCCCGGCGACGGCGATTCGCATTGGCGCATTTCTCCCTGCGCAGGCGACAGCGACCGGGGCTGGTGCCCGGGTCGTAGATGCCGCCACTGTGGTGGTCCGGCATAAAACCTACAACACATGCGGCCGCCGCGGGGGTGACGCCCTGGTGTACGTCTCCGCCGCTACTGCACGCCCAGGATATTGGTCTGCAGGACGTCGCTATGGGAGAGCAGGGGGAGGCTCAGGATCTGCCGTCCAATGACCGGGAGATCAGCCACCAGCGTGGCTTCCGCATCTATGTGGTAGTCGGTCCGCTCATCGTTGTTGATGTGCGTGGGCCACCAGTTTAGAAGCAACGCGTGCTCAATCACGATCGTCACGGGAATCTCTGTGTCCTCGCCGGGCTGGAGCACCATCTGGCCGGTGGTCGACCCCTGGGCGATGAGGATGCCGTTCATGGTCGCATCGAACTCTATTCGGGTAACGGGGATTGGTGCAGGCGTGCCGTTGTGGACCACCACGGTCCCGTCGATCTCTGTCCGGTCATCGCTCACGCTCCCCCACTGGAAACGCCGCTCTTTGAGAGTGATGTCATATGGGCCAATCGAGAAGGTCTCATGTTGATTGGAGTCAGCGTTGCGCAGCAGGTCCGTTTCAAAGTCACGGTTGATGCCGGGGGCGGACACACTGAGCCGCCTGCCCAGCAGGCTTACCACACCCTCAGCGGTCACGCTGACTTCGGTCTGTTCATCATTGGCGATGTGGCTGGCCCACCACTCCGGGATGAGGCTGTTGTCGATGCTTGTCGTGAGCTGTGACGTGGATATTCCTTCAGGCAGGTCGATGCCCCGCGACTCACCGCGGCCCATCAGGACATCATTCATGAAGATATCTGCCTCCACACCCACGTTGCCCAGCCCGATCCCGATGGCATTGGGGTTGTCGATCGTGATGGAGGTGATGATCTGTGTGTGGCTGCGCGTTACATTGCCCCAGCCGTTGCTGGTTCTGACTAGCTCCGGCGGCTTTATGAATCCCAGTGCGTACGCTGCGGCGACTGACCCGCCGAGCAGCAGCAGGAGCATGGGGATGCCCACCACGATCAAGACCAGGAGGATGATTAGCTTTTTCTTCATGCCCAGTTGCTCCCAGACAGATGTCGAGAGCTGTCAGATTCAGGCATTATGGCCCATCCGCGCCTGGACACTTCCCCACCGCCGCCCCAGCACATCCCCAGGGTCATACGGGTCCGGGACATGCATATCGGCACGTCCCGGACCGCTCACATGCGCTTACGGCCGTTCCTGGACAGCTCGCGCTCCACAGCCTGCTGCCTGCACAGTTAAGGCATGGGCGGCAGACCGGGCGCAAGCCTGATGTTAACCGCGGCCTATGTACTTCTGCGTTACGGGTAGCACCACAGCTTCGAGCATATTTGCCTCGGGCGGCAGTGTGACCATGAGCAGCGCAGTCCTTGCCATGTCCTCCGTGGAAATCATGTCCTCTGCACCCTCATCCCTGCCCGTGGCCGAGCGTCCATCGGCACGGCGTTCCACCATTACGTTGCCGGGGTGGAGGCAGCTGGCCGCAATGCCAAACTCCCTGCCGTCAAGCGCAGTGCACTGGGTGAGGCCCCAGATGGCGTTCTTGCTGGTGGTGTACGGGGCGGAGTGCTCGCGTGCCCGCTGGGCGGCGATGCTGCCGATGTTGACGATTCGCCCGCCACCGGCGTTCTTCATGATGGCGAAGGCTTCGCGGGTGCAAAGGAAAGGGCCGGTCACGTTGGTGTCCATCACCCGCTTCCATGATTCCAGGGAAATGGATTCTATTGGACCGCCGTCGAACGCTCCGGAGTTGTTAACCAGGATGTCCAGCCGGCCGAACTTGTCCATGGTCTGCCTGAACAGCTCCCTGACGTTGGCCTCATTGGTCACATCAGTGGGAACGGGGAGGATCTCGGAGCCTGTCTGTCGAAGCTCATCGGCCGCTGCGTTCAGGCGGTCGGCGTTCCTGGCGGCGATCACCACGGAACAGCCTTCCTGTGCGAATGCCTTCGCTATGCCCTTGCCAATTCCCGTGCCGCCACCGGTCACGATGGCTACCTTGCCGTCAAGCTGTCCCATTCAGAATCTCCTGTAATTGAGCCTGTTGTCAGTCTGCCTGCGCCGGTGCGGCCTCTGTCGGCTGTCCTGCCCCGGCATGATCCGTCTTCTGCATACGTTCCCTGGTCAAAGCTGCTGCGACCAGCGCCATTATGCTGAATCCAACCAGCACAAGGTACGCCATGCGCCAGCCGTCAAGGAACGCGTCGCCCACCGATGGGTCTGCGCTGTGGCGAAGCTCGCTTAGCTCCACGTCCACGCCGCGGCTCGCCATCACGCCGGTCACAATGGCCGTGGTTATGGCCTGGCCGGCCACGCTGCCCACGTTGCGGACCAGGTTTAGGAACGCGCTGACGCTGCCGTAGCTGGACCTCTCCACTGCGCTCAAAGTGGCGCTCATGTTGGGCGCCATCCATATTCCCATGCCGAGCCCGTTCAGGAACAGGGCCGGCATGAGCAGCCAAATTGGCGTGGACTGGGTCATGAACGCGAAGAAGAGGCTCATGGCGATCAGCATCGAAAGGCCTATGAACGTGAACTTCCTGTATCCGAACCTGTCCGAGAGCCGCCCGCTGTTGGCGCCGGCGATGCCCATTCCAAGCGCTCCGACGAACATGATGACCCCGGCGATCATCTGGCTGTACCCAAGGAAGCTCTGAATGAAGATGGGCAGCAGGAAGAAGGTGGCCGATGTCCCAACGAATGCAAGCAGCCTTGTGGCCGATGACCAGGTGAACACGGGGCTGCGGAAGAACTGCAGGTTGATCATCGGCGCAGGGACTCGCAACTCCCAGTACACGAACAGGGCAAACAACGCCACTGAAACAACGACACCGCCAATGATCTGTGGCGATATCCATGGCTGGGCAAAGGGGTTGCTGATGGTCAGGATAATCAGCGCAAGGGCCGAGGCTGAGAGAATTGCCCCCGGCCAGTCGTACCGCTCGCCAATCTTGCGCTTCGTGGTGCCGATGCGGCTGTCGTCCAGGATGCGCCAGGCCAGCACAAATCCGATGGCAGTCGGAATGAACAGGAACAGGAACACTGACCGCCAGCCGAACCACTGGAGCAGTGGCCCCGCCACTATGGGACCGGCTGTGCCGCCGATGGCCACGACAGTCGTTATCATCCCAAGCGCCTTGCCGCGCTCGTTCGACGGGAACACAGCGGTTACGATCGCCATTACCACTGCCTGGCCCATCGCGCCGCCGATGGCCATGATGATTCGTGCGCCTATGAGTGTGGGCAGGTTGGGTGACAGCGCTGCCAGCAGGGCACCGGTCGAGAACAGGACAATCCCTGCCAGGTGGAACTTCTTGCGGCCGGTAATGTCAGCCAGCCGCCCCAGTGGCAGCAGGACTGCGCTAATGGTGAGGGAGCTTGCGATGGCGACCCATGTGACGGCCCGCAGAGTTACGCCAAAGTCTTCGGCGATGGTGGAGAGGGCCAGGAAGGTGATGCTGAAGTCCATCACCATGGTGAACAGCGTTATGGCGACTGCCCAGAACGCCTTCCACTTGTAGCCCTGGTCAGCGTCGGCGGCCACCGAGGTCGCGCTGGAAGGGTTCATCGCTGGCCCACTGCCATGGAGAGACGTATCTGACTGTGACAACGCTGCATGTCCTCGCACGTGCTGTTGAACCTGCGCGACCCTGATACTTCAGATGATGGCAGTGGGTGCGGCGGTGCAACGGCCTGACATGGTACGCTCGCGCCCCGTCAGCAGTGACGTGTTTAGGCTGCCTGTCTTGTTCCAGGCTGGGAGGGATCATATTGGCTGGCACACAGAACGCTCCTCTCAGGGTGCTGGTATCCACGCCCGACCCCGCAAAGTTTGATCCGGCGAGGTGGCCGGTGACCACGCCAGTCGATTGGCGTGCAGCGTCCCCGGTCACGCCCGGAGAATTTGCGCGGGAGCTACCCGGCGCGGACGTGGCGATAACAACGCTGTTCACGCCTGAAATGGGGAGCGCAGCCGATCAACTCAGGGCCATCTTCGTGCCGGCGGCGGGTTACGAGAACATTGATCCGGATGCCGTGCCGCCCGGCTGCGCCGTCACCAACGCCTACGAACATGAAGCGCCCATTACTGAATGGATCTTTATGGTTGCCTCGGCCATGGACCGGGAGTTCCTGAAGGCGGAGCGAACGTTCAGGGCCGGAAGCTGGGAGATGTGGCCGGTCCGGCACGGCAGCTACAGGGAGTTGCACGGCCGGACGATGGGTGTGGTCGGATTTGGACGCATTGGCCAGAAAGTAGCCCAGGTGGCCGATGCGTTCGGGATGCCGTGTATTGCAGCGGGCCGGAAGCCCGATGCGCCTGGGGCCGCCGCGAAGCTGAATGCGACCTACCACGGCGGACCGGGCGCAATCAGCGAGGTCATGCGGCAGGCGGATTTCGTGGTGGTGAGCACGCCGCTCAATGACAGTACACGCGGGTTGATAGGCGAGAACGAGCTGGCCGTTATGAAGCCCACGGCCTATCTCATCAACCCTGCGCGCGGGCACGTCGTTGATGAAAGAGCGCTATACGACGCGTTGAAGACCCATCGTATAGCAGGCGCAGCGGTGGATACCTGGTACCAGTACCCGAGTGGTCCCGATGATGATCCAAGGCCGGCCGGTCTGCCGTTCTGGGAATTGGACAACGTGATCATGACCCCCCACAACTCCGGCGCCACCGTTGGAACGTCACGCCTCCGGGCGAAGTTAGTTGCGGAGAACATAGACCGCCTGAGCCGAGGCGAGCCGCTCCTGAACGTGGTGGACGGCCTGTCCAGGGCGTAGCCGGTTTTAGCGTGCTTCGCTGCTGTGTGCAGCAAGCCGCTGCCGCACGGCCTCGTACAGCACGATTCCCGCGGAGACGGACGCGTTCAGTGACGCCAGTTTCCCCTGTAGCGGGATGGACACCAGCGTGTCGCACCTTTCGCGAACCAATCGGGAGATGCCTTCACCCTCAGCCCCCACCACGATGGCGGTTGGCCCGGTGTAGTCATGGTCCGTGTACGTATGATCAGCATCTGCATCCAGCCCCACCACATGCACGCCCACCTGCTGGAGCACCTCAACCGCCCTGGACAGGTTCGCCATGCGTGCCACCGGCACATGCTCCAGCGCACCGGCTGATGCGCGCATCGCCCCGGGCGTCACGCTGGCAGCACGCCGCTCCGGTATGACCAGGCCATGGCCGCCCGCGGCGTCCACCGTGCGGGCGATTGCGCCGAGGTTGTGAGGGTCCTGCACTCCATCCAGCACGGCGATCAGCGGCTTGTCGCCACGCTCGTCAGCGACGAATATCAGGTCCTCCACCGTGACGTACCGGTGATCAGGGACGAGCGCTATCACGCCCTGGTGCTTCTTGGTGGACGACTGCCGCTCCAGGTCCTGGCGGGAGACAGCGTCCACTGCCACGTTTGCCTGGTCCGCCAGGAAAATGATCTCCTTGATCTGCGGACCCATCTCCACGCCGTCAGCCATCAGGATGCGCTCAATGCCGCGCCCTGACCGCAACGACTCCAGGACTGCCCGTCGTCCCTCTACCGTGGGCGATTTCCGCGCCCGGCTGAATCTAGACACAGGCTGCGACGCCTACTGTATGCCCCTCGCCGGGGCGTGAGGAGGTTGCTCTCAGGAGTGTTTTTGTTATGTACATGACTCGCAGTGTAAGGACAGCGCACCCGCCATGCTATCCTCAGCGCTCTCCAGGATGCCGGTCACGTTCCCCATCGCGAGAAAAGCAGGAGTAAAAGGTGCCAGAATTTGCAGCAAACCCGCTAAAAAGGAAGATCCATTCAGGCGGTGTCGGCGTCATAGCCAATGGTCCGAACTCAGCGGACCTTTGCGACTTCCTCGGCCAGTTCGGGTTCGACGCCGCATTCATCGACTTCGAGCACGGGGGCGTCTCATGGGCCGAACTGGCTGACATAACACGTGCCTGCGAGCTATGGGACATGGCGTCCATGGTGAGGGTAAACAAGCTTGACCCGGCGCTTATTCTGCGGACGCTGGACCAGGGGGCGAGCGGCGTATTTGTGCCGCATGTGATCACCGCCGCTGATGCCGAAACGGCCGCCAGGGCATGCCGGTATCCACCTGCCGGAACAAGGGGAGTTGCAGGCAGCCGCCGGGCCTACGGAGTCACCGACTACTTCAGGCGTGCTGATGAAGAGGTCATGTGTATTGCCCTGATTGAGGATGAGGAGGCCCTGGGGAACATGGATGAGCTTGTGACCGTGGAAGGTGTGGACGTGTACTACGTTGCTCCGTCTGACCTTGCGGCGAGCATGGGCCACACCGGCAACCCGGGGCATGCCGATGTCCAGCAGGCCATTGATGAGGCCATACGAACCATCACCGGGGCGGGCCGCGTCGCTGGTACTCTTGTGAATGACGACAATCTCGACACGTTCCTGGATAAAGGCGTGAGGTGCATAGGCGTGCCCTGGATGAACTGGGTCGCCAGCGGCGCCAGGGCCTTCATACACCGAGTCTCCAGCCGCAGCCAGGCCGGCTGATCATCAAACGATCATGTCATCACAGACAAACACCCATTCTTTGCTTGCCTCAAACGTAATCGATGCCATTCGTACACGCCGCACAGTGCGCGAGTTCACTGGAGAGCCAGTGCCGCGTGACGTCATCGAGACGATGCTGGAAGCGGCGCGATGGGCGCCGAACCATCGACAGACGGAGCCATGGCGCTTCTTTGTCCTGGAGAAGGACGGGGAGACCCGCAGGCAGGTTGCGCAACTAATTGCGGACTGGACGTTTGAAAACGTCAAGAACCCCACGCCCGAGCGCCGCATCCAGAGCGCCGAGCAAGCCAGGACGGAGATCCTGGAGAGCCCGGCGTTCATGTATGTCTACGCCGTGCCCGGCCCGAACGAGGAAGTGACGCGGGAGAACTATGCTGCCACCTGCTGCGCAGTGCAGAACATGTCCCTGGCCGCGCATGCGCTGGGCGTTGCGGTTGGCTGGTCCACAGGCAAGCCGGTCAAGCCGGAGAACCTCGCAGAGATGCTTGGCGCAGACCCTTCGTGGGACGTGGTGGGCGCGCTGTACATCGGTTACCCATCACAGGAGCCGAGTGCCCATCGTAAACCGGTGGAGGACGTCACCACCTGGCTGTAAGAGGCAGCCCAGGCTGTGAGGCAGCGTCGGCGGCTCCTGTGAAGCGCAGGCAACTAACCGCCGTTCTTCTTTGTTCGCGTGGCCGGGGCCTTTTTGGCAGTTGAAGCCTTGCTCTTGGCTGCACGTGCAGCCCGCGGCTTGGAGCTGGTTTCTACATCGGGGGCGCGACGGTCGACGGGATCCTCGCCCTGCCCCTGTCCCCCGCGTCCTGCGTTTTCATCCTGCGTCGCTGTTGCGGAACGAGCTTCAAGCTCCCTGGCGGCGGCCATGTAGTGCTCTATGTCCCGCCCTTCGGGCCGGCCTTCCTGTTCCCATAACTGGTATGCGATCTCTCTGATTTCCTGTTCCCGTCCATTTTCTTCATTCTGGGTCATGTGTTTTTCCTCATTGCCGGGCAGGCGAATGATTATCGCCTGCGGGGCGTGACGAAGTCTTGAGAATGTTAAGGTTTGGCATGCCGCGCCAATAGAGCCAGGTGGGGCCGTCCATGCGGTTGTCCTGATATCCATTGTGACGGTTCACATGTTCATGATGACTACGCAAAGTTGAGCGCGCATTCAGCGTTAAAGCGGCAAATACAGGCGACGTGCCAAGTGGTACTCAACTGTCTCCAAACGGTTACTGCGGCTCTGCATTGATGGGTCGAGGAGGTGACTATGGAATACCGGAACCTGGGACGTACGGGGGTGAAGGTCAGCCCCCTGTGTCTTGGCTGCATGAACTTTGGCGGGCGCACTGAGCCCGTTGACTCGTACGCCATAATCGACCGGGCGCTTGATGAGGGAATCAATTTCCTGGACACGGCGAACGTGTACAGCCGCGGGCGCAGCGAGGACGTCACAGGCCATGCACTCCAGCGCAACGGGAAGCGCGCCAGGGTGGTGCTGGCCACCAAGGTCCACGGACGCATGGCGGATGATGATCCGAACGCCATGAGCAACACGCGCAGGCACATCATTGAGCAGTGCAACGCAAGCCTGAAGCGGTTGAAGACGGACTACATTGATCTTTACCAGCTTCACCGCCCGGACCCGCACATACCCATTGATGAGACGCTGCGCGCTCTTGATGACCTGGTGCGCGCAGGCAAGGTGCGGTACATAGGCACGAGCACGTTCGCCGCGTGGCAGGTGGTGGAGTCAATCTGGGCGGCGAAGGAGTTCGGGCTCAACCGCGTGATATGCGAGCAGCCGCCTTATAACCTCGTTGACCGGCGCATCGAGAGAGAACTGCTGCCAATGGCGCAAACCTTCGGAATCGCCACCATTCCGTGGAGCCCGCTCGCAGGCGGGCTGCTGACAGGCAAGTACCGCCGTGGTGAAGAGGCGCCTGAAGGGACACGATATGCGGACGGCAATCCCAATCGTCAACAGCGTGTCACCGAAGGCGTGTTTGACGTGATCGAGGCCGTGGAGCCAATTGCCGGGGAGAAGGGCGTAACGCTGTCCCAGTTCGCACTGGCATGGGTCATGAATCAGCCGGGGGTGACCAGTCCGATCATTGGCCCGCGCACCATGGACCAGCTAAAGGACAACCTTGCCGCCCTGCACATTGAAGTGACCGATGAAGACCGGGCACGTGTGGACAAGGCCATCCCGCCCGGCCGAATGGTGTCGCCATTCTACGAAGCTGACTTCGGACCACACCCGCACCGCATTCTGTAGGCACTGGCCGCTGGACGTGTATGCCCGCTGATAGGAGGCAGGCGATGTCTCAGGCAGATATTGGACTCATTGGCCTCGCCGTGATGGGGCAGAACCTGGTGCTCAACATGGAGCGCAACGGCGCAACAGTAGCCGTGTACAACCGCACGACGGCTGTAACCCGTGCCTTCATGGAGGAACGGGGCGAGGGCAAGAACATCATCCCGGCGTATGAGTCGCTGGAAGAATTTGTCAGCACGCTCAAGAAGCCCCGCAGGGTGATGCTGATGGTGAAAGCCGGCGGCGCGGTGGACGCGGTCATAGGCCAACTCAAGCCGTACCTTGACCAGGGCGATCTGATCATTGATGGCGGCAACTCGAACTTCAAGGACACCACACGCCGGGAGGAGGAGCTGACCGGTGAAGGGTTCCAGTTCATTGGCACCGGCGTGTCAGGTGGAGAAGAGGGCGCATTGTACGGGCCGTCCATCATGCCGGGTGGCAGCGAAGAGGGCTACGCGCTGGTTGAAGACCTGTTCAAGAGCATAGCCGCAAAAGCGCATGGCGAACCCTGCTGCATGTACATCGGCAAAGGTGGCGCCGGTCACTTCGTGAAGATGGTCCACAACGGCATTGAGTACGGCGACATGCAACTGATCGCTGAGTGCTATCACCTCATGAAGTCTGTCGGCATGAAGGAGCCGGAGATCGCGGATGTCTTCGAGCGCTGGAACGATGGCCGCCTTGATTCTTACCTCATACAGATCACTGCGGAAGTCCTGCGGCAGAAAGACTATGAGACCGACAGGTTCCTGGTAGAGCAGATACTCGACCGGGCCAACCAGAAGGGCACGGGCATGTGGATGGTCCAGTACTCACTGGACCTTGGCATCCCTGTGCCCACCATCTACGCGGCGGTGCTGGCGCGCGTGATGTCCTCGCAGCGCGATGAGCGCCAGCAATTGGCAAACGTCATGGAGAGACGGGCGGCCGCACCTGGCGTGGACCGCCAGGCACTGGTGCAGCGGCTGGAGAGCGCCCTGTATGCAGCCAAGATCGCCTCGTACGCCCAGGGCATGCGGCTGATCCAGCACTCCGGTACCGAGTACGGGTTCGGGGAGCTTGACCTTGGCGGGATAGCCGCCATATGGCGTGCAGGCTGCATAATCCGCGCTAGGTTCCTGAATGACATCACGAAGGCCTACAGGCAAGACCCCGGCCTGCTGAACCTGGTTGCCTCTGATGTGTTTGCGAGGCCCGTGAATGAAGGCGTGGGAGACCTTGTGTGGGTATCGAAACTTGCCCGTGACCTGGGGGTTCCAACTCCGGCCATGGATGCGTCATTCTCATATCTGCTGAGCATCACGGCGGCCGAACTGCCGGGGGCGAGCCTGGTGCAGGCGCAACGCGACTACTTCGGCGCTCACACGTATGAACGCCGGGACAAGAGCGGCGCATACCACACAAGGTGGATGGATGAGCCGCGAGTGGAAGAGGAGATAGTAGAGCATTAGACGCCGGCCCGCACCCAGACATGCAAGACAGGAAGATTCATGCCCGAGAACGTAAACCGCCAGTTCCGGCTCAAGTCCCGGCCCAACGGATACCCGGAGGAGTCGGACTTTGATCTAACCCGGGAACCCATCCCCCGGCCCCGCCACGGCGAGATCCTCGTGAAGACGCTCTGGCTATCGATGGACCCTTACATGCGTGGCCGCATGTCGGAGGCCCGTTCCTACACGGCGCCTGTTCCAATCGGCGGCATAATGCAGGGAGGTGTAGTTGGGCGGGTGATGGAGAGCAAGGACGACAGGTTTTCGCCCGGGGAAATAGTCAATGCGTCGCTTGGCTGGCAGGAGTACGGCGTAGTTCCCGCCGGCGCAGCCCGCAAGGTTGATCCCGGCATTGCTCCCATATCCACCGCGCTCGGTGTGCTGGGGATGCCAGGCATGACCGCTTACTTCGGGCTGCTCCGGGTTGGCAGGCCTGAGCCTGGCGACACAGTGGTCGTATCGGCTGCGTCCGGCGCGGTAGGCGCAGTCGTGGGCCAGGTCGCCAGGATCATGGGGTGCAGGGCGGTGGGAATTGCAGGCTCAGACGAGAAGATCGGGTACATCACCGGCGAGCTGGGCTTCGACGCCGGTATCAATTACAAGACTGAAGATGTAGACGCCGCCATAGGCGAGGCCTGCCCGGATGGCGTGAACGTCTATTTCGATAACGTTGGCGGGGCCATCACGGACGCTGTGATCAACCACCTTGCGTACCGCGCCCGCGTCGCCATATGTGGTCAAATCTCCCAGTACAACCTGCCGAACCCGGAAATGGCGCCCCGCAACCTGCGGGCCTTTCTGACCAACCAGGCCAGCCTGGAGGGATTCTTGGTCAACAGGTTTGCGGACGATCATGAGCGAGGCAGGCAGCGGATGGCTCTCTGGATCAAAGAAGGGCGGATCAAGTACCGCGAGGACGTGGTGGAAGGGCTTGAGAACGCTCCGAAGGCACTGATCGGCATGATGCACGGAGCAAATTTTGGCAAGCTGCTGGTGCGGGTCTCTGAGGAGTGATCAGCATTTCTAGCGCGTCGGCAGCAGCTTTGCCGAAAGCTTAAGGCCGTCATAAACTGCCGCTACTGACAGGCGGCGTTGCGCGCTGGGGGACGGACGTTCTCTGGCGCCGGCCACACGGCCTGAGACCTACGGGAGGTTCTGGAGATGAACACGGCAGCGCTGACGACAAGTGTGATTGGTGTCCTGACTCCGCTGGTTGTGAAGGGCGCCCGTGAAATTGCCACAGTCGCGGGCGAGAAGGTCGGTGAGAAGGCTTCTGAGATGCTCTCCTCCCTCAAGCGGCGCTGGGCAGGGGATGAAGAGGCTTCCAGCACGCTGGAGCGGTTCGAGAAGAATCCCGCCCGGTACGAGCCGGTCCTGGAGGACATTCTTCATGAGAAGCTTGACGCTGATGAGGGGCTGCGGGATGAGATGGCAAGGCTGATCGACGAGATTGGCCCCAACCTGGTTGTGGTCCAGCGGCTGGGCAGCGTGAGCGGCGAGGCGACTGGGGTGGACGCGGGAGAGTTAAACCGAGGCAATGTTGAAGTGGATCAGCAGGCGGACAATGTGTCGGGCAAGATCACCGGGGCGAGAATCGACCGAATTGGTTGACCGGAGGCCCGCATGAAGTGTCCTGAATGTGAAGCCGAAGGGCTGCCGGATGGAGCATCCTTCTGCATGAGTTGCGGTGCGCGCCTGCAGGGAGCCGCGGGCCGTGAGCCGTCCGTCACGCGCCTGCACGTTGACCAGAAGATAGAGCGCATCGAATCCGGCAGTGCCGTCGGGTACGAGATCCAGCAGGTCAGGGGCGATGTGCACATTGAGGGCCATGTGGTCCTGCAGCTTCCACAGGACATGGACCTGTCTGCGCTGGCGGCCATCCCCACAGAGGTGAAGCCCGGCGCTGCTGCCGGCATGGCCGGCAGCCAGTCGCCTGAACGGGCATCTCATATCGATAAGAAACTGGACCAGGTCCTGGACCTGATGCGCGACCTGGACAAGCGCGGCGAGCACACGGAGCAGGTTCAGTCGGGCGAGACTCGGGTGTCGCGGGTGGATTTGCTACTCAAGAAGGCCGTGATCATAAAGTCCCAGGCGGACCAGATGATGCTGGACTCTGTTGGAGACAACCGTCACCAGGTGGACTATTCCGCTGGCCAGGTCGACCTGGCAGATCTCCTGGAAGGCTTTGAGTCTGCGGGCCACGAGGCGAAGCTGCGCGAGGCATACAGCCTGCTCGAAGAGGCGCTTGAGATAGACCCCGGCAACACCGAGGTCCTGCTGCACATGGCAGAGCTGCTCATGGAGTTGACCGAGGATGATCCGACGGATGAGCAGCGGCTCCTGTACCAGGTGCAGTCCCTGTTGCGGAACCCGAAAGATGACGTGGAGAGGTTCCGCCTGGCGCAGGCCACTTTCCTGCTCGCCACGTCCCATGAGCCTGCGCATGTGGATTCACTGCGAACTGCCCGCGACATGTTCCAGCGCCTGGGGCGCACAGATTGGGTTCGGCACTGCGACGACCTGATTGGCAGCCTGTCCGGAGGCGGCCCTCAGGCTGCACAATTCGGCCATACGACGGGTTCCTCCTTTCAACAGCCGAGCCAACAGCCGCGTTTTCAGCCGCAGGGGCTGTGGCATATCCAGGTCATGGACGCAGTCGGCAGCGTAATTACGGCAATGTTCGCCCCGGATGGTACATTCCAGGCTACGCAGACCCTTGGACAGATGGGCGCGCCTCTCCAGGCATATGGACGTTGGATGTTCAACCCCATGCACAACATGCTCCAGTTGCAGGGCGTGATCAGCGGCATGCAGCAGTTCATGCTGGGCATCATGATTCACGGGACGCAGGGAAACGGGTACTACGGAGTTGGCACAGACGGCATTGCGTATGTGCTTACTCCGGGCCAGCCGTGACCGTGACTGCAACCTGTGCCGTAGTTTAATGTCGCCTTCGTAACCGGCTCGCTACCGTTTCGGTATGTAGCCACGCAACATGGCTTGTTCGAGGGTATAAAATGCCCCCGTGTTCCTGATCGCCCGTAACCGCCGTTCAGGGACACAGGGCTTATCCGCGCCGGAGGGGTTAGATAGAACAAACTCCATAATCTGCTCCGCGGGCGAGCAGGGCACTGCGCGATTGGCCTGATTACCTCGTGGGATCGATGGGCTGGCTGTCATTGAGCAAACGCCAATTGCCGTGGCAGCACGTGGTGGCTTCGAAATCTGCCGGACGGGCACACTACGCTTCGGGGATGATGCGTACCACCGGTCTAAGCCTCCCTGCCCCGGGCCCTGCATGTTCACGAATCAGGCGCACTGTCTCCTGGGATGCCTGTAAACTCCGGGCGATTCTTCACCCTGTTTACCGGGCTGCGCCTGCAGGGCGGCAGCCGCCGAAAGTTGGACTGGACTTATGAGCGAGATAACAGACGTCTCAGGACGCGTGAGTATCTCAGATGCAGAGAGAAAGATGCCGATTAAGGTGATAGTAGTCGATGATCACCCTGTAGTTCGGCGGGGCCTGGTATCGGTGCTGAATGCCCAGCCCGATATCCAGGTGGTTGGTGAGGCCGAAGATGGGGCGGTGGCGCTCGACCAGGTCAGGCGCCTGCGTCCAGAAGTTGTTCTCATGGACCTTCAAATGCCAGGCATGGATGGCGTGGAGGCCATTGAGAAGATCAGGGACGATGCGCCCGACACACGGATCATCATTCTCACGACTTTTGAGACAGACAACTACATCTTCCGTGGCGTGGAGGCAGGGGCGAGCGGCTACCTGCTCAAGGATGCCTCATCGGAGGAGCTCATAGAGGCGATCCGTGCTGTGCAGCGAGGCGAGTCACCCGTGGAGCCGCGGGTTGCCTCCAAGATATTGGAGCGCCTGTCTACCGGGTCGATGGCCTCTCCTGAGCAGGAAACGTTGTCAGCCCGGGAGTTTGAGGTTCTGCAGTTGCTTGCCAGCGGCGCTACCAACAAGGAAATTGCGGAGAAGCTGTTCCTGACTGAGAACACCACGAAGTCCCACCTCCGTCACATCTACGACAAGCTGGGTGTACGTGGCAGGACCCAGGCGCTGCTTGAAGCCTCCAAGAGAGGTCTCATAGACATCTAGGGCTTCGCCGCGCATACCTCCTCCTCCACCCTTTGGTCGTCAAGGGCGGCTGGGAGATGTTGTTTCACGCCGAAATAACAGGGCGGAGCATCGCGCGTGCCCTGGATATTTGCGTGTCTCATTTTGGCTGGTTGCCTCAGCCAGTTGCCATGTGGTAGCAGTTCGCTTGGCGGTTCAGGCTGCTTCCACATAAGGGTGCCGAACTGGCCGCTCCTAACCCTTCAGGTCCCCCCGGTCACACGGGCGGTTGACTTGACTATCAACCGCCCGGGTCTTTTCGTTACGCGTCCTACGCGAGACGCTGGGTTTCACCGATGGGCTAATACCTGCCGGTTGCTATACCAGCGCCAATTCATTAGTTGGCAAGTTTCTGAACGTTGATGAAAAACATTGACTTCGTTCGTTCACTGGCAATCATGTGATCGGAACACTTGATGTTGCTGGACGGAAGTGGATGTAACCGTAGCGTTGGCAGTCGAACAGAATAGTGCTCAAGTTGCCTCGCAGGACTGGTTACAAGGTGTGAATTGTTAGCATGTAATTGGTTTATAGGTAGGAGAGGGGATGAACGGATGACTTTGGATCAAAGGTGCCCAAAGTGCAACCAGCCGGGCGTTCAGACGGGATACGGGCTGTTCGGACTATATGCCAGGTGTGATTCATGTAGCTGGCTGGATGACCTGGATGAGGTCGAGGTAGAGGACGCCGTGACGAGTGAAGAGCAGGACACGCGCTCCATGGAATCTTCCCGCAACTAAGCCAGGTCATAAACCGGCGGCCGGTTGCCGGGGGCGCCGAAAACCTCCTTGGTCCTGCCGTTTTGTAGAAGCCGTCAACTTCATGGCTGGCATTGTCAGGCGTCGGGGCACGACGAGCACGGGCCGGATGACGTGGGTGATCCGGGTCAGAAAGGATGAACCCGAATGACAGCCAAAGTATGGCCCAGGGCCTGCCGCAGTTGTGCAGGGGACTTGATCCTGTCACCGCAGGCCGAAAGCGATGACCTGGAGTTGAAGTGCCTCCAGTGCGGCAGGACCGCATACGAGATCACAGCGGACGCAGTCAAGGCCGCGGCCGCGTAAGACCTTGCGGGGTCAGCCTGGTGAGTGAGATCAATCGTCCCGTATGACCGCCAGTATGTCCCGGCCAAACTTCTTCACCTTGGCTGACCCCAGGCCCCACACCCCTGACAGTTGCCGGATGTCTGAAGGACGCCGCGCCACCAGCTCCCGCAATGTGCGGTTGGAGAAGATGGTGAACGCCGGGACGTCATCACTGTGCGCCCTCGTGACGCGCCATTCTCTCAGGCGCTGATAAAGCGGGTCATCCAGCACGTCCTCATCGGCGCTGGTTCCTGATGGCCGGAAGGCTCGCCCGGCAGAGGGCGCAATGCGCTCCTGCGCACCCGGGTGGTCATGTTCCCACTGGCGGATGAGGTCCAGTATGTGGTCGCCAAACCACTCCGCCTTGACGTCGCCGATGCCCCACGTCTGCAGCAACTCATCATTATTGCGCGGCCGGTGAGTGGCCAGGTCACGCGCCGTTTTCGCATCGAACAAGTCGTGCGGCGCCCGTTTGAACAACTGGGCGAGACGCCTGCGCAGATCGAGGATGGAATCGTGCAGGTCCGTTGGGTATGCAGATGTAGACGGGCTTCCCCTGTGCAGGCATAGGTCACAGTTGTCACAGGAATCCTTGGCATCTTCGCCGAAGTACCTGAGAATGGCGGCCCGGCGACAGGATGACGATTCGGCGTACTCCACCATCTGGCGCAGCCGCTCCTCTGCATATTTCCTGTGGCCGCTGATATTCGTTGTGTCTATTGGCGCCCTGGGGTCGAGCGACATCAGCCGCTTGCCGGATGCGTCTACGAGGCCGGAGGAGCGCAGCGCAGTCAGCGTGGATGCGTATCCGTCTTCCCCGGCACGGTCAAACGCTGGCATCAGGAACGTGCCGTCGCCACTGTCAATATGGTCTGCCGCCAGGCGCATCCACGTGGCCCGGACGGTCTGGTCATCCGGGTGCGCCCTGTCAATGAAGAACTGCTGGAAAGTCGAGTCACGCGGCCCGTACAGCAGCGTGCATTCTGCCGTGTCGCCGTCGCGGCCGGCACGACCGGCTTCCTGGTAGTACGACTCGATGCGCCCGGGCATGTTGAAGTGCACCACGAACCGGACATCCAGCTTGTTCACGCCCATCCCGAAGGCAGTTGTGGCGACGATTACATGGACCTCATCCAGCGCGAAGCGCCGTTGAACCGTACTCCGCACCTGCCTGTCCATGCCGGCGTGATAGGCAGCCGCCTTAATGCCGGAGGCCTGGAGTGTCTCCGCGATGTCATCTACGGCGCGCCTGCTGCGGGCGTATATGATCCCGCTCTGGCCGCGCCGGGCTGAAAGATAGTCCTGGAGCCACGCTTTGCGGTCATCGATGGCCGCGATGTGCTCCACGCTGAACTTCAGGTTTGGGCGGTCAACCGAAGTGGCGACTATGGCGGCGCGTCCTTTGAGGCCGAGACGCTCCACGATGTCCTGCCTGACCATTGGCTCCGCTGTGGCGGTCAGCGCCAGGGTCCGCGGTGACCCAAGCCGCTCGCGAACTGAGCCAAGGGACAGGTAGTCGGGGCGAAAATCGTGGCCCCACTCGGAGACACAATGAGCCTCGTCTATGGCCAGCAGGTTGACCCCGGCCCGCGCCAGTCCGCTCACGAATCTTTCGTTGCCCAGTCCCTCTGGAGACACGTAAAGAAGATCCAGTTGCCCGCGTACGAAGTCCAGGTACGTGTTGTTGCGCTGGGCCAGTGTGAGGTTCGAGTTGATGAACGCCGCTGCAATGCCGGATGCCTGGAGCGACTCCACCTGGTCCTGCATGAGTGCGATGAGGGGCGACACCACCACGGTGCGTCCAGCCGCGAGAGCGGGCAGGACGTAACACATGCTCTTACCGCGACCCGTGGGCATGACGGCGAGGACGTCGCTATGCGCCAGTTGTGAGAGCACTTCTGGCTGACCCTCACGGAAGTCCGGGTAGCCGAACCTCTCGTCAAGGATCGTGCGGTATGCATCCAGGTCGCTCGTGAACACAAGGTTCGCAGTTTCAGTAGACGTCGCGTCAATCCCTTCGGCGTAATGCGTTGGCCTTGCCTGCTGGCCGGTGCTGGCGGGTCGGCGGGTCGGCGGACACGCACGGCTCGCCTGGATGTCGAGTGATGACAGTAGTTCCTCATGACCATAGCACTGGCAGGGCATGCGCCGAAGCCAATTGTCGCTGCCAAAGATGGGGCACGTCCAAACTTACGCCCTGTGAGTCACCCGGCGGCGGGGCGTTGAGTCAGCGTTGACACGGGTCACATCCCCTGTGTTATCGGGGGATACATCACGGTGATCGCCGCGGCAGGCACTCCCGTACAGCGTGCTCCTAGACGTTGTGCCCACATACATCTACCATTTGCCGCCTAACGCAATGATCAATAGGTGATGTCATGCAGGCAGAAACATCGGCTGACCACAGCACAGGACAGATCAATATGGAACGCCATGAGCTTGCGCAGCACCTCGCTGAGACGTTTGCGCCCACGCTGGTCATCTACCCTGAGGACCGCGCCAAGCGGCCCTATGACGAGCGCCGGATACTCGAAGTTGAGGAGATGGGCGACTATCAGCCGTGTCCCGTTGACCTGGCGCTGGATAATTTCCGGCTGTACAGGCAGGGGCTGGTTTTCCGTGCAATCGGCGAGAAATTCCAGGGCCGGCCTGCACGATTCTCCACTGAACTCCAGTGGCTGCAGGACATGATTCTCAACGAGACCGATTTGGACGACTCTGAGATAAACCTTACTGGGGTTGAGCACGACCGCCCATCCACAGCATGGGACCAGTATTTCTTCCTTACCCCTGACCGCGAAGGTGGCATGGCACGGCTGCCGGAGCCACATCCGGTGGTTGTGTACGCCCGGGTGATCTCAGCGCAGGATGTTCAGCCGCCGGCGGCCAGCCTCGCGGACGGCACATATACGCCGGAAGACGTTGCCATCCAGTACTGGAGCTTTTACTACTACAACCACTTCTGGAACCTGCATGAGATCGACTGGGAGCTTGTGACAGTAATTGTCCGGCCGGATGGACAGGGAAATTGGCAGCCCATACGGACCGGGTATTCGGCACACGTTTCTGGCACAAGGCGGGAGTGGCAGGATGTTTTAACCAATCCCGACAATCCCAACTCACCCCTGGTGTTTGTATCCGCAGGGTCGCACGCCCAGTACTTTGATCATGACGAAAAGGGCTATGCAATCGTTGCCCGTGAGATCCGCAGGTTTGCATGGCTCAGGCGGTTCCTGGCCTGGATAGTCAGGATCAACATATCCGACATGCTCAGCCGCCGAATGGTGGATGTTGTTCCGCCCAATGAGAAGCGGTTCCATCTTCGGCCAAAAGTGGTTTTAATGCCGAAATCTGCGCCAGTTGATGATCCGCAGTGGTGGTGGATGAACTACAAGGGCAGGTGGGGCGCCAAGCCCAGGCGGATGATAGACCTGGGCAACCCTGACAGGACGCTGCTGACAGAGGGGCCGAGGGGGCCGTGGCTCCAGGGTAACCGGTGGAGTGATCCATTTGCGTGGGTCCAGGGCCTTCATGTTGATGACCCAACTCACTAAATGCTTGAGGGTGAACCAGCGCTCATTCCCGCACCGGAGGCCTGTTGATGGCTGCTGATTTCGACGCCGTTGTGATCGGCTCCGGCTTCGGCGGAGCCGTCACGGCGTGCCGCCTTGCCGAGGCAGGTTACCGCGTCCTGGTGTTGGAGCGCGGCCGCAGGTGGGAGGCCAGCCAGTACCCGAGAACGGCCTGGGACGCCTGGATCTGGGACAACTACCGGCCAGAGACGAAGAACGGCTGGATAGACCTCCGCATATTCCCGCACATGACGGTGGCACAGGGCGCCGGCGTTGGAGGGGGCTCGCTCATATACGCCAACATCTCTGTGGACGCCAAGTCGGATACGTTCGATCATGGCTGGCCGCAGGAGATCACTTTCGAGGAACTCAAGCCGCACTACAAGTGCGTGGGCCAGATGATGAACGTCCAGAGGCTCCCCGAGGGGCAATGGACCGAGCGCACGAAACTGATGAAGGAGGCGGCGGAGAAACTTGGCTACGGCGACCGCTTTCAGCCTCTGGACCTGGCAGTCACCTTTGACGCTGATTGGAAGTATGACCTGCCGGACCCGCATAACGAGCGTCATTCAAGGCGTTTCACCAATCCACAGGGCCGTGAGCAGGGCACATGTGTACACCTGGCGAACTGCGACATCGGCTGCGAGGTGGGCGCAAAAAACACTCTGGACCTGAACTACCTTGCACAGGCCGAGAACCACGGCGCAGACGTGCGTCCGCTGCACCTGGTCAACACCGTCGAGCCTGTGGGTGACGGATACCGCGTGAGCTTCGACCGGCTTGAGGATGGTGTTCGGCATCCTGGCAGTGTGATTGGACGGTTGGTGATCGTGGCCGCCGGGTCGCTTGGGTCTACGGAGCTGATGCTTCGCTGCCGGGATGAATACGGGACGTTGCCCAACGTTAGCGGGTTCCTTGGCAGGAACTGGAGCAGCAACGGGGACTTCCTGACTCCAGCCTTTCACAGTGGCCGCCGGGTTTCTGCAACACGAGGGCCGACCATCAGCGCTGCCATTGATTTCGTTGGCGACCGCAGCATCGACGGGCATCACTTCTTCATTGAGGATGGCGGCTTTCCAGACGTGATGGGAAACTGGCTGGAGAACCGCGCGGGCAAGGTGCCACTGCGCTTCCGCCACGCCATGCTGGTGCGGTCCATCCGGTATGCACTCCGTCAGCGTGATCCGCTATCGACGATGATGCCGTGGTTCGCCCAGGCAAGGGATGCCGCCAATGGGACGCTGCGCATGCGCAAGCGCTGGCGGTTCTTCGGCAAGAAGCGGCTGCACCTGGATTGGGACATCAAGGAGTCCGAAAAGACCATGAACGCAGTGGTGGACATGCACAAGCGACTGGCCGAGGCAACCGAGGGCAAGCCGTATGTGCCGCCAACGTGGACCTGTGCCAGGGACCTTGTGACTCCCCACCCACTTGGCGGCTGCAACATGGGCCAGTCTCCAGAAGACGGCGTGGTGGACCACACCGGTGAGGTATTCGGCTACCGCAACCTGTTCGTGATCGACGGCGCAATTATTCCCGAGGCTCTTGGCCTCAACCCTTCCAAGACCATTGCCGCTCTGGCGGAGCGTTCTGCTGGGATAATTGTCCAACAGGGCCGCTGAACCGCCGGGGCCTGCCAGGAAAGATGGACGTGATGGTCACTGCCGTTCGAAATCTCAAAGAGACGATCGTACCGTTCACTGCCACCGATGGCTTTGAATGCAACCTGTTGCACGTTGAAGGGCCGGCGCCTCCAACCAAAGGCCCGGTGATGCTTGTGCATGGTGCAGGTGTGCGGGCGAACATTTTTCGGGCGCCGGTAGATCAGACGCTGGTGGATATGCTGGTCGACAGCGGCTATGACGTGTGGCTGGAGAACTGGCGGGCGAGCATAGACTTTGCGCCCAACCAGTGGACGCTGGACCAGGCCGCCATCCACGACCATCCTCAAGCGGTCAACAAGATCATGGAGCAGGCAGGAGCCGACTCGATCCAGGCGGTAATCCACTGCCAGGGGTCTACCAGCTTCATGATGGGTATTGCTGCCGGCTTGATGCCCGGGGTGCGGACAGTGGTGTCGAACGCGGTGTCGCTTCACCCGGTGATTCCAAGGTTATCCAGTTTCAAGATGGCATCGCTCATCAGGCTTGTCGGGTCGCAGTACCCGTACATGAACCCGCAGTGGGGGCTGGATGCGGACACCTGGCAGGCGAAGCTGGTATCCCTCTGGGTGGGCCTGACGCATCATGAATGCGACAACGCTGTATGCAAGCAGGCCAGTTTCACGTACGGGATTGGGTTTCCAACGCTCTGGGAGCACGACCAGCTTAACGAGGCCACCCATGACTGGCTCACGCATGAGTTCGCTGAGGTGCCCCGCAGCTTCTTCCAGCAGATGAACCGCTCTGTTGCGGAAGGGGCGCTGGTGTCAGTGGAGAGCGATCCAAGGCTGCCAGCGTCTTTCGCTGAATACACGCCGCAGACGGACGCCCGTTTCGCATTCCTGGCCGGCGAGTTGAACCGTTGTTTCCTGCCGGAGAGCCAGCAACGCACTTACGAGATGTTCGACGCGATGCGGCCAAACTACCACTCAGTGCATGTGCTGCCGGGCTACGCTCACCTGGACGTGTTCATGGGAAAGAACGCAGCGCAAGACGTCTTCCCCATCATCCTGGATGAATTGGACAAGCCGGTTTGAACCTGCTGCTGCTCAGGAGCTTTTCCCGAAGATCTTCTGCCACAGTCGCCGCCACCAGCTAACTGGTGCCTGCAGGCGGTTGGCATAGCTGTCCCACAACTCGCCCATAAAGAATCTGCCGAACGCACTCAACGCAGCCGCCTGTTGCCCCGTTGACGAAGCGTTGGTCACGCGGACGGTTGCTGACAGGCGCACCAGGTCGTCCGCGCCAAGTGTCAGCACGCCTGCGCCTGCGACTGGTCCGGTTGCGTCCGGTCCTTCGTGGAGGGTGGTCAACAGTGTCGTGGTGTCCTTCCACAGGTCCACGCCGCGGTCGTTTCGGACCTCCTTGCGGCCTGCCAGGTAGTACTCTTTGCCTTCCCAGTCGAATGCAAGTTCATACACCATCCGCTTCAGTTCTGGTTCGCCTGTCGGGGAGAACAGGTTGAACACGCCCCGCTTGGCGGGGATGTTCTGCCCGAAGGGAGTGAAGTCTATGTGGCCGGTTATCTCCCCCGAGTGCTGCGGGTCTTCTATGAACCGGTGCACATCGCTGATATTGATCGATGCGTGCATGGCCAGTTTTGTGCCGGCGTCATCCCCGCGCTTTTTGCCGTCATCTGGGTCTGTTGCTCCCAGGCTGAAGCCGCCCGCCATGGTCTCTCGAAACGTTATGCCGGGCTCAGAGCTTTCCATCTTCGTGACCTCCGGAGTGAAGGGTAGTCCGTTTGCGTCCATAGATTGCAGATAACGCCGGGCATCCGCGTATCCCATATCCAGCAGTGTTCCGTGGTCCACGCTGCCAAAATATAAGTCGGTGTCCTGCGGCAGCGGCTGGCGAGGCAGGACCATGTGCAGGCGGATGGGAGAAGTGTGCCCGTACACGGCCTCCCCATTCGTAATTCGCTCGTTGATGTCCCGGATCGCTGCAAAGTCCTCGTGCAGAGCGCCCACCGCGCTCATCTCAAGCGTTTGCACATAGAGGTCGACCGGCCCACCCCGGTACTCAGGTGTATTCCGCAGGCACCATACTATCCATAGCTCCTCCGCACCCCGCCTTATGGCCTCTACCGGGTTGGCATCACGCACGAAGGCCGAATCCAGGTAGAGATTTTCGCCGCGCTTTACGGGTGGCAGGACGCCGGGCAGCGACATGCCGGCCACCAGGAGATCAACGTCCATTTCCCGGTGCGTGAACACTTCATTGACCTTGTTGGTGTAATTGAAGACGTTGAACGTGGCATCAATTCCCCGCGCCGCGTTCACCTTCTCCACATCTATGCCGAGATGCGGGAACACATCACTCACGATTCCGTTGGCGTCACCGAGCGCCTGGAGGTTCCTCACGCGCAGGTAATTCTCAAAAGGCATAAGGGACAGGAATCCCCTGATGTCCAGGGTGCGCCAGCGATCGCACATTTCCTCGGGCGTCAGCCCGGACAGCAGCATGGCAGCGTTGACCGCGCCTCCGGAAGTGCCATCGATATGGCTGAAGCAGAGGCCCTGCTCGGTCAATGCCCGCAGCGCTCCCGCCTGGTAGGACAGGCGTATGCCGCCACCTGCCAGGATGAGGGCACGGCGTGGACCGCCGTATCCTTCCGGCGGCGTTCCATGCGGGGTATGTTCAGCTTGGATGGCTTGTCTCCTCCGGCGGCGGGGCAGTCATTGCTGTCCAGGCTGTAGGGCGCACAGGGCGAAGTACCCCAGGTTAAGGCGGCGCTTTTCCCAGGGGAACTTGTACAGCATCTGCCCCAGGAACACGCCTTCTTCCACGCGGCGCACGTCATCCACAAGGCCCCACATTGGAGATAGCACCGGGTACCTGAGAGTCAGGCATGGACGCCCATCGAAAGCAGCCCTTCTCAGGAACGTCTCGTAGCGCAGCCTTGTTCGGAAGATTCGATTGTCGAACAGGTTGGCGCCCTTGCCGGTTCCAACTCCGTCGAAGTTGGTCCAGAAGCCCTTTCCACTCCAGCGCGCCCACGGACTGTCCAGCGCCACCTTGATGAACGCATCCGCCCAGAACCGCCGGTTCCTTCGTGCCAGCCAGCCGCCGCGCGTGCGTCCTTCTATTTCGGCAAATCGCGGCACGCTTCCACGGCGAAAACGCTCATCCAGTTGTTCTATGCCTTCGTGCTGCATCTCTTCGATGATCCGGATGGCATCCTGACGTTCGAATCGCCTGTGAGAGCCGTTATTTCCAGCTTCCGACGGCCTGTCCGGTTCATATGCGATCTGCGCGCTAGCCATGTCACCACCCTCTCATGCGCTCTGGCTTAAATGTTTCAGTATGAATGGGAATATATCCGTGGAGGCGTTCTCTCCAAATATGCAGTCCACGTGGCCATACCCGGGAGCAAGCAGCCTGCTGTACAGATCTTGCCCGTTGCGCTCCCTCAAGAGGTTGTAGGTAATCTCAGTGCTCTCAGGCAGCACGCAGTCATTGTCGGCCCCATGTATGAACGCTATTGGTATGCCCAGGCGCTCAATGTGCGGCAGGTAGCTCTCCCGCCCATTTGCATCCACCAGGTGCCCCCTGCGTATTATCAGCGAAAGCTGCCGGAACGCCGTCAGGTTCACGATGCCGAACATCTCGTGGAGCGCTTCATGCGTCTGCGTGCCAACCTGGTCATGCTCGTAAAGTGCGCCGTACATGGCTGAGATGCGGTGACAGACCGGGTTGTTGCAGCGCTCCTCACCGGCAACTGGATAGAGCCGCAGGCTGGCGTTGTACAGCTTGCTTGTCCATGGAGACTGCTGGTCCACATACGCTGTCATGGAGCGGATGCCCAGCATCCATAGCAACTGCGACATTCTCAGCGTTGTTTTGAGGCGGTTGATCTTTGGCACCACCAGGTGCGTGGAAACCTGTGAGCACACTGCTGACCTGACTCCCTGGAGTCCCGCCAGCATCGCCATGGTGAACGTGGATGAGCCCACGCCGTGTGCCACCACCTGGACGCTATCCTGGCCGGACAGTTCACATACCTTTGCCACCGCTGCCGGGTAGTCCTTCGTGGCCACATCATCCATGGTGGATTGCTCTCGGGACGCACGCATCTCAATGCTGAGACGGTGGTCAAGGAGCCACACATCGAAGCCGTGCCCGTAGAGGAACTCGACCAGGTTCACCGGCTGGGTGTCTATCAGGTACATGAGACTGGACACGCCGATGCAGTGTGAGAGTAGGACCGGCCCCCTGGCGCCTCCTTTGCGCCGGGTAAGCCTGAGGCTGACGTTGTCCGCGGTTGTGAACACATGCGATTCCGGCGTCCCGGCGTTCAGCGGGCGACGGACACGCGGGAGGGCGGTTGGGTCATGGAACTGCATATTGCCAAACCGTTCTCTCGTTACGGCTGCCCCACGTCGTAGGAAGGCGCAGCATCAATCCTGCCGTTTGGGGGGAGGAGGCCAATCTTCACCCAGGCCGAGATTTACTACCGATTCCAATCCTTCAGGGTCGGTGACAGGAGGTTGATCAAAGTACAGGAACCAGGCTTCCATGTAGTCATCCAGCACACCGCTGAAATCCGGGTAGTAAACCGTGAACATTGGCTTGTCGCTGATGCCCAGTTGTTTCAAAGGGGCAACGCGTGGATGGTCGCCAATGGTGAGCTTGGCGGCGGCGCCCTTCAAGACCCCGAATGACGGCGTCCCCTGGAAGTGGACATATGATTTCATCAGCATGCCGCGGAACCCGCAATAGTTGGCGCTCCCGATGGAGAATGGAAACCCACGCCTTTTTGGCCTGGTGAGATCAATGCGCACCGCCATATCACCGTCGAGGTCGTACTGGCTGCTGATGCGCTGATCGTCCACAAGGAAATCCAGGCTGGCCTGGTGCTTCGGCATGCCCCAGATACCCTTGCCGCCTTTGACAGAAACCTCCGTACTCACAGGGAGGTCGAAGACATACTGGCCGAAGCCGTACCTCCCCCGCAGCGCAAGCGGCGCCAGCCTGGGAGCCGCCTTGCGTCCGTGGGTGCAGGCTATGCCAATGCTGAACTCTATGTACTTGCCGATGTCCGTCTGCTGGTAGTCGATTACAGTGACCATGAGCAGGCCGCGGTTCCATAGGCGGAAAGGGTGCAACTCTTTGCCGGGCAGCATTTGCGCTGCACGGTCGGCGTCAATCGTGAACGCGGCCAGGAATGCGCGCGAATTCTGCGTGTCGATGGGCATTGCAAACGGGACACCATCGACGCGTGCGTGGGTGCCTTCTTGGCGGCGTAGGCGGCCGGGAATTCCTATGAGCGTCCTCCTAAGGGCAGAAGACTGTTCAGCAACGGTGGACTGCCCCATACCTTGCATCTTCTAGTGGCCCGCAGTCAAGGCAATACGGCGGCGTCATATACAAGGACGGGCGCGGGGACGCAATTGCTGCGTCAACCCAGCGTCGTCAAGGAATTTAGCGGCAGGGAAACGCTGGCATTCGTGCCACATTCAGCGCGGCTTTCCAGCAAAATCTTTCCACCCAGCCGTTCCATAAGGATCCTGGAAATGTAGAGGCCTACGCCGGTGCCTGAAACCGACCTGGTCAACTCATTGTCTGCGCGGAAAAATGGCTCAAATACCTGGTCAATTACTTCATCTGGGATTCCAGCGCCTAAATCGCTGACCTCTATCTTGCAGGTGTCGCGGTCGCTGCTGATTTGAAGTGTCACCTCGGAACCTTCAGGCGAATACTTCTGTGCATTGGTAAGCAAATTTGACACTACCTGCGCCAGGCGGGTCCTGTCGGAATGAATCATCACCGGTTCATCAGGTCGAACGAACTTGATGCGCTGGTTGCGTCCTTTCATAACAGGCTCAAAATCGTCGACAAGCTCTTCCAGCATCCGGCAGGCCTCGAAGTTCGCAAAATTCAGCCGGAGGTGACCGGACTGCATCTGAGAAACCGTGAGCAGATCATCGATCATCATTTGAAGCCTCCGGCCGTTTCGTCGTATCACCTCAATCTGGTCGGTCTGCTGCTCGTTCAGGTTGTGCCATTGGTTCCGATGCAGAATGTCAGAGAAGGCGATGATGCTGGTTAGGGGCGTCCGCAACTCGTGACCAACCAGTGACACGAACTCGTTCTTCATGCGGTCCAGGGCGAGCCGCTCGGAGATGTCCTGGAATATCACCACCACGCCTTCCAGGGTCCCGGTGTCATCCTGCAGGGGAGCGCTGATGTACTCAACAGGGAAGCTGGTGCCGTCCCTGCGCCAAAAAACATCATCCGTGACGCGCTGCACGTCGCCGCCCTCAAGGATCGCGTGTGTTGGGCAATCTGATACGGGATAAGGATCGCCGTTGGGCCGCGAGTGGTGAATCCTCGAATGAGGGTCCTGGCCCAACAAGTCATAAGGATTCCATCCCAGCATGCCTGCAGCAGCCGGATTGACGAACGTGGCATTCCCGGAACCGTCCAGGCCATATATGCCTTCAGCCGCGGAATCCAGGATAAGCCGCAACCGCCGGTTGACCTGGAGCGCCTCTTCCGTGCGGACATCCGCGGCCCAGCGGAGAATTTCCTGGCGCGCGACGCTTCGCACCCGGGTGAAGTTGATCACGGCTGATATCACTGCTGCCATCAGCACGAAAAAGCCGAAGTGGATAACGTCGTCCTGTGTCGAAGGGATGATACTAATTGTGATTGCCCAGCCGGTGAGCGTGGCAGTCATGGCCGCGACGTACCACCTCGTCTTCAAAACCAGGAACCCCACGCCCACCAGGACCACAAGCACGCTGGTGGTCTGCCGTAGCTCGCCTGCCAGCGTCATATGGAGGAGGCTGTTGAACAGTGCCAGCGCAATCACCGCTGACACTACTGCGCTGGTCCTGCTGACCGGGACGTTGCCGCGCCTCAGCGACAGGTAGGTGGCTGACAGGATCATTGCGGTGACGGCTTCCGCAATTGCCAGCGGTACCCGGATGGAGTCAGGCAAGATCACGAAGTGGCCCATGGCGAGGAACCAGTACAGGCAGCTTGTCGCGATAAGCACCGGCGCCAGGCTCCGGTGCATCTCCTGGTCGAGCCCGTTCTGGATCAGGCGGGGCGCTGACTCCCTGAGACGACGCGGTTGAGCGTCCACGATGGCGCTGCGAGTAGGATGTGCCAGCCGGATCACTGGCTGCGCCCAATCCTGGCCGGCAGGACTCCGCGAGAGGAAGCCGATTCATGACCGTGAGCCGGATGAGATGTAACAGCGCCATGATGACGCGCACAGGCGGGCCGCCGCCGGCAATCAAGACAATCCCCAGGCATGCACACCTCCTCCCCTCAATACTTACCTTGTCCCTGATGCTACATGTTCCCTCAACCCGTATGTAGTAGAAACGGCAGCCTGTATTCGGGAATAAATTGGCGCAGCGGAAGTACGGCAATCGGATTGAATTTGGCGCTCATGTGAATGAGCTGGCTACCCGATCAGTAGCGTTGGATTACTCATGCGGGTGGTGATTGATGAGTGCTCACCGGTATGATTAGGCCGTCAAAACATCGCTGTCGTGCATGATTCATCACCCTGCGAAGTTTGAAAGGTTAAGTTATGAACGCAATTGAACTGTTAAAGCAAGAGCATACAAAGATCAGGTCCCTTCTACAGGAGTTTGCCACCACCGGCGAACGGGCATTCAAAACACGGGAAAATATAGCGGGACAGGTCTTTTTGGATTTCGTAGTTCATTCACGGCTGGAGGAGGAGATCCTGTATCCGGCCACACATGAGAAAGCTGGCAGGGAAACCCGTGACCTGTTGACGCAATCCATGGAGCAGAACCACCTGGCGTTCGTAATAATCTCTCAACTCAAGGATATGAGCCCCGAGGATAGACGCTACATCCCAAGGTTCACCGTGATGGCAGCCAACATGGAACGGCAGTTTGACATGGAAGAGCAGCGAATCTTCCCCGAATCCGAGACGCATCTTGCGGATGACCTGGATTCGCTCGGCGAACGCATGCAGCGGCGCAGGCGTGAGCTGGTAGAGCTGCATTCGCCCTCGCGTGGGATTGGCGATTGGATCGCAGAGCGGGTGCGTGATGTTGCGGACGGTGCGCAGGTGGCTGCGGCGGACGCAGGCGGCAGGGCTCGCCGGGCGGCAGGCGCCGGGTACGAGAGGGCTGCCCAAACGGCCGCGGGCGTCGCCGGCGATGTCCGCGACCGCGCTGGGACCGCTGCCGATACGGTGAGCAGCGGAGTTGAAGATGCAGCAGGATATGCGCGAAAGCACCCGGTGAAGGTCGGTGTGGCGTCCGTAATAGCCGGGGCCGTAATTGGCGGTGTTTTGAGCGCCCGCCATTTTCTCCGTTTGCGACGCTAGGCCCAGGAGCTCACTCCTGTGAGCAGCGTCCCCGTGACGCTGACCCTCGTATCAAATCAAGAGTGATTACGCGGTTGGTTATATCGGGTACCATCTCCGTGAGTGAGCTTCTATCATCCGGTCGGGGCATCCACTCTGAGGCATCGCAGGCGATTATCTGCATACAAAGCGGGCGGTGTGGATTTGGAGGGGAACTATGTACATGAGGAACGTGCTTCCAGCAGAGGATTTCGCCGGTATCGAGGTCGTCAATTCGGAAGGCGAAGACCTTGGCAAAGTTGAGAAAGTGATGATCGATGTCAAGGGAGGCAAGGTAGCCTACGCCGTGCTGTCGTTCGGTGGCTTCCTTGGCATGGGCGAGAAGCTGTTTGCAATTCCGTGGAAGGCCCTGGAGATTTCACCTTCCGAGGAAAAGTTTGTCCTCAAGGTCCCAAGGGAGCGGCTGAAGGGCGCCAGGGGGTTTGACAGGTCGAACTGGCCGGACATGGCAGATGAGCAGTGGTCGACTGAAGTAGACCGTTACTTCGGCTACGAAGAGGATCGAGAGACCGCTAATACTGAGGGTTAGTCCTCCAGTTTCGTGTCCCGTGTGGCGCTCTACGCTCAACCTGGACGGTACAGCCATAGGCTTCACCGAAGAGCAGGGCGGCGAGGGCGCCGGTTACTTTATTGCCGGCGCCGCCTGGCGCAGGAACGGTCTGCCGTGGAGCTATTCTCTGCCGACGTGCCTCGAGCCGCCCGCCAGTGGTCAGCAAGTACGCCTCGGTCTTGTCGATGTGCAGCCGGTAGATGACGCTCCCGGCCGGCCCGTTGTTGTCTGGCTGGAATGTTTGGACTGACCTATCGGGCTCTCAGCCACGCGGGGAGAGGTATTAGTCGACGGCTTTCAGGTACGCGGCCACCATGTCGCCCCACATCTCCCGTTGGGGCGCTGTGAAGCACTGAGGGCACGGTGACAGCGGACCTTCGGAGCTTGCCTGCGCTTCCAGCGCCTCTGTGAGGCCCATGCGGCTGGTGTGATCTGAATCGCGCCGGGTAATGATCCGGCACGTAGAACGGTGAAGAATCCGTGTATCTTCATCTTGCGCGCGCGTAACCCGGAACGGCCACCGCTTGTCGTCTATTTCAGTCCACATACTTTGCTGCTCAATTGCCTGTTCATGAAGACCGGATGCATGATCAATCTTCATCTACATGTCATGCCGTCAGCCCCGGCTTTCATAAGTAAACAGCGGGTCTGGCGCTGAGGGATGATGTTTGGTTAATAACCCCGCGTGATTTATTAACCATGAAACGTTGTACAAATATCCACTCGCCTAACTAAATAGCGAGCGGGTCGTTACGGTTTTTTGCCAGGACCCGCTGGATGATCCAGCTTCCATAGGCTGGGTGGCTGTTGACCAACCCGCCCTTTGGCAACTTCTTGATTCAACACGCCCGGGGCAGTCTGCGGCATCCTCCACCTGTGCAATTGTCAGTCCCCCTTACGTGGGAGTCTGACGACAGGGTGCCCTACTGCCGCCGCGTTGACGGCCATGGCGTCGCACGTACGCGGGATCTCACTATTGCACGTGGGGCCGCCCATCACCTAACCATGTGTCTCGCGCCACGGCGCTCCGCCCCCCGGGCATGAAGGCATGATCTTCTTCATGCTCCAAAACCATGCGCGCCAGCAGACTCGATTTGAGTATCTGCCAGTGCAGGAGCATCGTGACTGGGCGCAGTTTCACCCGAACGGTGTTGCAGACTCGCCTGATCTGATCGATTTCACTGGTGTCTCCATAACGACGCACTCATATAATCCGCCAGTTTGCCGTAAGGAGCGGATCGCCGAGTGCTGTTTCAGACGCCAGAATTTGGCCTGCTGCTGATCGCAACCCTGGTTGCGTTCTACGCGCTTGCCCGCGGCCACCGCCTGAGCGTCCTGGCCATCGCCAGCCTCATCTTCTATGCAGCGAGCGGCCTGCTCGACTTCGCACTGCTCATGGCCACCATCCTGGTCAGCTACGGCCTCTCGAAACGCGTCCAGCCCGGCGGGCAAAAGTGGCCCATCTACGCAGGCATCATCATGCTGATGGGCGCCCTGGCCTACTTCAAGTATTCCGACTTCCTCTACGACTCCCTCAACGGCGCACTCACCAACACCGTGTACTTCGGCAGGCCGTCCTTTCTCGACACCGTCCTGCCGCTCGGCATCTCCTTCTACTCGTTCCAGGTAGTCGCCTACCTCGTGGACATATACCGGGGCAGGGCCGACCACGCCCGCTCCCTCTGGGAGTACCTCACGTTCGTCATGTTCTTCCCGCAGCTCATCGCCGGGCCGATCATGCGGGGCGCGGAGTACCTGGGCCAGCTCAGGGACCTGAAGGGCGGGACATGGAGCGACTTCAGGGCTGGCGGCATGCTTGTGCTCACCGGCCTTGTCAAGAAGGTGGTCATAGCGGACACGCTGGCGAGGTTCGTGGATGCCCGCTTTGCTGCCGAGTCGTTCTCACAGCCCGAGGCATGGATAGCAGCGGCCCTGTTCGGGTTCCAGATCTACTTCGACTTCTCAGGCTACGTGGACATGGCGCTGGGGCTTGCCCGCATGTTCGGGCTGAAGCTCAGGCAGAACTTCTTCACGCCGTACCTCTCCAGGAATCCCAGCGAGTTCTGGACGCGCTGGCATGTGACGCTCTCCGAGTGGTTCAGGGATTACGTGTATATACCGCTCGGCGGCAACCGTGCGGGCAGGGGACGGGAGGCGTTCAACCTGCTTGTGGTGATGGCCCTTGCCGGGCTGTGGCATGGGGCGGGCTGGACGTTCGTGATGTGGGGGGTGATCCACGGGTCATACCTGGTGGCCTACCGGTTCTGGCCTGTCGAGGGGCTGAAGCGGATGGTTCCTTTGCGGCCGGGACTGCGGGACGGTGTGTTCCGGCTGCTGGCGGTGGCGCTCATGTTCAACCTCGTGATGCTGGCGTGGATACCGTTCAGGGCGCCGGACCTGGCCGCCAGCATGGAGATGTTCCGTGCTCTTATTGCCTTCCCCGGACTGGGCGAGTGGATATCAGAGGCGAAGTGGATCGTCGCCATCGGAGCGCTGTTCGTCCTGCATGTGGCCGAGCATGAAGCGCGAAACAACTTGCCGCGCACCTACCGGGTGTGGAGCCGGGTTCCTTCAGCGGCAAGGGGTACGGCGTACGCCGCAGTAGTGATCGTGACCGTCGCGTTGTCAGGCGGACAGCAGAGCTTTATCTACTTCAGGTTCTAAGGACACAGCCAATTCAAGCAGTACAGGTTGGACAACAGGCATTGGCAGGCATCAAGCGCAGGAAGTACGCGCTGATCAGCGCCGTCATATTGCTGGTCGTGGTGGAACTGGTAGTCCGTACGTCCTGGTTCTGGGAGCTTTCGCCAACATCAACCGCCCAGGAGCCGCTCGAGGTTTTCGAAGCGGCGTTGGAGACGTATGGTCAGCCCGATGTTGTCATCTTGGGGAACAGCATTACCCGGAATGCGATATCGCCGCCAACGGTCGAAGCAGGCATCGGGGTTACAAGTCCGAACATCATCAACGCTTCGTTGAGCGGCGGCATGATGACCGACTACCTCACTCTCTACATCCAGAACAGGGAGGCAATGCAAAGCGCCTCGGTCCTGGTCGTTGGGATTGAGCCACGCAGTTTCGACAACCAGGAGAGCGCCGTTCCGGAAAACCCTTCACGGTTCAGGAGGTACGCCAGCCTGTCTCAGCGGTGGGCGATTGAAGATACGAGCGAGAAGGTGAGCCTGCTTGCCGGCGCTCTGTGGAGGACGTGGGACGCTCGCCAGCAACTCTACGGGTACCTGGGCGACCTGGTGGTGAGGCGCGATTTCGACCGTTCCGAGCCGGGCATTGATGGGTTGGGTCGCATAGCCATTAGGCCCAGCACCAGGTCAATTGACCCAGACGGAATCGTCAACCACGCACGGCAGGAAGCGCAGTACAGATTCGTCGAGGGCGTACAGTTTCACGCATATGAGATGTTGATTGAGCTGGCACGGCAGGATGGGCTGCGCCTGGCTCTCATAACACTGCCGCAGTCCGAACTCTGGCTGCGGGAGTATTACGCCACGCTCGGGCCGGAGGCTGAACGGTGGGAGGCCGCCGTTGAGGAGGTTGCCGGCGTGCCGGTCGAGACAGTGCAGTTCCCGCGTGACCAGTGCCGGGCCATGGACGATTGCTACATAGACTATGGTCACATGAATGAACGCGGCGCTGCGATCTACTCAATCGCATTCGGAGAATGGCTCACACCGCGCGTCCTGGGCATCGCGTTGACCCCGCGGTAAGTGCGCCTGGCGGGGCGGTATGCGCTATGGCGGTATAACTTGCTGGCGCCTTCTTCGGGGCCGGCATAGTCGCCTTGCTGTAAGGTCGGCGATACCCGCGTGATGCGACTGCTGTTTCGCCTGTCGCTTTGTTCCGCGTGCTGGGAACCGGCAGAAATCGTGAACTTCAGACATGGAGAGGCGGTCCTTCCATGACATTGCTTCAACTGGCCGTGATCGGCGCGGCAGCCCTCATTTCCGGGGTGGCATTGTTCCAGGCGGCGCTGGCGCTGGGTCTTCCGCTGGGCGAAGCAACCTTCGGCGGGCGAGCGCCAACCCGTGATGGCGTGCTCACGCCAACCTTCCGCGTGATCGCTGCCATCAGCGGACTCGCGCTCATCCTGTTCGCTTCAGTATTCCTGGCCCGCGCTGATGTCATCAGCATCGGATTCTCGGGCGACAGGTTTGTCTATTGGGCGACGTGGGTGATCGTCGGCTTTCTCATTCTCAACACCATTGGAAACCTTGCCGCCCCCCACCCGGTCGAGCGTTGGGTCATGGGACCAATAACTCTCACCGTGGCAGTCATCGGCATATTCTTGGCGCTCAGCGCTTCGGCCTAAAGTCGCACAGTATTGGCCAACGTGCTTGCTCTGTTGGCGATCCACCTCAACCACCACGTCGTTCGCTCACCGCCAGTCTTACCCGCGTCCAACCCGTCTTTCCCGCGCCTAACCCGTCTCTCCCGCGCAGGCGGGAACCCAGTCCGGCCACCCCCCGACGGCCACCTCGTCACGCCGTCAACCACCACGACACGGTAGGGGCGGCCCTGCGTGGCCGCCCTCCTGGGC
>JBBDMW010000011.1:0-31129 GCA_040878005.1 Dehalococcoidia bacterium
ACCGTGCTGAAGAAGGTCGACAAAGCTAACAAAACTTTGGCCACACGACACTAGGAAACCGCAATTGGAGGCTCATCAGATTCCGATAGCGATCCACTCCCTCACGATTAAACTTATTATTCGACCTCAACGACGCCATGATCCTGTCGTTGTGCCTGTGAGGGACAGCTATTAATTTACTCTGCGTCGGGGTTTGGTTCAGTTGGTGCCCCTACTCCACCGCCTCATCCAGTAGCTCTATCAGGTCCTTCGCCTTCTTTGAATCGGTGAGGCCCTTCGCTGAGATGCCCTCCTCCATCATCTGGAGGCAGAAGGGGCAGGAAACGGCCACTGTATCGCCGTCGGTCTCCAGGAACTGCTCCGTGCGGATGTGGTTCACCCGTTTGCCGGACTCCTCCATCCACATGCGGCCGCCGCCTGCGCCGCAGCAAAAGCCGCGGTCCTTGCAGCGCTTCATCTCGAGAAGCTCCATGCCCGGGATGGAAGTGGCCACGTTGCGCGGAGAATCATAGACACCGTTGTGGCGGCCCAGGTAGCAGGAGTCGTGGTAGGTGACCTTCGAAGGGCGAGGCATGCTGGCTTTGTCCTGCGTGCCGGGTTCGGCCCCAGTCGCGTCCTCGCCCGATCGGTCATCGGGGGCATTGTCGCCGGGTTCGTGCGAGGAGAGATCCTTCGCTTCACTCAGGATGACAGGTGAGGCATCCTGCCCGGCGTTGGGGCGACCTGCCAAAGCGCCAGGACTGTCCAGGACCACGTTTGCACCGCTCAGCGCCACGTCATTGGCGTCTCTAAACGACAGTCGTCCTGCGGCAATCAGTTCCTCGACAAACCCTGTGTAGTGCATAACCTCATACTCGCCGCCAAGCTGCGGGTACTCGTTCTTGAGAGTGTTGAAGCAGTGGGGGCAGGTCGTCAGCACCTTCTTCACGTTGTAGCGGGCGAACGTCTCAATGTTCTGCTGCGCCATCACCTGGAACAGGTACTCATTGCCCATGCGGCGCGCCGGGTCGCCGTTGCACGTCTCCTCATCGCCCAGCACAGCGAAGTCCACGCCGGCCTTCTTCAGCACCGACGCCATGGAGCGTGTCACCTCGATGCCCCTCTGCACCAGTGCGCCGGAGCAGCCCACCCAGAACAGCACCTCGGCGTCCGGCTTCTCCGCCAGCGTGGGGATGTCGAGTCCCTCCATCCAGCTTGTGCGGGTGAGGGTTGTGCCGCGCCATGGGTGCCCGCGCTGCTCAAGGTTCTCCAGGGCCGACTGCGCTGTATCAGGCGCCTTGCCCTCTTCGAGGACCAGGAAGCGCCGCATGTCCACGATGGTGTCGATGTGGTTGATGGACACCGGGCAGGCTTCCACGCAGGCGGCGCAGCTTGTGCAGGACCACAGGACATCTTCGCCCGCGGCGTCGGAGACCATCGAGCGGGCCGGAGCGGGCGGCGTTTCGCCTGCGGGTGTGGCCATCAGCACCGGGGCGCGCTCCATGGCGTATGCGTGCATGTCCTGGATGAACTTGCGGGGCGATAGCGGCTTGCCGCTGGCCCAGGCGGGGCACTGGTCCTGGCAGCGGCCGCAGTTGGTGCACGATTCAAACGCCAGCACCTGGTTCCAGCCCAGGTCCGGCAGGTCCTTTGCGCCGAACGTCTCCAGCTTCTCGAAGTCGCCCATGGGCCTGAGCGCGCCCCGTGGCCGCAGGGTGCGGAAGTATGAGTTGAGCGGGCTGACGATGATGTGGCTGAGCTTGTTGAATCCAACGGCCAGGTACACGAACCCGGCGGTGAATATCGCGGCGTGCAGCCACCACATGCCGGCGTGGATGCTCTGCATGGCGTCGGGAGTAATGCCGAGGCTGCTGAATGCTGTGGCGAACAGCCAGCCCACCGGCGACCACAGCGCCGCGGAGGAGTCGTAAAGGGCGCTGGCCGGGTTCAACTCCGTTGCGCCTATCCTGAGCGCCTCCAGCACGAAGCCAGAGAGCAGCAGGAGGGCGAGCAGGCCGAGTATGACGCTGTCGTCCAGGAACGTATTCAGCCGGGGCGGCCGGATCACGTACCGCCGGTATGCTGCCATGCCCAGGCCGACTGTCGCCAGTAGCCCGCCGAATATGTCCCATACAAACGACGTCTGGAGCCGGAAGTGGGCCGTGGGGAACGTCCAGCCCAGGTAGTGCTCCGTGTTGAACTCGATGGCCGCTACTATGGTGGCCACAAGCAGGATGCCGAACCCCCAGAATATGGCGAAGTGCATGATGCCGGGGTAAAGCTCGTGCCGGGCGAACTTGCGGTGGGCGAAGATGTCGAACGCCGCTAGCTTGATGAACTCCCTGGCGCGGACCTTGTGAGAGCCAAGCTCGCCGTACTCGCCTCCTGTGCGCCATATGCGGATGCGCCGGTACAGGCCGTAGAGCAGTGCGCCCAGGGCGATGGGCCCCGCCACGTATACGAGCATGCCCAGCAGCGGGTACCCGATATTCCAGAAGTCTTCGCGTCCGTCCAAGAGACTACTGGGGCTCAGTGCGACGCGGCAGGCTCTCCAGCGTCACCGTGGGCCGCTTGCCGTTGCCAAGGACCTGGCGGGCACGAAGGATCTCGATGCCCATGAGCGTGTCGTCCGGCCCGATATCCAGTGCCACGTCAGCGTTCACCCTGAGCGTGCGGCTGGCCTGCACCCCTTCCAGGGGCTCCTCGGGGAGATGTATATAAACGGCGTCAGCGTCGGAGTCGTAAGTTATCTTCATTTCGCATACATCGCCGGAGAGGATCCAAGTGGGTCAGGTACGTGACTCCATCTTATATGCCAACCGTTGCCCCCGGCCCCGGCACCACACATGCGGCCGTTCCTCCCTGGTCGTTAAGTACGTCGATGCGGTTCTCGATCCTGCTGGATTCGACGGCTGGCAGGCCGTGATCCCTACCGGTTCACAAGTAATACAGCTGCGGCAGTGATGAGCCACAGGACTATGTTGATCATCAGGGGCCGGTCGGTGATGAGAATTTCTTCCGGAGCCTCGCCGTGCCTGTGCCGGTACATCAGGTACAGGTAGCGGAACAGGCCGTAACCCACGAACGGTATGGTGAGCATCATGGAGTTGTTCTCAGGAACATTGGCTTCTGTTATGCCGCCACTGAACGTGTACAGCGTGTATGCAACCAGCGTGGACGTTGCCACAATTACGATGAACTGGTCGAGCAGCTTTTCGCTGTATTCGGAGAGTATCCCCCGCTGCGTCACGGCGCGGTCCCCTGCCTCCACGAGCTCGCTGCGCCTCTTGACCAGTGCTATGAACAGCGCTCCCATGGCAGTGACCACGAACAGCCACGGCGAAATCGTCAGGTCAAGCTGGACGTCTACGCCACCCCGGTGCAGGATTGTGCTTTCAATCGCCAGGGCGCCGGCAACCGCCCGTAGCACGAAGCCCGCAGCGATGGCCATGACGTCCAGGATGACCATGTGCTTGATGAACAGGCTGTAGCCCAGCATGAGTCCCATGTAGCCAGTAGCGGCGTAGCCGAGGTCTGCTCGTATAAGGAACGAGAGCACAAGCGCGCCAACTGCCAGGGCAATGGCCACCGTCCACGCGAGGGGAACTGGAATGATGCCGGCGGCAATGGGCCGGTTTCGCTTGACCGGGTGAGCGCGGTCGCGCTCAACATCAAGCGCATCATTGATGAAATACACGGCTGCCGACAGGGCCACGAACAATGCCATGGCCGCGAGGCTGCGCCCGACGAGTGAGGACATGCCGATGATGTCCGAGGTATCCCACCACTTGTTTATGGTGAAAAACAGGGGGACTAGAACGAGGCCGTTCTTCACCATCTGTTTCGGTCGCGCAGTGCGTATCAGGCCACGCGAGAGTGTCACAGCGGAGCCGCCGGCAGCAGTGGATAAAGTTGCCATTTGAAATGATGATATGAGTCTTCAGAAGATACGGTCAACGAAAACACTACACAAAAACGTATGAGTGCCCACGGTAAAAAGGTGCGCCTGGACAGGGCGATGGTGGATCGCGGCCTTGCTGAATCCGGGGAGAAGGCACGCGCCCTGGTAATGGCAGGGGCGGTTTCGCTGCCGGGCCACCCGGGACGCGGAAGACCCACGCCGGGAATGCTGGTCGCCGGAAACCAGGAGATTGCCGTCACGTCAGGGCCAAGGTTCGTGTCCCGTGGCGGGGAGAAGCTTGCACACGCCCTGGATGTGTTCGGCCTCAACCCATCAGGCAATTTAGCGCTGGATATTGGTGCGTCCACAGGCGGTTTCACCGATTGCCTGCTCCAAGCCGGGGCATCACGAGTTTACGCGGTGGATGTGGGCCGCGGCCAGCTTCACAACCGTCTTATCAGGGACGAGCGGGTCGTGAGCATGGAGCGGGTGAATGCCCGCAACCACTATGAGATCGGTGAGCTGGTGGACCTTGTAGTCGCTGACGTGTCATTCATATCGCTCCGCCTGGTCCTGCCCAGGGCCATTGCTCACCTTCGCCCTGGCGGGGCGGCCGTCGTTCTTGTGAAGCCCCAGTTCGAGGCCGAGCCGGGGGAAGTGGGAAGCGGTGGGATAATCCGGGACTCGCAGGTGCATGCTGCAATACTTGGGCGGTTCACCCAGTGGGCGGTATCGAACGGCCTGCGGCTGCGGGGCCTCACTTCGTCGCCCATCCGCGGCGACAAGGGCAATCGGGAGTTCCTGGTGCAATTAGAACCTGCCCGGGACGGGTTCGCATCTAACTTGTGATCGGCGGAATAGGCAACTAGCGGAGTTGCGACTGCGAGATTTACGCGTTGACCCGCTTCTTAAGTCGAGGCTACAATTCGTGGCGTAAGATTTTCTTTTGCGCCGGGTCGTGGTCCGATCCTGTATCATCTGGCCCGGCCAAAGCTGGTGAAGTTCATCGGTTTTATTCGGCCTCGGTGGCGGAACTTCCTAATCTTCAGCCAACGCTCCAGGATCACGGGCGGCATATTGCATCCCATTCCCGGCAACGGGCCGAACAGCCAGGCAGACGACCGTCCGCGTGAAGCGTGCGGCGTTGTAGGCGCTTACCTTCCTGGCGAAGACGTTTCACGAATAGCATTCTTTGGCCTTTTCGCTCTCCAGCATCGCGGCCAGGAGAGCGCTGGCATCGCCGCGACTCGGGGCGACCGCATTTCTGTGCGGGCTGAGATGGGCCTGGTGGCGCAGGTGTTCCGGGAGGAGGACCTTGAGGCCCTTTCCGGCCACATTGCCATAGGCCACACCCGGTATTCCACGATGGGGGGCAGCCGTGAGTGCAACGCTCAGCCCATCTTGGCTGAGGGACCACACGGGCAGCTTGCCCTGGGCCACAACGGCAATGTCATCAACGCCAGTTCCCTTCGTGAAGACTTGGCGCGCGAATGGGGCTCGACCTTCGAGAGTACCTCCGACTCAGAAGTGATTGCAGAGATGTACGCGAAGGCGCCGGGCACAACCTGGGCCCAGCGTTCAGCCCACATCATGCGACGGGTGCGGGGCGCTTACTCCCTGGTAATCATGACCAAGGACGAGTTGGTTGCAGTGCGGGACCCGCTCGGCATGAGGCCCCTTTGCCTGGGCAGCCTGAACGGCGGCTGGGTGGTGGCATCCGAGACGTGCGCCCTGGACAACATCGGCGCCAAGTTCATCAGGGAGCTTGACCCGGGCGAGACGCTTGTCATCAACTCTGAAGGCCTTGAATCCAAGGTGTGGCCGGGCGCCCGCAAGACTCATTCGATGTGTGTCTTCGAGCAGATTTACTTCGCCCGCCCTGACAGCATCCTTGGCGGCGAGCTTGCATATGCCACCCGCAAGCGGATGGGCGCCCAGCTTTTTGAGCAGCACCCCGCGGAGGGCGACCTCGTCATTGGCATACCGGACTCGGCCATAGCCGCCGCTGTCGGGTACTCACAGGCATCCGATATCCCGTACGGCGAGGGCCTTGTCAAGAACCGCTATGTGGGGCGTACTTTTATCCAGCCTGACCAGCGCATGCGTGATCTTGGTGTGCAGCTAAAGTTCAACGCCCTTCCGGAGATGATCGCTGGCAAGAGGCTGGTGATCGTGGATGACAGCATTGTCCGGGGCACTACCACGCCGAGAGTGCTCAAGATGCTCCGTGAGGCTGGGGCGACCGAGATCCATATGCGGGTCTGCGCTCCGCCCATCATTGCACCCTGCCACTTCGGCGTGGACATGGGAACTATTGGCGAATTGATCGCAGCGCGAAAGAGCGTTGAGGAGATACGCCAGTACATCGATGCCGATACGCTCGGATTCCTGGATGTGCCTGGCCTCATGAAGGCCGTGGGCGTCAAAGACGACCGCTACTGCCGCGGCTGTTTCACCGGCGAGTACCCCATCCCCGTGCAACTGGAGATGAACAAGCTCCAGATGGAAGCTGCCGGGTCACGCTGACCCCCTGTGAGTTGTATGCCGGGCACCCACATTGCCGTTACTGTCAGGGTCTTCAGCGTTTGATGTGCCCGCGCCTCTGCCGGAACGTATACTGGCGGTTCACCTGCGACGCTGCCAGCCGGTTCAGGCTGGCCAGCAACAAACATTCGCCAACGGAGCGCCTCTGAATGGCCGCCAACAACGCACCCAGGACGTATCGTGACGCCGGCGTGGACCTTGACGCCGCTGCGGCAGTCAAGGAGCGCATCAAGGACCTGGCCGCCGGCACGCTCGGGCCTGGAGTAGTTGGCGGGCCGGGATTCTTCGGCGGCATATTCGATCCTGACCCAGCGGGGCAGATGCTCCTTGTTTCCAGCACCGATAGCGTGGGCACGAAGCTACGAGTCGCCGAGGCCATGGGCCGGCATGACACCATCGGGATAGACATAGTCAACCACTGCGTCAATGACGTGCTGCCTGCCGGCGCCACACCGCTATTCTTCCTCGACTATATCGGCATTAGCCGGTTCGACCAGGAGCGCATCGCTCAGATCGTTACCGGGCTCTCCCGTGCCTGCTCGGAAGCCGGTTGCGCTCTGCTCGGTGGTGAAACAGCGACTCTGCCTGGCATCTACCACGGCGACGATTATGACCTGGTTGGGTTCATCGTAGGATCTGTGCAGAAGGATGCTCTCCTGGGGCCGGAAAACACCCGCCCCGGCGACATCCTGCTTGGCCTGCCGTCGAGCGGCCTGCACACAAACGGCTACTCACTGGTCCGGTCCATTTTCGGTATAGATGACAACCCTTCGTTGGTGGATCAGCCTGTGCCCGGCACTGACCGAACACTTGGCGATGCTCTGCTGGAACCGCACCGGAGTTACCTGCCAGCCCTAAGGCCGGTGCTGAACCGCATCAGGGGTATGGGGCACATAACGGGCGGCGGGTTCTTCAAAAATGTCCCGCGCTCTCTCGCAGATGGCCTCGGCGCTGAGATTGACATTTCCACATGGGAAACTCCGCCGCTGTTCAGGTTCATACAGGAGCGTGGGAACGTGGATGAAGCCGAAATGTACCGTGTATACAACATGGGCGTAGGCATGGTGGTAATCGTGGAGCCTGCATTTGCGGATGAAGTGATGTCCGAAGTGCCAGGATCATGGCGAATAGGACGTGTCGTTGAAAAATCGGGCGCAGAGCGTGTCACGCTGGTGGGCGGATAAAGTTGCGCTTATTTCAACTGGCACAGTCGTACTCGCACGGGCATCTGCGCCTTGGCCGAGGCAGCAGTACAGGATTAAAGACGGCGGCTGTGCTGCCGGACGATGGACGATCTGACTTTGAACGCACTTCTTAGCGCATATGACAAGACTGGAATCGCTGACTTTGCACGCGTTCTGGCGGCTGCGGGCTATGGCCTGGTCAGCACCGGGGGCACGCTGAAGGCCATACAGGATGCTGGCCTGCCAGTGCGCCAGGTATCGGAGGTGACCGGCTCCCCTGAGATACTGGACGGTCGCGTGAAAACCCTCCACCCGAAGATCCACGGCGGACTGCTGGCGCGTCGTTCTTCAAGCTCGCATGTTGCCCAGCTGGAACAGCACGGCATCGAGACCGTTGATGTGGTGGTTAACAACCTCTACCCGTTCGTCGAGACGATCTCCCGCCCCGATGTCACACTTGAGGATGCTCTGGAGAACATCGACATCGGCGGCCCTGCCATGACGAGGGCGGCAGCCAAGAACTTCCCTGACGTGATCGTGATCGTGGACCCGGCTGATTACGGCTGGGTGGGCGAGATGATCTGTCGCGATGGCGTCCCGTTGGAGAAGCGCCGGCAACTGGCAGCGAAGGCCTTTCAGCACGTGGCGCTGTACGACACGATGATTGCTGAATACCTCCGGGACTCAGGTGCTGCGGAGAGTCAGGCAGACGCCAAATTCCCGCAGGAACTAACCATGGGCTGGTCCAGGGCCAGCATTCCGCGGTACGGTGAGAACCCGCACCAGGCAGGCGGCGTTTACTCCACGCCGGGTGAACAGGGCGGTGTGGCCAATGCCAGGCAGGTCCACGGCATCGATATGTCGTACCTGAACTATTTCGACGCCGACGCCGCCTGGATCGCCGCAAACAGCTTTGATAGCCACAGCGTGGCCATAGTGAAGCATGCCAACCCATGCGGATTGGCCGTTCATGGAGACCAGGCTGAAGCCTACAGGCGCGCTTTATCTGGCGACCCCGTGTCGGCGTACGGCGGCATCGTTGGCTTCAACAGCATTGTGACTGCTGAAACGGCTCAGGCAATGAAGGGCGTCCTGTTCGACGTGATCGTTGCCCCTGGTTATGAGACAGATGCTTTGGAAATACTCAGGGGCCGGAAGCGGACGCGCCTCCTTGAGGCAGGCCGCTCCACCCCTGCTTCGTTGACGGTGCGATCCATCTCTGGCGGTGTGCTGGCCCAGACTTCCGATGTGCTGGAAGAAGACCCGGAGTCGTGGAAGGTGGTCACCGAGCGCAAGCCGTCGCATGACGAGTTGCTGGACCTGGCATTTGCATGGCGGGCGTGCCATCTCATCCGTTCCAACGCCATCGTGCTCGCGAAAGACCGTACACTCACGGGCATGGGCGCGGGACAGCCGAACAGGGTCACCAGCGTGCACCTCGCCGTTCGTGCAGCGGGCGAGCGCGCCTCAGGGTCGGCATTGGCCTCCGACGCGTTCTTCCCGTTCGCCGATGGCCTTGAGCTTGCAGGAGAGTCTGGTGTTACAGCGGTTGCCCAGCCTGGCGGCTCCATACGTGATGACGAGGTAACCGAGGCGGCCAACCGGCTTGGCATGACAATGGTCTTCACCGGCACACGCCACTTCCTGCACTAATCATGACCAGTTCCGCTTCAACATCCCAACAGCAGGCCAGGACCCAGGTAGATATTGTTATCCCTGTGCTCAACGAAGAGCGGGCGCTGCCGGTCTGTATTGGCAAGTTGACTGACTTCGTAGCCGCTCATCCCGAGAAAGACTGGGCAATCACGGTCGCCGATAACGGATCCACGGATCGTACTCAGGAAGTGGCCGCTGGCCTCGCTGAAACCAATCCCTCCTTGGTGCGAATTACCAGGCTGGACCAGCGCGGTCGTGGCAGGGCTCTTAAAAGGGCATGGCTGGAGAGCAAGGCTGATGTGCGCTGCTACATGGATGTGGATCTGTCCACGGACCTGAAGTCCCTGCCGGACCTGGTGACAGCAATAGCCGATGAAGGCTATGACATATCGATTGGCTCCCGCCTGCTGCCGCAGTCAGAGGTTGTGGGACGCACCCTCAAACGGGAAATCACCTCCCGCGGCTACAGCATGCTCTTCCGGTCAATGTTCTTCCCCGGCTTCCGTGACGCCCAGTGCGGCTTCAAGGCCATCTCTGCCCGCGCTGCCACAGCACTGGTGCCGCTGGTCCAGGACAACCACTGGTTTTTCGATACCGAACTCCTGCTCATTGCAAAGCATTCAGGGTTCCGGATCAAGGAGATACCAGTTCACTGGGAAGATGACCCGGATTCACGCGTCAAGATAATTTCGACTGCCTGGGAAGACACCAGGGGCCTATTGAGACTCAGGTTCGGCGGCATGCCAGAGGTGACTTCACACCCTTGACCCTTCATGTACGGCATCGCTAGAGTTGTTCGCCGCGACCGCCTACCGGGTTTTCGACATCGAGAACTACCCGAACACGACTCATCCTGCAGGGGCGCCACCCCGGGAGCGTTTTCTCCACAATGACTACCCGCGAGTTTGAAATCGCGCGCTCGGTGCTTGTCGGAGATACCGCCGACATCTACCTGCACCGCACGCTGACCATTCTGCGCAACGAGGGGATCAACCCCGAAGTGGTGATGGAGTTCACCGCCGAGCGAGACGGCACGTTTTGCGGCATCACCGAGGTGAAATCCCTGCTGGGCCGCGTATTGCCTGAGACTGGCAGAGAGGTGTGGGCGCTTGAGGAAGGCGCTTCCGTATCTGCCGGTGAAGTCTCACTGCGTGTGCGTGCACCATATGCATCCTTTGGCCTGTACGAAACAGCCATCTGCGGAACGCTTGCGTCGTGTACGGGCTGGGCAACTGCCGCCCGCGAGTGTGTGGAGGCGGGCAACGGCATCCCCGTGGTGGCATTCGGCGCACGTCACGTGCACCCGTCCATAGTGGGCGTCATGGACTACGCGGCGGTAGTGGGCAGGTGCGCCTCCAGCTCATCGCTCCTGGGCGGCCGTCTGACGGGACTCACCCCATCCGGAACAATGCCCCATTCGCTGGTGCTGCTGGTTGGCGACACCGTTCGTGCTGTGCAGGCGTTTGACCGGCACATGCCCCCGGAGGTGCCGCGGGTCGCCCTCGTGGACACGTTCAAAGACGAGGCCGAGGAGTCCATAGAGGTGGCCAAGGCACTGCGGGAGCGGCTGCGGGGGGTGCGCCTGGATACGCCGCGTGAGCGTGGCGGCGTGACCCCCGACCTGGTTCATGAGGTGCGGGCAAGGCTGGACCAGGCGGGATACAACCATGTGGATATTTTTGTGAGTGGTGGCATCACGCCTGATCGCATACGAGAGTTCGTGGAGGCAGAGGCGCCGGTCAGCGTCTTCGCCGTTGGGTACCACATAGCCGGAGCACCGCCCGTCAGCTTCACGGCCGACATCAAGGAGATCGACGGCCGGAACGTGGCGAAGCGGGGCCGCGTCCCCGGCGCAAGCGTGAATGCCAGGCTGACGCGGGTCTTGTAGGCCAGCCCGCGGAGCACGATTTATCTCTTGTCGTACACAAGTGCATAGGACGCGCTCACTCCGTATGGCTGTGCGGCACCTTCAGTGCCAGTCGCAGAGCCTGTTTCGCATCCGCCGGAAGACGCGCCCACTCGGCGGGGCGGCAACCGGCAACCCATGCGATCCCACGAGGCGATACAACCAGGGGCGCGCGGTCGCGCCACGTTCGCGGGACGTGTGCGCCCACGAAGAAATCCTGCAGCTTGACGTTCTCCGTCATGCCGAGTGGATGAAAGCGGTCACCAGGCTGGCGTGAGCGGATATGCAGACCGCCATCCGCCAGGGATGTCTCCAGGAACGCCACCATGGGGTTTGCCCGCGCTCCGGGATCAGGTGGGGCATCGACCAATTCGGCGACAAGTTGAAAGCCGCCTCCCAGCTCGGTCGTGCCGGGGACCTCCAGCGGTTTCGATGGAACGCCAGCCGGGTACGGGCAACGTTCGTCCGGCGCCTCTGTATGGACGATCCTCAAAGTGTGGTAATCGACTTCAAATCGCAGGCCCCGGGGAAGGTCCAGAGATGTACCCGCGTGTCCAAGCGCGAGCCTCCGCATATCTTCGACATGCGCCTGCTCGAGCTCTTGTGGCGTACCGGCAGCGTTCTCAAAAATTGTCATGAGGACGCGTCGGCTGAGGGCTGGGGAGATCTGGTTAAAGGCACGACGGTCAAGTGTTGTTGTTCGGGCCTCGTCGCCCGCCGCCGTGTCGCCTAGGGCGTCTTGAACTGCTCCTTTTATGATCTCCATGTCGGACGCTGCGTTTTCGGCCAGTCGGGCAACGGACTCGACGACCCCCAGGTTCACCTCCTCCAGCGCAGGCAGAACCTGGTGCCGAATCCGATTGCGGCTGAATTGAACGTCCTCATTTGAAGCGTCAACGCGGGGCGTAACGCCGTTCAGTTCGCAGAATCCAACAGTCTCAGTACGCCGGATCTTTAGCAGGGGCCGCACCACGCGAACGGCTGGGGCCAGCGCTGTCGCCGGTCGCTCCATGACTGGACGCATGCCCGCCAGCCCTCGCAGGCCACTGCCACGCGCGACATGCAGAAGGACCGTCTCGGCCTGGTCATCTAGCGTGTGACCTGTCACCACGGCTTGCGCTCCAATTTCAGCGGCGGTACGCGCCAGGAAGTCGTAGCGCGCCTCGCGGGCCGCTGCCTCCAGCGACATTCCCCGCTCCCGGGCAATCGCAGCCATATCAGCGGCGTCCATATGGCACGGCACGTCCAACGCCTCGCACGTCTGGACGACGAAATCGGCGTCCTTGTCTGATTCAGCACCTCGAAGACGATGGTTCAGGTGCCCTGCATGGATAACGAGATCGCTGTTGCTCCTCAACTCGCAGCAGGCAAGCAGCAGCGCAGTGGAGTCTGGCCCACCGGAGAACGCCACGAGCAGTGGACTGTTGAAGTCGACGCCGGCATTCTGGAGGGCAGCTTCCACCGCTTGAACGAAATCGAAACCTGGAGGCACTGGCACCTGGCTTACATCTCTGTCTACGACTGCGCCTGGGGTTGTGCCCCTTCAGCAACCTTCGGCCGCCGCCGGATGCGGATCTTTGAGATCTTCCGATCGTCCATTTCCACCACCTGCATGCGCAGCTCCCCAAACCGGATACGCGAGTTCACCTCTGGAAGTTTCTGGGCCTGCTCCAGGAAGAAACCGGCCACAGTTTCATAGTCGCCTTCGGGAATTTCCAGGTCCAGCTCATCGTTGGCCTCGTCGATGGTCATGCCACCGTCTACGAGGAACGTATTCTCATCCACGGTAATGAACCTTCGTTCTGGGACACTACCCTCTTCACCGGTGCGGCCGACGATCTGCTCCACGACCCGCGTCAGGGTTATGAGGCCCGAGATGCCTCCGAATTCATCCACTGCCAGCGCGATCTTGTGCCCTGCCTGCTGCATCTGTGAGAACAACTCATCCAGCCGCTTTGTCTCCGGTACAAACAGTGCACGGCGCATGAGCCGGGTCACCGGCTGTGACGGGTCCAGCTTGCCCTGGGCGAACGAAGCCATCACGTCCTTGACCGATAGGACGCCAACCACGTCATCAAAGTCATCGTCATACACGGGGAAGCGGGTGTGCGGGTGTTGACGGTACGACTCAAGAAATTGTTCGAAAGTGGTCTCAGCATTTACCCACGTGATCTCTGTGCGCGGGGTCATCACATCCCGGACCTCAGTCTCACCAAATCTGAAGATGTTTTCCAGCATTGCACCCTGGCCGGTCTCTACGGTCCCTTCAGCTTCGCCGATGTCTATCAGCATCCGTAGCTCACGGATGGTGACAGCCGGCGTCGTGAGGGCCTCGCGTCCTCCGAGCAGACGCATGATGACCTTTGGCAGAATGGTGAAGCCATATACCAGGGGGCCGCTTATGATCATCAGGAAGTAGACGGGGCGAGCGACGAACAGTGACCATCGCTCCGCGGCAACGTTCGCCAGCGACTTTGGCGTCAGCTCGCCGAAGATGACCAGCACTGCGGTCGTGGCGATTGTCGCCAGGGCCACAGTTCCGCCAGTGTTTCCCCATACGGCAATCGCGAGGCTCGTGCCCACGGCGGCCAACATCATGTTCAGAACGTTGTTGGCCAGCAGGATCGCACCGAAGAACTTCTCGTGCTGTTCCGAGAACTTCATGATCATTCTGGCGCGCCTATCGCCTTCGGTGGCGAGACGGTGAATGCGGAACTTGTTGACGGCCAGGAGGGCGGTTTCTGAAGAACTTATGAAGGCGCTGCCTATGAGGGCCAGCACCAGCATGAGAATCGAAAGCTCCAAGGGAGTCTCCTCATCGGGATTGAGGACGCAGTTCAAACGGCGTAAAAAGGCAGCGCCCTCTCAGCAAAGTCTAACCGAGAGGGCGCTGTTGGAAACTCGCCGATGCCTTGCGAGATTGCCTGGCGCTTTCAGATGTGACCCGGAAACCAGTTCGGGGCAGCGGGGATTACTGCGCTGCGGCTTCTATCCCAGTCTCCACCTCTGCTTCTTCACCACCGGGGGAAGACTCCTCCTCGTCACGGGGTTGAACTGGCGCAGCGTGCCCGCGGATGGCCTTCTCAATGTCATCACGGATGTCCGTGTTTTTCTTCAGGAACTCCCGTGCAGCCTCCCGGCCCTGTCCCAGCCGGGTTTCGCCATACGAGAAGAAAGCGCCGCTCTTCTTTACGATGCCGTACTCAACACCGAGGTCAAGCAGCGCTCCTTCCTTGCTGATGCCTTCGCTGAACAGGATCTCCAACTCCGCTTTCTTGAATGGCGGCGCCACCTTGTTTTTCACAACTCGGGCACGTATCCGGTTACCGATGATGTCCGAGCCGGCTTTGATGGCCTCAGTGCGGCGGAGGTCTATGCGGACTGAGCTGTAGAACTTCAGCGCCCTCCCGCCGGGAGTCACCTCCGGGTTGCCGAATACCACTCCAACCTTTTCACGAAGCTGGTTGATGAATATGGCCACTGTGTTCGTCTTGTGTATGGAGCCGGTCAGCTTGCGAAGGGCCTGCGACATGAGGCGTGCCTGTGCGCCAATGTGGTGGTCGCCCATCTCGCCTTCAAGCTCTGCCGCCGGGACCAGGGCAGCTACGCTGTCAAGGACAACCACGTCCAGCGCCCCGCTTCGAACCAGGTAGTCCGTGATCTCGAGTGCCTGTTCTGCCGAATCAGGCTGTGAAATCAAGAGCTTCTCCACGTCCACGCCAATGAGCTTGGCGTACGTGGGGTCCATGGCGTGCTCAACGTCAACGTAAGCGGCTGAGCCTCCCGCAAGCTGGGCCTCTGCGATCACTGACATGGCAAGGGTGGACTTTCCGGCAGACTCTGCTCCGAATATCTCCACCACCCTGCCGCGCGGCAGGCCGCCCAGGCCAAGGGCCATGTCCAGTGCAATGGAGCCGGTGGGGATCGAGCCAATTGTCCGGTCGGTATTCGACTCGCTCATGCGCATGACTGCGCCGCGGCCGAACGCTTTCTCTATCTGTGCGAGCGCAAGCTCCAGGGTCTTTTCCCTGTCGCTCGCTGTCCCGTTTTTGGATGCGGCTTTGTGGCCGTTCTGTGATGCCAAGATCGTCTTCCTTAATTTTTGTACGGCGCTGCCGGTACTGTGGAGGCGGGTGGTTGCAGACTGCTGCTGTAGGCGCCTGTTTCAGTGACGAATGGCCTGGGAAAGCAGGACCACATAAACTAGACTAGCACAGGCGTTCGGTGACAACAATACCTGTATGGCACAACTCTACTGCCTTATCGCAGGCTCGTCACCGGCTTCGGCTGCCTGTGGCTGAAATGGCGGGATGAAATCTATGAATGCCTGCACGTGGGGAGGCCGGGGCCGAGCGCTCTCATAGACCAGGTAGAGGTCTCGGATTATGGGCGCCCCTTCCAGTCGAACCGCCGCCACCCGTGCGGGCTGGTGCCGCTCCAGGGCGCGTGTTGATACGAAGCCCACACCCAGGCCTGCGTCCACAGCGGACACTATTGCCTGAGTGCTGCTCAAGCTCATGACCGGCTGCCGGGATGGCAGTGACAGCCCGCGTTCTGCCAGCGCTTCCACCACGGTGCGATGTGTGCCGGAGCCGTCCTCCCGCTGGATCAGTTTCTCGTCTGCCAACTGCTCGGCGGTCACAGTCCCGGAACGCGCGAACGGGTGCGATGCGGGCGCCGCCAGCACTACCTCGTCGCGAGCCATCGGAACATGCACCAGGCCAGGCTGATCTGCCCGGCAGCCGACAAACCCCACGTCCCACCGGCGCTCCAGCAGCTCGCACGGAACCACAGAGGAGTCCGTCACAAAAATCTGCGTGCGAACCTCCGGGTTGGTCTCGGTAAAGCGGGCCGCCAGTGATGGCGCAAGGTACTCGCCGGGCGTTGTGCTCGCCACGATTCGAACTACGCCTGACAGCGCCGCTGCTCCGTTGGCGGCATGGCGTATCAACGCGTCATATTCATTGATGGTCTTCGAAGCGAATTTAAGGACCCGTTCTCCGGCGGCGGTCAGGCGTATGGCCGGTCCGCCGCGCTCTAGGAGAGACGCTCCCAGCTCCCGTTCCAGTCTCTGTACCTGCCGGCTCAACCCGGGCTGACTCATGCCCAGCCGCCGAGCGGCAGACGTGAAGCTTCCTTCTTCTGCCACGGCACAGAACGCCCGGAGTTCAACCATGTCCATTGCGGAGCGTCACCCTGCTTTCCAGGCGGCTGATCACAATCGAGCCTTGTCGGTCAGGTGCACATGCTAATACAGCATAAGCTTTGACGCACCTATTCCGAAACGTTATAAACGTAATCCTGTCCGCCGTACGCTGGAACTCGGGCGTATGCGCATATGGCATGGATCCATTACCTGGAGGAACGATGCGGTACTTGAGCCGGTTGCGCCTGGTTGTATTCGCTGTGGCACTCATGGCCGTAGCAGCCCTCATTGCCTGTTCGAATGAAGAACGTCCCACTCTTGTTATCGGTGGGATACCGGACCAGGATTTAATGATTCTTGATGAGATGTTCGGCGGAATAGCTGATTATCTTGAAGATGAACTGGGGTTCGACGTTGAGTATCGGCCAGTAACTGAGTACGCCACACTGGTGACGGCATTCAGGAATGGGGATGTGAAACTTGCGTGGTTCGGCGGCCTGACCGGAGTCCAGGCCAGACTGGCAACCCCCGGGGCCGAGGCCATAATCCAGCGGCCGCGTGATGAAGAGTTCACTTCAGTATTCATCGTGGGTTCGGGTGTGCAGGCGGAGAGCCTGTCAGACCTTGCGGGCAAGTCATTCACCTTTGGCAGCATCAGTTCAACCTCCGGGCACCTGATGCCCCGGTCGTTCCTGGCCGATGCTGGAGTGGACCCAGAGAACGACTTTGCAGGCGTCCCGAGCTACTCCGGATCGCATGACACAACATGGAAACTGGTGGAGTCTGGGAGCTTCGATGCCGGCGCTCTGAGCTCCGCTGTGTGGGAACGTGCGGTGGCAGAAGGCCAGGTTGATGAGTCCAGGGTCCGCGTGCTCATGTACACGGAGCCTTACTGGGATTACCACTGGGTGGCGCACCCGGAGATCGACGAAGTCTACGGCGAAGGAACACTCGCCAGTACCAGGGACGCCTTCAAGAGCATGTCCATGGATGATGCTGAACAAGCACGGGTCCTGGAACTATTCCTGACAGACAGCTTCATTGATACGAACAACGACAACTACGGCGCCATCGAATCGGTTGCTCGCACCCTGGACCTCATCGAATGAGTTCGCCAGCCCCATTCGCAGCCTCCGCACCCGGTGTGGCCGCCTACCAGGCGCGTGACCTTTCAAAGGTCTACAGCGGCACCCGGGCACTCCAGGGCGTGACACTCACCGTCGACAGGGGAGAGACGGTGGCCCTGGTCGGCCCCAGCGGTGCGGGAAAGACAACACTGCTCCGTCTTATGGCCGGCATGTTGCCGCCATCCGGTGGCCAGATTCATGTTCTTGGCCGGCCGTTGGGGCGCCTTCGTCCTGGCAAGGAGTTGACGGGCCTGGTCGGAATGATGCAGCAGCGCCTGGACCTTGTGCCGCAGCTATCCGTGAGGAACAACGTTGAAGCAGGCCTCCTTGGCCGGTGGAGCCTCCTGCGGTCGCTGGCCGGCCTTGTGCTCCCGGTAGAGCACCCCGGAGCACGGGCAGCCATCGAACGGGTGGGCCTGGGCGCCAAAAGGCACGACCGCGTGGCGCGCCTGTCAGGCGGTGAGCAGCAACGCGTCGCCCTCGCCAGGGTCCTGGTTCAAGACCCGGCAGTCATACTCGCAGACGAACCAGTAGCGTCGCTGGACCCGGCCCTGGCCGAAGACCTGCTCACTCTCTTGACCGATATAGCGAAAGAGAGCGGCCGCACCGTCATCGCCAGCCTGCACTCACCCGACCTGGCGCGCCGGCACTTCGCTCGGGTTGTCGGACTCCGCGACGGCGCAGTCGCGTTTGACGTGAGCGCCCGCGACTTGACCGATAGCCTCCTGGAATCCGTTTATCGTCTCCCTGCGGGCTCCAACGGCCGCGCTGCCGTGCCTGGCGCCGCCACTGTTAGTCGTTGATCCACAGCGTTGCTCGCCTGGTCCCCCGGAAGCTGCGCCTGTCATCCGGCAGCAGGGGGATGCTCACCCTCATACTCATAGCTGCGTTCTTGCTGAGCCTGACAGCAGTTGACGCAACTGATGACACGCTGCGCACCAGTGGGCTTGCCGCGCTGTGGGGTATGGTGCAGTCCGTATTCAGTCCTGACCTGTCGCCGCGCTTCCTTGGCACAGTCCTGGAGGCGACATGGCGGACCGTTGCCTATGCAACGGCCGGTATGACCGTGGCCATCCTCATTGGCATTCCGGGCGGTCTGCTCGCCAGCGGCGTACTGGTGCGAAACCCTGTGATGAGGGCCAGCTCCATGGCAGGCGTGCGCGGGGTGCTGGGATTCCTGCGCGCCATACATGAATTGATCTGGGCGCTGATATTCGTAACAGCGTTCGGGCTATCACCGCTGGCAGGAGCGCTGGCGATAGGCATTCCGTACGGCGGGATCATCGGCCGGATACTGGCGGAGCGGCTGCAGGACGTGCCGGATGCGCCACTCCAGGCGTTGAGGAGCAGTGGAGCCTCTGAGATGCAGGTGCTGATCTACGGGCGTGCCCCCGCCGCGCTGGCGGACATGGTCAGTTACTTCTTCTACAGGTTTGAATGCGCTGTCAGGTCAGCCGCTGTGCTTAGCTTCGTGGGCCTGGGCGGGATTGGCTTTCGTATTTCCATTGCCCTGGACGACCTGAGATTTGGACAGGTGTGGACGCTGTTATTTGCGTTGGTCCTCATCATCATCGCCATAGACACCTGGAGCGCCCAGGTGCGCCGGAGGCTGACGAGGTGAGGGCCGCGAACGTCGACATCAACGTCAATTCGCCGGGTTCATTCGTATCGCGCCATCGGTTTGGTGTCTTTTCAGCCGGAGCGCTGGTCATCCTGGTGCTCGCAAGCTGGGTATTTGTCGTGGCGGATGGCGGCGGTTCTGCGGGACCGTTCTCACCCGCGGCATGGAATCGCGCTGCGGACTTCCTGGGTGACCTGCTGGGAATCGGCAGTTCGCGGACCCCGGCATTTTTCGAGTGGGAGAGTTGGAGGGCAGCCCTGGGCATGGCACGCGAAACGCTGGCCATGAGCGTGCTGGCCGCGGGCCTGGCGGCAGTGGGCGCACTGGTCACAGTTCCATTCGCCGCAGCCAATCTCACCCACGGGGACCAGGCGCCGTTCGGGCCAGTGGTTGGCCGGGCCATGTTCCTCGTGACTCGCTCCGTTTACATCATGACTCGTGCCGTGCCGGAACTTATCTGGGCATTCCTGATCATATTCATCGTATCTCCCGGTGTGCTGGCCGGAGCATTGGCGCTGGCGATTCACAACTTCGGCGTGATGGGCCGTTTGGCAGCAGAAGTAGTTGAAGATATCGACCCTGGTCCTGCCCGTGCACTTAGAACGTCAGGCGCTGGAAACGTGCAGATCCTGTTCTATGGCGTGCTGCCCCAGGCGCTCCCGCAGTTCATCACGTTCCTGCTGTACCGGTGGGAGGTCATAATACGGACCACGGTGGTGGTAGGGTTCGTGGCTGCCGCGGGCCTCGGTTACCAGTTCCGGCTCGATATGGCGTTTTTCAGGTACACGGACGTCGCACTGTTGCTGTTCGTATACGTCCTGCTTGTCTGGGGCGTGGACATCATTTCCGCTGGCCTGCGGCGCCTGGCGAGATAGTCCGCTCGGCGTCACCAGTGCTGGAGGATTCATGGCCAATGAGGGCGGCGAGCGTCATGTCGTAGGCTTCGCTCACGGCCTCGCGGTCGTACTCCTGCCCAAGCTGGTCATTTGACGTGGCATGTATGACCCTTGCCTGGCGGACCAGGATGCTCCGGCCTTCCGAGCGGCGGATATGCGGGGCCACCCCGCGGATCATTTCCAGCAGGTGGATCATGACCGTGGCGTTGGCTTGAGAGCTTCGCCTGAGCCGGTCGAGCATCTTCTGCGCAATGTCCTCGAAGTTCTCCGCCATGACTATCACACGCAGTACGCCCTCATCGTCATACCGGTAAGATGACGGCGTTTGCCTGTCCGCCAGCTGTGCGAGACCCGCGCCGATCCTGTCAATGCAGGTCATGGCCGTTTGCGCGTCGTTGATGCCCGGGGAGAGAGCCCGTTCTGCCATCTCCACGAGTTGATTGAAGACGAATGCCACATCCTGTTCGAGCGTCCGTTCCCGGCCGAGAATAAACACTCCGTTGATCTTCTCCATCAGGTTGCTGTCCACCTTTGCGCCGGGTGAGGCCAATGCCACGGTGTTCCCATGCACAATGAAATCCCCTGGCCGGTATTCGATCCTGATCACCAGGTCATTCGACTTCGCCAGGTGCATGAGAGCCTCGTTGTTCAGAGTCCTCAGGTAACCGTTGGAGTTTGATGGTACGGCGCGTGCCACACGTTCAAACTCTGCCGGGTCAAACTGCGACTGGTCAGGATGGCGGACGTCATCCGGCCCGCGGCCAAGCCGCTCAGGAAAGAGGCGGTTGATCGCCCCTTCCAGGTCCTGTCCCACGGAGGCGACGATGCTGTTCGCCTGGATCGAGGCTGAGACGTGGTGAATGAAGTAGATCAACACGCCAAGGCTGGCCAGGGCGAGGATGATTCCAAAGGCTACGGAGATGTACGGCACAAACAGTTCGTCGTCCGTTTCCGCCCGTATGGCGCCCAGGATGAGCAGGCAGTACACGAACGTTGCAAGGAACATCCCCAGCACCACCTGGTTTCCCGTATCACGCATGAACGTCCGCAGGATGCGTGACCCGAACTGGGATGAGGCCAGTGTGAGCGACACAATGGTGATTGAGAAAACCACGCCTGCCACAGTGATCATGGATCCGGCGATAGTTGAGAGGATGTCCCTGGCCCCATCAGGCTGAAGGGTCCCGAAGCCGACCATCGAACGTATGCCAGCCGCCTCGTCAAGGGCTAGAAGAACGACGGCCAGGCCAATCGCCGCCGCTGTCATCACCGAAGGCACAAACCAGAAGCTGGAATGGGCCGAATACCAGGCGTTGCTCAGGCGCGTGCGCATCAACAGTGACCCCGGCAGATGCGTGCCATCTGCTTGGTGGAGTGGCTGGGGGAGCGAGGAGTATTGGCCGGGCCACTACTCTGAAATGTTAACTGGAACAGGCTGTCCGGGAGTCGTCGGTTCGGAGGTAAATCTTCACTCTCTGCGGTGACGTGAAGCTGGCAGGGCTAAATATACGAAGGTGATGCGGTTTGTTGTTAGCACTCCCTTAGTGCCGCTCATCATGCGCCGCCTCGTGGCCTTGGCTCCAGCTCCACCTCGAACTCGATTGGCTCTCCGTCCCTGATGCCGCCAAGGGTGATCACATCGCCAGGCGAGGTGTTGAGCGCCAGGTACGAGATCAGCTCGTCCATTCGCCGGAACTCCATACTGTCCACCGAGTTGAGGATGTCGCCGCCCAGCGACACATTCTGCCCACCCAGCGGACGGGACTCCGTGCCGCCCCTGATCCCCGCCTTGTCAGCGGGCGTGTCGGGCAATACTTGTTGCACCAGCGCTCCATTCACGTCCGGCGGCAGTTCGGCGAACTCTCGCAGTTCCTTGTTCAGGTCACGGGTTGTGATGCCAAGGTAGGAGTATTCGTGGCGGCCGTCCTCAATGATGGAAGGCACAACCCGCTTGGTCAGGTTGACCGGCACTGCAAACCCCACGCCGGAGTTCTGGCGGGTGGAGCTGCGGATCTGGGTGTTCGTGCCAATCACGCGCCCGTGCCTGTCCAACAGTGGCCCGCCGGAGTTGCCAGGGTTGATCGCCGCGTCTGTCTGCACAACGCCTGGGATGCTGAAATCGCCAAACCCGCTGGCGATGAGCCTGCCGAGTGCGCTCACGATGCCGGTGGTCATCGTGAACTCCTGGTCCTGGCCGAATGGATTGCCAAGGGCGATGGCCATCTGGCCAGGCCGCAATATTGAGTCGTCGCCGAGTTCAGCGGGCACGAGGTCCTTGTCGCCGGGATCGATCTTTAGCACCGCCATGTCAGAGTCGGGATCGCCGCCAACTATTTCGGCGTCAAACTCCGAGCCGTCAAAGAACGCCACGTTGACGCTGGTAGCGTCACTGATGACGTGGTAATTGGTCACGATGTGACCCTGTTCATCCCACACCCACCCCGAGCCATCTGCGCTTCCGAGACCGCTGCGCGCGCTAATCCGCACAACTGATGGCACGACCCTTTCAAAAATGTCCGCCAGTACCAGCTCATGCGCTGCGACTATCTCATCCGGGGTCAGGTTGTGAGAGGAGGCAGGTACCGACGAAGCGGTAGGTGTTGCACTGGCCAGATCACTCGTCGCCTCTGCTGTGGGCGTGGTCTCAGTGGCGGGAGTTGTGCAGGCGGCTGCCAGCGAAGTCATGGCTACAACGCCAACCGCCAGCCACGCCGGCAGTCTCAGTCTCGATGTCATAAGGGCCTCTTAAAGCTTGACCCGCAGGCCTGGTTTGGTTGTGCACTGCGGTTATGTTTGCCATACCAGCATACGGGTGAGCTGAATGTGCCGTGTAATTGTGGCTTTGCGGATTCAGGTCCATGGTAAGGCCTTTACTGGTACGGCCCTGTAGGAGCCGCGGTTGCACCAGGAGAGACGCGGCATTAATATCAATACATGAACAGTTATTCATACATCAGCAGTGTGTCTCCTGAGCAGTGCGAGACAGAATGCCTTCGCCCGGAGCTTGTGCTGCCCCTGCTTGGGCGGGTCATGGATGCGGCCAGTGCAGAGCAGGTTTCGCAGGTGTTCGCTCTTTTGGCCGACCCTACGCGGCTCAGGATTCTTCACGCCCTCAGCCTGTGCGACGAGCTCTGTGTTTGCGACCTCGCCGTCCTCATAGGTTCCAGTCAATCCGCTGTGAGCCACCAGTTGCGGGTGCTGCGGTCGCATAACGTGATCCGCCGCCGCAAAGACGGACGCATCATGTACTACACGTTGTCTGATGAGCATGTCCGGAATGCCCTCGTGGACGGCATCAGGCATGCAGAGTGCGCAGCCTGAGCCATGCAACCCCTGGACATTGCCGTTTACGCGGAAGGCCGACCCGCAGCCGGCGACGCTTCGTTGGCAGCCGTGGAGCGTGCAAAAGCTCTCCGGCGGGGCCTGCGTCTCGAATACGTCTCCCTTGGGTGGAACGTTGTTGAGGGAGCAATAGCCGTTGCCGCCGGGTTGGCGGCGGGCAGTGTGGCGCTGATTGGTTTCGGCGTCGACAGCTTTGTCGAGAGCGCATCCGCCAGCGTCATCGTCTGGAGGATATTTGCGGAGCGCCGGCAGAGTGATCCTGAACGAGTGGCCGCGATTGAGCGGTTGTCGCAGAAACTGGTGGCGGCTTCGCTCGTTCTCCTGGGGCTCTTCGTCATATTCGAGGCTTCGCGCACCCTCCTGGCTGGCGCCCACCCGGAGCCTTCTCCGGTAGGCCTTGCGCTGGTGGTTGTATCGATAGGCGTGATGTGGTGGCTCTCGCGCTCCATCCGCAAGGTGGGGCGTGACCTCCACAGCCATGCGATAGAGGCCGACGCCTCTCAGACCATGGCTTGCTGGTGGCTATCGCTGTTCGTCCTGGTAGGCGTTGGCCTGAATGCTGCGTTCGGCTGGTGGTGGGCAGACCCTGTCGCTGCCATGGCCATCGCTGCCTTCGTTCTGAGAGAAGGGTGGAAGACCTGGCGCGGGCAGGCCTGCTGCGCCGTGAACCTGCCGGCAGCGTAAGACATACTGTCAGAGGCCACGGCGGCTGGTTATCAAGCAATCACGTGATAATAGGGCTAACGGGAGTTCTTCTCTATGAAACCCAGCACCCGGTTCCAAGCGTCTGCAGCCGCGTCTGCATGCTCTTCGAAACGCCGGTCGAAGAACGAGTGTGGCGCACCGGGGTACACATATATCTCATGTTCCACCTCTGCTTTTGAGAGTGTTTCCTCGAACTTCTGCACCTCCTCCACCGGTATTCCCTGGTCAGCCCCGCCCATCAGGCCAAGCAACGGGACCGTGATCTCAGGCACCCGGTCAATGGGGGGCGGGGAGTCGTCACGGCCGGGGCGTGTGGGATGCCCATAAAAGCCCACCACGCCATTCAGGCCATGGCCTCCGGCTGCTTGGATCCATGAATTGCCGCCGCCGAAGCAGAACCCAACGGTGAACACCGGCCTCATGGCGCTGGCCTCGCCCCGCCGTAGGTACTCCACCGCGGCGCCCACGTCGGCAGTGATCTGTTCCACCTTGGTCTGGGCCACGTGGTCGGGATAGGGAAAATCCTCGCCGCGCTTCCCCACGCCCGCGGTCCGGCCAAAGTAGTCGATTGCAATGGCTTCGATGCCCCGCTCTGCGAACCGCTCAGCCAGCTCTTCATAGAACGGGTACAGGCCCCGGACGTCCGGCATTATGACCACCGCCGGTCCGCCTGGCGTATCCGTGCTGGCTGAAAATGCGGCGAACTCGGCGCCGTCGGCAGATTTGAGCGTTACGTCACTGGTATTGACGGCTGCGCCGGAGATTGGCTCAATGGGCGGCCTGGCGTCGTAGGGAAAACACATGTCTCTGCCTCCGTATATGAGAAGCGCTCGAAGGATCCTCCGGCGCTGCTGCTCTCCAACGCCCGTCCGCGGAGAGTCGAATTTACCCGGATGATAACCGCCGCAGGCCCGGAGTGTCGGCGGGCGCCATATTTCCTAGTTCGAGCAACGCGTTCGGACGTACTTAACCTGCTGGCAATGCCCAGCTCCATGTCGTCTCGACCGAAGCGGAGAGACCTGGGGCTGATGGGTTTTGGCGACACGCTCTTTTGCCGCCGGTTCTACACGGGTTAAAACGTGACTGTTCTGGTTTGGGCGCATGGCATCTTCACCTGCTGGCGTCTCATTCAGATTTCTTTTCTTTTGTTGGTTTGGTTCGTGGTCCGGCGCGAGCCGGCTGCTGTGTTGGACCTTGCGGACTTGCTGTACTTACGGACACCCTGCAGGGTGCAAGAGGTTGTGGCCAGGGTTTTTGGGTGGCGCTGCCTGGTGAGCGATGCCGATGTGCCGGCGCAATACAATGAGCTGAGTTGCTGCCAGGACTGGACGCTGCTTCAGTCGTTCGCTTCGTTCTCACGTCCGGCGGTGCGCCACTCGGCCCAGAAGCGGTGCAGGGCGCTGAGCGGCGTGCCCACCGCCAGTATCCACAGTGCGGCCAGTGGGTAGCCCAGTAGCAGGCTCACAGTCGTTATCACTACCCTCTCCGGCCGTGTCAGGAACCCGGCGGTTCCCTTGTAGCCCAGCCCTTCAGCGCGTGCGCGGACATAGCTCACCATCAACGAACCGGCCAGCGCAACGAAGGCCAGTATCACGCCAGTGCGGCTGAACGTGGCCGGGTTGCTGAAGTATATGAGCAGTCCCAGCAGCACCAGGCCTTCGGCCACCCGGTCGGCCACAGAGTCCAGCAGCGCCCCCCGCTTGCTTACCCGGCCCGTCCTGCGGGCAATGCCGCCGTCCAGCATGTCGAAGGTTGACCCCGCGGCCACGAACACCCCGGCAATCAAAAACTCTCCGACTGCGGCCCAGTATGCCGCGGCCCCGGCCAGCAGGAGTCCGGCCAGCGTGGCGAGGTTGGGCGTGAAGCCTATGCGGGCGAGTGCGAGAGAGGCCGGCTCTTCAAACCAACGGGCCACAGCGCCACGTGCGGCATAACGGGCGGCCTGGAGATTTGGCATGGCTGACTGCCCGCGATCAGTACGAGCGGCCGGCGAGTACCGGCCTGCAGTCAGCAACGGTTTCGTAGCAGGCCACCACCCGTGAGGCCACGAGGTCCCAGCCGTACTGCCTGGCAACATGCCTGCCGGACTCGCCCATGCGCCTCCTGAGGGCGGCGTCGTCTATCAGCCTGCGCATAGCATCCGCCAGGGCCTCTTCATTCCGTGGCCGTACCATGAAGCCCTGTTCGCCTTCCTGCATGACGCCGGCGTATCCAGGGATATCGGTTGCCACAATGGGCGTGGATGCGGCCATGGCCTCCAGGAGGACTATGCCGAAGCTCTCCTTGCCTGTGGCAGGGCTGCAGAATATGTCTGCGCCCTGGTAGTAGGAGGGAAGCTCGCTATAGGGCACCGGGCCAACAAACTCCACGTCATCAATCTTGCGCTCGCCCATGAGCCTGTATGACGCCGGGTCAGGCGTGCCGTGTCCCACCACCACCAGCCGCAGGTTGGGGTAGTCCCACTTTAGCGTGCTGTACGCGCCCAGCAGGTAACGCAGGCCCTTGCGCTTCTCTCCAAGCCTGCCTACGAACAGCAGATTGATCGCGTCGTCCTTGAACACGCTGGGCCTGGGGAGGGGCGTTGCGTAGTGGTCGAAGTCTATGCCGTTGGGAATGACCTGGTACTCGCCCGGGAAGTACCTGCTCACAAATGAGAGTGCCGCCTCTGAAACGGCAACCCGCGCGTCAAGCCGTTCCGCTGCCCGCTTGAGCACGTGCTTCCACAGCGTATAGCCGCGGCCGCGGCCTTCATTGAAGGCGTGAAAAGTGCCGATGGTCGGCGATGGTGAGAGGTACGTGGACATGAGTGCGAACATGGGCATGAGCGGCTCATGCACGTGCACCACATCAAACTGCTCGTCATGCATCATGGCCTTCAGGCGCGGCTCATGCCAGACGCTGAACGATATGCGTGCCACAGACCCGGCGGTGGGCACCGGAACCGAGCGGCCAAACGAGCGTATGTCCAGCCCGTCTATCTGCGGCTCCGGGGCTGAGCACGGCGTCAGCACCTTTACGCTGTGCCCTCGGCGGGACAGCTCCAGGCCCAGCGACGTTATGTGGCTGACCACTCCGCCCGGGTACGCAAAGTCGTAGGGAGATACAAGTGCAATCTTCAGCGCAGTCCTCCCTCCGGGCTTGCGTCCAGCCCACTTAACTAAAGCGGGACCGCCGTGCGCGGCCCCGTCGTTGCTGCCGCCTTACTCAGACTCAGGTTTGGAGCGCCGGCCCTGGCTTCTGGCAGGCTTTGCCTCAGGCTCCGACGGCTTTGCGAAGTCCACCACCATGCGCCGCGCTTCATCGTCCCGGTACTGCACCGGGGGGGACTTCATGAAGTAGGCCGAAGGCCCGCCCAACGTCCCGGATATGCCCTTGTCCAGGCCGATTTTAGCGCACCTGATTGCGTCCACTGCCACCCCGGCAGAGTTCGGGCTGTCGTGAACTTCCAGCTTCAACTCCACGTTTAGTGGAACATCACCGAACGACGTGCCTTCAAGGCGGATGTACGCCCACTTCCGGTCATTCAGCCACGGTACATGGTCACTGGGGCCAATGTGGATATCTTCTATGCCAAGCTCCCGCTCAAGCTGCGACTTGACTGAGTTCGTCTTGGATTCCTTCTTGGACTTCAGCCGCTCGCGCTCCAGCATGTTGAGGAAGTCTGTATTGCCGCCGAAGTTGAGCTGGTATGTGCGGTCCAACTGAACGCCGCGGTCTTCGAAGAGGCGGGCGAGCACACGGTGAATAATGGTGGCGCCGACCTGCGACTTGATGTCGTCCCCGACAATCGGCAGCCCCTTGTCACGGAAGCGCTTTTGCCAGTAGTCCTCGCGCGCTATGAATACCGGGATGCAGTTGACGAATGCGCAGCCCGCAGCCAGTATCTGCTCCACGTACCACTTGGTGGCCTGCTCTGAGCCAACGGGCAGGTAGTTGATTACAACGTCCACCTTGCGCTCACGCAGGATCTCCACGATGTCCACCGTGGAGCCGGGGGCCTTCTCAATGATGCCCGAAAGGTACTGCCCCAGCCCGTCGTGGGTCATCCCGCGCTCCACCTTGACACCCATGTGCGGGACTTCGTGGAACTTAACAGTGTTGTTGGGGCCGGAGAAGATGGCCTGAGACAGGTCTTTGCCAACCTTCTCCTTGTCGATATCGAACGCGGCGACTATGTTGATGTCCCCCACGCTGTAACCGCCAAGCACCGGGTTCATGATGCCGGGGATGTCTGCTTCAGGGTCAACCTCGGCGTACTTGTGGATTCCCTGTACGAGGGAAGATGCGCAGTTGCCGACGCCGATGATCGCGACATTGATTTTGCTCAACCGAAATAGCCTCCATCAGGCGAAAAAATGCAGAATGCCCGGAGCGGGGACACGACAATTTTAACGGAGTCCCGGGCGGACCCGAGGGACGGGACAAGGGGTGTCAAAGTGCACGGATTCTAACACGCTGGAAACGATTGCCCCTGAGTCAGTCCAGCGCGTTCAAAGACTGTCGTCTATCTCAACCCCTGCCCGCTCTTCCTGGAGTTTGACAACGGCCACCGAGTCTTCGCCGCCCCAGCCACGCTCCAACGCCTCGATGAACTGCTGGTCCACGTAGTTTGAAAGCGCCATTGGGAGGCGCATGCGGCGGGCAAGGTCAGTCGCCAGCCTCACATCCTTGGCTGCAAGCTCAAGGGCAAAACCGGGCTCGAAGTTACGTTCCAGCAGGCCACCCTTCCACTGCCGCATCGCAGCCGTGTCGCCGCTCGATTTCGCCACCGCCTCGAATATGGTCGATGGGGAAACGCCTGCCTTTACGCCCATGGTGAACGCCTCGGCCAGCACGACCCGCACACTCATTCCAATGAGGTTGTTCACAATCTTACATACAGTGCCCGCACCTGCGGGGCCGCAGTAAAGCACTTTCTGCGGGTCGCCAATCAGGTCCAGGGCCGGGCGCGCTCGATCGAACGCTTCCTTGTCGCCGCCCACCATGATGCACAGGTTGCCGGCCGCCGCTCCCTTCGTTCCGCCGCTCACCGGGCAATCGAGGGCGTTGATCCCCTGCTTCAAGAGCGTCTCGTGCAGCTCCCGTGATGTTTCCGGTGAAACCGTGCTTAGGTCTGCGAAGACTGCGCCTTTTGGCAATCCGGCTGCGATGCCGCCTTCGCCCATCACGGCATCCATCACATCAGCCGGTCCGGGCAGTGATGTGAACGCCAGGTCAGCGCCGCGCGCCGCGTCTGCGGGCGATGACGCGGCTTCGGCGCCGAGCGCCACCATCGGGGCGATTGCCTCTGGCCGCATGTCGTAAACCCGCACCTGGTGACCGGCTGAGATGAGGTGCCGCGCCATGCGGCCTCCCATCCTGCCCAGACCCACGAAGCCAATTTTCATCGTTTGTCCCGGCGTCACGGCTGCTCCGCCGCCAGGCTGAACTTCATTACCAGCCAACAGCAGCCCCGTCCTTTCGCGGCTCTGAGCCTGCGGTCAGCACACCGGTTTCCGCATCCCGTGAAATCACCTGTCCGCCGCCGAAGCGGGTGCGGTCGTAGCCATCCAGCACCTCCACGGTGTGGCCGCGGCGCTTCAACTCATCGACGGTCTGCTTCGGCAGGTCCGCCTCCACCTTCACGTCGCCAGTCTCCTCCACGTCCACGTGGAAGCGAAGCGCGTCCAGCGCCTTCTGGGAGTCCATCCCGAAGTCCACCATGTTTGAGATGACCTGCATGTGGCCCTGCGGCTGCTGGAAGCCGCCCATGACGCCGAAGCTCAGCCACATCTCATCGTCGCGTGTCGCCATGGCGGGGATGATGGTCTGGTACGGCCGCTTGCCGCCCTGCAGGTAGTTCGGGTGGTCCGGGTCGAATGAGAACAGGGCCCCGCGGTTCTGCAGTGCGATGCCGGTTGTGGGCACAACCATGCCGCTGCCAAAGCCCTCGTACAGGCTGTTGATGAGCGAGCAGGCGTTGCCCTCGCCGTCCACCGCCGTTACGTAGATCGTGTCTGCGCCGCCCATGGGATCGCCGTACGACACGTCCGGGTTTGCAGCATCCGCCCTGATGCCGGACCGCCGCCGCGCTGCATAGTCCTTGGAGAGCAGCGGGCCGATGGGCACCTCGGTCACGCGTGGGTCGGCGACGTACTGGAGAGCGTCTGCAAACCCAAGCCGCATGGACTCGATCAGGTGGTGATATGCGTCCGGTGACTGCGAGCCCATGTCCCGGAGGTCAAAGCCTTCAGCGATGTTGAGTGCGATCAGTGCGGCGATGCCCTGTCCGTTCGGCGGACACTCCCACACTGACACGTCACGGTACTCGGTGCTTATTGCCTCGTCCCAGTCAGAGTGATGCTTCTCAAGGTCGCCAGTGGTAAGCCAGCCGCCCTCTTTCTGGACGAAATCCGCAATCTTCTTTGCGATCTCGCCCCTGTAGAAGGCATCCCGTCCACCCTCGGCTATCGCCTGCATTGTGCGGCCAAGCTCCGGCAGCTTTACGACCTCGCCGAACCGCGGGGCGCGGCCGCCGGGGAGCAGCTCTTTCCCGGAAGGGCGGGCGGCCAGTTTCGCTTCGTTGCCCTGCCACTGGTTGGATATGATCTCTGACACGCCATAGCCGTTGATGGCATAGTCAATTGCCGGCTGGAGAACTTCGCCCAGCGTCATGCGCCCGTGGGTTTCAAGCGCTGTCTGCCATCCATCCACTGTGCCCGGAGCGCTGACTGAGAAGGCGGCGTCGGGGCCGTCCTTCGGAATCTTGTTGTGCCCCTTCTTGCGGACGTCGCCAACATTGGCCGCCGCTGCTGAGCGCCCACTTCCGTTCAGGGCAATAACCCGTCGCTCGCCCTTCATCCATATAAGGGCGAACATGTCACCGCCAATGCCGGTGGACCCCGGCTCCACCACGTTCAGGGCGGCCGCAGCGGCCACAGCCGCGTCCACGGCGTTGCCGCCGTCCATAAGCATCTTGAGGCCGGCCTGGGCTGCGAGCGGCTGGCTGGTGGCGACTGCGCCGTTGCGGGCTACTACTGCTGAACGGCGTGATTGAAAGAAGGTCATCTTGAGGCTCCGGGGCTGTGCTGCCTGACTCTGGCAAGCATCGCTTTCGACACTGGGAAGTGGGGGGGGGCGGGG
>JBBDMW010000011.1:31139-36429 GCA_040878005.1 Dehalococcoidia bacterium
GCAATCCTAGCAGAGGATTGCGCGCACGGATTTGGAAATCAGTATGAAAGCCGGGGATTCTTGCATGGCGGCTGACCCGGCTTTATCACGAGCATCTGTCATGCCTCGTGTCAGCCTGCCACGCGGCTCATCACCAGTCCCGCCGCCACAAGCGGCACGGCAAAGCTGATCTGCCTTAGCGCCCCGTCCAGTGGCTGGAGAAGCCATGCCTTATCAAGCACAGCCCTGCGTTCAGCGGAATCCGTACCTGGGACCAGGTCCGCGGATACTTCAAGCCTCCGCGCCTTGCGCCTGAGGAACTTTGTCCTGTTCGAAATGACCCGCTGCGCATCGCTCAGGAATGCTGCTCCTGCGGCAATCCAGCCCATTGTGATCAGTCCCTGCGCGGTCACGTCCGGCGCGTTGGCAATGTAGCCTGCCGTAACCGGGAACGCTCCCCACAGCGCCGCGAACCAGAAGCGGTTGTGAAGGCGGCCGCTGAACCATTCCCGGTTGTACGCCGCCACGAAAAACGGGCCTGAGAGAACAAGTGGCCACAGCAGGGGAACGATCAACGCTCCGCCTATGCCGATTGCCGCAGCGCATACAAGCGGCACAACCCCGAGTGTAAGTAGCACCCACGAGGGTATGGCAGTGCGAAGGGGCCGGGAGTTCAGCTCATCGATTGCATGCGCCGAAATGCCCGTCGCCAGGAAGAACGCCAACAACGCCCAGCCAAGCGTGGGCACGGAAAAACCGGGCGCAGCCGCTGCGCCTATCGCCACGTATGAAAGATGCCACACCGTGTAGGGCAGGTGGAGAATAGTGGCATAGTCCCTCCACCCGCCGGAGCGCAGAGTGTAGAACGCGGGCCGGTCAATTGCGCTCATGCCTGGCTCCCTGCCGCCTACCCGTTTCAACCGGCAGGCCGGCGCACATCTGAACTTCAAAGCGTGGCGAACGCGAAGTTACACGTTCGCTGCTTGGCACGTGAAACCATTTGGATAACGAAAGGGATAACCTCTCTCAACAGGCGGATGAGCCGCGAGGGGTCAAGATATGCGGTCAGCAGAGAACAGGATATCTGACGGGCGGTCAAATCCCGCCGCCGTCAGCGATCGTCACGCACTGGTGGAGCAGCTTTTCACCGGCAACGCCGCCGCGTATAACCGGGTGGTCACCCTGGGCACGCTCGGCTTCGACCGTTGGTGGAAACGCCGCATGCTTCGCCTGCTCCAGCCGGACCGGTCATACAACAGGATTCTCGACCTGGCATGTGGCACCGGCATCGTCACGTTCAAGCTTGCCGAACGGTTCCCCGGCGCTCAAATCCTCGGCATAGACCTGATGCCGGAGTACCTGGCAATTGCGGAGCGTGAACGCCGCAGGCGACGACTGGACTGCCTGGAGTTCAGGCGGCTGGCCGCTGAGGATATTGGTTCCTTGCCCGGCAAGTTTGACCTCATAATCACCTCTTACCTGCCCAAGTACGTTGACCTTGCCCGGCTGGCGCAGGATTGTGCCGCCCTGGCCGCTCCCGGTGGCACAGTGTTGTTTCACGACTTCACCTATCCGCGGCATTCACTGTTGCGGATCGGATTCCGCGCATACTGGGGTGTGCTATCGCTCATCCTGCGCCGCATCCCCTCTGTGCGAGAAATGGGGGTTGAGCTTGGAGGCTTGATCCGGGAAACGACCTGGTGCACGGACTTAAAGACCGCCCTTCAGGCAAACGGATTTGCCAACATCCATGAAGAGGTGCAGCCGTTACAGATAGCATCGATAATTCGTGCTGAGCGGACGTGAAGTTCAGGCCGCGCCTGCCTTGCCTCCATACCATCACGATCACCCACTTCACAACTTGAAGGTTTTGCAATGACCACAGCCCGGCCGCAGATAGGACTCGCCTCCAACCAGCACGTGCGAGACGTTTACATAGACCAGGCAGACCTGGACCGGCTGCGGGAGTTTGCCGACTTTCACTGGCAGGAGTTCAACGAGTCCACAAGCTGGGATGCGCCGCCACAAGCCAGTACCGGGGTAGAGGCGGAACTCTCAGAGTTTGTGCGGGGCCTGGACGGCCTGGTCGTGTGTCATGGCGCACCCCGTGTGACCGAAAATGTCCTTGGCGCCACGCGCCGCCTGACCATCGTTGGCGAGTTGGAGGGCGACCGCTTCGCCCAGCGCATAGACGTGGCCGCCGCCGCCGCACGCAGCGTCACGGCAGTGGACACCACGCACGGATCTTCCTACCCGGTGTCCGAGTGGGCGCTCGCCATGATGATGATCGGCCTTCGCAACGCCGGCGCACAGTTCCGCAGGCTGATATCTGGTGCTGAATGGCCGGGCCAGGAAGAGCGGATGTCCAACCCCGGTTACCTGAACGGGGAGTTAACCGGAAAGCGGGTCGGGCTGATTGGCTGCGGCTACATTGGCCGGAGGCTCCTGGAACTATTGGAGCCCTTCCACGTCGACGTGCTGGCGCACGATCCGTACGTGCCGAAGGAAGTGGCCGATATCTACGGCATAACCCTGACTTCACTGGACAATGTGCTGTCGCTGCCGGACGTGGTCGTATGCCTTGCGCCGCTTACTCCCGCCACCAGGGGCATGCTGGGACGCCGGGAGTTCGGGTTGCTGAAGCCTGGCGCTGTTTTCGTGAACGTCTCACGCGGGCCAATAGTTCAGACGGATGCGCTCATTGAACGGCTGGAGGCTGGCGATGTCATTGCCTGTCTTGATGTGTTTGACCCGGAGCCAATGCCCGTGGACTCGCCTGTGCGCTCCATGGACAACGTATTCCTGACACCTCACATAGCGGGAGTCACGGCGAAGTCACGCACGCGCTTCTTCAGCCTGATGGTGGATGAGATGGAGCGCTTCTTTGCCGGGCACCAGACTCGCCACGACCTGGCGCCGCGTACCCTGGCGAACCGGCAGGGCGAGCCGCCGCCGGCCAGTTGAACAGCGGCCGCCTAAGAGATAGCGTCCGTCGGCTCGTTGTCGTCGGCCGCGAGGGCAAGCACCGCCATGGCGAGGGCGCTGTTCGCCTCCCGCGCATTCCTCTGGACTTCGTAGCAGGGTTTCTCACAGTCGGTTTCCCTGGCGCTGACGCTCCTGGACGTGACGCGTGCCAACAGGTGTGTCCGCCAGTAGCGCAGGAAGCCCCACCCAAGCGCCTGCCTGACGTGGCACATCTCGTGCCTGAGGAGCGACAGGTGCCAGCCCACTGCCAGTTGCCCGTCATCTCCCAGCCGCAGGTGGCTGTTCTTCATGAGGATAACCGCCCTGCGGCCGGGCAGAGCCACCGTGATGGCATCTCCAAGCTGGAAATCCCACCTGAACAGCTTCACGGCCCGCAGCTCATCTTCAGTCACACCCAGCCCAACAAGGACCTTCCCACAGGCGCTGGCTGAATCAATTCTCATTGGTTCGCCTCCAGGCGACGTTGGATGAACCAGTCGTTCACAGGTTGTACAGGATCTCCGCTGCCTGGCGCTATGGAATTGTCTGTGGGCATGCCAGCCTGGATCCAAGAGTCACGCGGCGATTCAGATCCTTGAATCGCCGCGCTCTCCCGGCCGGTCCGCGTTCCTTAGATTTACTGGATGGGCATCCACAGTCCCGTTTTCTGTCTCGACCGGATACCCGAGCCGAGAGGCGCGCCCGCCTTTCGGGCACCCGGAAGAGTATCCGAGCCGTAGGTGAGTATGAACGAGAGACCTGGGGAGGCGGGGTCCTGGCGATCCACTTCAACCCCCAGCCAAACCCGCACCACCATGTCGTCTCTACCGCACACCCTATCCTCCTTCTGCCAACTTCGCACGCCGCCAATTCGTCGCTTGTGAAAGTTTTTGCGAGTCAAATGGCGCCCTGGCGCGTCTTTATTAGTAAGGGTTAGAAAAACAGGAGGCCATGCGTATGGGGACAAGGGGGATGCGGCTGCTCGCGCCGGTGACGTTGGCTGCAGTCGTTGCGGTGACAGCGCTGGGGATTGGCGCTGTCAATGCTTCAGATCGGAATTCATGCCGTCCTGTTCCTCTTCACCCAAGTACCGCACCCCGTCCTCCCACCTCTGGCAGGACGGGGTGTGGCTGATTGGCAGAAATCCAGCATGGAATCAGTAGAAAGGAGATTTGAGCCCTTGAGGCAATCACAGCGGTGTCAGGAGCGGTTCAGGACTAGCCTCTTCGGCACCACACAGCCTGTCGTCAGCATCAGGCATATTGTCGGCGAACTAGCACAAGATGGAGAACGGTCTCATGGCACGTAATAATCTCTGGACCTACATACCCTTATCTGCTCTTGCGGTTGTTGGGTTGCTCCTGGGCATTTGGCTGTATTCGAGTGCGACCGCATCAGGTGATGCAGATTCGGCTTCTGATGAGCGTCTTTCACATGAAGCCGCAATGGCGATCGATTATGCAGCGACGTTCGATGTCAGCATGGATGAGGCGACGCGGCGAGCAGGCCTGCTAATAGAACTCGCGCCGACTTTGGACGCCATCCGTCAAGAAGCTTCAGGCACTCTGTCTGGCCTTTACATAGAGCACGAGCCGGAGCTACGCGTACATCTACGTTTGACGGCCAGTCCTGGTGACGCGCTCAGATCCATCATCGATGACAGTCCTGTGCCGGTAGTCGTGAGCGCCGACGCTGTTCTGTCCCTGGCCGAAACCAAGGAACGGCTCGATCAGGCGCGCTCCGGCCTGGTGGAGAATGTTCCCGGGCTTATGGGAATCGGCACAGACGAACGCACAGGTGACGTCGTATTGGATGTATATATCGCGAAAGGTTCCGACGAATCGGCGGTGAAATCCAAAGTGGAGGAGGCCGCATCATCATTGAGCCGAGAAACCGGCCTGTCCGTGCGAGTGGAATACTTGGCGGCACCGCAATTGCCAGCCGGGGTCACGTATGGCGGTACTAACCTCACAGGGTGTACTGGTGGGTTCGTTGTCGAAGAATCCGGAACAGGCACGCTCGGTCTTCTGACAGCGGGACACTGCAACGCCTCACAGACCTACAACGGATTCGGCAGCGATGGCACCTACAGCTTGACCTTTGAAGACGAGGAACTGAGCAGCGTAGCTGACGCCCAATGGCATACCGACAGCGAAACCAAGGAACCGGAGTTCTACGCCAGCTCCACGAGTACCCGCAGGCCGGTCTCAAGTGTCACAGCCCAATCTTCAATGACAGTTGGGAATCTCGTCTGCCATCGCGGACTGACCACTGGTTACTCGTGCGGTGTGATAGATGACTTGAGCTTCCAGCCAACCGGCGCGTGTCCGATCAATCCCAGCCCTTG
>JBBDMW010000012.1:0-6887 GCA_040878005.1 Dehalococcoidia bacterium
TCCCTGCTCAACACGCCAAGAGATTCCACTACCGGTTTTTGAGATAGTCTCTTAGATCCTTCCGATCCTTGAGCAGCAACGGCATTGATGTGGAGAGGAGACGCATCAGGCATGCTTGTCACTTTTCTGGGGCACGCCGGGTTGCTCATAGAGACGCAGCGGGCCAGGTTGCTTGTTGACCCGTGGCTCTCTCATGAAGGCGCTTACCAGGCGGCGTGGTTTCAGTACCCTTCCAATTCCCATATCCAAATTGGGGGGCTCAATCACATCAGCGCGGTCATCATCACTCACGAGCATGAGGATCACTTTGATCGTGAGTTCCTGTCGCGACTGCCATCCCATGTCCCCGTGTTCATGCCCAACTACCCTTCCCGGTATCTAAAGGAACAGGTCAGGGAACTGGGCTTTTCCGCAGCCCGCAATCTGCCCCAATGGCGCGCCATGAGAATCGGGGACGTCTCGTTCTTTTTCGTAAGCGAGCTTTCGCCCATGAACCACGATTCGGCCCTTGTAATTGAGCACAGCGGGCGGACCCTTCTGAACCTGAACGATGCCAGGTTGAGTTCGGCACAACTGGATGCCATCCGCCACAGAAGCGGGAAGGTCGCTGCGCTGTTGTTTCAGTCGACCGGGGCATCCTGGCATCCCATGTGCTATACGTACGAGGAAGAACACAAGCGCCACATATCGATTCAGAAAGCGGAAGCCAAGCTTAGATCATCACTCAAGACGATCAAGTTGCTGAGTCCTGATATCGCAGTACCGTTTGCAGGACCACCTTGTTTTCTCGATCCGGAACTGATCGAATACAACCACGACTCGTACTTCATGGACCAATGGTCGGTCTGTTCATGGTTGCAAGAGCACGGCGTTCAGGGCTGCAGCATCTTCCTCCCGGGCGACATGTATGACCTGGGCAGCGCATCGAAGATACCGGACAGGCAATGGCAGGGCTTTGATCCAATGGAAAGGTTCGCCCATATAGAGCAGATGGCCCCAGAGAAGGCTCCGACCATCGCCCTGGTAAAGTCCAGGTTTGGTGAACCGGCCAGACCGGTCTTCCCAGTGTTCGACCGGTACTTCCATTCGCTGCTGGGCATGAGCCCGTACTTCAACAGGAACATAGATATGCGGGTTGGCTTTGATGTGTTTGGGACCCATGGCGGAGAATGGACGGTTGATTTTCGCGCGGGTCATGAAGGCGTTTACGATCAACTGGATGAGTGCAACTACGTCTACAGGCTTGAGTCACGATGGTTATACGCACTGCTAAACGGGCGACTCCGCTGGGAGAATTTCTTCCTTTCGCTGCGCTTTACCGCCAGCAGGAACCCGGATCTTTATTGTGACTACCTACTGGGACTTTTAAAGTTCGCTGAAGTAACGCCACTCCGGTCGGTCGAGCATCACGAGATGAGACTGAGAGATACGGACACCTTTGTGATCGAGGCCGAAGGCCAGCGCTACCGCATTGCTCGAACGTGCCCGCATGCGGGGGCGAATCTGGATGAGTATGCCGAGGTGCTGCCCGGCCGAGTCCTTAGATGTCTCGCGCATTACCATGAATTCTCTCTCGATTCCGGCCGGTGCTTGAACGCCAACGGTCCACCATTGTCGGTCAAGCGCCTGTAGGCGTCAGCGACGGCGGGCATGGTTTCGCACCTATGCGGCACGGACAGTCTAGACACATCCTAAGAAAGCTGCGCCGCCAGTTCCGCTGCTTCGGTTACCGGCGCCTGGCAGGCGTAGTTCTCGCACACGTACGCCGTGGGCCTGCCAGCAAGCAGCCCCCTGCCCTCCAGCAAGGGTGAGGCGTCCCCGTCTACTGGCGCCGGCGCGCCGGCCAGCACGCGGTGTGGTGCGAATCCGCCGCGTGCAACTTCCAGCAGCGCCCTGGTGGCCGGGTCATCCGGCTGGCCGATAATCACCACCTCTTCGGTCGAGGCAAGCTCAAAGTCCAGGGCGCACAGCCACCATGCGAACCCGCTTGGAGCACGAGCCATCAGGTCTGTCACCGACCCCAGAGATGAGACAGCCCGCCGCTGATGATCAACGTTGGCCGTGAAAACCGACAGGCGCAACAGAGCCATCGCTGCGGCAGAGCCGCCGCAAGGTGAGGCATTGTCGAACACATCACGCGGCCTGACGACAAGCTGTTCGTGGTCTGTGCCTGTGTCGAAGAAGACGCCATCATCGTCTGACCAGAACAGATCCACCATGCGGTCCGCCAGCCCAATAGCCTCATCCAGCCACCGCCGCTCAAACGTAGCTTCGTACAGCGATACCAGGCCGTCCACCAGGAAGGCGTAGTCCTCCAGGTACCCCTTCAGCTTGGCCTGACCGCCTTCCGGCGATGCCTTCCAGGTCCTGAGCAGCCTACCGTCACTCACAAGGTTTTCCAGCAGGAACCCGGCGTTGCGCCGCGCTGCCTCCACCCACCCGGTGTTGCCCATCGCCGCGCCACATTCTGCCAAGGCCTTGAGCGTCATGGCATTCCATGCCGTGATGATCTTGTCGTCGGTGCCAGGCGGCACACGCTTCGCACGAGCGTCATAGAGCGCAACCTTAGCCGCCGAAACCGTCTCCATAAGCTGGTCGACGCTTATGCCAAGGTCCGCGGCAACCTCGTCTGCATCACGCGGGACGTTCAGAATATTCTTGCCTTCGAAGTTGCCTTCCCGCGTCACTCCCCAGTACGCCCGCGCAATGCGGCCAGTCTCCGGCCCCACTACGTCATCAATCTCCGAGGGCAGCCATACAAAGAACCTGCCCTCCTCCCCTTCCGAGTCCGCATCGGTGGCAGAGTAGAAGCCGCCATCGCTATGGGTCATCTCACGGAGGATGTAGTCCAGCGTCTCTCCGGCCACCTGCCTGAACAGGGGGTTGCCCGTGGCCTGCCAGCCGTGCAGGTACAGGACCGGCAGCAGCGCGTTGTCGTACAACATCTTCTCGAAGTGCGGCACCAGCCAGTAGGTGTCCACCGAGTACCTGTGAAAGCCGCCGCCCACCTGGTCATATATGCCGCCACGCGCCATCTTCTCCAGCGTCAGCGTCACCATGTCCAGCGCCTGCTGCGACCCGGACGTGTGCCAGTGCCGCAACAGGAACTCGTACGTCATGGGCTGCGGGAACTTCGGCTGCATGCCGAAGCCACCGTTGGTTGGATCAAACTCGGACGCAAGCGCCTGGTACGCCTGGTCGAACAGATCACGCGTCAGCGGCGCCTCACTCTGCCTTGGAGCGCTCTGCGCCTGGATTGCGCCTATCACACGGCTGGAGCTGGTTATCAGGTCGCCGCGCCGCGACTGGTACGCCTCAGCCACCGCCTGCAACACCCGCGGGAATGCCGGCATGCCGCCACGGTCTTCTGAAGGGAAGTACGTGCCGGTGTAGAAGGGACGGCCATCGGGGTCCATAAACACGGTCATTGGCCAGCCGCCGTGACCGGTCATGGCCTGCGTGGCCGCCATGTATATGGCGTCAACGTCCGGCCGCTCCTCCCGGTCCACCTTGATGTTCACGAAAAGCTCGTTCATGAGGTTGGCTATCGCCCGGTCCTCGAACGATTCATGAGCCATTACGTGGCACCAGTGGCATGCCGAGTAGCCAATGCTCAGCATCACCGGCTTGTCTTCTGCCTTCGCCCGTTCGAAGGCTTCAGAACCCCACGGGTACCAGTCCACGGGGTTGTCCTTGTGCTGGAGCAGGTACGGGCTGGTCTCGTTGGCGAGTCGGTTGGGCATATCTAAGTTCCCCGGGCTGCCAGGTAAGCAAGGCAGGCAGACTCATATCGTCCCGCACTGGTCCGGCGAGCCGGATCCCATCAGCGGGGCCAGTGCTTCCAACTTACCAAGTGTTCAACCATGACGTGAGGTAAGCCGGAGCGGCAAGTTTGCCGTTTGGCGTCACCTGCCCGCTGTTCAAGCGCGATACTGCCCCTGTACATGAGCAACACCGGAGGACAATGAAATTGCCTGACAAGCCGCTGATAGCCATAACGCTCGGAGACCCGTCGGGCATCGGTCCGGAAGTCGTAGCCAAGGCGCTGCAACGCCGTGATCTCTATGAGCGCATGCGGCCGTTCGTCGTCGGAACTGCCCGGGACATGCAGACAGCGTTGGATGTCATCGGATCGCGCGACTCAGTGAAGCCATTGGAGGCTGCAACCGATGCCGCTGGCGAGCCGGGCGTGATAGAAGTCCTCAATGTGGACGGTTACGAAGATACGGAATTTCCCCTCGGCACACACTCTGCTGAATCCGGCCGGGCATCGCATGCGTGGGTGGAACGCGCCGCTACTCTCTGCCTGGACGGAACCATAGACGCCATGGTCACGGCCCCGGTCAACAAGGAGTCATGGCAGATGGCGGGGGGGCCTGACCTGGGCCACCAGGAAGTCTTCAAGCGCCTCACCGGCTCTGATTACGTCGCCACGATGCTCGTCTCCGGCGTACTCCGCTGCATGCACCTCTCCACGCACAGGTCGCTCCGCAACGCCTGCGACTACGTCACGCGGGAGAACGTCCTGCGGGCCATCCGCCTCACAAACAAGCACTTCATGGACTGGGGCTTCGACAATCCTCGTATTGCTGTGGCAGGACTCAACCCGCACGCCAGCGACAACGGTTTGATTGGGCGGGAAGAGCTGGATGAGATAAGCCCGGCAATAGAAGATGCGAAGTCTGATGGCATAAACGCCTCCGGCCCTGTGCCGGCGGACTCAGTGTTCAACCAGGCGATTGGCGGACGCTTTGATGTGGTGGTGGTGATGTATCACGACCAGGGGCACATCCCCATAAAGGTGCACGGCTTTGAGGAGAGCATCAGCGTCAACCTGGGCATACCGTTTATCCGGACGTCGGTTGACCACGGCACAGCATTCGACATCGCCGGCCAGAACAAGGCGCAGGAGATCAGCATGGTAGAGGCCATCAAGGTGGGCGCATCACTCGCATCCCGAGCCGGCCTGGCCTGACCTGGACCGCCGGCGAACCGGCCGCGTTGAGCATGAAGCGACAGCCAAGCGTTTCGAATCCGCCCACCGGCCATGGGTTACTCTTGAACTGTCACACGTATAATCTCAGTGACAGGCGCGTATCTAAACGGCGCCGCGCCAGCAACCCCAACATCCATGGCCTGCCACACGGCGGGTCGTCAATTTTCCCATGAGGCGGACAATATGCGCCTGGCATTCATAGGCGGCGGCGTCATGGCCGAGGCCATCATTGCCGGAATCATCGATTCGGGCCTAGACGCCGAAATAGTGGCCGGTGAACCGGTCAAGGAAAGACGCGAGGCGCTGGCGTCCCGCTACAACATCACTGCGACAGCAGACAATGCCGACGCCGTCAATGGCGCAGATATGGTGGTGCTTGCGGTAAAGCCGCAGCAATTTGAAGCCGTAGCCTCGGAACTGGCTGGCATCCTTGATCCGAGTCAGACCGTAATCTCAATCATGGCAGGGGTGAAGATTCACTCCATCGGCCTAAAACTGAACCATCGCCGCCTCGTGCGAGTAATGCCAAACACCCCGGCGCAGGTAAGACAGGGGATGTGTGTCTGGACCGCCACACCGGAGGTCCCGGCAGATGTGCTGGAGTTCGTGCAGAAGGCACTGGCAGCGCTGGGTGAGGAAGTGCGGTTCAGCGACGAGAAACTGGTGGACGTGGCGACGGCGCTCAGCGCCAGTGGGCCAGGTTACGTGTTCACCTTTATCGAATCATTGACAGACGCGGCGGTTATGCTGGGCATGCCCGCCCCAGTCGCCCGCCAGTTGGCAGTACAGACACTGTTGGGCAGTGCAGCATTGGCGAAGCAGTCCGGCGAGCATCCAGCGGAGTTGAAGAACAGGGTCACATCGCCTGGCGGAACAACGGCGGCAGGGCTGTTCGCCCTTGAAGACGCCGGGTTCAGGGCGGCCACCATCAAGGCCGTCCAGGCAGCATATGAACGCGGAGAAGAACTGGGGGCATCCCGCAAGTGAACATCCTCCAATTTGTAGGCTTTCTTCTATACGTCATGGGCTGGCTAATCATCGCCCGGGCGCTGCTCTCGTGGTTCCCAAACGCCAGGGGCAACCCCATAGTGCAACTCGTCCATGACATCACGGACCCCATCATGATCCCGCTGCAAAAAGTCATCCCTCGCATTGGGATGATAGACATCAGCCCCATGGTGGCCGTGCTGCTGCTGTTCGCCATCTCTAGGATGCTTGGCGTGGGGGGCGGCGGTTTTGGCATAGGCGGGATCTGATCTCCGCCTCGTCCAGGCCGTCGATCTCGATCACCTTCACCCGGGACGTTGCGCCCCGGATAATGACCACCCGGGACCGGCCCACCCCCAGCGCCTCCGCCAGCGTCCTGGTCACGGCGTCATTGGCCGCGCCATCGGCTGGCGCAGCGGTGACGCGGACCCGCAGCGTGCCGTCATCGGCCAACTCGCCGACTTCGTTCGCTGATGCCCTGGGCTGAACCCGGACAGTAATCCGTGTGGTGCTCATGAGCCAAGCTTACGCCGCACTGGTGATTGGGAATCGACTGTGTCTGGGGCGTAGCGGCGGACACTCTTCGAGGCTCGCCTGTTGGCTCGGTGACGGACGCTTGGCCTATGGCCCCCCTCTCCCTCAATGCCTCTCTCACGTTGGGGAGAGGAAGGTAAAAGGGCGCGTGGCATCGTCGTCATGTGACGTTTTTTTCCGTTTATACTCCGCCTTCGGCGTCGGACACTCTTCGAGGCTCGCCTGGCGGCTCGGTGAGGACGCACTCTGTGCGTCCTTTTCTTTTGTTGGTTTGGTTCGTGGTCTGGCGTGAGCCGGCTATTGATTACCTTTGTGGTAGTGGTCCGGCGCGGGCCGGCTGCTGCTGATTTGTTCCGGCGGCTGGTGCAGT
>JBBDMW010000013.1:0-9949 GCA_040878005.1 Dehalococcoidia bacterium
CCCATCTTGTGCAGCGATTCTTCGTACTCAAGGTCCGCCTGGCTGTCAGCAACCACGCCGCCGCCTGCCTGCAGGTATGCCACGCCGTCCTTCAGCACTATGGTGCGGAGGCTGATGGCCGTGTCCATGTTGCCTGTGTAGCTGAAATACCCGGCAGCGCCGGAGTATGGCCCGCGCTGTGTTGGCTCAAGCTCTGCGATGATCTCCATCGCCCGCACCTTGGGAGCGCCTGACACGGTGCCCGCAGGGAACGCAGCCCGCAGCGCATCAAAGGCGTCATGCTGTTCGCTCAGGCGTCCCGTCACGTGCGACACGATGTGCATCACGTGTGAGTAGCGTTCTATCTGGAACTGCTCCGTCACCTTGACAGTGCCGGGAGTGGACACGCGGCCCACGTCGTTCCGGCCAAGATCCACCAGCATCAGGTGCTCGGCACGCTCCTTCTCATCGGAGATCAACTCCTGCTCAAGCGCCACGTCTTCTTCAGGCGTCTTGCCGCGCGGCCGCGTGCCTGCGATGGGGTGCACCGCCACTTCGCCGTCGATCACCGATACGAGAAGCTCCGGTGATGCGCCCACCATCTGGAAGCCATCCAGGTTGAGGAAGAACATGTACGGTGACGGGTTGATGACCCGCAGCGACCGGTACAGGTCGAAAGGGTCCACGCCGGTCCGGCGAGCGAGCCGCTGTGAAAGCACGACCTGGATGATCTCGCCTTCGTAGATGTTCCGCTTGGCCGTTTCGATCATGCCCTCGTACGTCTCGCGGGTCATGTTCGGGACGTAAGGCTGGCCGAACCTGTCGCCGTCCGGGTCCGGTGTGGTGCCGGTCGACCCGTAATCCAGGCCCGCCTGGGTGGATATGACCGCTCCGCCCCCTGCGCTGGGAACGTGCCGGTGGGCGTGCAGTGGCAGCGGCGCTGACAGTCGCCTCACAAGGTCTTCTATGACCTCAGTTGCCCGCGTGTACGCGGCCTCCAGGTCGCCATCGACGTGCGCATGCGCCACTACGGCCATGGTGTGGCGCACGTGGTCGAATATGAGCATGGAGTCGGTGAACATGAAGACCGATTCAGGGACGCCCAGGCCCTCTTCCGAGATGGGCGGCACTCGTGGCTCAAAGTACTTGATTGCGTCATAGGCTATGAAGCCCACAGCGCCGCCGTGGAACTTCGGCAGGCCGGGGATGGCGGCGTACTTGACGCCAGCCATGCGCTCTCTGAGCAGCTCAAGTGGGTCCACAGTGCCGTCCGGCTGGCCTGCTCCGGTCCGTAGGACAGCCGACGGCTCTGTGCCGATGAAGCTGTAGCGTGCGACGTTTTCGCCGCCCTCAACCGATTCCAGCAGGAACGAGTACGGGCCGCGGGCAGCCTTGAGGAACGCAGAAACGGGTGTTTCAAGGTCAGCGCTGATCTCCCGGTAAACGGGGATCAGGTTGGCCTCGGTGGCGAGGCGCTGGAATGTCTCGAAATCAGGACTGTATGTATGCATGGCTCTTTCCATTGAGAAGCTTTGGTGCGGTTTGGCGGTATTCGCTTCGCCAGCTTCGCCATCGGAAAGGGGTTATCTGATCAGTCGTTCTGCACTTGGAAGCGGGCGTCTTCTCATGTCTCGTCTCATTACGGAGAAGAGTGTGCATGGCCGGTAAGTTTTGACTGGTGGTGGGCTTGTTCATGGTCAGATAGTGCTGAAGGCTTCCGTCTGTCTTTTTCGCAGGTGGGACGGCAGGTCCATCACTTCCATGACCTGGTGTAGGTGCCTATCCGCATGGCGTCACGGACCATCTGCATCGTCTCCGCCGCAATCACGCGGGCGCGGCCCACGCCGGACATCAAAGCCTCTTCCACAAGCGGCATGTTCTGCTCAAAGTGCGCCCGCCGCTCTCGTATGGGCTCCAGGAAGTTGTTTATGGCCAGGGCGAGCGCCTTTTTAACCTCCACATCTCCCACTTTCCCTTCGCGGTAGCGGGCCTTGAAGCCGTCCACCTGTGCTGTGTCCGGGTTGAAGGCATCGTGGTACTGGAAAACCGGGTTGCCCTCCACCTTGCCGGGGATGTCAGCCCGGATGCGGTTCGGGTCGGTGAACATGCTCCGCACCTTCTGGTTCACCGTCTTCTCATCATCAGAGAGCAGGATCACGTTGCCGCGGCTCTTGCTCATCTTGCCCTGTCCGTCCGTGCCGGAGAGGCGCGGAACCCTGCCGATGAGCGTTTCCGGCTCCGGGAACACTTCGCCGAACATGCGGTTGAACTTGCGTACCACCTCGCGGGTCATTTCTATATGAGGCGCCTGGTCATCACCCACCGGCACCAGGTGGGCACGCGGGAGGAGAATGTCCGCCACCTGGCTCATTGGATAGTTGTAGAAGCCCACTGACCGCCGTTCCACGGGCAGGGCGTCAAGCTCGCCCTTCAGCGTGGGGTTACGCTCCAGCATGCCCAGTGGCGTGATGAAGCTGAGCAGCATGGTCAGCTCCGCATGCTCCGGGACGTAGCTCTGGATGACGAATGACGACTTCTCGGGGTCCAGCCCCACGGCGAGCCAGTCCAGTGTGACCTGCAGCACGGAGTCACGGATCAGGTCTATGTCGTGGAAGTGATCGCCCAGAGCCTGGTAGTCGGCAATCAGGAAGTAGCACTCGTACTTGTCCTGGAGCCGCAGCCAGTTGTCGAGCGCACCCACGTAATGGCCCAGGTGCAGCGCACCGGTGGGCCGGATGCCGGTGAGAATCCGTTGCCCCGTGCGTCCTGCGCCGCCTGTGCTGGCGTCGGGTCTTCGCTCTACTGTGGTCATATTCCCGTTCCTGCTGCGCCATGTTGCAGCGCTGGCTCGGTCCTTGTCCCCGCTTGGATTGCCGGCCAGCGGAGGCGAACTATTTCGAGGCATAAAAAAACCCCGTCCCTGTTGCAGGGGCGAGGTTGAACCCGCGGTGCCACCCTGATTATCCCGGCGGCATGCCGGGACGTCTCTGTATCAGGCGCCGCCGCTTACGTGGCGAGGCCCTGGGCTCTGGTAACGGTGCCCACTCCGTCAGGCGCTACTTGCCGCGTCCGAGTAGGACATGGCGTTCTCGCCGAGGCTCCCGGGTCCATTCGGTCTCAGTCGTGATGCCGGGCTCACACCTGCCCCGGCTCTCTCTGATCCGTACTGAAACGTACTAGTCCCGATCACAGCCGTTTCGAAATTCGTTCTATTTATCGAGTATATGGCTCTGCGGAACAATGCGTCAATGTGCGGCGTCAGTAGCCGTGCACCGCGGTAGATCCTTCAATTTTGAACATCCCTGACAGGCGCGTGTTCCAGTTGGCCTCCTCGAAATCGACGATGGGCGTTTCCTCGACCTCGTACTCACGCTCACTTTGTGAAGAGCGCAAGTTAGCCCGGAAAGTCAGTCTCTCTCGCAGTCCGTGCGCAACCTGAGGCGAAATCAGTTCATCACCGCAGACATCACACCGGAAGCCTGGGACGTTGGTAAGGGTGTAGGTCAGCCCTTTGATCTTCCTCTGGATATTCAGCAATGCCGGACGTAAATCTCCGCCACAATGGCAAGCAAGTGTCTTCATCTCCGCCTCTTCCTAAAGTCGGACGTCCACTTATTCGGGTCCGGTGGCGCATACGCAGTTATTACGGTGGGCGGCACGGCTGGTGCACCCATATAGCCTACGCAGATATGGACCGGAAGGACTGCTCTCCCGTCATTCACCTTGATGCGCGCCAATATTAGAGCGGCAATTTCGACGGTGGAATGCCCACTCGCCAAGACACACGGTCCTGGACGCGCAAACATTTCCCAGTGGCGGTGGAACAAATCCGGAACGCGTTTCGTCTGTAGTTGGGAGCGGCATTCAAGCGAGGGTGTGAGGAATCACGGGAAGCCGCCAGGCAGACGTACTTTGCACGGAATATGAAAATGCTCCGGTTGACCGGGGGCACGGCCCGTCGTCGACCGGATGATGAGGTGGAGAAGACACAGATATGAAGACGCTGATGTTTAGAAAGCGGATGGCCACCGGCATGGTTGCCGCCGTGGCGCTGACCGCCGCTTTCGCCTGCGGATTTGAAGAGGACCAAAATTCGCTGACTGGCACGCCGACGCAACCGCCCGGCACCTCACTGGATGGGGAATCGGATGCCCGCGGCCCGGCCAGCCAGCCAGACCCTGCCGGCCAGACATCTGATCCGTCGGCGCCCGGCGCCGATTTGGGCGATCCAAACAGGATGGTTGACAGCGGCGTCAAGATCGAGGACTACGACGCTCTGCTGGAGCTTCTCGAGGCGCGTGACTACGCCGTTGAGCGTGGTGATGACGTGGACACCATGTTTGATCGCCGGGCCAAAGAGCTCATCGTGAACGGCGAAGAGCTTATGGTCTATGAATTTGCCACCCAGGAAGATGCCCGGGAATGGGCCTCCCGCATAGGCAGGGACGGCGACACGATTACGTTCCCCGAAGGCGGCCAGGCCATAGTCGACTGGATCGCCCCGCCTCACTTCTACCTGCGGGACACAGTCGCTGTGCAGTACGTGGGTGAGGACGACCTTCTGGTTTCAGCCCTCCAGGGCGCATTTGGCCCACAGTTCGCTGGTGCAGACACACCCGGTGTGCTGGAGCCGGCCCCGGACTATGTGCCGGATTACGAAGAAAAGTCCGTCGCTGCTCCCATCGACGGAGTGGACGTAGTTGTTCGTGACTCATTCCCGCCACAGTATGTCGTCTTGGTCAGGTCCGGCCTGCCGAGCGGCTGCGCCCGGTTCGAGCGGATTGCCCACGAACGTGATGGGGACGTGATCAAGATAACTGTAACCAACCTTATGCCAGACGACACGGAGATCGCCTGCACGGCGATCTACGGCATTGCGCAGAACGGAGTAGACCTTGGATCTGACTTCGAGGAAGGCAAGAAGTACACAGTCATCGTGAACGACGAGCACACCACTGAGTTCGTCGCCGGTGAGGTCAGCCCGATGCTTCCGACTCCCGCGCCGACCCCACATGACCCGGCTGACCGCCCGGTCACTGGCCCCACACCCGCCCCGATTGACCCCGGCGCCGGCGGAGGACTCATCTCGGGTTACGACGCCCTGATGTACAGCCTCCAGTCGGGCAGCGTCACAGTGGAGCAGGTGAAGGACATGCTGGACACCGGTATGTTCGGCGCCAGCGCTTCAATCCTGCGTGTGAACGGCCAGGACGTGCAGGTATACGAGTTCCGTTACCCGCAGGACGCGCAAAGGATCGCCTCTGGCGTGTCGCCTGGCGGCGGCGCCATCACCAACCCGGACGGGACCGAGGTTTCTGTGCCCTGGGACGGTCCGCCGCACTTCTACCTGCAGGGCAACGTGATAGCGCTGTACGTTGGTGATGATGAAGACGTGGTAGCGGCGCTGGACGGCGTGGCCTGGAAGTTTGCCGGTGCGGATTCGAAGCCCATTGACGAACTGGGCGACTCAGGCGGGTCAAGTGACCCCGGCTTCCCCGGCGACCCTATACCGGTTGAGCCGGATCACGGCAATGGGACGACTCCGGATGGCAACGGTGATCTGCCGGAGCCAGGAGCGGTAGGTGAGATGGTGCCGGCCATTGCGCCTGTTGCGTCAGTGGAACTGGCAGTGATGGAGTCCTTCCCCGTGCAGTACGGTGTGCACATCGTGACGGAGCAGCCCAGCGGCTGCGTTGAGCACGACACGCACACCGTGGAGCGGGACGGCACGACCATCAACATCACGGTGACAAACCTTGAGCCGGCAGATCCGGAGACGATCTGCACCATGATTCTCAAGATGCACGAGACGAACATCAACCTCGGCTCCGACTTCGAGTCGGGCGTCGAGTACACGGTGAACGTGAACGACCAGGTCCAGGAGACGTTCATCGCCCAGTAGATAACGCGCTCACCGGCGGGACTGCCTCTCCTCCCGCCGGTGGGCCGCCGCCAGGTTAGCGGCCCTGCGGACACAGCAAATCCGGTCATGAATCCGCATGAACAAGAGTTGAGGGCGCCACTATTATCGGGACGTTCCTCGTCCCGGCGGCGGACTGGCGGCATCGTGTCCACACAGCCGCATATTGGGGCTGCGCAAAGCCGCCCAGGAGGACAAAGATGAGGCCTGGACGCACCCATATAGCGTTGGTCATTGCAGGAGCGCTGGCCCTGGCGCTCGCCGCCTGCACGCCGAAGGGCCTGAGCACCCCAATAGCGTCGCCTGTGCCGGACGGAAATCCGGCGCAGGCGTCTGCGCGCTCAGAATCAGATCAGCGTATAACGCCCTCGCCCACAGTGCTGGCAGAAGATCCTGAACTCTACGGCATTGACCTAATGGTCGACTACATTCAGTCGTTGGGAGTCACGCTGGAGTTGCTGGCGGAGTCGGACCACGGCTCACACCAGGTGCCTTTCGAGTACTTCAGCGCCGGCGACGGGTTCGTGCGGATAGACGAGTACCCCACAGAGCACTTCGCAGAGGTCGCAGCCGCGTCTGTCAACCTGGCAGACCGGGATGATCACTACCGGCTGGGCAACCTGCTGGTGACCCATGGAGGCGATGATCCCGCTATCACTCGTGCCATGGAGGTTGCGGGTGCGGAACTGTTCGCCGGCGGCGGCCATTCAACCCTGGCGTCCGGGCCGGACGGTTTGGCTGATGTGCTCGCTGACCGCGGTTTCACCGTTGAGCGGCTTGAAGGCATGGCCGAGTTTGAGGCTGGCATCGAGCTTTTCAGCAGGCGCAGCGACGTGCTGATTGTTAACGGCGAGCCGCTGCATCTATTTGACTTCTCATACCGCTGGAGCCCCATCAGCGCCGCTGTTCGCTCAGTGTCGGATGATGGCAGCCTGGTGGAGTACCGGAGGGAAGAGCCTGTTCGCATTGGTTGGGATGAGCCGCACCGCTTCTATCAGCAGGACGGGTGGATCGCGCTTTACATCGGCAGCGACGACGCTCTTTTGGAAACCCTGAGGGAAGTATCGGGCGCTCCCTTTGCGGGCGAGCGGAGCGATACATCGTTCCCGTACACAGTAGACAGCTTTATCGAAGCAATGAGCCACCGCGGGCTGGAGGTCATGCAGGGCCGTGGAGTGATAGGCAGGCCTCCATACCTCACATCTGATTCGCCCAGCGCGCTGCTGCTGATGAACGGTGAAAGGGTGGAGGTGTTCCTGTCGCTCAGCGCCTGGGACAGACCGCGCCCCGGGCGGGGTCACCAGGGGGAGTGGCCTGGCGTGCCGCACATATACACGAGAGAAAACCTGGGTGCTGTGTACGTTGGTGAAAACCCGGACATCATCAACGCATTGGAGGCGGAACTGGGCTGGCCAACAAACGGGGTTGCGCCGCCGCCCCAGGTGCGCATGGGTCTGTTCGATGACGGGGAAGTGACTCCGGCGGAGGTAGTTGAGGTAAGCGTGTACTCAACGTCTCCTCACCGGCCCGGCTACATGGCCCGCATTACGACCGAGCCTGGCTGTGGCTGGTTTCACCATGGCCATACCGTGGAGCGTGATGGCGCGGAGGTTCGCATAGAAGTGACAGACGTGAAGCCGCCGCCGACAGGCGAAAATTGGGGGTGCGCGTGGATTCGCCGGACTCACCCCATTTATGTTCATCTTGGACATGATTTCGAGCCGGGCGTGGAGTACAAGGTAATCGTCAACGGCGAGGTGCAGGAGACGTTCACTCCAGCGTCCGGCGAGGGATCGTAGGCGTACGCGTGCCTCACGCTCCTTGCTGGTGGCGGTGACGCTGGGTCATCCTGGACTGCCCGCGGTCGTCGAAAACACTCACCTGCCACTGTTAAAGTATGGGCTTGCGCTGCCGCACAGGCTGTTCGCAGCGTAAGCGCCGGCGCACGTCTTACCATCCTCAGCACCGCAGATGTCCAGGCAAGGCCCAATGGTAGAACGATCAACCGCTCCATACGGATCATGGAAGTCGCCCATCACCACCGACCTGATCACCAGGGGCGGCGTGCGCCTGGGCGAAGTGCGTGTGGACGGCGATGACCTGTACTGGCTGGAAGGGCGCGCTGCCGAGGCGGGCCGGAATGTAATTGTGAGGCGCGCCGGGGACGGGTCCGTATCTGACGTAACCCCGGAAGGGTTCAATGTCCGGACACGCGTCCACGAGTATGGCGGAGGGGCATATGCGGTCCACAACGGCGTGGTGTTCTTCTCAAACTGGGACGACCAGCGCATCTACCGCCGGGACCCCAACGGTGATATCGCACCCATCACGCCAGAGCCGTCCATCCCCGCCGGTGACCGTTATGCCGATGGCCGCATCGCTCCCGGCGGCCGGTTCATGGTGTGCGTGCGCGAGCGCCATTTTGAGGACCGCGAGGCACAGAACGAGATAATCGCCGTCCCCACGGACGGAGGCTCAGAGCCGCGGGTGATCGTCACTGGTCACGACTTTTACTCGTTCCCGCGCATCAGCCCGGACGGGACACGAATTGCCTGGACAGCGTGGAACCACCCCAACATGCCCTGGGACGGCACTGAGCTGTGGCAGGCCCGACTGGCCCAGGATGGAACCGTTTCAGAAGCTGAACAAGTCACCGGCGGCATGACTGAGAGCATCTTTCAGCCGGAGTGGTCTCCAGATGGCACGCTCCACTTCATTTCAGACAAGACAGGCTGGTGGAACCTCTACAGGCTGGATGGCGATGGTGAGCGCGGCCTTTGCAGCATTGATGCTGAGTCCGGTGAGCCGCAGTGGGTCTTTGGCCAGTCCACGTACTGCTTCCTCCCGGATGGCCGGATCGTCCTCAAGCTTACGCAGCATGGCGAAGACCGGCTGACACTCCTGGACCCACGGCTCGAGGTGATCACCGGAATCCAGGTCGGGTACACGGCCATCGGCTCATTGGGATCACGGGACAACACCGTCTACATGACGGCGGCGAGCTCCACAGAGCCGCCAGCCGTAGTAGAACTAGCTGAGTCAGGCGCCACTAAAATCGTCAGGCGCAGCCTGGATGCCGATGTGGACGCCACGTACATATCAGAGCCAACGGCCATTGACTTTCCGACCAGCGATGATGGGGTGGCGCACGCCCTTTATTACGCCCCTGTGAACCCGGACTTTGTTGCTCCGGAAGGTGAGTTGCCGCCGCTCATCGTGATCAGCCACGGCGGGCCCACGGGAGCGACCAGCTCCTCGCTTAGCCTGGGCGCCCAGTTCTGGACCAGCCGCGGGTTTGCCGTGGTGGATGTGAACTATCGCGGGTCGACCGGATACGGGCGGGCCTACCGGGAGATGCTGAAGGGCCGCTGGGGTGTGGTGGATACAGACGACTGCATCAACGCAGCGAAGCATCTTGTGGCGAACGGGGCCGCCGACGGTGAGCGCCTGGCCATACGGGGCGGGAGCGCAGGAGGCTACACCACGCTGTGTGCCCTGACGTTCCATGATGTCTTCGCCGCCGGAGCAAGCTACTACGGTGTGGCGGACGCAGAGAGGCTGGCCACGGATACCCACAAGTTTGAGTCGCGCTACCTCGATGGACTGATAGGCCCGTACCCGGAGAAGCGTGACCTTTACCGCCAGCGCTCGCCGATCGATTACGCGGACCGCCTGTCATGCCCGCTCATAATCTTCCAGGGGCTGGAGGACAAGATCGTGCCGCCGTCGCAGGCGGAGGCGATGGTCGAGGCGCTGCGGTCAAAGGGCCTGCTCTTCGCATACGTGCCGTTCGAAGGCGAGCAGCACGGCTTCCGTCGCGCTGAGAACATTCGGCGCTCGCTTGAGGCGGAACTGTACTTCTACGGCCGCATCTTCGGATTCCAGCCTGCGGATGAGATTGAGCCGGTGGAGATAGAGAACCTGGGCCAGGGTGTTTGACTGGCCGCTACGAGAAGCTGAAGTCCTGCCCTATGCCTTGCCGGACGGCCTCCTCGTAAACCAGCCGCGCGCACGATATGTCCTGTATCGCCAGGCCCACGCTCTTGAACA
>JBBDMW010000013.1:10049-20626 GCA_040878005.1 Dehalococcoidia bacterium
TAAACCAGCCGCGCGCACGATATGTCCTGTATCGCCAGGCCCACGCTCTTGAACAACGTCACCTCATCGTCGCTCTCACGGCCGCGGGTTGAGCCGTTTATGACCTGGCCCAGGTCACCGCGAATGTCATCCGGAGAGTACTCGCCCGCCTCGATTGGTATCTGCAGGTCGCCCGCCTCATTGAGGCACGCCTGCTTCTGGTCGCAGATCACCCTGGCCCGCTGGACCGTAGCCGTATCAAGCTCACGTACACCCGGCGCATGTGAGCCTACGGCGTTGATGTGAGCGCCGGGCTTCCACCATTCGCCCTTAACTATGGGGTTGGCTGCTGTGGTTGCGAGTGCGACTATGTCTGACTCCCGGCACACTTCTTCCATGCTGGATGCCTGCTTCACCTGCACACCGGTGTCTTTGGTAAGCGATTCGGCGAAGGCCTGCCGCTTGTCGTCGGGGTCGAGCGAGAACGCCAGAATCGAGTCGAGTTCACGTGCGGCGGCCATCGCAAGGACCTGCGTTCGTGCCTGCACTCCTGTGCCCAGGATTCCGGCGATCTTTGCGTCCTTGCGGGCAAGGTGCTTCGTGGCAACGCCGGACACCGCGCCCGTACGCATGGCGGTCAGGTATCCGCCGTCCATCACCGCAACCACCTGTCCCGTCTCCTGGTCCTGTATGAGGATCGTCGCCAGGGTGGTTGGCAGGTCGTGCTTGGATGGGTTGCCCTTGTACACCGTCACTGCCTTGATGCCCAGCGCGCCGCTGCTCTTGAGGTACGCCGGCATGGATGCAATCCATCCGCCGGTGTCCTGGTCAATCATTACCGTGCGGTCCGGCATGACGGCGGTATTGTTGTCCAGTTCTGAGAAAGCGCCTTCCACCACTTCTATGGCCTTCGGCATGGAAAGCAGTTCCTGGACGTTTGAGCGGTTCAAAAGTAACGCCATCAATGACCTCCGGTGGTGGGTTGGCGCTGGCAGGGCGCAGTGGTCTGTCCAGCAGGTCACAGTGAATGCCTGCCGCGAAGTCCGGCGGATTATACAGCGGGCATACGTTCATGCTCCGCCTGCCAGTCATCGACAACAGGACCGGCAGCCTAAGATAGACGCTGGGCAGCCGGTATGCCGGCTGGCGGCCTCCAGGCTCGGAATGTGAACGTAGCGGCATGCACCAGACATCATACGCGGAGGTCGACAGGCTGCTTGAAAGCCTGGTCTTCCGTATTCGGGCGGTCCTTCATGAAAAGCTTGTCGGCGTGTACCTGTATGGGTCGCTGGTGACAGGCGACTTCGATCCCGGAATCAGCGACGTTGACCTGCTGGCGGTCACCTCATCTGATCTGGACAATTCACAGGTGGACGCACTGCGTACCCTGCACCGGGACATTGCGATCAAACACCCGGAATGGGACGACCGTGTCGAGGTTGCGTACGTGTCCATGACGGCGCTGAGGACGTTCCGAAGCGAGAAGCACCAGATCGCGGTCATCAGCCCGGGCGAGCCGTTCCACGTGAAGGAACTGGACAGCGGCTACCTGATGAACTGGTACGTTGTACGCGAGAGGGGCGTGGTGCTTTTCGGCCCTCCGGTTAACACGGTTATTGGTCCGGTCACGCGTGAGGAGTACGTGCAGACTGTGCGTGACTACGTGTCATGGCTGGCCGGGAACCTGCGCGAAGTAATGGACAGGAAGTACCAGGCGTATGCCATCCTGGCAGCTTGCCGGGCGCTCTATCTCCACCGGAAAGGCGCAGTGACGTCCAAGAGGCGGGCTGCACTGTGGGCACTGGAGGAGCTTCCGGAGTGGTCAGGGCTGATTCAAAGCGCGCTGGCATGGCGGAAGGCCTGGCGCGATGAGCAGGTGGATCACGCTGCAACTCACGCCGAAAGTCTCCGGTTCGTCACATTCGTGAGGGGGCTGGTCCTGGACACATGAGGCGACTGGCACGCGCGTTGAGTTGGCCCGTACGCAACCCTTCAGTCCAGAAGGCGGACGCCTCGCGCAGGGCCATTATTTAACTGTCCATTCCTGTTGGGATGTTGGAGCACTTCATAAACTGCCGGACAGGTGGGGCAGGCAACCCTGGACTCTTTGCGGAGGGCTGGCGTTTCATCAGCAATGAGGTGTTTGCAATTCGTGCACAGCCACGCAGCGTTGGTGCTCCAGACCAGTGCCACGCTGCCATCAATGGTGTTCCCGCGGGAATCCATGACGCTGACTTCGGTGGTCTTAACTGCGCTCACTTATGGCCCCTCTTCGTTGAACATGGGGATGTTGCGCTTCTCGTACGCCTGGTAGGCGAACTCCTCAAGCCTGTCCTCGTAGATCTCAATGCCCAGGCCCGGCGCATCCGGCAGTTGAACGTAGCCGTTCTTTGGCAGGAGCTGGCTGGATATCCTGCTGCCCGGCTCCGTAAACCGCACGAAGTATTCGGTGATGAGGAAGTTGGGCATCACGGCGGCTGCCTGCACTGTGGCGGCGAGTCCGAGCGTGGTGGAGTTGTAGTTGTGCGGTGAGACGGCCACGTAGTGCGGCTCAGCCATGGCCGCAATCTCCTTCAGTTCAAGGATTCCGCCAACGTTGCACACGTCCGGGTTGATTATGTCCGCAGCACGCTTCTCGAACACCGGCATGAAGCTCGCCTTCGTGTAAAGCGCCTCGCCTGTGACCACAGGGATGGTGGTTTGCGAGCGAATCTCCGCCAGCGCATCGAGGTTCTCCGCAGGGCACGGCTCCTCGAACCAGAACGGGGCGAACTCCTCTATCTCGTGCGCAAGCTGCACCGCGCGCATGGGCGCGAGCCGGCGGTGCAGCTCTATCAGCAGGTCTATGTCCGGTCCGACCGCATCCCGCACTGCCCTGATGCGCTCCACCGCATGCTTCAGGACGTCCTTCGCAACGTACGACCGCCACGGGCCGTGGATGGCGTCGAACTTCATGGCCGTGAAGCCTGCCTCCACGGTCTTCTCCGCCATTCGCGCGAAATCGTCCGGCGTCTCAGCGCCCCAGTACCAGCCATTGGCATACACGCGTATCTTGTCGCGGCACGGTCCGCCCAGCAGGTTGTATACAGGCTGGCCGGTGGCTTTGCCCACGATGTCCCACATGGCCGCCTCGATGCCGCTGAGGGCGCAGTAAAGCTCCATGGAGCCGCGGCGCTGGCCGTAGTCGTCGTATGCCACCTGCGTGAAGTGCCTGATGTTGAACGGGCTGCGGCCCACCAGGTACTTGCCCATCTCCTCTATGTGCACCACCGTGGTGCGGTCGCGGTCGTACTGCGTGTACGCCTCGCCCCAGCCTGTGATGCCGGCGTCCGTCTCCACCTTCACGAATATCCAGTTCTTGCGCCAGCCGGGATGGAGGATGAAGGGTGTGACGGACGTGATCTTCATGCTGGTTTCCTTTGGTCTCTCTGGGCAATCGGGTGGGCGCGGAAAGTGTGGGGCCGTACTTCCACACTTTCATGGGGCGGAACGCCGCGGCAGTATAGGCGAATGTGCGGCCGGGGATGCAATGCTGCTGCCGCACCGCACGTGAACGGGCCGGGGTGCATATACTCGAACCATGACCAGTGAAGACGAGCAGAAACGACAGGCCCCCACAGGACGCGACCCCTGGATGGGCGGCGACTGGGCCGCAGCCGGCAAGGATGGGCAGGGGGCCGAGGCTGAGCCTGGTGCTCCAGTTGGGCAGGAAGTCCCGGAGCAGCCGCCTGGTTCAGATCGACAGCGTCCACCGGAGGTAGAGACATGGCGGCTGTTCGTCGCCATTGACCTGCCGCGCCACGTCAAGGAAGAGATTGCCGGCATGGTGGACTCCATGCCCCAACACGCAAAGCCGCTGGTGCGATGGGGGCCGCGTGAGGGCATTCACCTGACGCTCCAGTTCCTGGGTGACGTTGAGCCGGGGCGCGTCCCGGAGATCACTGAGAAGCTAACTGACGCAGCGTCACGTACAGGCAGGTTCTCCGTGAGCCTGTCGAAGCCGGGGGCGTTCCCGAGCTACCGTGACGCCAAGATACTGTGGGTGGGCTTTGAGGGCGAGGTGCGTCGGCTGGCACAGCTTCACGGCCGGGTAGTGGGGGCATTGTCGACGCTTGGCTTTGAGGCAGAACGCAGGCCGTTTGTTCCACACGCCACGGTGGGGCGCGTAGCGCGTGACGTTCGTGGCAGAGAGGCGGGCGATGTGGGCTACGGCTGGCGCAACACGCGCAGGTCACGACACCAGACAGATGTGCCCGTGGAGTCCATAACGCTGTTTCGAAGCCACCTTATGCCGGGCGGTCCCCGGTATGAACCAGTGTTCACCGCACCGCTGGGTTGAGGCAGGGGGGCGTTTTTCGACACACGTCTTGGCGACATCGCCAAAATGCGCTAATATCCGGATCAAAACCACAGCCAATGTATGCCCCCTGCCATTTCATGATTATTCGTTTCGCTAAGAGTAGTTTTCCAATTCAAAATGCGATCACAGAAGATGATGTACTGCGTTTACAAACGGATACAGAACGAAGACGATGGAAATTGAACGATGAATGGAAAGATTTACTTAAGCCGCCACAAGAGGCAGGAAATGATTGGAGCTTGACCTTGCCATGTAAAGAAACGTTTTGGAATGCCTTTTTGGCACTTGATATCAATTCAATTGGACCGCGGCCTTGGGGTCGGAAAAAGAATTTATGTGGAACATTTCTTGATGGTATACATGAAGAATGCGACGAGCTTGATAAAATACGTCAAGCTTTTATGCAAATAGGTAAGTACATAGGTATTAGAGATAACTTAGCGTTATCTTTCGCAGTGGATTTTGATAGAAGTGGTCCTGAAGGTCCGAGAACCTTATTAGGGAATGCCATCTTCAGCCTAAAATATGGAAACCTCGACGATCCGGCTATGCAGCCCCATTTGGGTGAACTGGTCGAGCACTTGTTGACCTTTGTTGCAGACGTTGAATGTTACAGTACTGCTGATTCAGTTTGCTGCGTTCCCCCTTCTAATCCAACCGGAGGCACATCCATACCAAAGTTGGTGGCGACCCAACTGGCACCCCGCCTTAACAAAACCGATTTGACAGAAGCCTTAACGACTATAGGCATTCGGACTGGACTCAAGAACGTTGGTTTAGATAACAAACTTGATACTATACGGGGCACCATTCAGGTAGATGGCTCACAGGTCAGTGGACGTACAATCATTTTGATAGACGACCTCTACCAGTCGGGCGTAACCATGAACTATGCTGCGATGATGCTCATGGAGGCAGGGGCGAGGGCAATCTTTGGCCTATCTTGCGTGAAGACGCTGCGTAACGATGACAATCAGTCGAGGCTGTGAACTCATGAGCCAGTCTGCAGAGGCTTTTCTTCAAATATTGAGCGCACCCAGAGTTGGTCCGGCTTCAGCTAAGAAGCTGCATGCGTGGGCGCATGAGAATCGTTTGTCGATGCGTGAGGCGGTGGATTCTAGCGGCGCTTTGGTTGCAGCGTTGGGAGTTCGTAAAGCAGAAGCCGTTGCCAGCATGAAATCTGAAATCGTTCGGCAGCTGGAGAAGCAGGCAGCACAGAACGTCAGTATGATTTCCATTGAGGATCCAGAGTATCCTACGCAATTAAAGCAACGTTTAGGTAAAGATGCGCCACTGGTAATTACATTCAGGGGCAACATAGAGCTTTTTGACGTTTCTTCAGTAGGATTTTGTGGCTCGCGGCATGTAACTGATCGCGGTCTGCAAGCAGCGTCAGATAGTAGCCGAGAATTCACAACTTCCGGGGTTAATATTGTTTCAGGGTACGCGGCGGGTGTAGATACGGTTGCCCATCGCACAGCACTGGAAAATGGTGGGACGACAACAATTGTTTTGGCAGAGGGCCTCAATGACTTTCGCGTAAAGAAAACGTTTCGTGACGTTTGGGATTGGTCTAGAGTTCTTGTTGTGAGTGAATTCCTTCCATGGGCGACTTGGAATGCACAATCAGCAATGCAAAGAAATTACACGATTGCTGGTTTGAGTGCAGCAATGATACTGATCGAGGCTCGTCCATCAAGCGGCAGCTATGCGGCAGGATTAGCTGCACTAGAGATGGGTGTTCCTCTTTTTGCGGCTGACTACCGCGATGAGCCAGAATCTGCCGAAGGTAATCGGTCATTGATCGCCAAAGGTGCTCGAAAATTGACTAGGAATGCTAAAACTAAACGTCCACTTATTGACTTGGTAATGCAATCTGTTAAGAACAATACTGTGTTCGCAGAATTGCCTGGTTCTGAACAACTGGGTTTATGGGCGGCTTCTCATGAAGACAACCTCTGGCAAGGCTCAAACGCTTCATGATCATCGGGTATCTAGTTGTTCCATGGGTGTATCAGTTAAACTGTAGTAAAGGCGTTGACGGAGACGAGTAGCTCTGGTCGGCCCCGGTGAGCGAGCCCGGTACGGTGTGAGCGGGCGCGGGGCGCGAAGCGAATATCACTCCCTAGCCGCCTGCTGAACGGGTTCTGCCCCAGTAAGCCAGGCCGAGGTTGCCGGTCGTTACACCGGCCCCGGGGTTCGCCCCGGCTTGAGTGCCCGCATAGCATGATGGCCATGCGTCGCGGGAACCAGGGTGGTACCGCGGGTGCCGTTTATGTATGTGAACAGCCCGCCCCTGAACATGCAGACCAGGGGCGGGCTTTTTTATTGGCTGCGGCAGGCGGGGCAGCCACAGCACGCGGGGACAACCGGGGATTTCAATGGTTCACCAGGAAACGGACAACAAGATGTCTGCCGAAAAGCAGGACAATGGCGCGGGCGCATTCGAAGCGGTGCCGGCAAAGGTTGACTTTGTCGCCAACGAGGAGCGGACGCTCAAGTGGTGGTACGACTCCGGCGTGGTTGACAGGTACCTTCACCGCAACGACAACTCGGAGAAGCGCTTCTCGTTCATCGACGGCCCCATTACCGCCAACAACCCCATGGGCGTGCACCACGCCTGGGGGCGCACGTACAAGGACCTGTTCCTGCGCTTCCGCAACATGCAGGGCTACCGCCAGCGCTTCCAGAACGGCTTCGATGGCCAGGGCCTCTGGGTGGAGGTTGAAGTCGAGAAGGAGAAGGGCTTCAAGTCCAAGCGTGATATCGAGACATATGGCGTGGACCGGTTCGTGGAAGACTGCAAGGCCCGGGTCATGAAGTTCGCCGACACCATAACCGAGCAGTCCAAGCGGATGGGCTACTTTATGGACTGGGATGACTCGTACCACACGATGTCGGACGAGAACAATTACACCATCTGGCAGTTCCTGAAGGTGTGCCACGACAACGGCTGGCTGTATGAAGGCACAGATGTCATGCCCTGGTGCCCCCGCTGTGGCACTGGCCTGTCGCAGCACGAGATCGTCACCGAGGGCTACCAGGAGATCGTCCACCCCGGCCTGTTCGTTAAGTTCCCGCTGCTGGACCGGCCCGGCGAGTCCCTGCTGGTATGGACCACCACGCCGTGGACGCTTGCCGCCAACGTCGCCGCTGCCGTGCACCCGGAGCACACGTACCTGAAGGTCCGCAACGGCGATGACGTGCTGTACGTGGGCAGGCAGCGGATATCCGTGCTGAAAGGCGACCACGAGGTGCTGGAGGAGGTGCCCGGCTCACAGCTCGTTGGCCTGCGTTACCGCGGCCCATTCGATGAGATCCCGGCGCAGGCAGAGGCCCGGGACGCCCACCGCGTGCTGGCCTGGGAGGATGTCGGCGAGGAAGAGGGAACCGGCATTGTGCACATAGCACCGGGCGCGGGCGCCGAGGACTTCAAGCTGGGCCAGGCGAACGGCCTGCCGGTGATCGCACCCCTGGACGAGTCGGGCATCTACAAGACTGGCTTCGGCTACCTGGACGGGAAGCCTGTATCAGAGGTGAACGATCTTATATTCGACGACCTCAAGAGCAAGAATGTCTTCTACAGGGTTGAGAAATACCGTCACCGCTACCCCGTGTGCTGGCGCTGCGGCACCGAGCTTGTGTTCCGGCTGGTCAGCGAATGGTTCATCTCCATGGATGAGCTGCGTCCTCGCATGATCGAGGCGACGAAGAAGATCAGGTGGGTGCCGGGGTTCGGCCTGGACCGCGAGCTGGACTGGCTCCGCAACATGCACGACTGGATGATCTCCAAGAAGCGCTACTGGGGTCTGGCCCTGCCGATATTCAAGTGCGACGATTGCGGGACCGTGGACGTGATGGGCAGCGAGACGGAGCTTGAAGAACGCGCCGTAGAAGGCTGGGATGAGTTCAGCGGTCACTCGCCCCACAGGCCGTGGATCGACTCGGTGAAGATCGCCTGTGAAAAGTGCGGCGGGAAGGTCTCGCGGATCACAGACGTGGGCAACCCGTGGCTGGACGCCGGCATTGTGCCGTTCTCAACTATCAAGTATCGACATGATAAAGAATACTGGAAGGAGTGGTACCCGGCGGACTGGATATCAGAGAGCTTCCCCGGCCAGTTCCGCAACTGGTTCTACTCGCTGATCGCCATGAGCGCGGCGCTGGAGAACCGGGAGCCAACTCGTGCCGTCTTCTCATACGCCCTGATGCGTGATGAGAAGGGCGAGGACATGCACAAGTCCAAGGGCAACGCCATCTGGTTCGAGGACGGTGCAGCGAGGATGGGTGTGGATGTAATGCGGTGGCAGTTCAGCCGTCACAACCCGGCGCTGAACCTGAACTTCGGCTACGGCCCCGGCGACGAGGTCCGCCGCCAGTTCCTGATACCCCTGTGGAATGTGTACTCGTTCTTCGTCACGTACGCCAACCTGGACGGCTGGACTCCGGACCGCGCAGGTGAGCCGGGGGAGCGCAGCGAGCTTGACCGCTGGCTGCTGTCGGAATTGAACCAGCTCACCGGCCGCGTGACGGAATACCTGGAGAACTGGCGTCCAGAGGCGGCCTCACAGGCCATCGAGGAGTTCGTGGACGGCCTGTCGAACTGGTATGTCCGCCGTAGCAGGCGCCGGTTCTGGAAGAGCGAGGACGATGGCGACAAGCAGGCGGCTTACAACACTTTGTACACCGCCCTCACTACGCTGAGCCGACTGCTCGCGCCGTTCATACCTTTCGTGACGGAGGAGATGTACCAGAACCTGGTGGCGAGGCCGGTGGCTGGCACTGCCGACAGTGTGCACCTGACCGACTGGCCGCAGTCGGACGAATCGCTGATCGACGCTGAGCTTTCCGAGCGGACGCGCCTCGCCATGCGACTGGCCAGTCTGGGCCGGTCTGCCCGGTCATCGTCCCGCCTCAAGGTCCGGCAGCCCCTCGCTGAGCTTCTCGTGGAGGTGCGGTTCGACAGAGAGCGCAAGTACCTGCAAACCATCGCTCCGCAGTTGTTGGAAGAATTGAACGTGAAAGCCGTGCGTGACGCCGCGGAGATCGGTGGTCTGCAGGCGTTTACGATCAAGCCTAATCTGCCGAAGCTCGGTCCGAAGTATGGGCGGGACCTTCAGAAGATCCGTGAAGCCCTGGCCGCGCTGGACGCTGCAGAAGTGGCGCGTGCCGTTGAGTCTGGCAGTCCGGTGACGGCGGGCGAGTTTGAGCTTGAGCCGGACGAGGTGCTTGTGGAACGCGTTGCGCCAGAGGGCTATGCTGTCGCCGCCGATGCCGGTTACGCAGCCGCAGTGAGCACCACTGTGTCTGATGAGCTACGTGCTGAGGGCATGGCCCGGGAAGTGGTTCACCTGGTGCAGAACCTACGGAAGTCGGCCGGACTGGAGATATCCGACCGCATCAGCCTGTACGTGGATGCCCCGGAGACAGTCTCAGGCGCACTGGGCGCTCACGAAGAGTACGTGCGGCAGGAGACGCTTGCTGAACGCCTTGAGTTTAGCGTATCACCCGAAGGCGCTGCGGCTGAGACGCACGAGTTGGATGGCGACAAGGTGACGGTGGCCCTGGAGAAGGCCCAGGGCCAGCCAAATATGTCCTGGTGAATACGGCTGTGGCCATGGGAGTGCAGGCAGAAGTGCCCGCACTCCTATTTCTTGCGCCCGGTTGCTTTCGCTTCAATGTTTGCGATCCGCTCGTTGACCAGCGCCCTTACCAGTGATTCAGACGGTGGCTCTGCTGCGGGGAAGCGAATGGTGCCCCTGGAAGTGCCATACAGAGCGCAGTGTGCCTTGGCCGCCGCAAAGTAGATCAGGGGCCGTCCCCGGTACTTAAAGGTTGGCATGCCATAGCTGATCGATTCAACGGCATCGGGCGCGGCGGCCTTGATTGTTCGGCGTAGCTCCTCGAGCGCCGCTCGGGCGTCGTCTGGCACGGCAGAGAGATAGTCATTGATGTCAGTTGGTTTGGTGTTCACGGCATGTCCTCATGTCCACTCCTGGCAACGCAAATAAAGCTGACCATGATCGCCCCTGCCGAAGTTGAGCGCCTTTGGCAGGGGCCAGTACAAGTGCGCCTGCCCAATTGACCTCGCCTGGGCCATCAAGACTAACCAAGTCTTGCGTGGCAGTAGTATAGCGGTTCGAAAGTTCGGCTCAACGGAGAGTGCCACTCTCCGTTGAGGTGGACGCCGTATCCAAACCAGGCGGTGGAGTCGGGACCCAAACAGGAAGGGGGGGGG
>JBBDMW010000013.1:20636-35492 GCA_040878005.1 Dehalococcoidia bacterium
CCCCCCGCCCCCCCCCCCTTCCTGTGAAACCTTGACTGTAAGGTTGACGAGCTGACTACGCAGCCTCGTTGAAGTCGCCGTGCGAGCTTGCGCTCGGCACGAACTGGACCCGCCTGATGCGTACCCGGTCCTTCTCAGCAATCACGCCCCTGGACATCATCTTCCAGAACTCGCCCTGGCCCTGCATGCCCTCGGGGCACACAGTGCTGCGCTCGCCTGGCGCGAGTACCACTGAGAAGCCCCCGCGTGCGGGAACCATGACTGGCTTGGTGCTGTTGTTTTCTATGTTGATCAGGGTCATTGCTCGCCCCCCGGTTTGACTGATTCTCCATCGCCTGCCCCGTTGGGTTTTTACCCCGCCGGCGAGACGATCGGCGCATCCGCCGCCGGGTTGGCGGGCGCCTCATTTCGCTTTACGCAGAGTATCGGTAGGTAAAAGCACCGGGCGTCCATGCCAGCCACACATCGCGTCTGAGGGCAGTCACACACGGTTTTTGAGCCACTTGGCCAATCGGGTGAGCCATCCGTCTCACCGGCGGCTCAAATTGAACTCAGGAGAGGCTCAGCGTCCCGCGCCGGCCTTGCGGCGACCGCGATAGCGCCCGCGCGACCGGCCGCCGTTCTTGGCGGCACGTGCCCCGTTGGTCAGGTCTTCTGGCCGTGGCGGCAGAATGGACGAGTCCGGGTCCTCAGCCTCAGTCCTGGCCGGTGTCTTTCGGCCGCCGCCGACTGACCCCTCCGCCTTCGCACTGGGCTTGATGCCGGGTACACCGCGGAGGTACCTGCCGGTATGAGATGTCTTCACAGAGGCGAGGTACTCCGGCGTGCCCTCGGCCACCAGTTCACCGCCACGCTCACCGGCCTCCGGACCGAGGTCGATCAGCCAGTCGGCGTTCTTGATCAGGTCCAGGTGATGCTCGATGAGCACGACGGTGTTGCCGGCGTCCACAAGCCTGTGCAGCACGTCCATCAGGCGGGCGCAGTCTGCGAACGAAAGGCCGGTCGTGGGCTCGTCCAGGATGTAAAAAGTCCGGCCAGTGGAGCGGCGGGATAACTCTGACGCCAGCTTTATGCGCTGCGCCTCGCCTCCGCTCAGCGTGGTCGCCGGCTGGCCCAGGTGTATATAGCCCAGCCCCACGTCACGCAGCGTCGACAGCTTGTTGTTGATTGACGGGATATTCTCGAACAGGTCCGCTGCCTCTGACACCGTCATGTCCAGCACATCTGCGATGGACTTGCCCTTGAACTTGATCTCGAGCGCCTCGCGGTTGTAGCGAGCGCCCAGGCACACCTCGCACGGCACCGTCACGTCCGGCAGGAACTGCATCTCTATCTGCACGTAACCCGCGCCCGAGCACGCCTCGCACCGGCCACCCTTCACATTGAACGAGAAGCGGCCCGCCTTGTATCCCCGCGCCTTGGCCTCCGGCATCGTGGCGAAGATATCGCGGATGGGCGTAAACACACCGGTATAGGTTGCAGGGTTGCTCCGAGGCGTACGGCCGATGGGCGACTGGTCAATGTTGATGACCTTGTCGATGTGCTCCAGGCCGGCCACGTCGTCATGCTCGCCGGGCCGGTCCTTGGCGCGGTAGAAGTGCTGGGCCAGCTTCTTGTAAAGCACCTCGTTCACCAGCGTGCTTTTACCGGAGCCTGAGACCCCGGTCACGCACACCAGCCGTCCCAGCGGGAAGTTCACGGTTACGTTCTTGAGGTTGTTGGCGCGCGCGCCGTGCACGACTATCTCATCGCCATTCCCGTTGCGGCGCTTGTCCGGGATGGAAATAGTGCGCCTGCCGCTCAGATATGCACCGGTGACAGACTCTTCGCTCTTCTCAATGACCTCTATCGGCCCTTCCGCCACCACGCGCCCGCCGTGCTCGCCTGCGCCCGGGCCCATGTCCACGATGTGGTCCGACGATCGCATCACCGCCTCGTCATGTTCTACGATCAGCACGGTGTTGCCGACATCGCGCAGCCTCTTGAGCGTCTCGATCAGGCGGTCGTTGTCGGTCGGGTGCAGCCCCACCGACGGCTCGTCACATACATAAAGGACGCCCATCAGGCCCGAGCCGATCTGCGTCGCCAGCCTGATTCGCTGACCTTCTCCACCGGAGAGCGTGGCCGCCGCTCGGTCAAGCGTCAGGTAGTCAAGGCCGACCCTCGACAGGAACCCCAGCCGGGCTTCGATTTCCTTCAGTATCTGGTCTGCAATGGCCTGGTCACGATCTGTCAGCGGCTCTACCGCCGGACGGGATTCCTCGGTCTCCGTGGCCGGCCATGTTCCGGTGCGGCAAGCCTCCACCCACTGAAGCCCGCGCTCCACGGACTGCCGCGTCACTGCGATGACGTTCATGCCCAGCACCGTCACGGCCAGCGCCTCAGGCTTGAGGCGGTCGCCCTTGCACGTGGCGCACGGCCTCTGGGCCATGTATCGCTCAATGTCTTCCCGGACCGATTCGGACTCGGTGTCTACATGGCGGCGCTCCATGTTCGGAATCACGCCGTCGAACGCCGTCTTCCAGCGGTACACGCGTCCCTTCTGGGTCTTGTGTGCCACCTCAACACCCTCACCGCCCGTCCCATACAGGATCACCCGCAGGTGCTCCGGGTCGAGCTCACGCACCGGAGCGTCCATCGAGAAGCCGTAGTGGCTCGCAAGTGATGCCAGCGTGGAGACATACCATGGTGCGTTTGCACCTGCGCGTGCCCACGGCACGATGGCCCCGCCGTTCAGGCTGAGCGACTTGTCCTGTATCACCAGGTCCGGGTCCACCTCCAGGCGGAACCCCAGGCCGGTGCAGGTGGGACAGGCGCCATAAGGCGTGTTGAACGAGAAATTGCGAGGCTCCAGCTCCGCGATGCTGATGTCGCAGTGAACACAGGCAAAGTTCTCTGAGTAGACGATGTCCTTTCCGTCCACCACTGAAGCGAGGACAGTTCCGCCGGAAAGCCTGAGCGCCGTTTCAACAGAATCCGTGAGCCGCGCCAACTCTGTGTCAGGCCCCACGATAACGCGGTCCACCACTATCTCGATGTCGTGCCACTTGTTCTTGTTGAGCTTTATAGGGTCTGAAAGGTCGCGAACCTCGCCATCCACCCGTACGCGGACAAACCCGTCACGTCTTGCGCTCTCGAATATGCCGGCGTGTTCACCCTTCATGTGCGTGACCAGCGGCGCAAGCACCTGGATGCGGCTTCCCTCCGGCAGGCGGAGCATGGAGTCTACGATCTGCTGGACCGTCTGTTTCTGCACTGGCCGGCCGCAGTTGTGACAGTGTGGCCGACCCGCCCTGGCGAACAGCAGCCGCAGGTAGTCGTAGATCTCCGTGACGGTGCCCACGGTCGAGCGCGGGTTGCGCGACACGCCCTTCTGGTCAATGGATATCGCAGGGCTGAGGCCGTCGATGTGGTCCACATCCGGCTTGTCCATGCGGCCCAGGAACTGGCGTGCGTACGCAGACAGCGACTCAACGTAACGCCGCTGGCCCTCGGCGTAGATCGTGTCGAACGCCAGGCTGCTCTTGCCAGACCCCGAGACGCCGGTGATGACCACCAGCTTGTCCCGCGGGATGGTGATATCTATGTTTTGCAGGTTGTGCTCGCGTGCGCCGCGAACGTTTATGGATGAATCAGCCATGAGTTGATTGGTTGGCGCAGGAAACGCTGCCCCGGTGCCGGAGATGCCTGCCGGGTGAGGGTGATTGGCAAGTAGAAAGGGGCGCGGCCGTAACCTGCACCCTGGCAGCAGAGTGCGCCCACCACGATTCTAGCAATCTTGGCAAGCTACCGGCTTGTTGGATGTCACCGGACACATGATTACCATATGCGAGAATCAGGTGTTCGAATGAACTCTCAAGTTCGCTAGCGTTGATAACAATCATCGGAGAACTAATGACGGTCGATTTTACTGATCCAGGTTGGATCGAGCTCCTTCTCACCCTATCCCTGGCAGTGCTGTTGAAGCCTTTGTGGGGATACTACAGAAGCAGCCCCGACCGGCATCCTTTTAAATTGGACATCGCACGGCCTGTTATTCCGGCGCGTTTGGGGCGTGTTCGCAATCGGAGGGTGAGCATTCACGCGCGGAGACGAGTAGAACTAACCAATGAGTGTTACATCCGCTTTGCAGAACGTCGGTTTTCGCTTCGTTTGTACGGTCTAGGCCTCCGGCTTTGGAAATACGTGGATCCAGTTGACCCGCCAGCTAGGTTGCACGCTGTGTACGACAGAGCATTACGAGATTCTCCTAGCGAGGGTGACTCTCAGGATGGGAAGCGTTACCACCTTCGAACGAGGAAACGTAATGCGGGCGGCCTATGGTTTAAGTATGCGAGTGATGAGACAGATCAGCCCTATACACGTCCTCGGCATACCTCACAGGGAGCGATGGTGCTGAGGATTGATTACGAGCCACTCCTGACGCATTGGGAGGGGTGGGTGGAATTTCGGGGCCCCACTGTAATTCATGATGAAACGTACGCACGTCGAAGGGTGTGGTTCGTACCTGAGGATATCTACGATGCAACTAAACAACCTGTAAGGAAGGGTTCTCGGTCAAGTTGGGTGAAGCCGCCCGGGCGTTGGATGGGAATTCGGAGGTGGTTGCTGCGAGCGACACGTCGTCCAGTCAAACCTTGGCAACCCGCTGGACCAACTCAGCATGTTTGATCGACTCATTCACCCCCCGGCCCTCTCCGCCCGTCTGCCCTCTTTGTAGCTGCGGCCCCGGCCTGACAGGTTGCGCTCCCTCGCAAACTCCATCACAGGAACTCCATAACCGCAGCTTGTGATGGTCCTGTCCACGAGGACCTCGATCACCTGTCGTTGTGGCAGGTGGATGGATTCAGCCGGGCTGTCCAGCAGCAAAGCCGCCAGAGGCGAGTCTTCGAGAGTCGAAACGGCAGCCTTCCCGTACAGTCGCACCACGGCGGCATCGTCGGCCTCAAACGAACACACCATTACAGTTACAGGACCACCGGCGACAGCGTGCCTGGCCGTCTCATTCCCGCTGCCGGTGTAGTCCAGGTACGCCACCCGGTGGTCGTCGAGTACGTGCAGCGGCACACCGCCCTTCGGGGACAGGTTGACCGGGCCAAGGCCCGCCTCAGTATCTGCCAGCGAGGGATCAGCGCTGGCCACGAAGAACAGCGGTGATCGCCTGATCAGTTCTGCCTGTTCCGCCGTGATCGACTCATAAATTCTCGCCACAACGACCCCCGGTCACCAGGCGTTCAACATGCCCGGCTGCCACTTGCGGACTTCGTCCATGAAAGCCGTCGATTTCACGACGCGGTCCATCACGAACTGCATATGCTCACGCAGTATCCGGTCCACCTGGTGCAGGTCATCCGATCCCACGCGTAGACCATCCGCTGCGGGCCATTCAGACCTGCTGAGGTGCCGCAGGACCTTGATGGCCGGCACCCCGGCGGGCAAGAGGATGTCGCCGCCTGCCGCCCTGCAATCCGGACACACAATGCCGCCACGCTCCGCAGAGAATACGTGCTCTTCCTGCTCAAGCGAGCCGCTGCACTCTACGCAGGTAGACACGCCCGGCTGGAAGCCGCTCAACCGTAGCAGGCATAACTCGTACCACCGGACCAGCATATCCGGCTGGTCTGCCTCTTCAAGGTGGGCCAGTCCTGACACTAGCAGGCGGAACACAATCGGGTTTGAGCCACCCTCAACCGAGAACTTCTCCGCCAGCTCTGCCATGTAGAGGCCGCGAGACATGCGGGCCAGGCTGTTGCGCAACTTGCGGAAGCTTGAGACCGTTTCCGCCTGGCTGATGTTGTCCAGCGTCCGGCCCTCGCGAACTGAAAGCGACACGTGACGCAGCAGATCCAGGTGGCCGCCGACCCTGGACTTGGGCTTGCGCGCGCTGCGCGCCACGGCGCGCAGGATTCCGCGCTCAGGCGTCAGGATCGTCAACAGCCGGTCAGCTTCGCCCAGGTCCTGCAGGCGTATGACCAGGCCGTTGGTTGAGTAAGTGCGCGGGCGGGAAGATACCATATGCAATTATTGCCCTGGCGGGCCGTAATCGCGGCCGCACCCAGACTTGAACCCGTATGCCCAACATGCCGCCTTGATCTGCGAATGGTGCAGGCGGTGCCAACGCTGCTCGACCGCCAGACCTGCCGTCACGGTTTGCGGCTAGCTGCTGTCCTGCTCCTCATCATCGCCACGTGCGAATGCTGAGCGTGACTCCATGGCGTGTGCCAGGGTCGCATCATCCGAATACTCGATGTCTGCCCCGGCCGGCAGGCCGCGTGCCAGCCGGGTCACGTTCACGCCCAGCGGAGAGATAAGGCGTTGGATGTACATCGCCGTAGCCTCGCCCTCCAGGTTCGGGTTCGTGGCCACGATCACTTCCTGCACCTCTTCATCCCGCAGGCGTTCAAGCAGCTCCCGCAGCTTCAGTTCCTCGGGACCTATCCCGTTCACCGGGGATATCACCCCGTGCAGGACGTGGTACAGCCCCCTGAATGCACGTGCACGCTCTACGGCCACCACGTCCAGCGGCTCCTCAACCACGCATATGCGCGTGCGGTCACGGTTGGAGTCCCTGCAAATGGTGCACTCCGCCGATTCGCTGATGTTCATGCACACTTCGCACAGGACGATGCGGTCCTTCACGGACAGTATCGCCTCAGCCAACTCCTCCGCCTGCTCGCGTGGCATGCGGATCAGGTGATACGTGAGCCGCTGCGCGCTCTTGGGGCCAACGCCGGGCAGACGGTGAAAGGCGTCGATCAGCCGGGCGACCGGCGGGGCCGCTGATGGAGCAATGTCTGACGATGACATGGGGTGCTAGCCGAGACCGGGGATGTTCATCCCTCCGGTTACGGCGCTCATCTTGTCCTGCGCCGTCTTCTGGGCAGACTCCAGGGCTTCATTCACGGCTGCCATTATCAGGTCCTGGAGAAGCTCCACGTCAGCGGCGTCAACCACTTCCGGGTTGATCTCTATCGACTCTATGCTGCTGGTGCCCACTGTCACAACCTTGACCACACCGCCGCCCGCGGAGGCCTCGGTGCGCATCTCGGCTACCTCGTCCTGGACTTTTGCCAGCCGGGCCTGCATCTGCTGGGCCTGCTTTAGAAGATTCTTGTTCATCATGTCTGGCTACCTGTTGCTCCCTGCCGGGCCGGGACGGGAGGCGTTGCCGCCAATCCTGTCACTGAGTTCATCCGTGCTGACTTATCGCTCCAGTTCAATGTTAAGGCCAAGCGGCGAAACCTGCTTGCTTTGAACGGAGACCGTGTTCGCCGAGCCTACTTGTCCTCCCCGGGAAGCTCCTCTTCTCCCATTACACGGGCGCCCATGGTCATCGCAGCGCGGACAAGCGGGCTGTCCAGCGCCGGGTCGCTGCGGTCCTTTCCGCCGCCGTTGCCGTCGGGGTCGCCTATCTCTACCTCGAGGTCAGCCCCGTAGGCGTCGGCCACAGCCTTTTTCAGGGCTTCGCGTGCACGTGCGTCCTGCAACTCTTCCTGGAGGTTCTCGCGAAGCGAGGTGCTGCGGAACTTCAGCACCAGCCTGCCGTCCTCCGGGTCTACCACTTCGACGTTGCGCAGGAGCGCCCCCAGCACGTACCGCCGGATCTTCGTGCGGCGCAGCGTGTGAAGCACCTGGTTCCACCGTTCGTGAGCAGGGGTAGTGGGCCGTCGCTGCCTCGGCTCTTCCTCCTGGGAGGGTGACGGCGGCTGTCGCTGCGGCTGAGGCGCCTGTCCCTGTTGTGGACCGGACGGATACCTGCCTGGCCCGCCCGCCGGCGCTCCCTGCGACGGCATCGGCGCCGGGACAGCACCTGCAGCCACCGCCTGTACCGGTGCGGACGCCGCCTTCAGGACCGCCAGCTCAAGCGGCAGGGGAGAAGATGAATCGCCTTTGAGGTCTGCCTGGCCAAGCACTGACAGGACATGCAGCAGCTTTTCCATTTTCGCCTGCTTGCCGGGGGTGCTCATGGCCTCCAGCACTTCTGATGAGTGGCTGAGGGCATCCTGCACGCCCGCCTTTTGAAGCAGCGCCGCCCGGACGGCGTCCACCGCTCCGTTTCGCAGGCCGCGTAGATCAGCGCCGCGCGCCGCCTCGCGGTTGATCACGCCCAGCGCTGTAGCCGTGTCCCCCTCCAGTAGGGCGACGGCCATCTCCAGCGAAGCGCCCGTATCGCCGAGGCCCAACAGTTCGCGGGCCTGCTCTTCCGTTATCTCTTGCCCATAGGAGACAGCAAGCTGCTCCAGCAGGTTTTCAGCATCCCGCAGGCTGCCCCAGGCGGCCCGCGCTATCATCGCCAGGACTTCAGGCTCGCACTCAATGTCCTCTGCGCCACATAGCTCCGCCAGCCGGTCTATCACATCGTCGTTGGACAGCCTCTTGAAGTCGTAGCGCTGGCAGCGGCTGACTATGGTCACCGGCACCTTGTGCACATCGGTGGTCGCCAGCACCATCACGATGCGGGGTGGAGGCTCCTCCAATGTCTTCAACAGGGCATTGAACGCCTCTGTCGTGAGCATGTGGACCTCGTCGATGATGTACACCTTCCAGCGCCCGGCCACCGGCTCGTACTGGACCTTTTCGCGCAGGTTCCGGATGTCATCGATGCGACGGTTGGACGCAGCGTCAATCTCGACGAGGTCCATCATGCGGTCTTCGTTGACCGCAATGCAGTTATCGCATGTGTCGTCGGGCTCGCCGTCCTGGAGGCTGGTGCAGTTCAGCGCCTTGGCAAGGATGCGGGCGGAGGAGGTCTTGCCCACGCCGCGCGGCCCGGTAAACAGGTAAGCGTGTGCCACGCGCTCCGTGGCGATGGCTCGCTTGAGCGTGTTCGATACGTGTTCCTGGCCCACCACGTCATCGAAACGCCTGGGGCGCCACTTTCTATAGAAGACCTGCGAGTTGCCTGGCATCTTGGTGGGGTTCAGCCGTTCCGGCCTGCCTGTTGGTCAGTGTGGACTAGTCGTTGAATACGAGTGCGAGGATCTCGTCTGTTTTGCCGAACATGACCCGCTCTTCTTCCGGCTCGGCGTGGTCATAGCCCAGCAGATGCAGCACGCCGTGGGCCGTCAGCATGCCCAACTCTCGCTCAACCGAGTTTCCGGCCTCCGCTGACTGCCGCTCAACCTGGGGCAGGGATATGACAATGTCTCCCAGCCTCGGCTCCTCGCCGGGCGCCAGCGCCCAGCCGCCCGCTTCCTGGGGAGGCGTGCCGTTCAGCCAGCCCGGAGTCTCATTGAACGACAGCACATCTGTCACCTCGTCCTCTCCATTGAACTGGCGGTTTAGATCACGCAGCGTCTCGTCGCCGGTCACCAGCACTGTGACGAGATCGGGGCCGGCAGAATGCTCACGGTTCAGCGAAACCTCGGCGATGCGCCTGATGAGGTCCAACAAGGGTGCGGACACACGCTCGTCGAATGGCTCATCAACCAGGACATCGACCCTTCGTCGGCCCTGCGGTTGCCCTTCAGTCTCCACGGCTGTCCCCTCCGTGGAGTTGGGCAATCGTAGCACAGTGGCCCCCGGAACCCCTGTTGATAACTGTCCGTAAATCAGCGTTCACGGGCAGCCATGTTCGCTTTTTCCTGGAGCACCTTGAGACGGCTGTGCAGAGGTGCGAACCTTGGGTCCACGTCCGCAAGGTCGCTGGCGACCAGTGAGGCACGGGTCAGGCCCAGGCGAATTTCAGGCGCAGCCACGCGGCCCACCTCGATATAGGTGCGCGCCTCAAATAGCGCAGGGATCAGGTCATCGCCAATTCGCCTCGCCGCCCAGCGTTCAGTAGGCGGCAGCGCCATCTCCTCAGCCATGCCCACGGCGCCCTGCAACTGTTCCATCAGGCGCTCGTCCTCCGGTTCCCTGTTGTCCGCTGTCGCCATCTGCAGCTACTCCAACCCTCTTATGCTCAACCGCGCAAAACAGCCCGGCAATGCCATTCTGCATCCGGACGGCGTTCGATTCTAATCACCCACGGTCGTATGCTGGCTTGTTTTTGCCGATTTGGCATCACCGGGCCGCGCACCCACCCAGAGGCGCTCGGCCAGTATGACGGCCAGCACGCCAGCCAGCGCACCCAGGCCATCCGCCACCACGTCCAGGGAGTTGCCCGTGCGACCGGGTATGAACGACTGGTGATACTCGTCCGTGATTCCGTACAGGACAGCCATGGCCACGGTGGCTGCCGCCGGCCACAGGCGAGCGCCGCCGCTCACGCCCGTCAACATGCGGAACAACAGGATTGCCAGGACGAAGTACAGGATCCCGTGCGCCATGTAGTCCCGGCCGGCAAAGTTCGGCAGCGCTCCGGCGGTGGTTTCGTAGTCAGAGGCTGGGCGGTGTGACAGGAAAAAGATCACTCCTGCCCACGCCAGCGGCGGGAGAGTGCGGCTGATGAGTCGCAGCACAGCCGCTACTTGCCCTTGAACCATTCCGTGTCGAACACGCGCTCCATGGGGGTCCACCAGTCGTCCGGGCCTGCCTCGGCGACCTTCTGCTGGAACGTCGACATCAGGTCGTTCCACTCCTTGGGACGTGGTGAGCTGGACTGCGTGTAAGCCTCAAAGTCTCGCCGGGGGTCAAAGTCGTCCGGGACTATGCAGTACATGAACAGGTGGTTGCCCAGCAGGAATATCTCCATGCGTTCGATGCCGCGCCCTTGAAGCGCCTCGAGCACCTCCGGCCACACCTCACGGTGGTACTTCTTGTAAAGCTCAATGGTTTCTGGGTCATTTTTGAGATCCAGCGCCTGCGCGAACGATTTCATCCGTCTCCCCCTGGGTGATCTGGTAGTCGAGCATAGCCTACACTCACAACGCCGCGGGTGTGGCTGTGTGTGGTGGCAGCCGGGTGCCGTTGATGCAGTGCGCAGACCCCGCCGCAATCTTTACCGCCTCAGTGGACGGTCAATAAGCAGGGAGGCCAGGATGAAAAGAGTCGGGTTCCAGCTAAAGGTCAGGCAGGACATGATCGAGGAGTACAAGGAGCATCACCGCAATGTGTGGCCGGAGATGCTGGACGCCCTTCGCAAACATGGCTGGCACAACTACTCGCTTTTCATGCGCCCTGACGGCCTGATGTTTGGCTACGTGGAGGTGCCGGATGACTTCCAGGCAGCGCTGGACGGTATGGCCGGCGAGGATGTGAACCGGCGCTGGCAGGAGTTCATGAAGCCGTACTTTGAGGCCCCGGCAGGCCTGCCCGACCAGAACATGATCGAGTTGGAAGAGGTCTTCCACCTGGACTGAGGGGCAGCGCTGCACCCGCGGCACCGTCGCAGGCTTGCCTTAATGAATGGAGCGCCGCGGTTTCCCACGACGCTCCATGCGTTCACCTGCATCTCTGCCCGGGCGTTCAGCCTAATCGAAGAAGTCTTCGTCACCTGCCGGGAGATACTTCTGTGCGGCGTCCACCTTGAAGTCGATGCCCAGCCCCGGCCTGTCCCACACGTCTATGAAGCCGTCTTTCACAATCTGGTCTGGCAGCCCTTCAACAATGTCGTGCCACCAGTCCGGGTCGCCAATCGGATACTCGAAGGCGATGTAGTTGTCCGGCAGGGTCGCTGCAAGCTGCACCAGCCCGGCCATGCCAATCAGGCCATCGCCGGTGCCGTGCGGCGCCATCAGGATGCCGTGGAGGTCTGCGTACTCTGCAATCCACTTGAGCTCAGCCAGTCCGCCCACGTCGCAGGGGTCCGGCCCCACCACGTTCACGGCCCTTGTCTCAATGAGCTGCTTGAAGTTCTGCCTCAGGTAGATCTGCTCACCGGTATGTATGGGCGTGGAGGTGCTCATCGTCACATCCCGGTATAGCTCGGCGAGGACGTACGGCGTGTAGTCGCCCGTGATCATGTCTTCGAGCCACATTATGTTCAGCGGCTCCAGCGCCTTCGCCAGCCTGATCGCATCCGGCACGGTCCATCCCGGCCCGCAGTCCAGGGCCAGGCCCACCTCATCACCCAGCACGTCCTTCATGGCCTCCACGCACTCGATCACGTGCTTCAGGCCGCGCTCGGTCAGCAGGCCGCGGTTCGGGTGCCTGCGGCCCGGCTGCACATCGCCGTAGAAAAAGCCTGGTATCTCGCGGGCCATCTGGCTGTGGAACGCTATTCCCTGCTTGATGATGGAGAACTTCTCTTTGGAAGCCTTCATCTTCGCCATGTTGTCGGCGTAGTCCTGCGGGGACTGTCCGTTCATGGGGAACCTGACCGCACCGTTATACACCCGTACCCGGTCGCGGACCTTGCCGCCCAGCAGCCTGTAGATGGGCAGGCCGGCCGCCTTGCCGGCGATGTCCCATAGCGCCATCTCGATTCCACTGACGGCGCTGCCCCATGGCTTGAAGGCGCCCATCCTGCGGATCTTGAGCATCACCCGCTCAACGTTGCGCGGGTCTTCGCCCACTATCAGGTCCTTGTAGAACATAACGTGCGGCTTGATGTAGCCCTTGGCGTGCTCCACGGCCCCAAGGCCGCTGATCCCCTCGTCCGTGGTGATGCGGATCACAGGGTTCGTGCCAATGGTCGTGCACTTTAAGTCGGTGATTTTCATGTACTGAGCTTTCTCCTAAGCTTCTCCAAACAACTGCATGATTCGTCCAGCGCCGGCGCTCTCGCTGCCATGAGGCGGCAACAGGTCATCCCACCTCGACAGGCGACTCACCGGCAGCGTCCAGCCGCCTCTTCGCCTCTTCATAAACATCAGCAGGGAGCGGGCCGCGCTGCGCCGCTTCGGCGTTCGCCGCCAGGTGGCCGGGATTCAACGTGCCCACGATAGTCGTGTGAACGTCAGGGTGCGACAGCGTGAACCGCAGCATGAATGATGTCCGATTCTCTCCTTCCCCAACCAGCTCCTGCAGGCTGGCACGTTCGAAAAGCGACCATGAGTCAGGAGGAGTGACGCCGGACTCGCCCGGCTCGCCTCGTGCAACGCCTCCACGGATTACCGTTCCGATTCCCGATTGCGCGGCCTTTGATATCCACTTCTCGTGCTGCCTCTGGACGGCTGAGTACGGTATCTGGAGAACATCAAACACGCCCATCTCCACGTGTTCTGCAAGCTCCGGCAGTACGCCCGACATGCCCAGGAAGCGCACCTTGCCCTCTCGCTTAAGGTCCTGCAGCGCCTGCAACGCGCCATCCTGTTCCAGCGTCTGCCTGTTCGGGCTGGCGTGGAACTGCACCACGTCCAGGTAGTCAGTCCTCATGCGCTCAAGGCTCTGGTTGACGCCCGCAATGACGTTCTCTCGTGTGAAAACGTGGGGAGAGCGCTGCCCGGCAGGAGCCGGCGCTGCGCCAACATGGCACCCGCACTTGGACGCCAGGTAGAACTCAGACCTGCGGTGAGATACGAACCTGCCGATGAGCTCTTCGCTGCGGCCGTAGTCGATTGACGTGTCTATGTAGTTGATGCCCGCGTCAACCACGGCGTTCAGGATGGTTTCTGCCTGGTCCGGCGTCACATCACGGCCGCGTGGCGCGCCCCTGATCTCCATGGCCCCGAAGCCCAGGCGGGTAACTTCCAGTCCGGTCTTGCCCAGCTTCGCAGTTGGCAGTGTTGTAGCCATTGTCTGATCCTCCTCTGGAGTTATCGCCATGGAGTGCGGGTGTGTCCACGCAAACATACATGAGCGCGGGCCGCTCAGGCGTGATGCGGATGTCCGTGGGCATGTGCGGCAAGCAGCGGGTGGGCTGAATGCTGGGGCGGGAATCGCCTCCCTGCGCGCAGAGTCTCAACTGGCAGCAGCAGTTGTTTGCCCTCGCGTTCGTTGCCCCGGGCATCCACAAGCCTCACCGGACCTTCGCGCAGGCGGATGACGGATACGTCTGCGTCAGCGCCGACCTTTAGCGTGCCGATGTGCTCATCCAGCCGCACAGCGCGCGCCGGCCTCGTGGTGCCCATCGCAATCACGTCATCCAGCGAATAGCCCAGGTACAGGTACTTTGAAAGCGTGGTGATCAGGTCGAACACCGGTCCCCGGATGTTATAGCGGTGCACATCGCTGCTCACCGTGCCGGGGCCGAACCCGTCCTCCAGCGCCTTCTCCTGCACAGGGAATGAGAAGCTGCCCGCGCCGTGGCCCACGTCGAACACCACGCCCCGCTTCTGTGCATCCCACGCCACGTCTTTCACGCGGCCGTTGTTGTCCAGTATCCCGTTGTAGTTGCCGGTGAAGCTGTGCGTAACTATGTCGTCTGGGCGAAGCCTCGGCAGCAGGTCCTCCAGCGGGTGGACCGACCCGCCGATGTGGATCATCAGCGGCTTGTCCAGCTCCTTGGCCGCCTCCAGCGCCCGGTCAATCGCCACGACATCGTTATCGCCGACTATGTTGTCGGTCAGCCGCACCTTGATGCCCACAATGCGGTCGGCGTGGAGCTTCGCCGCCTCCACGGCCTTTTCCACCCTCGCCCAGCGGATATCTGTCAGCTCACCGATGTCGTTGTCCAGCTGGCCCATCCCTGAGATGTGCAGGAACGCCAGGAGCCTGGTGTGGGCGTGGTCCATTACGTAACGGTTGAAGCCGGCGATGGTGTTGGACCCCGCAGACCCGGCGTCTATTGCAGTCGTCACGCCGCGGTACAGGCAGGACGGGTCTGCTTCCACCGCCAGGTGCGCCACTCCCCACCACACGTGCACATGCAGGTCCACCAGTCCCGGCGTCACCAGCAGGCCGTCAGCCTCAATCACATCGTGGGCATCACCGTCCGGGACATGGTCCTCTATCGCCCGGATCTTCCCGCCTGCGATTGCGACGTCTTTTTTCGCATGCAGCCCCTGTGAGGGGTCAACAACGGTCCCGTTCTTGATGACAATGTCGTAGGTCAACTGGCTGGCTCAGTGCGACGCTTCACGTCACGCGCTA
>JBBDMW010000014.1:0-35268 GCA_040878005.1 Dehalococcoidia bacterium
GACCTGGTCCGCTTTTACAGGATGATGCTGGGATCGGGAGAACTGGATGGCGTTCGAATACTGAGCGCCGAATCCGTGGCCGAAATTGTGTCACCGCAAAGGCTGGGAATGGTTGACCATACCTTCCGCCACAAGATGGACTGGGGCCTTGGCGTGATAGTGGACAACAAGCACCACGGTGAGACAGCGCCGTACGGCTTTGGACCTCACGCGTCGCCCAAGACGTTCGGCCACGGTGGAAACCAGTCGTCCGTGGGATTCGCAGACCCGGAACACGGGCTGGCGGTGGCGCTAATCTTCAACGGCCTGCCGGGACATCCAAGGCACGACCGCCGCCTGAAACGCGTCACAGGAGCGGTCTACGAGGATTTGGGGCTGGTGCAGCAGTAGCCAGCCGAGTGGCAGGTCAACCGTCCGGTTGCATCCGACGCGTCAGGAGCTGGCTGCGCTCAGCCCCAGCACTCTGGATACATGACGCCAGATATCGGCGGCGACCTCCTCTTCAGGACGGTCGGCGTTTACAACAACCCACCGGCCCGGCTCAGATGCAGCCAGTTGCCTGTAGCCGTCCGCCACCCGCCTGTGAAACTCCAACGACTCGTTCTCGAACCTCCGGGCCGCCGCGTCAGCCGCCCCGTCGCGGCTTGCAATGCGTGCGGAGGCTTCACCACCAGGCATGTCCAGCAGGATGGTCAGGCCGGGCATGATGCCGCCGGTGGCAAAGGCGTTGAGCGCCCGGATGGCGTCAAGGCCCAACCCGCGCCCGTAGCCCTGGTAGGCGAGTGATGAATCCGAGAATCGGTCGGTTACGACAACCTCACCCCGCTCAAGCGCCGGCCTGATGACTCTATCCACCAGTTCAGCGCGTGCCGCTTCAAACAGCAACAACTCTGCCCTGCCAGTTGGGTTTGCCGCTCCCTTTACCAGGCGGCGAAGCTCCTCCCCCAGCGGCGTGCCGCCAGGCTCGCGCACATGCATGGCGGCAAGGCCGGCTTCTTTCAGCCGACGCACCAGGTGCGCGGCCTGCGTGGACTTGCCGGCGCCATCACCGCCTTCGATGGATATAAGCGTGCCAGCTTCAGGGTTGTTCATCCCCAGAGGCTATCGCCTTCGGCGACGGATGACTACCCTGCGGCCCGGTTCCCTTCCGGTGCTGGATGAGCCCACGTTGTGCTTTCCCGCAAGGCCGTGCTGAAGTCGCCGTATGAAGGAGGCCTGCGGTGAAAGCTCCACCTTGCGCTCGCCGGACATCACGCGGTTTATGGCCGTCTCAACTTCTTCGAGTGCGTCACGGACGTGGCCGTTCTCTCCCGCACCGTCCCCGGAGCGGCCGTTACTTTCCGCCGCGCCAAACCGGCGCAGAAACAGCGCGATCTGGTCATCAGTGCCGCGCCGCAGGACATACACGGGCACGCCCTCGCGCTCCGCACGCCTGACAGCAGAAGGCCGGCGGTTGTAGTGCGACTTGGTAGTGACGAAGATGTCTGCCTCATCGGCGAACTCCACCACTTCCACGGGCACTTTCAGCTGATCAATGGCTTCCACCAGGGCAGGCTTCGGCACTCCGAAGGGGTGCACCTTGACGGGCGGCCCCTGCACCTCGGCCGCGGCAGATGGCGGCGCAACGGCACTGGCAGCGGGCGCGGCCTGTGCAACTGGACGCCTCTCTACCCGGCCCGGCTGCTGTGATCCCGGCCAATCGCCCGAGCCGTTGGACGGGCGGATTGGGTTCACATCGAATGCGGCCGTGCGGAACTCTGGCTCGGCGTTGAGGTGCTCTTCGATCTCCGTGCGCACGTCGCCGTCATCGTCCAGCCAACGCACTTCCTGGGCCACGGGGATGCCGCGCAACATGCGGTCCACCACAGAGCCCACATCACGGTGCATGCTGACGCTGTTCCGCTCCCTGATCTCGACGATTATCGAGAATGTCGGGTCGTGCTTTCTCTCCAGCACCGTCTTCTGAGTACGACGGCGGCGAGCCTCTATGTCACCGAGCGTCACCGTCTGGGTGCCGCCTGCGAGGTCTGCCAGGCTGGGGTTGCTGATAACGTTCGCCAGCGTGTTCCCGTGGGCGGTGGCGATCAACTGCACACCGCGCTCGGAGATGGTCCGTGCGGCCATCGCCTCCAACTCTGTACTCATCTCGTCAATAATGACGACCTCTGGCATGTGGTTTTCCACGGCCTCGATCATCACCTGGTGCTGAAGCTCCGTGTGGGGCACCTGGAGGCGGCGCGCCCGACCGATGGCCGGGTGCGGCACGTCGCCATCGCCTGCGATCTCGTTGGAGGTGTCCACGACCACGACACGCTTGCCGGCGTCATCAGCCAGCACGCGCGCAACCTCACGCAGCATGGTGGTCTTGCCCACGCCCGGGCGGCCCAGCAGGAGAATGCTCTCCCCGGTGCCCACCAGGTCTTCTATCAGGCGCACGCTTCCGAAGACGGCGCGGCCCACCCGGCAGGTGAGTCCCACAGGGTCTCCTGCGCGGTTTCGCATAACGGAAATACGGTGGAGCGTCCGCTCGATCCCGGCGCGGTTGTCATCCCCGAAGTGGCCGACGCGCTGCACGACATGCTGAATGTCCTCGTGCGTCACGTCCTCCTCTCCAAGCAACTCCTGCCCTGCCGGGAAGCGCGCCTCAGCGGGGCGGCCAAGGTCAAGAATCACTTCCACCAGCTGGTTCACATCTTCGCGTTCGTGCAGCCTGTCCCTCACACGCTGGGGAAGGACGTTGATGAACGCGTCCAGGTCGTCAACTACCTGTCGGTTTGGCCTGGCTTGCAATTGTTGTTCGGTCAAGATTCCTCTCACCGTGGCGCCACCTCCTGTTTAAGAGGTGGGCTAGCCTATGGCGGCAACAGCGCCGCGGGTCTCCGCGACACGCACCGCCAACATCCTCACCATTACTTCATAACTTCGCACCGGCACAAAGCCGATATCTTCCAGGAGTGCTGCCAGCGCACGGTTATGCGCGGCGACCATGGTCACCGCCGGGCCGTCACCCGCTTCTGACAATGCTGCCGCGACGAGGCTCTGCAAGTCATCGGCGGCGTCCCTTGAGCACATCACGTCGAAGTACCGTCCTGCGGACGTGTCGGCGGTCTGCAACCATGCGTCGAGCCGCCCTTCGCCATGATCCAGCACCCATTCGTTTGCCTTGCGCCAAGGCCGCTCGATGGCGGAACTCCACTCGCCAACGGTCTGGCCCACGCGCTGCCGGACGTTGAGCGGAGTGCTGGCGCAGTAAAGACGAAACAGGGCGTCGGTATCGTGCTTCTCCCGTGACCGCAATTCGAGCGGCGTTCCTGTGACGGCGAGCCGTTTCAGGGCAGCGGCGGCCGACGCGGTGCGGTATACCGTCTCACTGTTAACCGTCATGTAGCCTGCCTGCCGCGCCTGTTCAAACAAGGGACTGCCCTCAAACAGTCTTACGAATAATCGGCGCGCCCCGGCTCGCCCCGCGGGGACTGACAGTTGCTCCAGCACGTCCCAGCACTCCGGCACGAAGTTGCGACGAAGGTACAGGTCCCGGATTTCCCACGCCAGCGGCCCTGACCTGGGGCCGGCCCTGAGGAGGACCTGTATACGGGTGCGGCGTGTCTGTACCCAGCAGCTCTGCCATGCGCGTGGGGAGAGGGCTATGCCGGTGTAACGGACCGCAGGGAATGAAGACGGGCCACCGTGAATTGCACCCGCCAGCGTGCAAGCTTCCGCCCGGCCCGCGGCCTGCCGAAACGGCAGGAGGCCCGCTGAGTCAGTCGGGTGCAAGTGACGGATCATTCCTGGTGGCTCTTACTCCTTCTGTGGACCCTTTCGGCCATTCGTCTTGCCGGAAGCCATCTCTGCGAAGTACCGGTGCACCCGGTCATCATCGGTCAACTCAGGGTGAAACGCCGTGGCCAGCATCCTGCCGCTTCGCACAGCCACAGCGTGGCCGTCCGGCAGCGTGGCCAGGGTCTTCACACCCTTGCCAATCTCATCGATCACAGGCGCACGTATGAAGACCGCACGGAACGGTCCACCCTTGAGTCCCTTGAACTCGAAGTCCGACTCGAAGCTGTCTACCTGCCGGCCGAACCAGTTTCTTGAGACGGTCATATTCATCAGGCCCAGCGGAGCGGGCTCACGGTCAGTGAGCCGGTCCGCCATCAGGATCATGCCTGCGCACGTGCCCCATACAGCCAGTCCGTTCCGGGATGCCTTCGACAGATCCTCCCTGAAGCCCCAACGGTCAATCAGCTTGGCGATTGTCGTACTTTCCCCGCCCGGGATGATCAGTCCGTCGAGGTCCTCCAACTGTTCACGCTTGCGTACTTCAATGGCCTCCACGCCCACACGCTGGAGGGCGTGGATGTGCTCTATGAAGTCACCCTGGAGAGCCAGAACTCCGATTTTCGTGGAGCTCGTGGCTACCACCCCCGGCTGGCCATGCGGGCTTCCTCAACCATCTTGGATGTGTCAAGGCCGCTCATGGCCTCACCCAGGCCGGCCGATATCTCAGCCAGGATTTGCGGGTCCTTGTAGTGCGTTGTGGCCTGCACGATGGCCTCTGCGCGCTTCGCCGGGTTGTTCGACTTGAATATGCCGGAGCCGACGAATATACCTTCCACGCCGATCTGCATCATGAGCGCAGCGTCTGCGGGCGTGGCAATGCCGCCGGCTGCGAAGTTGACCACCGGGAGCTTCCCGGTCTTGGCCACTTCAACCACCAACTCATATGGAGCGCCAAGCTTCTTGGCCTCTGCCATGAGCTCAGTGTCATCCATGGTGCTCAGCCTGCGAATCTGACCCAGCACAGTGCGGGCGTGACGCACAGCCTCCACAACGTCACCGGTGCCGGCCTCACCCTTCGTGCGGATCATGGCAGCGCCTTCGCCAATGCGGCGGAGGGCCTCGCCAAGGTCACGGGCGCCACAGACGAACGGCATGGTGAAGTCCCACTTGTTTATGTGGTTTTCAACGTCTGCCGGGGTGAGAACTTCCGACTCGTCAGCGTAGTCCACGCCGAGGGCCTCAAGTATCTGGGCCTCAACAAAGTGGCCGATACGGCACTTTGCCATGACCGGGATGCTCACGGAGTTGATAATGCCCGTGATGAGGTCAGGGTCTGACATGCGGGCCAGGCCGCCGTCCCTGCGGATGTCCGCGGGAACACGCTCCAGGGCCATGACTGCCACTGCGCCGGCCTCTTCGGCAATCACTGCCTGCTCAGGGGTCACCACGTCCATGATGACGCCGCCCTTGAGCATCTGGGCCAGGCCGCCCTTGACGCGCCAGTTGCCCACCTCGGGCTTGTCAGATTCTCTCCAAATGCGGGAGTGAACGCTGCCGTTGGAAGAAGCCTTGCCGTTCTTCTTGTTGGCAGTCTTTGCCTTGAGGGCCTTCTTCGCGGTCTTGTCGTTATCGCTGCGGGATGTGGTCGCCATTAAATGGAACTCCTAGATCGGCTTTTTTCTCCGTCCCCCAGTGCTTCGTGGCAGGGAGGACAGGCAGCGGCCGCGACACCGAACCCGCGCCGCCACTTTGCGTCAGCACACTTGGACGCAACTCCCTTTAATTATACTCCCACCAGCGGGTGGGCATGCAGGGAACGGCGACCGCATGGCCTATCAAAAGCTACTAACCGTTAGATGCGCGACGGATCAGCACAGGCGCCGTTTCGGGAGTCGCTGACATGTTCGTGACCCTCACTTCGCAGCGACCCTCCACGGCAGGTTTGTCAGCGGTTCCTGACTGCTGAAGACAGCGCGGAGAGGCCCGGCGATGTATCGCCGGGCCTCTAATTGAGTGCGTAGGTCCTTATTCAGCCGGTTCTATGACGGGCGTGGGTGTGCCGGGTGGCCGGTCTTTGGAAGGCTGCTCTGTGCGCAGCTCTTCAAGGATTTCGTCCCATTCGGGGCTGCTGTGTCCTGCGCCGGACAGTTCTGTGTTGATGACCTCCCCCGTCGCCGCGTCCACGGCAACCGAGAGTCTTAGAGCAGGAATGGCGTCCGGGTCTATGTCATGCCCGGGCACACCAAAACGAATGGAGACCGGAAGGTTGCCGATCACTACCACCCAGACTTCACGGTCCTGCACCGGCCATGTTGACTGGCCCTGCAGGTCATCGGGCTGTGCTGATTCTTCCCGGTAGCCTGTGTACAGGCCAAGGGTGGAGTCCACGTCCAGCAGATCAATGATGTCCTGCCTTGGAGGAAGCCCGAACCCGTCCAGGAAGTACTCCAGCGCAGACGCTTCCGCTTCCTCACGGGTTATACCGGGCTCAAACGCTCCGGGGCGGACCGCCTGCCCGCCGCCGCCATGGAAGGACGCGCCAATCTCCGAGGGCGCAGGCATGTCGCCCGCAGCCTGGTTCGAGCGCTTGTCATCGCCCAGTGGTGAAACTGTTATTGCAGCGATTGAGACAGCGGCCAAGGCAGACAGCAGTCCAATCACCAGCAGGGTGTGTCGTTTCCGCAATTTTCACCTCTTGGCTGGAGCAACGGACGTGCCAGGCTCTCACGGCTCCACTGGCCTGTATCACCCAACTTTTGTGGCTGGTGGCCTCATTAGTTGCTGCTGGCGAAACCAGACTCGACCGCAGCCAGCCTGACTTCTTCACCAGAGCGGGAATCACGCCATTCATTGCCCGCTGGCAGGAGTTTTCCGTACCGGGCTGTGACCAGGGTCCTAAAATATGTATCGCTGGTGAAGCCATCGGGCACACTGACCACACCGTCTTCGATCAGGCTCGGGTGCACCTTTTCAAGGAATACCATGACCCGCTCTCCAGCTTCGAACCCTGGAATGTCACGGGATTGTAACGCGGTTACACTGGCGTCGCTTGATACCACTGATGGCTCAAGCAGCACAGCGATTTCTGAGGCTAGGGATTCGCCTGGATGAACAACATCTTCAACATTTAGAAGCACTGTTGTGTAAGAGTAGCCTACGCCAGGGTTCTCGCTGGAATTGATGGGGGCGAACCGGGTGTCCAGTGTCTGGCCGACTGTCCCAATGACAGCGATGTCAGCGTTACCGGTTAGCTCTTCGATGCTCCAGTTGGGCAGCAGCGAGCTTCTGTGCGAGACTGTGAAATCTCCGGAGAACTCATCATTGCAGCCCATGAGGACCAGGATGAGGGCGGCGAGCAGCGATGGCAGCAAACCGCGGCGGATGATGGTGACAGACACTGCATCAACCTCCCTGACCGCGATAGTGATCTTCCGGCACCACGTAGGCTAACTCATGGCCTCAAAGTCGCTTTAGCCCGTAGGTGCCCATATAAACGCGGCCATTTCAGCCTAACATAACGCATTTGCGGAAACGTGGATTCCCATGCCTGCCTGTTACATAATCCGTTGATGTAACTATCCGCCCTCTTCGTTGCCGCAATACCTACGACTGCACCCGCCTGGAAATTACCAGTGTGGCGCATTGAGAGGTCCGCAAAACGGCCTGAGAAGCCTGCGCACGGAGAAGTTCAGCATTGGGATGGCCAATGAAGGCGGCATAACTTTAACGTAACAGTTCCGGCAATACAGTAAGAACAGCGAAAGTGTGCGCGTATATAGGATCTCATTTACCGGCAGTGACCTGTGATACGTTACGCGTTGCACCGGCGATTCCAAATGGAGGACCCAAGGGGTACGTATGTGGAAGAGAAGAGCGGGAATCACTCTTGCGGCCCTGGTGTTGATCGCAGCGCTAGGCACTGGAGCAGCGCTCGGAATAGGTCAGTCGGCCGACAGAGGCGGGACACAGGGTGATCAGGTGGAGAGCGCCTCACAGGACGAAACCCAGGATGAGGTCACTGCCCCGTTCACGCCCATAGACCGAATGGAAATGGTTGCCAAAGAGGTTCCCGCGTTCGGTGGACTGTTCAAAGACAGGAACCCGGACGGTTCACTGACCGTGTATGTGTATATGACGGACGAAAGCGACAGGGCAGGCGCCGAGAAGGCTGCTGACGCATTGCTGAGAGACTCAGACGTCATAAGTGAGATGAAGGTCTTAAAGGCGAACTACCCGTTTACAGACATCGCCGAGTGGTACCGCCAGTTGAAGCGGCACCTGTGGGCGGCGGTGGACGAAATCACGAGGTCTGGCGTTGGTTACGAGACCAACCAGATCAGAATCTACCTTTCTGACCTTTCCGCCACAGACAAGGTCAGGCAGGTGCTTCGGGAGCTTGGCATACCTGTTGACGCTGTGCTGCTCAGGAACGGACAGTGGTCTTTCTAACGGATACCAAAAGTGCCCCGGCGGGTTCCGCCAGGGCACTTTTTGAACTTATCTGTAGCGGCAAGGGTTCGCGGTTACAGGCCCTTGCCTGCTATGAACGCTGCTATGTCCGCGGTACGGGCCGAGTAGCCCCACTCGTTGTCGTACCAGCCGACTATCTTTACGAAGCCATCTCCCACTACTGCCGTGGACAGGCCATCGATGATGCAGCTGTGGGGGTTGCCCTTGAAGTCGACTGACACGAGGGGCTCATCCGTCACGTCCAGGATGCCCTTGAGCGAACCGGCGGCGGCGTCCTTGTAGGCTTCGTTGATCTCGCCTGCTGATGCCTTGGTCTTGATGGTGGCGGTCAGGTCAGTTACGGACACGGTGATGGTGGGCACCCTGTAGGCCATGCCATCTATACGCCCCTTGAGGTCAGGGATCACCTTGGTTACGGCGCGGGCTGCGCCAGTGGTGGTGGGGATGATGCTGTTGGCGGCAGCGCGGGCGCGGCGCAAGTCGCTGTGGACCTGGTCCAGTATCCGCTGGTCGTTCGTGTACGAGTGGATGGTGGACATGAGGGCGTAGTCAATGCCGAAGGCGTCGTGAAGCACCTTCGCCATGGGCGCAACGCAGTTAGTGGTGCAGGATGCGTTGGAGATGACGGTGTGCTTCGACGGGTCGTACTCGTTCTCATTCACGCCCAGGACCACGGTCAGGTCTTCGTTGGTGGCGGGGGCAGAGATGATGACCTTCCTGGCGCCGCCCTTGAGGTGGCCCGCCGCCTTCTCAGCGTCAGTGAAGATGCCGGTGGACTCCACGACGATCTCCACGCCTACCGAAGACCATTGCAGGGCTGCGGGGTCCCGCTCGGAGAAGACCTTGATCTTGCGGCCATCTATGACGAGGTCATCGCCGGCGGCCTCCACAGAGCCGGGGTAGACGCCATACGTGCTGTCGTACTTGAACAGGTGCGCGTTGGTCTTTGCGTCCGCGAGGTCATTGACTGCAACGACCTCGAGCGAGTCTGAATGCCGTTCAGAAATGGTCCTGAGAACCTGGCGGCCAATGCGTCCGAACCCGTTTATGCCAACCTTCGTAGTCATGCCCTCGTGCCTTTCTGGAAGCTGCCCAAAACGTGCGGCATTCGCTCGTCCATATCGCAGGACAGGACCGCCCTGCGGTCACTGCCATAACCTTAAACCCTTTTCATCATTGGAGAGGTTCAAACAGGCAAGATTCTAGTATCAGAGGGTTATGCGAAGGGAGCAGGATCAGCGCCGGACCCTGCCGCCTGCATACACCGCCCTGTCACCCAACGCCTGCTCTATGTGAAGCAGGCGGTTGTACTTTGCGACCCTCTCACTGCGCGCCGGTGCGCCCGTCTTTATTTGCCCCGCAGAAGTGCCAACAGCGAGATCCGCGATGGTCGTGTCCTCCGTCTCGCCGGAGCGGTGGCTTACAACTACTCCAAAGCCGGCCTGCTTCGCAATGCGGATGGTGTCCAGCGTCTCGCTAACGGTGCCGACCTGGTTCAGCTTGATGAGAATGGCGTTGCCTGCCTTCTCTGCAATACCGCGCTCCAGGTACTCAGCCTGCGTAACGAACAGGTCATCGCCGACCAACTGCAGCCTGTCTCCGCCATTTCGGGTGAACTCGGCCCAGCCCTCCCAGTCGTTTTCAGCCATGCCGTCTTCAATGCTGTAGATGGGGTAATCGCTGGACAGTTGAATGTACTCCCGGACCATCTCGGCAGACGAAAGGCGGCGTCCGTCCCGCTTCAGGTCATACTGGCTCGCGCCGGTGTCATAGAACTCGCTTGCGGCCGGGTCCAGGGCCACGAACACATCTTCACCCGGCCTGTAACCGGCATCTTCTATGGCCTGCGTAACAAAGTCCAGCGCCTGCCGGTTGGTCAGCCCCTGCGGCGCGTATCCGCCCTCGAAGCCCACGTTGGTCGAGTGGCCCTGGTCGTGCAGGAACGCGCCCAACTGGTGGTAAATCTCCGCCCCCGCCCGGAGAGCCTCAGAGAAAGTGGGAAGGCCAATGGGAGCGATCATGAACTCCTGGAAGTCGGTTGACCCCGCCGCGTGCGCGCCGCCGTTGAGAATGTTGAGCATGGGCACGGGGAGTTCAACCGGGGTGTCATGCCCTCCAAGGTTCGCTATGTGCTCGTACAGGGTTACGCCCCGGCTGGCCGCGGACGCATGGAGAGAGGCCAGGGATATGGCCAGGACGGCGTTTGCGCCGAGGCGCTCCTTCTTGCTGCCGCCGGCGATTTCGATCATGGCGTTGTCCACACCCTGCTGGTCGTCAGCGTCCATGCCCCGCGCGGCTTCCTGCAAGGGGCCGTTGGCGTTGGCCACCGCTGTGAGGACGCCCTTGCCCCGGTAGCGCCCCTTGTCGCCATCCCTAAGCTCCAGCGCTTCCCGCTCGCCGGTGCTTGCGCCGGACGGGACGGATGCCCCCGCCCGCGTGCCATCTTCCAGCGTTACCACCGCGTACACGGTGGGGTTTCCCCTGGAGTCCAGGATCTCCCTTGCGTTCACTGTACTGATCTTGCTCATGATTGAAATCCTGTCCTCACGATGAACCCCGGGCACCATGGTGAAAATGCCCTGCTGCTGTCAGCGCCTTTGTCACCGCATCCTGCGGGTTCTTCGCCTGCACTATGCTGGTATCCGGAGCGCCGTCCCTCGACAACTCCCAGGTTTCCAGGCCTATCACAGCCGTGCCATCAGCAATGGCGTGGCCGATCTCTGAGAGGGTGCCAAACGCTCCTGATATGGCTATCACGGCCTGCCCCGTCTTCACAACTATGCTGTTTCTTGCGAAGCCGAGGCCGGTTGGCACAGGGATGTCCACCCACAGGTTGGCAGTCGCCGGGTCCATGCCGGGCAACAGGCCGACCGTCGTGCCTCCCGCGGACTTCGCTCCCCGGCATACCGCCTCCATCACACCGTTCAACCCGCCACAGACAACCACGGCGCCGGCCTCAGCCAGCAGCCGGCCCGTTTCCTCCGCCAGTTCCATGGCGCGAGTGGTAGCGAAGTTGCCCGCGCCTATCACGGCGATGAAGGTGCGGCGCTCCGCCGGGGGAGTCACCCAATCGCTCCGATGATGCGGCGCTGCGCCTCCAGCAGGTCACGTATGCCCTGCTCTGCCAGGTCCAGCAGGCCGTCAAGCTGGCGGCGATTGAAGGCAAGCCCCTCCGCGGTGCCCTGCACCTCCACGAATTCTATGTTGCCAGTCATCACGACGTTAAGGTCCACCTCAGCCGTCGAGTCCTCATCATAAGCAAGGTCAAGCATCGGCGTATCCCTGACAATGCCGACACTGGTGGCGGCAATCGGGGTGATGATGGGGTCCTTCTGAAGCGCGCCTGAGCTTCGCAGCTTCGATACTGCCTGGTACAGGGCCACGAAGCCGCCAGTTATGGCAGCGGTTCGGGTGCCGCCATCGGCCCGAAGGACATCGCAGTCCACCGTGATGGTGATCTCGCCCAGCGCCTGCATATCGACAACAGCCCGCAACGACCTGCCAATCAACCGTTGTATCTCCTGCGTCCGCCCGCTGAGGCCGCCGCGCCTGCCCTCCCGCGGGATGCGCTCTGAAGATGATCGCGGGAGCATGCCGTACTCTGCCGTGACCCATCCCTGGCCACTTCCCCTGCGCCACGGCGGCACTCCCATGCCTACCGTGGCCGAACACACGACGTGGGTGTTGCCGGTTTCTATCAGGGCGGAGCCTTCTGCATTAGGCAGGAAGCCGGGAGTTATGCGGACTGCCCTGGCTTCGGTTGGTGAGCGCCCATCAATGCGGGCGCCGGGGGGCGTGGTTTCTTCTGGTGTCTGTGAGTTCAAAATGCTGATGATCGCCTTACATGAAAAGGGCGCGTGCTTCGTTTGAAGCCACGCGCCACAACTGCGGCGGAGTATAGCATGTGGCAGTCGTGGTTCTGGCGCTGGTCATCACGGGCTTCGCAGGTTGCTGTGATGAACATCCAGACTGGGCGGGCAAGGCGCGATAAGATGCTCGGCGGATGAAACGTATGCGGTACAGCAGACAGGAACAGGAGCAGTAAATGAAGGTAGCGGTTATGGGCGCAGGCGCAGTCGGGGGATACTTCGGCGGGGTGCTGGCCAGGAACGGCGAAGACGTGACGCTGATCTGCAGGGGCGCGCACCGTGATGCCATTGTGAAGGACGGCCTCAAGGTGAGCAGCCACTGGGGTGACTTCACAGTGAGCCCGGCAGCGACACCTGACCCGTCAAAAGTAGGGCCCGTGGACCTGGTGCTGCACTGCGTGAAGCTGTACTCGAACGCCGAGGCGCTGCCGCTTATCAGGCCAATGATTGGCCCGGATACCACCATTCTCACAGTCCAGAACGGTGTGACGAGCGGCGCCATCATCGCCGGAGTTTACGGCTGGGAACGGGTGCTGCAGGGAGCGACATACATCGAGGCGGCGATGACCGGGCTGGGCCAGATCGAGCAATCCGGATCAGTGGCGAAGATAGAGTTTGGCGAGAAAGACGGCAGCCGCTCATCAAGGACTGATGCCATTCAGAAGCTGCTGGACAAGCCGGGCATCCAGGTCGATGTGAGCAGCGATATCGTGGGCACGCTGTGGTCGAAGCTGGTGTCGGTGGCGTCCATAGGCACCGTTGTGACGGCGGCAAGGGCCACGCTGCCTGAAGTGCTGGCCGGGTCTGAGGGCGAGCGAACCATACGCACCGTCATGGAGGAGATTGTCGCCGTCGGACAATCGCAGGGCGTGAAGTTCGCCCCGCGCGTGGTGGACACGAAGCTTGAAGGGGCGAAGGAAGAGGCGGAGGAGTTCAAGTCTTCATTGCAGTTCGACCTCTACAACGGCAGGCCGCTGGAGATCGATGACATCCTGGGCGCGGTGGTGGTGAAAGGCCGGGAAGCGGGTATTCCTGTGCCTGCAAGCGCTGCGTTGGTGACGGTCCTTGAGAAGCTCAAGAAGGGTTCTCCCCATTGAGCGCAAAGCTGACAAGAGACACTGCGGCTCATGTAGCGGACCTGCACGAGCGGCGCGGGCGCGCAATCTGGCTGATAGACGCGGCTTACATGTTCAACGCCCAGCGCTCGGTGGGCTACGATTACCAGTTCGACTACCTGAAGCTGCGGAGTTACCTGGAACGGGCCGGGGACATACAACGCGGCTACTTCGTCAACTCGGTGATGAGCCCGATACCGGACGGCCAGGCCCGCTTTCACAACTGGCTGAAGACAGCGCGCCCGCATGGCCCGCAGTTGATAGTGCAGCTATACGAGCTAAAGGACCGCGAGGTCACATGCACGCATTGCGGCGGCCGGTCGATCACGCAGGTGCAGAAGGGCGTGGATGTGGGGATCGCTACGCTCATGGTGCGCCTGGCCGACCAGGACAATTACGACACGGTGATCCTCTCCAGCGGCGATGGCGACTACCTGGATGCGGTACGGCACATCAAGGAGTACATGAATAAGCGGCTGGAGCTATGCGTGTTTGAGCTTGGGGTGTCACCCGACTTGCAGGCGTACGCCGACAGGCTGTGGTGGATCAACGATTTCCACGAGGACATCGCTCGGACGGAACACCCGGACCGGGAGTAGGCGGAACACGGCCCGTTCCCAGGCGTCAACTCGCCAGAACGTCGTTGAGCCGCCGCTCGTCACTCCTGCGGCGGGGCTTCCGCAAGGACGGCGGCACGAACGGCGTTTGCCACCTGCTGTGCCTGTTGGCCCTGCTCTATCCACATCTTTACGGAGTCTTCAACGTGCTGCCGGGCCTCCCGGTCCTCCATCTCCTGCGTATCCGCGAGGGCGTGAATCACCAGTGTCTTGTGGACAGTTTCAAGAAGGCTGCTCCAGTTGGCGAACAGCTCATCTGGAACCTGTGTCTTCACCTCGTCAGGAGCGCTCTCATCCAACAGCCGCCTCGTGAAGCTTATGTCGGTCCGCATCCACGTGAGCGCCGCGGCGAGCAGCCCCACTTCATCGGCCTTTAGAAACACCTTGAGGCCGCCCGATGTCCTGGCGGCGTTCTCACGTTCATTCATATTCATTCTTCTCTGGGCTAATGTCCGAGATCTGAGCCTCGCAGTGTGCATGCGCGCGGCGCGGCATTCAAGCGATCACCGCCCACAGGGCGGCAGACGGACCGCGAACGCGGTATAACAACGTGCGCAGGCTGCGTTCTACGGGCCGGCACGGAACCTTGTTCCGTTCAGTAAAGCTCCCATTCTCGCACTCGGAGGACCCGACATTATGCCCTCATCGTCCGCCATATCGGATGAAACGCTGGCCAAACTGGGCGCCCTGCCCACACAGACACTGATAGACGGCCTGTGGGTCAAGGAATGGCCGCAGGCGATGATCCACGGGGCGCGTCCACTCTTCCCCGGCCAGAAGATGGTGGGGCGTGCTGTCACACTTCGGTTTGTCCCGCATCGCCCGGATATCCTGGCGGACAAGCCCAAGGGAGAGCAGTCGCCCGAGTACGTGGCGTTCGAACTGTGCGGGCCGAACGAGGTGCTGGTGGCATCAGCGGTCGGCCCGTGGGAGTCGGTTGGCGGCGACATCAAGTTCCTGCGCCTGGCACAGCGCAAGGTGGGCGGCCTTGTCACGGACGGCTCCGTGCGGGACACGGAGATGCTCAAGCAGTACGGCTTCCCCGTGTTCTCATTCTCCACCACAGCCAAACAGGGGCCGGCAGTCATGCAACCCTGGGGAGTGAACGAGGTCATCACGTGCGGCGGTATCGTGATCCGTCCGGGCGACGCCATTGTTGGCGACGATGACGGCGTGGTGGTGGTGCCCGCTGCGATGGCCGACGAGGTGCTGAGCGTGGCCGCCGAACGTGAGGCGGTGGAGCACGTGATCAAGACGGAGCTTGAGCGCAACCCCGGCTCGCCCGGCAAGTACTACCCGTTCAACGACAACACGTGGAAGTTGTACGAGGAGTACAAGCAGCGCGGCGAGGCATAGGAAGACGGCATCCGGGGGTGCATTGCGTTAGCCTTGCGTGGCCGTGTTCCGGTCACGCGCCCATACGTCCGCGCAGTCCTGGCAGACACGCTCAGGTATGATTTTCGCCCTCATAAGCAGGGCGAAAATCCTGCAGCCAAGGCAGAAGGCAAACACCGCCTCCAGCGTGGCAGCGGCTGCGACCATACCCAGCAACACGTAGGCTGCGCCCACCTGCCCGAAGCCGAGCGCAAGCACCCCAGCGGTGGCGGTTATGATGAAGCCCATGCCCTGCGCGAACCGCTTGGGCGGGCCGGCGACCATCTTCGAAGGGTTGCCCAGTGCAGGGACCAGCACCCTTGTAACGAAAAGCCCCAGCGGGCTGAGCTTCGGCCCGGTGAGCACGCGTGCGAGAAACCCGTAAGCGATCAACGCTATGAACCACGGCTCATCGAAAGCGATGGTGGCTGTCGTCATGAGCACCACGCCGGCAGCGACGAACCTGGCGGAAACCTCGTTCACCGGGTGAGGAAAGCTGAACAATTCTCTGACTGTCATCGCTGGACGTCTCCAGGGCGCCATTGCTGCTGTGCGACTTCGCATTGAATAAAAATGGGGCAAGAAAAAGCCCCTCACCTGCCGAAACATGTGAGGGGCCAGAGGTCCTTGCGGATTAACGCGCGCCTACTTATCACCCCTCCATGATGGGCGACAACAGAGGCAGGCCTGCCGGTCAAATCCGATGTTGATCATGCCAACAAGTTTACCACCGGTGCGAAAGTCGTCCGTGAACATGGCTATTTGATGCGAAATCACGTGGCGCGGATACATTCTCACCCTTGTGCAATCGCGCCCCGCGGCCAAAGTCGCCAGTTAAACCGTCCAATCGGGGTGCAGGTTTGAGTTGATCTTGTCCATGTCCAGGTCAATTCCGAGGCCTGGCCTGCCGTTCAACGTCAACTCGTTGCCGTGGAAGTTCAACGGCTCCTGCAGGAAGTAGTTGTATGCCGGGATGAACCCGGTGGCGTGCTCAAGGCGGTAGAAGTTGGGCACGGTCATGGATACATGGGCCCCCGCCAGGATCTGCCCCGGTCCCTGCGCATTGTGCGGGCTGATGGGTATGTAGTAGGCCTCAGCCATGGTGGCGATCTTCTTCAATTCGCTTATACCGCCGGTCCACACAACGTCCGGCATGATGTAGTCCGTAAGCCGCTGCTGGAACACCGGCAGGAAGTCGAAGCGGGTAAACAAGCGTTCGCCAACACAAATGGGCGCCCTGGTGTGTTCACGAACGCTGCGCAAGGCGTCAAAGCTTTCTGGCGGAAGCGGCTCTTCAAACCAGCCGATGTTGGACTCGTCGAAAAGACGATTCGCCAGCCTGATGGCAACTGGCACGTTGTAGTGGCCGTGGGCGTCTATCAGTATCTCCACTTTGGGGCCGACGGTTTCGCGTATCGCGGAGACGATGTCGCAGCCGAACTGCTCGCCATCGGCTGAGATTTGCCCTGTCACGTACATGGTGTGAAACGGGGCCATCTCAAGGAACGGGTCTAGCTTTACGGCATCGTGACCGGCATCCACGACCTTCTTCGCCGCTGCAGCGTATTGCTCCGGAGTGCTGCATCCGCCGAACCAGCCGTTAGCGTAGAGCCGCACGCTGTCGCGGAACTTGCCGCCCAGCAGGTCGTACACCGGCCGGCCGAGCGTCTTGCCCTTAATGTCCCAGAGTGCGATATCAATTCCGCTGATGATGGTGGTGGGGAAGCCGCGTGATCCGAGGTACGAGTATCGGCGGTACAGCTTGTGCCACAGGCGTTCGATGTCAGCCGGATCCTCGCCGATTAGCGCCTCCCGCACGGCCTTGATGCCTGCACCGGTGAGGAGCGACGTGTTTCTAGGGACGTTTGACGCTTCGCCCCATCCTGTTATCCCCTCGTCGGTTTCTATGGTGACGAACGTCCACTGCCAGTCGGACAGTTGTCCCACCTGTAAGCCCAGGTCCGGTGTGACTACATACGCTTTGACATCGGTGATTTTCACTGCCCAAGTTTGCCTTTCGCTCTGGATGTGGGAGGCCGGCCGCTCTGAGGACCGCGGAGCATTCTACATCCGGTTGCAGTGGCAAAAACGAGAATGGGAAGCGAAAGCGCTGCCTTGGACACGTGAAAGCAGGCTTGGAGAGAGGGGCTACGGCCCGTGGTGCGCAGGCGAGGATCGCAAGGGGGGCGGCATGACGCAGTGCCCGGAAAAAAGAACCCCGGCGAGCCGGCCCATGGTAACCGCCACGCACCCCAACACAACTCGGGCCTTACTCACCGGGGAATGGCATGACGTTAAAGGCTGAGGGGTTAATGCGCGGGTAACAGAGAGTGAATCCACGGTAACAGACCCGGTTCAGCAACCATGACGTGGCGCCCGCGGCGGTCGTGGCCGGTGAATCAGCGAAAGGTGTGAATTTCGTCTTCATAGATGATTCCTACGCGACTCTGACTGCAACCTGACGCCAGCGTGGTTTCCTTGTCTCACCGGCAAGAGCAACAGCGTGCTGTGTGCAGCGACGCAGGATGAACAGGTTGTGCCGGAATGACTGCAGGACAGATCAAGCAAGCCTGATGGAGGAACTGCGGCCGCGATTTCCGTGGTGGATATCGATATGGATGACGAGACGCGCTTGCGGGCCTGGTCATGCACCCGCACTTATTTCCCGGTCTCCGGCCTAGCGGTCTCCTCACCGGCTGAGCATGGCCGCCCTCCTCCAGCGCAATGCTGTGATCAGGGCGGCCTGCTCGTTAATCAATTGGCTGGCAGGCCAGCCTCCATGCACAAAGAAGGCCCCGGCGTACTGCCGGGGCCTTCTTATTCACTCTCTATTCAGAATGAGGCAGCGACTAGACTGCGCACTCGCCCTCGCCGCGCTCCAACTTGTAGAGCACGGTCTTGCCCCAGTCCATGTAGGTGTTGATGTGGTCGCGGTCGAGCGGTCCGACTTCTTCCTTGAACTTGCCGAACAACTCTTCGAACGGAGCTGTGCCGACCCTGTCCACGAAGTCATTAAAAACCTCGCCCTCGTTGCGGTTCTCCCGGTAGTAACCAAGGAGCGCCTTCAGGGCATCCGGCGCCTTCTTGGCGGGCACCCTGGCCTTCACCCTGTGGCCGACTCGCAACGAATGACCATCCGGGTTACCGCCCAGGAACAACTCGTACGCAGGAACCTGTCCCCCCTGGCCCTTCATCACAGCGCCGTGAAACCCGATGTTGGCGATGTGGTGCTGACCGCAGGAGTTGGGGCAGCCGCTGGCCTTGATGTGAAGCGAGCGGACAAGCGGGTCATCCAGGTCCATCTGGTCAAGAGTCTCGCCCAGGGCCTTGTTGAGCCCCATCGAGGATGTAATGCCCAGCTTGCAGGAGTCTGTGCCGGGGCAGGTCACGATGTCACGGATGGTTTCACGACCCGCATCTGCCAGTCCAACGCCCTTGAGCGCCAGGTACATGTCATACAGTGACTCTGTGCGCACCCAGCGGAAAACGAGGTTCTGCTGCTGGTCTATGCGAACCCGCGCGCCGGCAAACTTACGAGAGATCTCAGCCAGCGGAGCCCACTGCTCGGCATAGATGTCGCCGCGCTCAACGCGAACGTACACAATATTGAAGCCCGCCTGCTTCTGCTCCTCGACGTTGTCATGCTTCCAGAGGTTGAACTCGGCGTCACCGGTGGGAGCAGGCGTCGAGTTCTGCGGAATGGACGGGGCATCCTCCTCCTCATCCTCCAGGAACATCAGGGCGTCAAGGTTGATTTTCTTCTTGGCCCAGTCGCCCTTGAGCTCTTCCTCCACCTGCCTGCGGAACTCATCGATTCCAAGGCGGGCGATGGTGAACTTTATACGGGCCTTCATGAGGTTCTTCCGCTCTTCATTCGAGCGGTTGAAGATGCGAAGGGCGGCCTCCGAATACCTGAGGAAATCTTCTACGGGCACGAACTCGCAGAGCGTGTCCGCCATGCGGGGCATGATTGACAGGCCGCCGCCAAGCACCATCTTGAAGCCGCGTTTGCCGTCCCTGACGCGGGCAACGAAGCCAACGTCATGCATCAGTGTCATGGCTACGTCCGCCTCAGACCCCGAGAACGCCGTCTTGGACTTGCGGGGCATGAGCTGGGTGGTGGGGTGCCGCAGAAAGTAGCGGGCATACGCTGCCGCATAAGGCGTTACGTCAAACACCTCATCCTTCGCAACACCGGCGGTCGGCGGGGCCACCACGTTCCTGACTGTGTTTCCACAGGCTTCACGGGTGCTGAGACCCACATCGCCTATGAGCCGAAGCAGTTCCGGCACATCTGGCAGCGGAACATGGTGATACTGAACGTTCTCACGGGTGGTGAGGTGGCCCTTCTTGAGTGGAGCGAACCTCTCTGAAACCTCGCCGAGGGCTTCCAGTTGCTTGTCAGTCAGTCCACCATAGGGCACTTTTACACGGATCATCTGGCGGTCAGGCTGGCGCTGTCCGTAAATTCCCTGCCGCAACCGGAACTTGATGAAATCCAGGCTGTCCCACTCGCCATTCCGGAAGCGGTTGGCCTGGGTTTCGAAGTTCTCGATCTCTTCCGCGAGAATCGGCAGGACCCGCTGGTTTTCAGGGTTTGGCGTCCACTTCTTGGTCTTGGCGTCCCTGGTTGTCGTCACTCCGGCCTCCTTGAATGACCGCGGAAAGATGAGATGCCCTGCATGGGCCGGACAAAAAAATAGCCCCACTCTGGCTATCCGAAGCGTGGGGCCGGCTCGCAGTCAGTATATGTGGCTACGGACCTTCCCTACGACGGTCCGCAACAGCAGCGATGAAAGTTGAAATTCAACTGATTGCGCATCTGACAAGTTTAGCAGCGGAGCAGAAATACTGTCAAAGCAAGCGGGGCTTGAAGATCAGGGCATTGTTGAGCCGTTTATACATATCCACGAGCAGTGAACCGTCGCTGAAAGCTGACGCAGTCTACATGACCACGCACATGGAGGTTCATGCCCGTATTGCAGGCATCACGGCGCATGGCAACAGTGTGATCGGCATCGTCACGACGGCTTCCATATGGAGTGAAGCCAGCAGGCGGAACTACTTGCAGGATGGCGCCACAGCTTGCGCATGTGGGGCAAAACAGGCCACCATAGGCCCGTCGCAAATTACAGAACATATTCGTTACTCGCTGGAGTTATCCGTTGGCAGACAATTCACTCGGCGGCATCCATTTCATGCTCCCCACCCCGTTCACACCAGGCGGAGAGGTGGATACCGGCCCGATCTCCCGGCTTGTTGAATGCGCGGCGAAGGCAGGGTGCCGCGGAGTGGTGTGCCTTGGCGTGATGGGCGAGGCACACCGGCTGGCTGATGCCGAGCGCGGGCCGATCCTTGATGCCGTTATTGCAGCGGCAGGAGAACGCCTTACCGTCACCGTGGGCATAAGCGGCGAGAGCAACAGCGTTGTCGCACGTCGCACGAGGGAGGCGCAATCAGCTGGCGCCACCGCCGTCATGGCATCCCCTGCCCGGCTCGGCAAACCAAATCCAGAGGTCACTTTTGGATACTACGCGGCCATCCAGGAAGCAACCGAGGTGCCGATAGTGGTCCAGGACCTGCCGGAGCAGACCGGCGTGCACATGGACCCGGCGTTCATAGCCCGCCTCAACTCCGATCTGCCCGATGCCAAGTACTTGAAGTTGGAAGATCCGCCCACGCCTCCCAAAGTCACTCGCGTCCTGGCGCTGACTGGTTTGAACATGGGGATATTTGGCGGCCTTGGCGGTGCGTTCCTTTATGAAGAGCTCCGCCGCGGCGCGGCGGGAACGATGACCGGGTTCGCATACCCGGAAGTGCTGGTGGCCATCCACAGGCACATGCTGGATGGAGATATGGAGAAGGCGAGGGAGATCTTTTACAAGTGGCTGCCGCTAATCCGCTACGAGAACCAGCAGGGCATTGGCCTCAGCATCAGGAAGCACATCATGACCCGTCGCGGCCTTCTGGACAATCCCGCGGTGCGCACGCCTTCGCCCGCAATTGATGACGCAACTGCAGAAGAGCTTGAGGATCTCCTCAACGCCATGGACCAGGATGTTTCGAGCCTCCGGGGATAAACATGACCACCACTGACCCCGGCGCACAGCCTTCAACTCCGAGGTTCGATGTTGATCTTGTTGAGAACGTCATGGTCCCCATGCGTGACGGAGTACGGCTGGTAACGACTGCCGTGGATACTGACTTCACAGCCAAGTTGATAGACGTCTACCCGCCCAGTGAGTGGTATCCGCTTGGATATGCGCTTAACCTGACCGACAGCATCATGCGGCTTCGATATAGAAACGGACCAGAAAAACAGGAGTTGGTAAATCCCGGCGAACCGGTGCCGCTAACCGTTACCCTGTATCCAACGAGTAACCTGTTTGTGAGGGGACACCGCATCCGGCTGGATATATCCAGTTCCAACTTCCCCCGCTTTGACGTAAATCCGAATAGTGGAGAGCCAATCGGACGAGACCGGCGGCGCGTGGTGGCGGATAATACGGTTTTTCACGAGCCGGGGCGGCCATCCCGGGTCATTCTGCCGTTGATTGGCTGATTGCCGGCAAGGCGAGTCTCCACGATGAATATGGCGTTCGGCAGCTACAGTGCGACAATAGATGGATAAAGAGTAACGCCATGCCTGATCAAGCCCTATCAGCCGAACAGAATATGAGTGACGGCCACATCTTCTGCATGCACTGTGGCACGAAGAATCCAGTGGATTCTTACTCGTGCGACCGCTGTGGCGAGCGCGTTTATGTGCCAGACCCCAATCATCCGCCGCCACTGGGATTCGCCGGGTGCCCCAAGTGCAACACGGCAAACGAATCTCATGCGTCCTACTGCGCGAGGTGCGGGAAGTCTATGGCGAGCGCGGTTCGCATCTCTCCACAGGGCACAGTTGCACGTGAGCAGGTAGCGCATTCACCTGCACGCGCAGAACGGGCGCCCTATCGTGGCAACAGGGCGCCAAGCACGGCGCCGCCCGACCGGCAGCAACATCGGCCCGTTCAAAGGGCGCCAGACGATGCTGCCCGCGACGAGAGGAACCAGCACGCTCCATCCGGAGAGGTAAATGACTCTGGCAAGCAGGGCGCGCGATTGCCTGCTTCGCTGCGGGGCTGGAACTGGGGCGCATTCCTGATGCCTCCCATCTGGGGCGTGGCAAACCAGGTCTGGATAGGCTTCCTTTGGCTGGTCCCATTCCTGATCCCGGGCTTGCCGATCACCGCCGGGCTGTTGTTCGCAATGGGGTTCGCCGTCTACCTTGGGTTGCGTGGCAATGAACTTGCGTGGAGCGCAAAGAAGTGGAGGAGCGTGGAGCACTTCAAGCGCACCCAGCAGGTCTGGCTGACCTGGGGCGTGATTCTCAATGTCGTCATGGTCATAATCATCATGACAATGTCATCCAACAACGGCGGATAGTTGCGGCGGCGTATTATCCGCGCCCGGGGGACATGGCCCCGGGTGTGGATGCATCTGCCACAGCATCACCGGCCAGGTTCATGGCCAATGCCACCAGCGCCAGTGCGAGCCCCGGCCACACCACTATCCACGGTGAGGCGTACATGTATGTCTGGGCCTCCCTGCCAAGCATTGCGCCAAGAGAACCGCCACCTTGTGCGGCCCCCAGGAAGCTCAACGCCGCCTCCGCAAGCACAGCGCCGCCCACCTGGGCTGAGACGACGACCATCCACGGACCGGCGGCATTCGGCAAGACATGCCGGAGGATCACTGCCGTATCGCCAGCCCCCATCGCGCGTGCAGCCTCCACATAGGCACTTTGTCGAATTGATAGCGCGGACGAGCGAGCCACACGGGCGGCCAGTGGAATGAAGGCCACCGATAGCGCGGCTATGACTCCTCCCCTGCCTGGACCCACCGCTGCCACCACGGCAAGAGCCAGCACTACCAGGGGAATGGCCATCAGGCTGTCCACAACACGTTGAAGCACAAGGTCCAGCCAGCCGCCAATGTACCCGCTTGCGAGGCCGAGCAGGCCGCCTACGATGCCTGAAATGGCTGCGACGCTGAGGCCAACGGTCACCGACCCCCTGGCCGCCCCTGCCACCCGCCCCAGCAGGTCACGCCCAAGGTGGTCAGTGCCCAGAGGGTGGCTGATGGACGGGCCGGCCAATCGTGACTCTATGTCATGAACAGATGGATCAGGGCCAATGAAAGGCCCAGCGACAATCATGATCAAGAGGGCCAACAGCAAGGCAGCGGCCAACTTGCCAGTAGGTGCGCCCCAACTCCATCGTATGGTCCTCATGAAAGCCTGACCCGGGGGTCCAGCCTTGCGTAGAGGAGATCGATAACAAGGTTGACCACCACGGCAACCACAGCGAAAACCAGCACCAGGAACTGCACCATCGTGTAGTCGCGCGACATCACGGCAGAGACGAGGGCGCGGCCAATGCCGGGCAGGCCGAACACCTGCTCAATCAGCACAGCGCCTCCCAGCAGGAACACGACCTGCGCACCCATGACAGTGACTGCAGGCAACATCGCTGAGCGGAAGGCGTGCATCCATGCCAGGCGGCTCTCGGATAGGCCACGGGCCCTCGCGGCCCTGGCATACTCGCTGCCCAGCGCCTCCGCGGTACTTGTGCGCACCACCCGTGTCAGCACGGCCGCCGGCCGTACCGCCAATACCAGCGCAGCCGGGCCAACGTGCTGGAGGTTGCGCCAGGGGTCATCCCACAGTGGACTGTATGCGCCGGCGATGAACCTTCCCGTCCACGCAGCGACTGCAACTACGACCAGCAGCCCGAGCCAGAACGCCGGAGTGGAAAGACCCGCCAGGGCTATCGAGCGAACAGCCGTATCAATCCTGCTTCCCCGGTAGCGGGCGGCGGTTACACCAAGCACGCACCCGACAAGTACGATGATGACGATGGTCAGCAACGCCAGTTGAATGGTGACGGCCAGCCGGGGCGCCGTCTCATCCCACACCGGGGCGCCGGTAGCCATGGAGGCGCCGGGGTCAAGGCGAAGCAGGTCTGCTGTCCATGTCACGTACTGGACCGGGTAACTGCGGTCTAGTCCGAGCGCAGCCCGCTGGGCCTCGATTTGACCAGCTGTGAGAGTGCCTTCGCCCGGCGCCTGGGCCATCGCTGCCAGTACGGCGTCACCTGGCGCAACCCGCAGGAGGACAAATGCGACCACAGTGACAAGCCAGAGGGTTATGAGCGACAGAGCGAAGCGTCGCAGCAGGTACGAACGCATCGCTTTAACTCCACCGGCCGCCCACTGGAGCGTTTACCACCGGGCATCTTTTACCGAGGCGGAAGCATCCAGAATGGATCGAGCACAGGGGAACCAGAGCCGGTCGTCCCCCAGTGCGGCTACTGCTCAATCCATACCTGTTCCAGACGGCGCCCCTGGTAGATGCTGGGGCCACCCGGCTCCAGGCCATGTACGTTTGCCCACACGGGCGTCCGGCGGGTGCTCCACTGGAACCATACCTTGGCGTCCGTATCCCATATCCTGCGCTGTATATCATCCAGCAGAGCGCGTCGTTCGCCGGGGTCCAGCGTACGGCTTTGCTGTGAGATCAACTCGTCCAACTCAGAATCGCAAAGACCGGGGAAGTTCTCTGCGCCGCCGCAGGCGTAGTGATCGGGCAGTATCGAATCTGGATCGTCCAGAGCGAACGAATGACTGTGACCAATCACCTGGAAATCGCCCCTGGCCAGCATGTCCTGGTATGCCACCGGTTCCACCGGGACGACAGTCGCCCTGATACCGACAGTGCTCAACTGGCCTGCCACAAACTCTGAGAGGGTCTCGAAGAACGGGTTGGCGCGGGTATGAATATCCACATCCAGTCCATCTTCAAGCCCGGCTTCTGTGAGTAGTTGGCGCGCTTCAGCACGCTCGATTTCCTTATCGCCGTAGCCAGGCAGTTCGAACACCTCTGCTTCCGGCAGCGCCCATTGCCCGCCGGGCGGCAGGATGGCGCCGATGTATCCGTCGCCAAGGACGGCGTTGGCTTCAGGACGTGAAATCGCCAGGTTCACGGCGCGCCTTACGGCAGGATCATCAAAGGGCGGCTCATGCAGGTTTAGCTGTACGGTGTTGCCACCGGCAGACGGCGTGTTGAAAACCGTTATGCGCCCACTGAAGTCGCGTTCTAGCGATTGAGCCTCAGGTTCAGTGATCACCGCTATCGTGTCTACATCATGTGAGCGAAGGGCCGCCAGGCGAATTGCAGGCTCCGGCATGATGACGAACTGCACTTCGTCGAGATGCGGCAGGTCCGGCTCGTAATAGCTGTTGTTCCTGAGCAGAGAAAATGACGATCCGCGTACAACGGGACCCGGCGTGAATGGGCCGCTGCCCACTACAGATTCAAACTGCACCATCGATGGCGGGTCCAGGACCTCCGTGGCGTGCCGCGGGTACATGGATACGTACACGCTGGCCAGGTTGGACAGGAACGAGGCGGCCGGGAAATCGGTGCGAATCACCACGGTGGATGAGTCAGGGGCAGTGACCTGCTCAGTTGTGCCCACATAGCGGGCCACAGCGCCCGCCCTGCCTACCGCCAACTCTGTCGGAGGATCGATTATCCGTGAAAGACTGAAGAGCACATCGTCTGCTGTCACCTGGGAGCCGTCATGCCACAGGGCATCATCCCGCAGGTCAAACGTCCACTCTGTGCCGTCAGGCGAAGTCCCCCACGAGAGCGACAGGTCAGGCTCTATAACGCCATGATCACCGGGAGAAACCCGCACCAACTGGGAGAGCATTGGGTTGCACGGATGTACCGCCTGGTAGCTTAATGCCCGCGACATGTGAAGGTCGCAGCTTGCCGGGTCACTTTGCTGGGCAATCCTGAGGCTGCCTCCGCTGGCTGGTCCAGGCACAGGAGTGCCGGTGGCGTCTGAGGGAGTGGCGGACGCTGTGGGCGATGACCCGGGGGCGGCCGGCTGGCTCGTCGGCTCTTCAACATCACCGGAGCATGCAATCATCCAGACCAGGCAGATGACAGGTATCAACAGGCGTACCAACGAAGGCAGCCCGCTGACTGTCGAGCGGTAGCCCATCGCGCCGCTGACGACGCTGAATCCGTTAGAAGGCTGCTTAAGAAAACCTGGGACACTCAAACCAACAGCAAACACAACAATGATCCCGGCGGCAATCCGCCTGTCGACCACGGCTGCGCTACTGAAGCCGGAGGCTATGGCTTAATCGACGCCAGTCCAGAACCCGGTCAGGACAGGACTCTGACCGATTCTCCCCACCGCTCCGCGTGATTGCGTGTGAGTGAATGGAAGTGGCGCCAGTACTCGTCGTTCTGTATCGGCGGTGTAGTCATGATAACCGCGTCTTCATTATTGTCAGCATAGTAACGCTTCCGAAGGCCCACTTCCCGGAAGCCATACTTTCGGTACAACGACCGCGCCGCCTGGTTGGAATTGCGGACCTCCAGCGTCATGACCCTGGCGCCACGGCGCATGGCAGCCTCCAGCCCTCCGATCAACAACAGCTCACCAACCCCTCGACGGCGCTCGCTGGGCCGGGCGCCAATTATCACGATGTGAGCTTCATCCAGTACGAACCAAAGGCCTACAAGGCCGGACACGAATTCATCAGGCTTATCGTGGCTACGTGTCCCGGTTCGATCGAACACCAGCCGGTTTGCCCGGTCCTTGATGCGGGACAACAGTCCATTTGGGTCGCCGTCGTCTTCACCATGTCCGTAGTGGCGGCCTTCCTTGAGCATCTCTTCTTGAGTGCGTGCCCGTGCCGCCACAAGGTACTGGGCGTTGGACCTGCCCAGCTCTTGCCGGAAACGCGTGGGAGGGAAGACAGTGGGAAACGCCTCCCGCTCAACCTGCTCCATGGCCCCAACGTCTTCCATCGAAGCTGGACGTAACCGAAATGGGTTTCTCACCTTTGCCGCGTCATCTGCGGGGCTGGCGGTCTCTCCCGGCCCCGGAGTCATGGGAACTGCCTGGCTGTTTTCCATCACGGTCCTTGAAATCACAGGGCAAGCTGGCCGAAGATGCATGCGGCAATCATCATGTTAACAACGTGACGGCTCTCACTCCATCAGCAGTGAAGCCGGGACGCGCCCTTAACAAAATGGGAACCTGTTCTTTTCGACCGTGCAGGTTGCGCGAAAATGGGGCTATACTCGAACCTGGCAACGATGCCCCAAACATCCTCGCCGAGGGCATTGCGCAGCTCCTGCAACTTGTGGTAGAGCAGAACATGGGCTTCACATGAAGTCCCAACCGGCGCGATGCTTGCATTAAAACAATGAACATTCACGAGTTAACAGAGGTGCAGCCACGGCTGTAAGCCAGGGCGTCCGGTCCAGCATGGGCAAGGGCGCGAATTCCTATACCCAGTCTCAAGGCGACGGTTCAAACCGCTCAGTCGGAACATTACTCCGAATCACCCGCATGGCGTTGCGCTACCGGTGGCGCATGACCATCGCCGTGGTGACAACCATCATCGCTGCCATTTTTCAATTGCTCATCCCCCGTTTGCTGGGACAGGCCGTTGACAGTGCAGAGGGAATCCTCAGGGGTGTCGGCGGGACAACCGCGGCCTCAGATGCGCAATCAGCGCTGCTGGTGATAGCCCTCCTTCTCATGGGCGCCAGCATCCTGCGCGGCGTATTCACCATGGTCCACAACTACCAGGGTGAGGCGATTGGCCAGAGCATTGGCTACGAGCTGCGCCTGGCCTATTACGAGAAGCTCCAGCGCCTGAGTTTCAGCTACCACGACAGGGTCCACACCGGGGACCTCATGACGCGCGGCATGCTGGACATGGAAGGCGTCAGGATGTTCGTAAACACGGGCCTGCTGCGCGTGGTTCTGCTGGCCATCCTGATTGGCGTGGGAACGTACTTCCTGCTGAGTACAGACCTTGTGCTGGGGCTGCTCAGCCTCAGCTTTGTGCCGTTTGTGGGTTGGCGGGCAACCGTGGCACGGCTGAAACTCCGCTCCAGTTGGCGGTACCTCCAAGAGCGGCTGTCAATCCTGACCAGGATCATGGACGAGAACCTTGGCGGAATCCGTGTTGTGCGCGCATTCGCTTCCCAAGACTACGAACTCGATAAGTTTGACAAAACCTCCAACGAAGCCCTGGCGTTGGCCAACGAACGCATTGGCATACGCGCTCGCAACACCACGGTGATGACGTTCGCATTCTTCGTCGCAATGCTCCTGGTCCTCTGGTTCGGGGGCAACATGGTCATAGATGGCGACATCACTCCGGGACAGTTGACTGAGTTCATCGCTTTCATGTTCATCCTCCAGATGCCGGTCAGGCAGCTTGGCATGATGGCGAACGCCATCGCCCGCGCCTCCACGTCAGGCACCAGGCTCTTTGAGGTTCTTGACATTGAGCCGGTGGTCCAGGACAAGCCCGGCGCCCCGCCCCTGCAAATCACTGAGGGCGCACTCAGGCTCGACAACGTTGGATTCGCCTACAAAGACGAGTTCGGCGATGAAGAGGTCCTTGTTGACATTACGTTCGAGGCAAGGCCTGGCCACACCGTAGGAATCGTCGGCCCTCCTGGGAGCGGCAAGTCAACCATCGCCAACCTGATCCCGCGTTTCTATGACGTGACCAGTGGCAAGATAACCATTGATGGCCAGGACGTACGAGATGTGACTATTGAGTCGCTTCGGCATGCAGTGGGCGTGGTGCAACAGGACACGTTCATGTTCACAGCGACCATTGAAAACAACGTGGCGTACGGTGATCCGTGGGCGGACAACGAAACCATAGCCCGTGCAACAGGGTCAGCCCAACTGCACGACTACGTGCGACGGCTGCCGTCCGGTTACCAGACCCTGGTCGGTGAGCGCGGAGTGTCCCTGTCCGGTGGCCAGAGACAGCGCCTGTCGATTGCCCGCAGCGTGATGCTGAAGCCATCGATCATGGTGTTCGACGACTCAACCGCTGCCATCGACGCCGCCACCGAGCAGCGAATCAGGGCGGCCCTGAGAGAGGTTACGAAGGACCGCGCCACCATCATCATTTCCCACAGGCTCAGTTCACTGATGCACGCCAATGAGATCCTGTTCATCGAGAAGGGACATATCGTTGAGCGCGGCACCCATGAAGAGCTGATCGCAGCGGGCGGCAAATACAAGGACCTGTACGAGTTGCAGATCCGCCCGGGCGACAACCCCCTGAACAATAACAACGGTCCTGAAAAACAGGACCAGTAAACACACGCGAGAGAATTCGTAAGTATGGCTACCAGACAGGCCAGCGCAGGCGCATCTGATACAAGGGGCGGCAGTACACACGTCCGGCCGCCTCACGCGGCGGTTGGATCGACCGTAAGCCGCGACGAGCAGATGTTCGGTGCGGCGTTCGACGGCAAGGTTGTCCGCAGGTTCATAGGCTTCCTGAGCCCCTACCGCGTGCTGCTCTACATCGCCGTTGGCGCAGTGTTGACCTTCACGCTCACGTCGCTGGCCGTACCGCTCATCATCGGGTACGTCTATGACAACGCGCTGGTGGTCGGAGCCTCTGACCGGTCCATGCTCCAGATGGCGGCCATCGCGTTCGCCGCGGTCATTGCGTTCAACTACGCGGCCAATTTCCTCCAGGAGATGATTGTTGGCCGCATAGCAGAACGTATTCTCTTTGACCTGCGGCGCGCCATGTATGTCCACCTGCAGAAGGTATCCCTGTCCTTCATGGACAAGACCGAGGTGGGCCGCCTCATGTCGAGGCTCCAGGGCGACGTGGGCGCCTTGCAGGAGTTCCTGGAGACCTCCGTCTTCGCAATAGGTGACTTCATCCTGCTGATCGGTATCGCCATTGTGCTGGTGTCGTTCGACTGGCGACTGGGCCTCCTCACGTTGTCGGTGGTCCCACTGCTTTTCCTGGTCAGGATCGTCTGGCTGCCGTACGCCAGGAAAGCATTCCTGCGCGCACGGGAAACCAGCTCCATGGTGAACGGTGCACTCGCAGAAAACATCAACGGCGTCAGGACCGTGCAGGGAATGACCCGCGAGCACGTCAACTTTGACCTGTTTGATGACAAGGCCAGTGAGAACCTGCGGGCGCACCTACGCGCCACCAAGTTTGCCCAGATAATGGTGCCAATCGTTGACACGCTCACAGGTGCAGCCATGGCCATTGTGGTGGTTGTGGGCGGTAACTTCGTGCTGAACAACACACTTGACCTCGGTGTCATGGTGATGTTCCTGCTGTACGTCCAGCGCTTCTTTGACCCGATCCGCTCACTGACCATGCAGTACAGCATCATGCAGCGGGCCATGGCTTCGGGAGAGCGGATATTCGAGGTCATGGACGTGCCGATTGCGGTCCAGGACAAGCCCGACGCGATTGAGTTGAAGGAGATCGATGGGTCGGTCGAGTTCCGGAACGTCACTTTCGGCTACCTGCCCGACCAGCCGATTCTGAAAAACATCACCTTCAAGGTGAACCCCGGTGAGACGGTTGCGCTGGTGGGTCCCACGGGGTCAGGCAAGACAAGCACCACGGCTCTGGCTCACCGTTTCTATGACGTGTGGGAAGGTGAGGTCCTGGTGGGCGGCCACGATGTGCGCGACGTCACACAGGAGTCCATTGGCCGCCAGGTGGCCATGGTTCTGCAGGAGCCGTTCCTGTTCACAGGCACGGTCTACGAGAACATCCGGTACCGGAAGGAAGACGCCACGCGTGAAGACGTGGTGGCTGCGGCCCGGGCTGTGGGCGCCCATGAGTTCATCATGAAGCTCCCGAACGGCTACGACACTGAGCTTGAGCAGCGCGGCGGCAATCTGTCGCTGGGCCAGCGGCAGTTGATCAGCTTTGCACGTGCAATCGTGGCTGACGCCAAGATCCTGGTACTGGACGAGGCCACTGCGAACATCGACAGCTACACGGAAATGCTGATCCAGCAGGCACTTGCCCGGTTGCTGGAAGGCCGAACTGGAATGGTGATTGCCCACCGGCTGGCGACCATCCGTGGGGCAGACAGGATCATTGTTCTACAGGACGGAGAGATCATCGAAACCGGCACCCACGATGAGTTGATGGCGAAAGACGGGCTGTATGCCCGCCTCTACTCCATGAACTATGCGTCGTTCGATGACATTCCGGACGAGTTGATCAAGGAAGCCACCGGCAGCGGCTCAAGCACGTAAAACGCAAGCTTCGGGCCGGCCTTGTCCGGACTTGCCGGTGAGTCCGTGGCTTCGCGGCAACTTCTAGAGCAGACTGCCCTGTTGAGAGTCCGGACCTGGGGTTTCGCCTACGTGCCTCATGCCTGCGGCCGTGGCGCGCCTGCCCGTCGGCGTGCGGACAATGAACGCAATCTTCAGCAGGAAAGGCTCCACCACGTCCACAAGGGTTTGCTGCTCCTCGTTGATCGTTGCTGCCAGGGCTTCAATGCCGGCGGGGCCTCCGCCGTAGTTGCGGGACAGTGTCAGGAGATATATCCGGTCCAACCGGTCCAGGCCAAGCTCATCCACCCCTTCAAGGTCCAGAGCGGCCCGCGCCACTTCGCTAGTCACGTCGCCGCCATGCGTCACCTCGGCGTAGTCGCGCACCCGTCGCAGCAGGCGGTTCGCTATGCGGGGCGTGCCCCGGGAGCGCCGTGCTATCTCAAGCGCCCCTTCGGCATCGACGTTCACACCCAGTATCCCCGCGGACCGTGACACCACGCTTGCCAACTCTTCCGGTGTGTAGAAATCAAGGTGATATGCGAGGCCGAAACGTTCCCTTAGCGGTGCGCTTAGCATGCCTGCCCGCGTAGTTGAGCCAATGAGCGTGAACCGTTGCAGCGGCAGGTTGATTGTCTTTGCAAAGGCGCCGGAGCCAGCAACGAAGTCCACGCGGAAGTCTTCCATGGCTGAGTACAGGTACTCTTCCACAGCGTGCGACAGCCTGTGGATCTCATCTATGAAGAGGACATCGCCTTCCTTCAGGTTGGATAGGAGTCCCACAACATCCGCTGGCCGCTCGAGGGCTGGCCCTGACGTGTGAACCAGAAGGGCATCCAGGTCCCGAGCAATGATGTGCGCCAGGGTTGTCTTGCCCAGGCCGGGCGGCCCGTGAAACAGCGCATGGTCTAATGGCTCGCCACGCTGGCGCGCCGCCCGGACAGCAATGGATATGCTGTCTACAACGGCTCGCTGCCCCACGTAGTCCTGGAACCGCCTTGGGCGAAGCTCGTTGGAAATGCCGTCGTCTGAACCGGCATCACGTGTTACAGAGGGCATCGGCGGCGGAGTGTTCTCCGGCTCGCCCGCCCCGGCCCCGCCGGTTATGACCTCCTTCGCCACCTACACGCTCCCAACTACGATCATGTGTCTCCTATCTCAACTTTACAGGCAGACAGCCCGGCCAGGCCTAGCTGCGTTCCTGCTGCTGTGACATCTGGCCGCGGAATACTTCCCGCATCAACTCCTGCACGTCATCCGATATGTCAGCGTTTCGCCTCAACGCCTCGTCCACCCTGTCCTGCGCCTCTGTGGGCCGGTAGCCCAGGCTGATAAGGGCGTCGATGGCTTCGGACCTGGCGTCAGCAATGGGTGCACGCCGACCTGGTTCGCGTGTGCCTTCATCCCGCAGCATGGCGGTGGCCGCCACCTTCCCGCGCAGGGTGGCGATCATCTTTTGGGCGGCGCGTGTGCCAACGCCGGGCAGACGGGTGAGTGTTCCCACGTCCTCTGTCTCAATGGCCATCGCTATGGTAGACACAGGGAACACCAGCGCATTGGCAGCCTTGGACGGGCCTATGCCCTCCACCTGTATCAGCTGCTCGAAGAACGCTTTCTCGCTTGGATGCCTGAACCCCACCAGCATCGGCCTTGGCTGACGCTCCGTCACGTGGTAGTAGATCTCAAGGTCTACCTGCTCACCTTCCTTCAGCCCGTCGTTGAGCAGTGACTGGTAGACATAGATAGGCAGGTGAACTTCGTATCCCACACCGCCCGCCACGACTACTGCATATGCGGGATCACGTGTGAGGCTTCGGATTTCACCCGTCAGGAAACTAATCATTGGTTTGAACCGGCGGCTTTCTTCTCTCCGGTGCAGTGGCGAACGCAACGGAACAGGTTAAACGGTAACAAGCAACTGACTTTAACCGGAACAAAGGTGGCATGTTCTCTTTATTTTTACGTCTACCGCCTGCCCAGTGCTGCCTGCTGCGCCTGGTAGGCAGGGTTGCTGGCAATGATTGCGTGGCACAGGGCTATGGCAAAGGCGTCTGCCACGTGCTCGTTCTTCGAAACACTTGGGAGGTTCAGCTGAGAGGTGATGGCCCGCTGCACCTGTTCCTTGTCTGCCCTGCCGGACCCCGTGACCAGCTTCTTGGCCCGGGTGGGCTCGTAGTCGAACACGGGAATCCCTGCCTCTCCCGCAGCCATTACGACCACACCCCGCGCGTGCCCCATTACGATCGCCGTCTTGAGGTTGCGGTACCGCGTGTGAAGGTCCTCGATAGCCATCGCGGCGGGAGCGAACTGCTCAATGACCGTACGAATATCCTGGTATATGGTGTGGAGACGATGCTCCAGCGGCTCGGCTGGCTTCGTCCTGACCACACCGCCCTCCACCACTGACTGCCGGCCTCCGACATCGTCGATCACGGCGTATCCCGTGCTGCTGAGTCCGGGGTCTACGCCCATGATTCTCAAGGCCTGCCTCCACAACTGGAATAATTATGCGCCCGCCTGTGGCACTAGTATGTCCTATCCCCGCGATACCATGACACAACTGGCACCTGCCGTGGCACGGCGTTACATGCCACATAAAGCCTGGATTTAGATATACGACCAACCGCTGGCGCCCTTATGAAACCTCTGTATACAGAACAACAGGAAATGCTTACAGCCACCGCCCGGGAGTTCGCTCAGCGCGAACTGGCTCCGAAGGCCGCCGAGGTGGATGAAAATGAAAAGTTCCCGCGTGAGCAGTTCCAGGGACTCGCAGAACTGGGCTTTACCGGCCTTACGCTGGATGAAACCCATGGAGGCGCGGGCGGAGCCTACCGGGACATGATGGTGGTCCTGGAGGAGGTTGGCGCAGCGTGCGGCTCCACCAGCACCGTCCTGATCACCCACGTTTCGCTGGGCTCCCAGACCATCAACCAGGCAGGAAGCGACGACCAGAAGCAGCGCTGGCTGCCGGCGCTGGCTGCCGGTGAGAAGGTGGCAGCGTTCGCGCTCACCGAGCCGCAGACCGGCAGCGACGCCCTTGGGTTGCAGACCGTGGCAAGGCTGGATAACGACGAGTACGTGGTGAACGGGACCAAGCTGTTCTGCACCAACGGGGCGGAAGCGGATGTTTTTGTGGTCTTCGCAACCACCGACCGCTCCGCAGGCTACCGGGGCATCAGTGCGCTGGTGATTGAACGCGGCACGCCCGGCTTCACAGTCAACCCGCAGCACGGCAAGATGGGGATGCGGGGCTGCGCCACGGCCGAGCTGGTATTCGAGGACTGCCGGGTGCCGAAAGGAAACCTGCTGGGCGAACAGGGCGGCGGATATCGCATAGCGCTGAGGATACTGGACTCCAGCCGCATAATGATCGCCGCACAGTGCACAGGACTGGCCCGCGGCGCGTTTGAAGCGGCACTTGACTACTCCCGGCAGCGCAAGACATTCGGGAAGCCCATCGCCTCAAAGCAGGCCATCCAGTTTATGCTGGCTGACATGGCAACCGACATAGACGCAGCGCGCCTCCTGACGTTCCGCGCCGCCAGCCTCTATGACGCAGGCCTGCCGCACAGCAGGGAGGCCGCCATGGCGAAAGTCTACGCATCTGAGGCGGCAGGCCGGGTGGCAGGCAAGGCCCTGCAGATTCACGGAGGCGTGGGCTACTTCAGGCCCAGTGCTGTGGAACGCATATACCGTGACCAGCGGGTCACTGAGATATATGAAGGCACATCTGAGATCCAGAGACTGGTGATAGCCCGCTCATTAATTGGTAATCTGGAAGAGTAGGCACAGAGCAGCGTCCAGGCGCCGCCGCCGGTACCAATCCGCTTTTCGGCTTAACGCCCCACTTCGCGCAATCCACATCAGCAGCACACGTTAC
>JBBDMW010000015.1:0-9463 GCA_040878005.1 Dehalococcoidia bacterium
CATCAGAGGGGCAACCCCGGCCTCAAGACTGTAAACAACGTCTATGGGAAGTACAACTAGGCACTACTGGGTGCGCCACATTTTCTGGCGAAACCGCTAAGTAGCGGAGTCTCATTGATAACAGGATGAGTCCAAGTGGCTGCGGGATATTTTACTGCCCCCTGCCATCACCGGATCTTCTAGGCCAGCGTGACTACGCCTTATTTGGGATGGACGCCTAAGGTTCCTGCCTGTGACTCGAGGATTTCGGTAACGTGAAGGCCCTTGAATCCTCTATCTATGGGTAGCTCGTGAGTGTAATGGGGCTTCCGACTGAAACTTCGACCGCCTCCAGCGGCACATTCGACTTTGCGATGGCGGCCTGAACTGCCTCTTGTGTGGCCTCGTCCTCAACGGTCACGGCCAACCGGTTGCGCCCCTCATCAATGCTGGTTTTTACAATGGCAGACCTGGGGAAGATCGCCTCTTTCATCTCCGGATACCAGCCGACCAGTTGCGCCATGCTGAACTCGCCCTGCAGCACTCGCACTTCACGGATATCGATGTCCGGCTCCACCAGCCTGCTGAGAATCTGGTCCACGTTCTCACGTTGCTCAGGGTTCAGCAGGTACACGTAGGCGATGCCGTTGTCATCGGGGTCCAGATAGTACCCGCCGAAACCTGAATCCACCTGTACGGCTTCAGCCAACGCATCGTCGTGGGTTCGGGGACGTCCGGTTGGCGCATCCGACACTGCCACTGTGACGTTTGGCCCTTCGCCGCTGGCATCGATTTCAGTCAAATTGGAGTCCGCGCTCGAAGCCGCAGGTGAAGTTGGAGTTGGAGTTGGCGAAGTATCTTCCATCTCTGCTACCAGCGGCTCTGATTGCGCTGCCGAATTGCCGCAACCCAGTGCGGTGCCTGCAACGATGATCAGAAACACCGCTGCAAAGATCCGTATCAACATTCTAGTTCCCTCAATCCTACTCTATTCATGTGTCCGATAACTAATAGACGATCCTCCGCTCCCATTTGTTCCTTAGCTTTATCCATTGATTCTCTTTGAATTTGGCTAGTGAACGAACGATATGCTAAAAGTTGCTTTGAGACGTCTGTTGGGCGTATATCGCAAACCTCGAGTGAGGAGAACCGGCTAGTAGCAAATCATAGAGCGCTAGAATTACCGGAGTGCTACGCGGTTCTAGCGGGTTGCCTTGATTCGATCGACCCGTCCCAGCCAGTACAGTACCTTGGACGGAGGGTCATCCACTATTCAGTCGACCCAGTACAGGTCATCGGTGCCAGTAGAACTTTGCGCTTGGAGCGTCGGGCTAGCGTGACTCTTCTGTCACTCTCCGCGGAAGCCTATATGCCGCGCTTTTTTGCCCCCATCAGCGTGATCTGCCTGTAGATTGGTGAAGCGATGCCGATTAGGAACCTGCCCAGGACCTTGTCCAACCATTGAACTACAATATGTCCACAGACAAGGCAGGAGCAATGTCCTGACGGTCTTCGAACTGACGTCTTCGAGAACGGGGTTCAGCATGATGATCATCACCAAGTAGAGCTGCCAAAATACAAGTGCTGACCAGTGCATGTATGGAGCATAACGAGAGCAATGACGCCAATGTTGCTACGCTTGAGAGGACAGTCCCCACCTCGCCGTCTGTAGGTCAGATAACTCCTCGCAAGCCGACGATTAACCCGACAAACCGCTTACGCCGAATGAATTTGGAGACCTCGTCCACCAATGCCTTTTGGGGCCTTACAAGTTATGGCATGTGGTATGCGAAAAATCTTGGATGAGCGTGACTGAATGCTGTCCCTATCCTTTCTCAACAAGTATCGAAGAAGGGATGCATAATGAGCGGAAGGAATCGTAGATAGGATGCTCATGCCGGTATCGGGAGTGATCAACCAATTGGCACCTCGTGCTTAGAATCTCTACGTCAATGACAGAAGCAGGAAGGAAGCAGGTATCTCCATCATCTTGAAGCTGCTGGACCAGATGACGGCTTCGCATGACCTCTGCTCCCTTCATTGACGTTGAGCGCCCCGGACTTGCGGCACAGCCGTGGTCCGGGGCGCTAGGAGCCATAGCTACAGCGAGCAAACTGCTACCTCAGCAGGAGAACGACGCGTTACATGAATCCCAAGAAACACTTGGTTCAAGTTCGAAGAAAATGTTTCCAAGGTAACTGAAGTAGAATTCATCTCCATCAATTGTCGCGGTTGCAATACCGTAGAGTGTGACATCGTCGGTAGCTGGTGAATTCGTGATCCGGAACACCGGCGCACCACTATCACCGCCAACCTGGGTTGCTTGAACTCCATACTGACACTTGAACTGGAGATCGTTACCATAATATGTGGTGTATACATCGACACAGGTATCAGTGACGTCTCCTTGACTCCATCCACTGGTTCTGCCCACCTTGTTCAGTGTCAATCCCAGCGACGGTAGTCCACCTTCTGCAGTGATCCGGAACTCGCCCCCGATGGTGACAGACCCGCTACTGTTCGTTGGCTTTGCGACACCGCCCTGTGTTGAGGTGACGCCGATCCCCTTTGTGTAGAAGTTGGCATCGCTGTAACGGCAGTAGCGGCCTGTGTCGCATGCACTGCTAGTGGCGGCAGTGAAGAACGGTGCGTCGTGAGTTTCGGTGCCGATTTCATTGGCCATCGACAACACCGTAGCCTGGTACATGTATTCGGCACTGATTGCTCCCATGTTGACTTGACAGTGGGTGGGGGTCAAGAAGCCTACTGTGCCGTCCTTTATGACATTGGGACCCATTGTGCAGGGGTTTGGATCCAAATCAGGGTCGACTATCTGAAACCCACCGATAACCGACGACGCTACTCATACGTGGCCAGAATTGCACTAGGCGTTCCGCCAATAGTATTGGCTAGACCTCCACGTAACAGTGGCGACACAAAACGATGTCACGTCCAACCATATGTTCACAGTCACAGGAGTTTTCGCCACCCTGGGCGGCTTGCAATTGACCCGGACTGCCTAAAGCGAAGCCAGGAAGGCTGGACGGGAGGCAAGGGCAGGGGGCGGAACAGCGACCAGCCCTGCGCACTGACGAGCGAAATTCCGCAGTTTGAAGTCTGCAAGAGCCCTCCGGCCAGGTAACGGCCGGAGGGCCTTTTGTGTCACGTGAGCAAGCGGTTGCTCCCCGCGAGCCGTTACCCTATAGCTTCTTCCTCGTGCTGCAACATGGAATCTATATGTGTAACTGGAGGCTTATCTTGGCAAAGCTGATCTACACGGCGATCACATCGCTTGACGGCTACATAGAGGACGAAGATGGCAACTTCGACTGGGCTGTGCCGGATGATGAGGCACTCGCCTTTATCAACGACCTCGAGCGGCCAATCGGCACGTACCTTTACGGGCGCAGGATGTACGAGGTGGGGGTCGGCTGGGAAACCGCGACTGACGTAGCCGGCCAGCCACCCCTCATGCAGGACTTTGCGGAGATTTGGCAGTCGACCGACAAGGTCGTGTATTCGAAGACGTTGGAGACTGTATCCAGCGCCAGGACGCGCATCGAGCGAGATTTCGACCCTGGAACTGTCCGGCAGATGAAGGCGTCAGCGGAACTTGACTTGAACGTGGGCGGTCCAGGTCTCGCTGCCCATGCGTTCAAGGCCGGATTGGTCGACGAGTGCCACCTGTTCCTTGCGCCCATAATCGTTGGAGGAGGCAAGCAGTCCCTCCCAAGCGATGTCCGCCTGGAACTCGAACTGCTGGACGAACGCCGTTTCGGCAACGGCATGGTTTACCTCCGCTACCGCTCCAGGTCGTAAGGACAGGGCGGCACTGCCCGGATGGCTGTGACATGGCGTCTGAACGCTGCCGAGGCATCTTCATCAGAGGCATCTTCATCAAAGGAACAGCAGTACCGCCGCGTAAACGCCCGCTCCCGCGATAAAGGCCCTGTAGCGGCTCCTTCTTTCATCCGGCAGCTCTTCCTTTAACACGTTCACGATGATCCCGCCCGCGAGGAAGCCGAACAGGACGGCCACCACCACATCATTGACCTGGGTAAAAGTGCCGACGATAAATCCGGCAAGTGCTCCGGCTGCCAGCGCCCACCTGCCCCAATCGTGATACAGGCTCTGAAAGTGGTCCCGCAGGCCAAAGTCGTTGACCATGAAGTGAAGCCCCATAGCGACCGCAAAGAATATGAAACTCTCGATGCCCGGCTGTTCGCGATGAACCAGCAGATAGCCGATCAGCGCGTTGTACATTCCGAACGAGCCGATGTGAATCCAGAACGCTGCCGCAGGAGGCGATCCTTCGCCTGGCCCGCCTTGTCTCCGGTTCCTTCTGGAACTCCGCGCCATGTGCTCCAGTCCGTAGAACACGGCAAGACCGGCCAGGGCAACAATATAGATGTGACTGGCGGCGAAGCCAGACAGGAACCCCAGTTGCCCGCTTTCTTCGAGGTGCGTCTGCCTTTCACCCAGTTCGGGCAGGATGTGCACGAACACGTATGTGACCGAGACCCCTCCGGCAGCCGAGAGCCACTGGCTGCGGGGAACTGCCTGCAGGGATTGAAGATTCCCCGCAAGAACGTGAACCAACGCGAGACCAAGCGCTGCGATGGCACTTGCCCAGAGAGGCGCCTCGGTACCGTGTTCCATGGCAGCAAAGTCTATGAACCACGCCGTCAGTGAGAAAGAACCGTTTCGGTGGTAAGTGTTCGTCCACGCAGGCTAAGCGGGACAGCACAGCGTCGCCTCAAGGACATCGCAACTGTCCGCAAAGACAGCGCCACACCCATTGACAAGCACAGAACAAATGTACTAATATATAGAAATGGGGGCAGGGAAACCCGAACTTTTGGAGGTGAGTCTTGGCAAAGGGCGTCATCGAGGAAATTCAATGCAGGACGGCCATGAACAGGGTCCATGGCTCACGGCTGCCTTTCAGGTGGACCCTGAACCCGTACAGGGGATGCCAGCACGCATGCGTGTACTGCTTCGCCCGCTCCACCCATGAGTTCCTTGGGTACGACTCCGGAAGCCAGTTCGATAGCCGGATTGTGGTCAAGGTGAACATGCCGGGGGTGCTGCGGGAGGAGCTTCGGAAGCCGGGCTGGCAGCGGGAGAGCGTTGCCATCGGCACGGCCTGCGACCCCTACGAGCCGGTGGAGCGACGGTATGAGATCACACGGCAGGTCCTGAAGGTGCTGATCGATGCCGCCAACCCCGCGTCAATCGTCACGAAGTCGGTCCTGGTGAAGCGTGACATTGACCTGCTGAAAGAGTTGTCGTCGGTCGCACAGGTGCGGGTGAACTTCAGTGTGGGCACGCTGGATGAGAAGGTGTGGCGGACGACGGAGCCGGGCACTCCCCGGCCACTTCGACGGTTGGAGGCGATGCAGGACCTGGTGGAGGCTGGAGTCCCGGCGGGGGTGTTGATGGCGCCGGTGATCCCAATGCTTTCTGATAGCGAGGAGAGCATGGAGGCGGTCATCAGGGCGGCGGTTGAGCATAAGGCCCAGTTCCTTGCGCCAAACGTGCTGCACCTTCGCCCCGGCTCAAAGGAGTGGTTCATGCCCTTCCTTAGAGAGGCGTACCCGCACCTGCTGCCGGAGTACCAGCGAATGTACAGGGGAAGCTACGCCCCGCACAGGTACACGGACCAGGTAGTGGCAAAGATTAATGAGCTCAGGGAGCGATGGGGCCTGGCCGACAGGGGGCCGCTAATGGATCAGAAGCGCGGCCAGCTTGCGATGAGCATGTAGGCGAAGGTCAGGGAGTGCCGGTGGGGCCGAAGCGCTCCGTCCTGATCTGAGCCGGGAGCATGCCTGTTGTTACAAGTGTGTCTGCAACGGATTCCACGAATGGCGTGGGGCCGCAGACATACGCCAGGCTGGCCTCGCCAAGGTCAGCGAGAGCCTCTTCCAGCATGGGCTGGTCGATTCTGCGCCCGTATCCGGTCCAGCCTTCAGGCCGGCTGCGTGTCAGTGTGTAGCGAACTATAAGGTTGGGGTCTGCCGCCATCTGGTCCAGTTCCTGGCGGTAGATCACGTCCTCAAGAGATCGGGCGGAGTAAAGGAGCAGCATATTGATATCAATGGCGCCGGATGCCTGGCGGTGACGGAGCATAGACATGAGCGGCACGATGCCGGACCCGCCTGCCGCGAGCAGCACCGGGCCGCCGGTGCGGACGGTCCAGGTGAACGGCCCGCCGATGGGGCCTCGCAGCTCTATCTCGTCGCCCTCCTGAACCTCGGAGTGAAAGAAGGGTGAGACCTCGCCATCCTCGAGCATCTCGATGGTCAGGTCTATCTCCCCCTCGGTTTCAGGGGGCGATGCGATGGAATAGCTTCGTTGGGCCTGGTACCCGTCGGGGGCGGTCAGGCGCACATCGAAGTGCTGGCCGGGCTTGAATGGCCGCCAGTGGGGCAGGGTAAACGTGAACGTCTTGGCGCGATGGTTCTCAAGTTTTACGCGCCGGACCGTGGCCAGTTGCCAGCCGAGCGCAGTGCGCGTCGGCCGGCTCTCGGGAGAGGTCAATGCTCAGTCGCCTGAATAGCGCTGCTCGCGCCACGGGTCGCCGTACATATGGTAGCCGTAGGCTTCCCAGAACCCCGGTGTGTCCTCCGGCATTAACCGGATGCCGCGGACCCACTTGGCGGACTTCCAAAAATATAGATGCGGCACAAGCAGGCGGGCGGGACCGCCATGCTCGGGAGGCAGCGGCTTGCCGTCATACTCGTGAGCGACCATGCCCTTGCCGTCCACCAGGTCCTCCAAGGGGAGGTTGGCGGTGTAGCCGCCGTCGCAGAAGGCCATGACGTAATCGTCGCCCGCCTCGATGCCCGCAGCGTCGAACAGGGTGTCGATGGACACGCCCTTCCAGGTCGTGTCCAGCTTTGACCACTTGGTCACGCAGTGAATATCGGTTTTGATCTCCATTTGAGGGAGTGCCATGAACTCGTCCCATGTCCATGACGCCAGTGTTTCGTCGGCGTCCTCGATTGAGAACGTCCAACGGTCAAGCTGGACTCGTGGCGTCGGTCCGGCCGACAGGACGGGGAAGCCATCCTCGAGATACTGTCCCGGTGGGATGGGCCGCGGCGGCTCCCGGCGTTTTCTTCCGAAGAATCCTCTGGTGACCAAGATTGGCTCCGTACCTTAAATTCCCGGCGTGGGCGCCGGGCCTGTTCGCTTGCGGGGCTTGGAACGATTGTAACCGCGCGTGGGATGCGGCCCGCGCGGTTATGGTTGCCGGGGAGCGTGGTATATAACGGCGGCCCAGGGGAATTCGAGTGAATCGACAGGATTGAAGAACAGATACATGGACCAGTTCAGCGCCCGAAGTCCGGCATGCTGAGGGCCACAGGATCCCGAGGGATCAACGAGTAAGGAGTTAAAAGAGTTGACCATGAGATTGCAGGACAAGACTGCCATAGTGACAGGCGGCGGGGCAGGCATAGGCAGGGCGGTATCGCAGCTGTTCGCCAGCGAAGGCGCCAGGGTCGTGGTGGCGGAGATCGACGAAGCAGGCGGGCAGGCCACGGTCGAAGACATCAAGTCTACCGGCGGTGAGGCGATATACCAGCGCACGGATACATCGGATGCGAACAGCGTCCATTCAATGGTGGGAGCGGCGCAGGGGCGGTACGGCCCCATAAACATACTGGTGAACAATGCGGCTGCGTTTGTGTTCGGCAAGGTTGAGGACGTGACTCCCGAGGACTGGGCGAAGGTGTTCGGGGTAAACGTGATCGGCTACGCCAACTGCGTGCGGGAAGTTCTGCCATCGATGCGTCAGGCAGGCGGCGGCGCAATTGTGAACATGGCATCGGTCAGCTCGTTCGTTGCCCAGCCATCGTTCATTCCGTACAACTCATCCAAGGGTGCGGTCGCCCAGTTGACCCGATGCCTTGCGATGGACCTGGCCCCGGACAACATTCGTGTGAACGGCATCTGCCCCGGCGCAATCCGCACACAGGCCACCGACCGCCACATCGCCTCGCTTGGCCTGGACCCTGAGCAGGCGTACGTCGATTTCGGGCGGGACTCCCTGATGAAACGGATGGGACGGCCGGAGGAGATAGCAGCGGGGGCGTTGTTCCTGGCATCGGACGAGGCATCGTTCATGACAGGCGCTCACATAGTGATCGACGGCGGGGCGACGATAGACTGACCGGGCCATTCCGTGAAGGGGACAGTCGGCGGCTGTTGGAAACTTGTACCGCGGACTCAGGTATGCAATGCCACTCTGGCCTGACTTTGCGCCTACTGTGACTGCATGGCCACATGCGATGCGCGGCAACAGGCGCAACGGGGAGTAGTTGCGATTGAGGCAGCGATCATTGCTGTCGCGGTCCTGTTTGTCTCGTTCATAGCAGTTGGAACCCTGCTCGGCGTCAGCTTCCAGGCGACTCATAGTGGCAAGGCCACCATGGACAGGGGAGTGGCTGAGGCGGCTGGCGGCCTGGAATTGCGTGGCGGCGTGTTGGCGGGCAGGGGCGACGTTGACCTGGACGGTGATTCGACGATCAATCTTTCTGGCAACGATGAGCAGGCAGTGGTCAAGATCACCTTCATCGTCGCTCCGGCCACGGATGTTCCGGTCAACCTGGCGCCGCCGTACATCGCCGACGCCTCAGGCACAGACCCTGATCTAAGTGGACTGGACAGCACGACGTTGATCGGCATCTCCACGTCCGACTTCCAGGTATCACGGTCGGCTTGGACAGTCAGTTTTGCGGGCGACAACAATGGCGACTATTTCCTGGACGCCGGGGAGCGGGCAGAGATCACAGCGTGGCTCCATTCGTACGACACTGACAACGACCTTTATGAGCTCGGTGGCGGGTCCACGGGCCCATTTGTGGGCAGCGAAAGCGAATTGCTTCTGGCTTCCGGGGCGTTCAGCTTGCAAGTCACGGTGCGGGGCGGGACTGCGATGAGCATTGACCGTGTCCTCCCGCTTGAGCTGGGCGAGTCGGAGTATTTGCACTGACGCACCATCATCGGGAAGCGTCAGTAGAATCGTAGTACCGGAAACGCTCAACTCACTTCAAAAGGGGAAGATCCATTGGCGGCAAAACTTACCGATGAGCAGATAAAGCTGCTCAAGGAACCTCAATTTGCGCAGTTGGCGACTCTGATGCCTGACGGCTCTCCACACGTATCCCCCGTATGGGTAGATACAGACGGCGAATACGTGCTTGTCAATACCGAGGAGCAGCGTGTGAAGGTCCGCAACATGGAGAGCGACCCCAGGGTGGCGATCAGCGTCTACGACCCGGCCGAGCCGTACACGAGGGTGGTGAACGTGCGCGGCAGGGTGGTGGAAATCACGAAAGACGGCGCGACTGACCACATCAATGACCTGGCCGAGCAGTACATGGGGAAACGGCCATATCCGTACCTCAACCCGGAGCTGTCGAGGCTCATAGTCAAGATTGAGCCGGAGCAAGTCAGCAGCGGTTAGGCACAGGTTGGG
>JBBDMW010000015.1:9473-34491 GCA_040878005.1 Dehalococcoidia bacterium
ATACGGCGCCCTGCCAACCTTCTTCTGCTTCGAAGCCAACCGGGGCAGTGCCCGAACCTGTGACTTGGGTGTGCAAAAGGATTGGCTGGCGGTTTGCGTATTTCGAAAACGCTTTGCCTGCCTCAAGATGGGCTGATTGACCTCAGTGCCACGGTTGGCTTTTGGTGTGACCAGAAGGTGGTTTGAATGGGCCGCATTGTCAGGATACGAAGACGGAGTGCCAGATCAGCGTTCCCCTCGGCGCGCCCGGCTGCTGTGGAGGAACGTCCGAACTCCGGGGCAGCCGGCATTCGGCGTGCTGCGCCTAAAGAGGTGGAGGACACCACGGTACTCCTGGCAGCCTCCACCTCCATGCGCACCGTCATAGTCTCCAAGCTGGCGGTTCAAAAGGGCATCAGGGTCCTGGCCGTCGCAGACGGCGAGGTGCCTGCCATAGAGAGGGCATCGCAGAAAGCCCCGGACGTGTCAATCATTGACATGAACCTGGGGGGGAAGATGGAGGGGTTGGCCATCGCCCGGAGCGTCCAGCGAGTAGCTCCCACCACCGGTCTGCTTCTCCTGATTGACAGGCTAGATTCTGAGGACCTGTCCATTTACGCCCGGGACTTTGGCTCGTCCTGGTCGTACATGGTCCGGCACCGGACTGAGGATGGAGCGCTCCTCTCCAGCGTCATCCAGTCTGTCGCACGTGGAGTGCACTGGCTGGACCCGGAGATCCGTCGCTCCATACAGAACGCGTGGGAGATTGCCGCCAAGTCTCGTGAGATGGACGAAGTGCAGGAGTTGGAGGATCAGCCCGGCGACGCCTCAAGTAAATCAACCTCGCGTCGTGTCAGCAGTCCTGGCGACGGCTGGCAGGGAAAAATCCGCAGCGTAGGCGGCGGCAAGGTAGACGCCTCTCCCGCCGCCCGCCGGAAGGTCAGTTAGGCTCTCGTCCAGCGGCTGGCGCACCGGTTTGGTACTGAGTCAACATCCTGTAATCTGTGGCCTGTGCAAGAGCCCATTAGTTTCCCTGGAGTGGGCAATGGCAGGCTCGTCAACTCTTTCGGATCGTTGCCGGTTGTGCGGAGTTCCTTTTGTGGGGCTCTCCGGCTGGTACAACCGCGCTCTGCGCGGCAAGGGACGGTTCAGGAAGAACCCCAACTACTGCACTTATTGAAACGAAGAGATGCCCATGGGCCATGGGGTTACGCGGGTGGTCACGGTTCTCTTCGCGGACGTACGCGGCTTCACAAGGATGGCTGCCAGCCGGCCGCCGCAGGAAGTTGTGACAATCATGAATCAGTTTTACCAGGCATCCACAGACATCCTGCTGCAGCATGATGCCTGTGTAGACAAGTTCATGGGGGACCAGATCATGGTGGTGTTTAACTCCCCCATCACTGCGGTCGACCATGCGGACCAGGCATTGGAATCAGCACTGGCGATCGATGTGGCAGCGCGTCGGCTACCCGGCCTGGAGGCTGGTGTCAACGGCCTGCCTGTAGGCATGTCCATACATACGGGGGAAGCGGTGCTGGGGCATGTGGGTTCAGAGGAGGTCAAGGACTTCACCGCCATGGGCGCAACGGTGAACACGGGGGCACGCCTCCAGCGGTATGCAGACGCCGGTGAGATCCTGGTGACCGAGGCGGCCATCGCGGAGATGTCCCGTTCCGTGGAAGGGTACGAACGGAGGCAGGTGGAAATCCCCGGCGCCCCTGAGATGTTAAGCGTCGCGGTTGTTCGCAATGCTGGCCGGCATGGTTGATCTCGCTCTGCTCAAGCAAGTTGGCCTGTTCAGGCGTGTGGATGCTGACGACCTATCGAGGCTCGGCGATCTACTGGTCCACAGGAGGTACAAGGCCGGGCAGGTGATCTTCCACCAGGGAGACCCGGACACCTCCTTCCACATCATAGCGTCGGGGCGGGCGAGCATCAGCCTCATCTCTGAAGATGGCCAGGAGCTTGTTGTGGCCAGCTTCGGCGAGGGAGACTTCTTCGGGGAACTGGCGCTCCTGGATAGTCAACCCCGCTCCGCCACCGCGACCGCCGTGACCGCGGTCGACACTCATACGCTGCGGCGCGATGAATTCCTGGCGTTCCTGTCGGCAACGCCCAGCGCTGCCATAGCCATATGCGTCACGCTGGCGGAGCGGCTTCGACGCACAGACGAGCGCCTGGCGGATGGAACGTTCCTGTCTATGCCGCAGCGGCTGGCGAAATGGATTCTCCAGATGTCAGAGTTGAGCGGTCGTGAGTCTGATGAAGGGCTGGTTGTAGATATTCCATACAACCAGCGCGAGCTTGGCGAGATGATCGGCGCATCGCGGCAGAGCGTGAACAAGGTGCTCTCCCAGTGGGAGGACTCGGGTTTCCTGCGGCGCGACGGTCGAAACCTGGTCCTGAAACGGCCTGAGCAACTCCTCAACATCTTCAGGCCAGGCATCTGAGGACCGGCAGCAACTGTCGCCATGGTGACACCTCATTTGTCGGCTCGTTGCTCGTCTGCGGGTATCCACCAATTTAGGTTGATGGGGAGGTTTCTGCCCACGTGGATCTGAAGCGTGCGGGAGAAGCTGCAGACTCAACCAATCGCCGAGGGAGGCGCACCATGCCGAAGTACTTGATCGAACGAAGGATTCCAGGAGCAGGTCAAATGTCCTCCGAGGATCTCCAGGCCATAGCGGAGAAGTCGAACAGCGTCCTCCGCGATCTGACCAGAAAAGGGAACACGGTCCAGTGGATTGAGAGCTTCGTGACCGATGAAGGCATCACGTGCGTCTACGTGGCGTCGGATCCCGAGATCGTCAGGGAGCATGCCCGCTGTGGTGGCTTTCCTGCCGACCGCATCACCGAAGTTCGAAACATGATCAACCCCATCACCGGAGACCGCGTCCTGTCATCTGCGTCAAGCGTGATCTAGCGGCGTGGTGTTGGAGTCCCGGGTCTTTTTGATCCGGTATTGATCAAGACGCGGGGAGTGCCCCCCCGCCGCCCCCCGGACTCCCCGCGCTCGCATCTCTCGCCGGCGTGTGTCTCGCGAGCGGCTTAGCCCAACTTTCTGAAGGCATCGTACGCGAAGAGCGCAAGTCCGATCAGCAAAGCCAGCAGGGCAAACGGATCCACCACTCGCAGCACAAAGAACTTCGGGGCGTGGCGCACCAGGAATGCCGATCCCAGCAGGCCAAAGGCAACTGCCTCAAACCAGTGCTTATCGGTTACCGCAATTAGAGCGAGAACCAAGAACACTGCGGCGGCCGCCAGGCCGTAAAGCGACGGTTTGTAGAACAACTGCCTTTTGCCCTTTCAAGGTTTGTTTGCTGAGAGTCCCTGCGCCTACCAGTTGGTGAGCGCCCCGTCCTCGCGGTACAGCCTGGGCGGCCAGCCGCGTGGATCAACACGGTTGCGTTCAGCCGCTTCTACATTGAACTCGATTCCCAGTCCGGGCGCATCGTGGCAGAACGAGAAGCCGTCCTCCCAGCCGATCTGGACTGGGAAAAGGTCTGTTCCGTACGAGCCGGGCTTGCGGGGCATCTCCTGCACGCCCACGTTTGTGGAGGCCATGCAGAGCGCGACGCAGGCTGCAGCACTCACCGGGCCAAGCGGGTTGTGCGGAACGATGTCTATGTAGTGCGTCTCCGCCCAGTGGGTGACCTTAAGGGCTTCGGTGAGGCCGCCGACTATGCACAGGTCTATGCGGGCGTAGTCGATCAGGTCCTCTTCGATGACCTCGCGGAATGGCCATTTGGACGCCCATTGCTCGCCGGCTGCTATGGGCAGGTTTATCTGTCGGCGCAGGTTGCGGTAAGTGCCTGGATTCTCTGACCTCACAGGGTCTTCAATGAAGAACGGCTTGAACTCCTCCAGGTCCTTGCACATCTGCACCACGTGCGCTGTGTCCAGCCTGGTGTGAACGTCGAAGCAGATCTGGATTTCTGGCCCCACGGCTTCCCTGACCCTGCTCATCTGCTCCACGGCCAACCGCATGGACTTCACGGGTTCCAGCCGGGCTTTGCCGCGGGCTTCGAACTCGCCGGAAGTCTCAGGCTGGCCCCAGCGGACGAACTTCCACCCGTCGTCAACGGCCTTCTTGGAGTTCTCGACAAGTTGCTCCATGGTGCCGCCCTGGGTGTGGGGATAGCTGATAACCTTGTCCCGGACAGGCCCGCCGAGGAGCTTGTAGACGGGCTTGTCCACCGACTTGCCCTTGATGTCCCAGAGGGCAATGTCAATGGCGCTAATGGCGCAGCAGTAAACCTTGTCTGCAGGGAAGAAGCCGACGCGGAACATCTCCTGCCAGAGGCGCTCCGTCTCCCACGGATCCGCTCCCTTCACCAGTTCGCTCAGATGGTCAATGGCCTCCGTAATGGCACGGCCCCAATTGCGGATGCCAACCTCGCCAAGGCCGTGTATGCCAGCGTCCGTATCCACGCGGACTATAAAGTAGGCCCGTCCCGATTCATCTTGGACGGAGTAGCTCTTGATCTCGGTAACTTTCATCCCAGTTCCTTTCATTCCCTGCACCTTTAGGCCCTGATCCGCCGAGAGTCGGGGAGGAACCTGGGCGCACCGGGTTCACGCGCACGGCATGTAGAGAGACAATGCCGGCCTCAACGCCGGGCATCTTACTCCCAAACCACTGACCCCAGCGGAGCGAAGCAATTGCCTGAACCAGGACAGACCGCAACGCGCCAGTTGACGGTGACGAGTGAGATCGTCGAGAAGTACGCGGAGATAACCGGAGACTACAATCCGCTACATTTCGATGAACGGTTCGTGGCCGGTACACAGTTTGGAAAGCTGATAGCACAGGGCGGCATCGCCACCGGACTGCTGCATGCCCTGGTGGCCATGGATATCCCAGGCGCAGGATCAGTATTTCTCAGACAGCAGTGGTCTTTCCCCAAGCCGGTCTACATTGGAGACACGATTACGGCCCGCGGCACAGTCAAATCGTGGCGGACCGGACGGGCGATGGGTGACATGGAGTTTGTGGTGGAGAACCAGGTTGGTGAAGTAGTTCTGAGGGGCGAGGCGACGGTGTTCCAGGCGACGAGTCCTAGGCCGTGAAGTAAGACCCTCCGTTGGGTGAGAGTGTCTGGCCCGTCATGTAGTTTTGCTCACCGGATGCCAGCAGCACTGCGAGGCTGGCCACATCTTCCGGCTGTCCAGGGCGCTTTAGCAGGGTCAGCCCAACCACTTTGGCGCCGCCGCCTGCACGCAACTCCTCCCGCGTCATGTCAGTTTCTATGATTCCAGGGGCGATGGCATTAACCAGGATGGAGTGAACGCGTGACTCACCGGGTTCCCTTCACACTCTCCGCTCCATTATCTGGATCGGGAAGGCGGTTTCCTCAAACCGGAAGATGACGGGGAGGGGCTTGGCATCCAGTTCGCATTCATGAGCCTCGCACATTTTGGGGTTCTTCGCCTGGAGGTGTGAGAACTCAACTCTAACCATCCTGTGCCGCCTGGGGTGAGGGACGGAACAGATAGCGACATTCAGCGTCTCTGTACCGGTGCCGTATCCCATGCGGAGGAGTCGCTGACAGGCGTATGGCCAGGGTTGACCTGGGCTGGAAGAGACAGCCATCATCTCCTACGGCAGCGGATGCAGTCATCGCCGTCACGTCCTGGCAGGGCGTCCAATTACAAGGATTTCGTTCCAGGGCATCCCAACTGGACCTGGTCCCTTGGAATCTCTTCCTGAGATGGCAGAGGTGACTATGGCAAAACTCCCCATCAGAGATCCCTCAGAGAGTTTACACTCGAGAATCGGCCGGCCAAAGACATGGACGCCGCCAGTGGCAAAATGGGCCCGGCCCGGCAATCAGGGAACGGATGCTGAATGGCCCGGCCAGACCCTCACATCGAGCCAGCCAGTTAGTGGAGAACGGGTACGGCGAGAGCTTGAATCAAAGATGAAAGGTACATGCTGAATGAGGTGGCAGTTCCCTGCAAGGATGTCACTGGCCGGAATTTGATTCCCTGCCGCGGTCCGTCCTAGCAAGCCATGAGGGTGATGAAACCAAGACGGGAGGCACAGATGGCTTTTGTCCCTTCAGATATGACGTTGAGGAGCCCGGCCTTCGAGCCAGGGCAGGCAATACTTTCAAGACACTCCGGAGAAGGAGAGAACATGTCGCCGCCACTCGAGTGGACCGGAGCGCCAGATGGGACCCGGTCGTTCGTTATCATCTGCCATGATCCCGATGCCCCGCTCATATCTCCGGGCAGCTACGGATTTGTCCACTGGGTGCTGTACAACATCCCCGCATCAGTCACGAGCCTCACCGAGGGTGCTTCTGAGTTCACCAATGGGCACACTGATTCTGGGAAGGCCGGGTATGGAGGTCCGATGCCCCCGAACGGTCACGGGGTACATCACTACTTCTTCTGGCTTTTCGCCCTCGGCACGGAGTTGGACGCTGAAGGTGGCCTTACGCTGTGGCAGTTGCTTGAGCGGATACGATCGGCATGAACCGACTCGTCGGAACCTACGAGCGTGCCTGAGAACGCTCTTCCGGTCCAGCTTCCTATTCTGACCCTCGCAACGAACTCCGTGTAATCTACCGCCAGCCTGTCGACGGCTTGCAAGGAATGAAAAGCAATAGTCAGCGTCTCCATGCTGCTGCCGGATCCAATGGTGAAGCGTTGACCTGTCCCCCACTTAGACGGTGCCAGTCCGGGCAAGGTTGCCTAGAATGCTCTCAATTGTTCGTTACGGCAGAAAACTGCGCCCGAGAAATATGCAAACTTTCCAAATTGGTTGCTGAAAACCCACGCTCGGTGTATCGGAGTCGAGACAATCCGATGAACCGGTATGCTGACTACCGGTTCAAGTAGTACCTCGGTCGGAGTGGCGGGACGGTTGGATGGCATTACGGCTGGCGCTTTTGCTGAAAGGAGGTCTGGTACGCCATGGAATTGGGAGAACTGATGGCCTTCTGCACGGTTGCCAAGTTGGGCAGTTTCTCGAAAGCATCGGACCGATTGGGGGTAGCGCAACCAACCATAAGCGCTCAGGTGAGGCGCCTTGAGAAGGAATTGGGAACGCCCTTATTCGATAGAAGTAGACGCCCTGTGCAATTAACGCCGATGGGTGCGAAGCTGGCTCAACTTTCTCTTCCATTATTTGCGGAGTTGGATGGCCTGCTTCGCCGAATCTCTAGCAATGAAATTGAAGGGTCAGTACGATTAGCATCGACGCCGGCCCTTGTAGACCATGTGCTGCCAAGCGCAGTGCGAACTTTTATTTCTAATTGGCCGGGAGTCCGACTGCAGATCTGGTCAAAAACGATTGCTGAAGTCCTACAACTCGTGGATCGGCACGAAGCTGACATAGGGATTTTACCCGTTACGACATCAATGGAGGGTCTTGAATTCCAACCACTGTTCGACTATTCATGGTTCCTTGTTGCTCCCCTAGGACACCCGATACTGCAATCGAGTAGCCCAACACTAGGGGAGATCGCTCGGTGGCCGCTAATCATGAAGAGAAGTTCTGCACTCAAAGTCCATCGGGCTTTGGAGGAGGCGCTTCGGCATGACGGGTTACCTTATGAGATAGTGCTGCAATTGGACACTGTGGATTCGATAAAGCGCTACGTGGCGATGCACTTAGGAATATCTATTCTTCCTGAATTCGCATTAGATTCTGTGGATCTACAGGAACTGGCTTTTATCGATATGAGTCACCATTTTCCTCGCGAGCAGGTCGGCATTGTCAGTATTGCAGGACACGAACACCACCCACTAGTTAAGAGCTTCGTTTCATCCTTAGAAAATGCCGCCACTGGTCAGCGGCATCGGTCGCTGGCCGACACCGGAAGCCTATAGGGCATTGACTCAGGCTATCCGGTATTCGCACTGGGCGCATGACTATGAAGAATAACCGGCTGACCGGCAAGGTGGAACCCGATCACAAAGGTGTCAAGACGAGCCCCTTTCCATTTATGTAGACGCTTGACCTCAAATTGGCGAGTGATTTCTGTCTGGTCCACTGAAAATGGCGCTGGTATGGGGCCACTTGCCCATTCCATATGAAACCCGGTCACAGTCTGAACATGTTACCCAGCCGCCGACCGCACAGAGGCCGTTCTATATCCTTGGTTGTATTGCTCAAGGGCTCACGCTGTCGCGCTGCGCCCCTCAAGACAAGCACCCTGTGGGACGGATGAACATTGTATGAGCCTTAATCCGCTCTGTTGACCTAGTTACCTACGCGTCCGCGCTCCGTTCCACTAAATCCAGAGGCACGATTACTCATTTCCGAATAATGACTATCACGCTGAAGTCCTTGACCTAAGATGATCTCATCGTGATACTCGCCGCACGTACGAATCTGGCGGGGACGGCTACGTGCTATTGCCTAACTCTTCCAGCTCTTAAGCCAAACTGGGTCAGAGGGAGCAAGCCTATGAAGACGCCATCCAGGCACTTACCGTTTACCATGGTCGTTTTGGCATTGGTATTGAGTGTCGCAGTAGCCTGTGGCTCACAGGATCCACCAGCGGAGCCAACATCCACCGCTACCCAAACATCATCCACGGCGGTATCTACACCGACGTCCGTCACTGCCCCGGATCCAGGTAACGGCACTCAACCCAGCGGGACCGTCACAATCGCCGTGCAGACTGTTGGCACGAGGGGCGGTATTCCTAGAGATTGCCCATTCTGCGCGCTGAATACGAGCGCAGGGCTCCAAGAAACGATGCTTCTCGCTGAGCGCACGAACGGCGACGTTACCGTGCAGCCAGGTCTAGCCGAATCTTGGACAGTAGCGGACGACCTTTCGTATACCGACATGGAGATCCGCGAAGGCGTCTCGTTTCATAAGGGAATGGGCGACCTGACTGCTGAAGACGTGGTGTTCACGTTCAATGAGATGAATCCCAATGTAACGTCTGGGGCACAACACGACACCGGAGGCGACCTTACCCCCGTGCTTGAGAGGACAGAAGTAATAGATGAGTCGACGGTGCGATTCCATTGGATAGGTTTCGCTGCCCACTACCATCTACAGTGGCTGTCCAATTACTTCGAAGGCATTGGGATATTCTCCAAGCGCGCCTGGGATGAAATGGGCGAAGAATGGATGCGGGAGAACCCCGTTGGCACAGGTCCATTCGAACTGGAGCGGTATACCCAAAACGAAGGGATTTTCCTCACGGCTGTTTCCGACCACTGGCGCAAGACTCCATTTGTAGCGGAGGTCAGGTACCTCGAGATACCAGAACCTTCCAACCGGCGCGCCATGCTTGAGTCGGGACAGGCCCAAATCGCCCAGATCGACCTCAAGGACTGGTCTGCGCTGTTCGATGACGGATTCGAGAAGGCTGCGGAAGAAGGCCCCGCCAATGACCTTGGCATTGTTATGGGTGGGAACTACTGGGAGACGCATCATCCGAGCACGGGGGATACATTAGATCGCACGATCGACACGAGTCTGCCGTGGGTCGGCAACCCCTACGAGAACGGCGACGAGTTTGACGAAAACACGCCGTCGATGCAGAGGGCCAAGAAGGTGCGGATGGCGTTGGGTATGACGATTGATCGAGAAGGCATCAACGATAGCATCGTAGAAGGCCTCGGGTTGGTCTCGAACCTTGGCAGCATCGGTGACAATGACCCAATATTCCAGGCAAACGCTGACAGGTGGACGGTTCCATATGATCCGGGACGCGCCAAGGAACTACTCGAAGAAGCCGGATACCCAGACGGATTCCGTGCTGGCTTCTACACCCAACCGGGCATTGAAGCTGAGGTGGGAGACGCAGTCACGGCAATCTGGCGCAATGAACTGAACATCGACATGGCCATGGATCGACAGTCCTATTCTGCGTGGCGTCCGCAGCGGATCAATCGCACGGTCAACCAGCTAAATTTCCACTCCATGTGGTCTGCTTTTCCTGCCACATGGCCCGGCGAATGGCTAATCAGCGCCGTGAGTGCTCCTACCGGCTTCAATTCAGGCATGGAGCTTCCGAAGGCAACGGAAACCCTTGAGGCCAAGCAGTCTACAGTCGACATCGAAGAACTCGAGGGATTGACTGTGGAGTTCCAAGACTACATCAACGAGTGGGCACTCTACCCCGGCGTTGTGGAGGCACCCCAAGCCGCCATATACGACCCGCAGGCGATCAGCGAGTGGACGATGTATCCGATGGTCAACTTTGCGTTGGGTGGTGCAAAGGCGCCTGAATTCATAAGACTCGCGCCTTAATCCCTGGAGTCCGCTATGAACGTCCAACTGGCTAGTGGTTGGATGTTCATAGCTTGGAGAGCAGAGTGAAGCGCTTCATCATTCGAAGGCTGTTCACGTCAATTTTGGCTTTAGTTGGAGTGACGGTGATCGTCTTCAGCATGTCCAGGATGGTTGGTGACCCAAGGATACTTCTGTTGCCCCAACAGGGCTATGGAATGAATCAGCAGGAATGGGATGCTGCTGCCAGTCGTCTGCACTTGGACAGGGCAATTCCGGTGCAATACGGCTACTGGATCGCGGATATCCTCCGTGGAAACTTGGGCATGGATCTAGCTGATAGGACTCCGATAGCCCCTAAGTTGACCCAGAAGTTCGGCCCCACCCTCACGTTATCACTCAGCGCCTGGTTGCTCGCTATCGTGGTGGGAGTGCCCTTAGGAGTCTTATCCGCAGTCAAACGCAACAGCCTCTTGGACTACGTTGCAAGGGCAATCGCGATTGGTGGACAGAGCCTCCCTACCTTCTGGGTTGGAATATTGGCCATATTGCTCTTCGCTGTTTGGCTCGGATGGCTGCCGGTTGGAACTATGGGAGAGGGGTTTGCGATCCGCAACCTCATTCTGCCTACGATTATCTTGGCATGGCTGCCATTGGCGGGATACGTCCGCTTGGTGCGCTCCGCCATGCTGGATATCATGGACTCCGAGTACATCAAGCTGGCGAGAGCAAAAGGGGTAGTGGAGTGGACGGTGATTTGGAAACACGGCTTCAGGAATGCCATTATTGCACCACTTACCTTCGCTGGCTTGACGCTAGCCGGACTTATTTCAGGTTCCATAGCAGTTGAAACGGTTTTCTCGTGGCCAGGCATTGCTAGATACGCAGTAGAGGCAGTGTGGAACAATAATCTGCCTGTGTTGGCCATAGTCACTCTGCTTTTCACAGTGGCCTTCGTGGTAGCTAATTTCCTGGTGGACGTGCTGTACGCGTATCTCGACCCGCGCATCAGACTAGGATGAAACAGACATGTCCCAATCGGTGAACGTGCCGATCAATTCGGACAATCCAACGATCTCATTAAAGAGACCCAGTTTCATTGTTCGGTGGCCCGTTATACCCAGCACGATCCTGGGATTTTTGATCCTGTTAGCGATATTCGCACCCCTCATCGCACCACATCCTCCACTCGAAGCGTCCTTAGCGGACAGAAACGCTCCTCCAGTTTGGTCAGATGAGGGAAGTTGGAATCGTATTCTCGGCGCTGACGTAATTGGGCGCGACATCCTCAGTCGGGTGATCCACGGTGCGCGTCTTTCTCTGCTGGTTGCGTTCGTAGCTTTGGTCAGTGGTGTCGTGGTGGGGACTACGTTGGGATTGGTCTCTGGTTACTTTGGAGGCGTAATCGACGAAATAATCACCCGCATCGTGGATGTCTGGTTGGGGCTGCCGTTCATACTTGTTGCCTTGGTCATTGCGGTCGTGGTGGGACCTAGTCTGGGCACCATGGTGATGCTTCTTGCGCTATTGGCATGGACCCCGTTTGTGCGCAACGTGCGGGCTGAAGTGTTAAGTCTTAAGTCACGTGAGTATGTGGCAATAGCGCAAATAACGGGAGCCTCGACGACGCGGATTCTGATACGACATCTGCTCCCCGGCGTGTTTAACACGGTGATGGTCTTAGCGAGTCTGCGCATAGGTCAATTGATATTGACGGAATCATTCCTTAGTTTCCTGGGTGCTGGAATCCCGCCACCTGCACCTTCATGGGGAGCCATGATTTCTGATGGGCTGAACTACGTGCGCGACGCTTGGTGGATATCAGTGTTCCCCGGCATTGCCATCTTCTTGACCGTCATGTCCCTCAATTTCTTAGGGGATTGGCTGCGAGATTGGCTTGATCCACGACTCCGTCAAATTTGACAAATAGGTCTGTGCAGCATTTCAACGGCCACTAAGCGCAGGAGTGGCGTTCCGCTTTACGATTAGATGAACAGGTGAGCCGAACGCGCTCGATTGAGGAGAGATTATGAGTCAGCCAAACGTAGTTATTCGTGCGATCGATGATCACATTGTGGCTATCGAATGCCTCAATGAATACACGGGGTCAAAGGGATCGTTCCTCGTCTCTGAAGGTACTGAAGCCTTGGCTGTCGCCGAGTCGACTGGTCCAGGCCGCTGGACTTTGAGAACAAAGGCTCTTGCAGTCGAAGCATTGGAATCACCGAATCGCATACGAATATGGCGATTAAATGATGGTAATGAGGATCCTGATATTGAAGTTCGCGCGCCTTCATCAGATGGCGCGACATTAGTGATTGACCGAGGCTTTGCACTCTATGGGATGGGCGCCAGCAATGAAGACCAGACGTTAGACCGTAGAGGCAGGGGCTACCGTGTGCATCATCGCGAGACCGGGCAAGGCAATAACTTTATGCCTTGGATTCTGTCTGCACAGGGCTTCGGGCTTTTTGTAGACAGCTCATTTCCCATGTCAGTCGATCTCCAAGACAAGTTTGTAGTGAACGGCCAGAATATCCGGACTTACTACTTCATTAATGGGCCTACTCCAGCACTCGCTCTTGAACGGCTGGTACGGCTCACTGGCCTTCCCCCCATACACCCAGCGTGGGCCCTGGGGTATGAACAGTCCTCGAGGACTTGGATGGGACACTCGGAACTGGATTTCGTTACAACGTACTTTCGCGAAAAGCATATCCCGTGCGACGGCTTGGACTTTCTGAGCACATACGGTGGAGAAGGTGGAGTGGGAAGGAATGGTAGGGGTTTTCATGCCGGGTACCCAGACTTCTACCAAGGATGGAACGTCAAGGGAACATACCGCGAGTACAACCCGTTGCTTTTTTCTGATGGCGCAGAAGACGTGCAACGACTCCGTGATCGAGGCTTCCATCCAATCGTACATGGTTACTGGCTTGCTGATTACTCCGATGCTGAGGCAACAGAACAGTACTGGCAAGACCACAAGTATTTGATTTCAGACGGATGGGAAGGCTGGTGGCTGGATGGCATGGAGTCCGTGCGGGACGCTGCTGACGAGCGGCGGGTGGGCCATGTACCGCAAGGTTACTTGCCGGCCCCTGAGAAGTTGGCTGCTCAAGAGTTCAGGGACGAATTTGACAACGTATGGGCGCTTCTTCGTGCCAAGGCTTTCTACGAGAAGCAGCGACGTGATTTTCCTGATCGGCGCGTTTACATACTGAACCGCACGGCATTCACCGGCATGCAACGATACGCCGCTGGCGTCAACCAAGGAGATTTCTGGAGTAGTTGGGAACTGATGCGGATCCAGAGGGCATGGCTCCTCAACATGGCCTTATCTGGAGTCATATTTCCTGAAAGTGACATAGGAGGGTTTTACCCTACAGAAGAACTCACCGACGAACTGTTCATTCGCTGGGCATTTATGGCGACCTTCGCGCCGCTAATGCGCTCCCATGGCTGCAATTGGCGCTGTCGTCTCCCATGGGGTTTTGGACCAGAGAACGAAGCACGGTTTGTTCCTCTCATTCGGCTACGTTACGCCATGTTTCCTTACAACTACACGCTTGCGCGCCAGGCCAACCAGACTGGCATGCCCATGATTCGGCCTATGGTGTTGGAGTTTCCCAAGGACGTGGAATCGCGCGCAATTTCTGACCAGTACATGTGGGGCCCGAATGTGCTAGTAGCACCAGTTGCCGAAAAGGGCGTGGCTAAACGGAAAGTGTACTTGCCGGATGAAACATGGGTGCATGGATGGACGATGCGGCGCTACCAGGGCCCCGCACTTGTCAATATCGACGCACCATTGGGACAGGATCCTTTTTTCTTTCGGACGGGCTCACTTATACCTTTTGGAAACGCAGATACTGATATTCATGGGCAATCGTATGACGAGCTGACACTCCTCATACTGCCTGACGCAAAAAAGTCGGGGCGATTCGTACTCTACGACGACGACCGACGAACGTACGGCTATGAGAGCGGGGAATACTCCCAGCAGGAATTCGTGGTCTCGATTCTTGATGAATCGGGCAGCTTCTCACTTAGATTGGGTGGAATTGAGGGGCGGCACCATGGGGTCAAGCCGGAGAGGAGCTACCGTATTGAGGTTCCCTTGTCACTCGCGTCTATCACGACCGTACTCGTAGGAGGCCGAGAGATAGCACTACGGTCACCTGAAGGGCCTGCAGAGAAACCTTACTGGGAGGTTTTGTCGGACCGCTATGTCATCTGGCTGGCCGACGTCAGAGGTCCTCTAGAGGTCGACTTTCGACAGGGATAAGCCGCCCAACAGAGGTCATGGCGGTACCGGGGACGCAAGCCCGGGCTGCAACGGGCTACTGACCTTAAGGTCAGTACAGAATTGTGGCGAACTGATTAACCAAATTCGAATAATGACTATCACGCCAGATACCTTGACCGGTGATAGTCGTGGCTAAATACTCGTCGCACTCCAGGATCTGCAGCGAGGTAACGAGTACGTGGGATCTTCCTTACCCCGGCCGAGTATGAAGGAGGATCTGTCTAGTCGCCTACATGGCGATATGTAGCCAACATATTTGAAACAAGAAGAGGCACGGCGTTGGTGAGTAAAATCCAAAATCAAATGGCCCCCCTGTCACTATCCCATGTTTCGGTCGAAGATGGGTTCTGGGCACCACGCCAGCGAACCGTCAAGCAGACCACCATTCCCTATATTGATGCCCTATGGGAAAAAACAGGACGATTTCAGTCGGTTACACACACGCAGCCAGATCAACTTTATAACTATGAATCAGAGGTTGGAAAATGGCTGGAGGCTGCTAGCTACGCCTTGGTCATTCACCCAGACAATGAACTCGAAAGGAGAATAGACGAGGTAATTTCACTTGTGGCACAAGGCCAGATGAGTGAGGCGGGCAAGACGTGGGCTAGCCAGCACACCGCGCTGTACAGCATCGGCCACCTAATCGAGGCTGGTGTGGCCCACTACGAGGCAACCGGCGGCCGCTCGCTTCTGGATGTCGCCTGCAGATATGCTGATCATATCGACGCTGTATTCGGTCCTGAGCCAGGTAAAAACCCCGGTTATTCTGGCCATGAAGAGATCGAGTTGGCGCTCATTAGGCTGTATCGCACCACAGGTGAGGAACGTTATCTCAGATCGGCTAAGTTCTTCGTCGACGAGCGTGGCCCACATCAGCCTGCGCTCCGCCAACACTTCGATGATGAGGCCAAGGCGCGGGGTGATACGCCGGGAGCCGAGTTGCAATGGCCATCCTCGGCAGGCCAGAAGTATGACGCGTGGCAGGCACATCTCCCGGTCCGTCAGCAAACGACGGCGGAGGGTCACTCTGTCATGGCCACGTATCTCTTTAGCGGCATGGCCGACGTTGCAGGAGAGACGGGTGACGCGGAGCTTCTTAATGCGTGCCAGACCATTTGGAAGAATGTTACTAGCCGCCGTATGTATATCACCGGAGGCATAGGGCCTTCCGCAGAGGGTGAGCGCTTCACCATAGATTACGACCTGCCTAACGAAACTGCCTACACGGAGACATGTGCGGCGATTGGTCTCGTGTTCTGGGCGCACAGGATGCTTCAGATTGAAGGGGACGGGCGATACGCTGACGTGTTGGAACGCGCTCTGTATAACGGTACTATCAGCGGTATTTCACTTGACGGCGACCGTTTTTTCTATGGTAATCCGCTCTATGTAGATCCAAAATCGGCATACTACGTGAAGACACTCCCAGTACTCGCGCGTCCACGCGTTTCTGAAGTATATATGGGTATGGTTCTTTACGAGATTCAAAAGCGGAACCGTATCAGGTCCGTCCGTCAAGAGACATTCACTCCACCTTGCTGCTTGCCTAACATCGCTCGCCTTATCCCGTCCATAGGAACGTACGTGTACTCGGAGAGCGAGGATTCGGCGGTGGTGCACCTGTATGTGCAGGGGACGGGGGAGCTGCGGGTGGCCGGGCAGAAAGTCGTGTTGCGTCAGCAGACAAAGTACCCATGGGATGGAAAGGTGACGCTGACGATAGAACCGGAGCGACCGGCAGCTTTTTCACTCAAACTACGGATACCTGGGTGGTGCCGCAAGGCGACGATCTCGGTGAACGGAGAGCCACAAGTCCTTGAGGTAGAGAAGGGCTACTCGCGGATCATGCGGACGTGGCAATCCGGAGATCAAGTAGAGCTAAATTTGGAGATGCCGGTAGAGCGTGTTTACGCACACCCGGAAGTGACGGCGAACACATGGACAGTGGCCTTGCAGCGCGGTCCGATTGTCTACTGCCTCGAAGAAGTGGATAACGGTGCCAACCTAGGTGCTGTGGCGTTGCCACGTGACGCGGAACTCAAGACGCGGTTTGAAGAGGACCTTTTAGGAGGCGTGACAACGATCAGCGGCACTGCCAAAAGACTCCAAGATGCCGACTGGCAGGATGATCTGTACCGAACAGAGCCGTGGCAGGCGAAATCGGTATCCATCAAGGCAGTTCCGTACGCGGTCTGGTGCAACCGTGAGCCTGGCGAAATGATCGTGTGGCTTCGGGAGACATAAACGGACGACTTATGACTCAGCGCAATCTCGGAATCAATATCGGTTAGTGACACCAACTCAGTCTCATCCGATATGGCACCACGCGGACTCACTAACCCGCGGCCCGTCTAAAGCAGTGCCGGAAATCATCAACAGCGCCGCCATTGGCCCCTCATCGTGGCAGGTCACAGGCTCTTCATTAGATTGCCACCGAACCCTGAGTGTCCGTTCTAATAATCTGTTGCACTGGGCCGCCACCAAGGAACATTGAGTTGCCAAAATCCCCTTCGGTCATCGTATATTCATCGAACTTCTGAGGTTCCTGCCAGATGGTGAAAGGGTTCCTTTCACTCAGGGGCATCGCCTTCGCCGAGAAGAACGTCTCGACGGATAGCCAGGCACGCGCTCAACTGGCAGCGCTCGGATTTGATTCCACACCGGTCACGGTCGTTGGCAATTACTGCATATCGGGATTCGACGCCGCCTTACTAGATGAAGTCCTGACCGAACTGGACCGGTGACAACGTATGGCCCTAGCAAGGGAGTGCAGGTACATGATGGAAAACACACCGGACTCGGCTGTCGGGTTTGTGCTGCAGCAGATCGAGACAATGGTCGCCTCGGAGGGTGGCTCGCTTGAACTGCTCTCATTTGATGACAATCACCTTAAGGTTCGTTACGAGCCGGGAGTAAACGAAGAATGCCCCGAGTGCGTGCCCACGCATGACCAGGTGGCACAGTTCCTGAACGCCTCGCTCAAGATCCACGCACCGCACATCGACGCCATCGAAGTAGTGTGACAGCTGGCATCTGGAGGCCATCGGTATGAACCTGCCGGAGTTCGTTGTCAAAGTTGTGGACACTGTACATTCGGAGGTCCAACAATCACTGGACGGCATGACGCTGGAGCAACTGATGTGGCGACCGACACCGCACTCGAACTCGATGGGCTGGCTGGCGTGGCACATCGCCAGGATGCAGGACTCGCGTGCCGCGTCCATCTCAGGTGACGAGCAACTCTGGGTATCTAATGGCTGGCATGAGCTTTTCAGCATGCTACCGGACCCGCTGAACAACGGCCGCGGACACACAGATGAGCAGGTTGACGCAGTACGGCCGCAGTCTGCGGAGGTGGTCTAGGACTATAGCAGTGCGTCGCATGACAGCCTGCGCCGGCAACTGATGGCCATGTTCAATTCCTAACGCCTGCTCGTCACCAGCGAGATAGTGATCATCGACCACACTGGCTGCGGAATGGCCACGTTCATGAATGAGAAACTTGTCAGAAAGTCGAAAGTAGATCTCGGAGCGGATGCCAGAGGACGGGACTGGGTGCCGTTTGATGATCTTGAGCAGAGCGTGGTCGATGGCGTTGAGATCTTAAGACAGTCTAAACTCATTCCCCCCAATCATCCCGACATCCAGAGCCGTATATGAAGTGTAGATGAGCAGGATCCGAGAGGGATCCAAGAGGTGATCAGACTGACAGACGTGGGATCAAAGAATCTGCCCCTGCTCCTCATCTTGGGCCAGCATGCGCCTCACCAGCCGCAGCTCATATTCAGCGTGTGGTTCAAACAGGTGCATCGATGCGTGGACCCCGGCCGGAATGCGCTTGCGCCAGGTGCTGCCACATATCCTGCAGAACCACTCCGAGCCCCGGCCAGACCGCTCCGTGAATACTTCAACCACTATCCCGTACCTTGCGAAGTTGTCCGCAGCCTCATCCAGCTTCTTGAGGAAGTCGTAGACCGTGGACCTCCCCACATCCAGGTCATCGGCGATTGCTCCTCCTGACATGCGCTCGGATGCGCCATGGACGATGTAGCGGCGGAGCCGGTTGTCCATCCTCCTCCGCACACCCTTTTCAGAGATATTCCTCAGTGGAGGGCCGTCCCTGAACTCCTCCCCCAGGAGCGGTGGCGTCCGCTTTGATGCACGCGGTAATCTCGGTGCTGGAGTGCCAGATCTACCATCACTCTTCCGGATGTTTTTGGTCATATTTGGATTTTACCGTACAGAGTCAGACGTACTCGGATGAACCCGGGCATGGTTGAGTTTGAAAAAGATGTATGAGCGCCTCGCCTGCGCATGTACGCGCGCGTTGGGACCGTAAAATGGGGAATCAATATGTTCCCATATAGCTTGTGACGATAGGGAGCATGTAACCGGTTGCGGCCACTGAACGCCCACAACAGCGGGGCTGTTCTCTGCCTTGTGCGTCTCTGCTGTGGAAGATTGTGGGTGGGCTTGATCCAACGCATCATCCTGATTACCGAACACCCCGTGCCGGGACTTCCGGTGCACCTGACCGGCCTTGACGGCGCTTACTGCCCTGAACTGGATGACCGTACGGGAGCGGCAATAGAAGTGGTTCTGAACGTCCTGCCGATAAAAGCGGATCCACATCCCTACTTTGTTGGAGTTGACGAAATAGCACAGGCCACCTACGGGTCGAACGATCGCCAGGCCCGTCGCAGCGTAAGCGAACGCTTTAAATAGATGGCGTACCACAAAGACCTTGTACTGGCGTGGGAGCAGCGGGAAAGACCGCCCAGGAACGGTGGTCGCAGTTGCTACCTCGTGCAAGGGTTTGCCTCGTTGGATGAACGTGAGTTGAACTGCTTTCACACGGGACAGCGATATAAGAATGTATATGTATGTATTGCTGTCCCGTGTGGAGCGTGCGTTGGCCGGAGCTGTTGGTGAGAGGCATTGATGGGGCCAAGGCATCCTGGACTGCCACTGCTGCTGCTGCTCTGACCATCCTGACTAGGAGCGCCTGGTTTTGATGTCACGGCGGGACAGGTAGCCATTTGCCGCGACGACCCGCTACTCGGTTTGCGGCATGCTTTAGGCGCTATTGGGACATACGTATCTTGAAGTGTGACATGGAGGCGCTGCTATGCCAAAGTTCAGCCTGTGTGGGGTCAAATGTTGAACCTACTGCTGGACGTGCCAGATGCGGTGACCGACGCGTTTGGCGCGATGCACGCGCGGGCGCGTGACTGTTTCACTACCGAACTACCATCAATGCCAAGTTCTGGGACAAGACCACCGGCAACGTTGTCTACGACAACCAGACCGGTGACGGCGACGATGCCGCAGCCTCCGATGCGATCGAGGGAGGCTGCATCGTAATCCACACCAAAAAGTACCCGATGGCAGGCTTTACGGAAAGCAGGGGGCGTCGAGTTGCCTGCGCTCCCCGCTTTCCGTAAAGCCTTGACCTTCAACTGTGGCCGCCTCCGCGAATGATCCTCGGCTGCTGCGCTCCGGCCTGGTATCTTGCGACGCCGATGCGGGTCCAGGCTGCCGCTAGCCGACACTGTTATGGCAAGGCACGTTCATGATGCGGGAGTCCCGGTCCGGGACAGGCCCAACCGGCAAGTAGCCAACTGGCACAAGACGGAGGCAATGGATCACCGGCGGATCTGTTCCGTCAGGGCTCTCTGCCCAGTGCCATTCCTGCTCAGGGGACTGCGAGGCTAATCTCGTAGAAGGCAAATTCACCTGCCATGACAGTGATGGGGCCTTCGCAGCCAGCGCCGCAGAGCAGGTAGTCCCCCGCAGCGAGATCAACACGAAACGCACCTTCACCATCTGTAATCACGGTTGCGACCAGTTGGTTTGCAGGGTCTCTAACCTTGATCTCTCCTGCCGCCACTGGCTGTACCCAGGGTTGGTTGGAGGCCTCACAGGCATCTCTCTCGTCTCCGGGATGTAACTCTGAGCAGTCGAGGATGATTCCAGGACCGGTGATCACGTACCGGCCCTTGATGCCCTGGGTCGTCTCCCCGCCGGCGTTGCCGGTGCCACACGCAGCAGCGGCAGCTGCTACCAGCACCACGGCAATCACCAAACCGGTGCTCATGTGCAATGTAAACCTTGGTGGCCGCAGGTAACGCAGAGAACATCCCGCTTATCTGCCCCATTGGTCCTGTACGGAAGACGAACCTAAGCGGATAAAGGTTCCCTCCTAAGTTCACAAACGAAGTGCAACACCTGATAAAGGTGTTGCCATGGGACTCCATTACAAACAGGTCACCATTGAAGAGCGGTGTGAGGTGGCCCGTCTACAAGCCCTTGGACAGACGGTCCGGCAAATCGCTGCAGGTCTGGATCGCTCGCCGTCGACGATCGCCCGGGAGCTGAAGCGCAACTCGTCCCGGCGGAGCGGCTATCAGCCGGTGTATGCCGATGAGCAGTGCCGCGCCCGCCGCTGGAGCGGATCGAAGCTCGACCGCAACGGCGGACTGCGCGACCTCGTCCTCTCACGGCTCCAGCAGGGCTGGCCGCCCGAACAGGTTGCCGGGCGCCTGGCACGGGAGGCCGGGAGGTGCATAATCTCCCACGAGACCATCTACCGGTTCATCTATGCGCAGATCGCACGCAGGAAGGACTACTCATGGCGCCACCTCCTCCCACGAGCCAGGTGGAGACGCGGCTGGAGGGGGCGCAAGGGCGGCGGTTCTCCCTCATTCATCGCCCTGCGCCGTCCGCTGACTGAACGCCCCGCAGGCGCCGGTGACCGCCAGGCGCCCGGCCACTGGGAGGCGGACCTCATGCTGTTCAGGACGTACGGGCAGGCTGTCCTCACCCTGCATGAGCGACACACGCGCCTGCTGATCGCCGTGCGGCCGCCCAGCAAGGCTGCCGCACCAATTGCCGGCGCCATGGCGGAGATCCTGTCGCCGTTGCCGCGCCAGTGGCGGCAGACGGTGTCCTTCGACAACGGCACAGAGTTCGCCCGCCACCACGAACTGCACGCACTGGGTGTGGAGACGTTCTTCTGTGACACATATGCCCCCTGGCAGAAGGGAGGCGTCGAGAACGCCATCGGCCGCCTGCGCCGCACCCTGCCCCGGAAGACTGACCTGGCAGGCCTGCCCGAAGAGCGGTTTACGGAGCTGGTGCAGGCGTACAACAATACGCCACGCAAGTGCCTCGGCTACCAGACTCCAGCCGAGGTGTTCTGGAACAATGTGTTGCACTTCAAATGTGAATCCACACCTTCCACTTGCCGGGGACGACGGCTCCAGCATCAGAAAAGGGTGAGGATTTATACTCAGGACACCCACCCGGATGACCGGACAGGGGTGACAGCGGTGAAGGCTGGCGGACCCGGCACCTAGCTGATTTACACGAGGTGGTGATTGGGGGCGATATGGCAAGGAACATGACGCGGGTGCTCGTGGCGGCTTTGTGGATAGTGCCGATGGTCTGGCTGGTAGTTGTCGGCAACACGGTATCGCCGCTTATATACCTGATAGCACTTGGCGCTCCGGTAGCGTTCATGATCTTCTGGCTACTCTCAACGCAGGGGGCATGGCCGATTGTGGCTGCGGTGGCAGTGATGCTCATGGTCGCGCTCTACGCTCTTGCGGTGGTGGTAACCGCATTGCACCTTTGGTTCCTGCCTGCTGCGGCCGCCGCACTAATCACTGCGCCCATCACCGGCTCCCCGCCCAGAGCGTACAACAGGTGATAGCCGCCATAGAAGCCGCGACACCGGCATGGGTTGCCGCACTCGGCCTGCTGGTCATGGCGGGGAATATTGCGGCGCTATACGGCAACCTGAATGTTTGGGCTGCGCGAGCCGCGGCGCTGACCTACCTTGTGATGACGCTGCTGCTTGTGCCGTTCGCCGAGGGCAACGTGGCGGTGCTGTTGTTTTCGCTCTCCGCTGCGATTCTCATGGTGATAGCGATAGTGATTGGCGCGCGGCAGGCGGAGTGGTAGCCCTGTTGGGAAATTCTCACGAGCAGCGCAACTCTTTCTGAACTCGCCTCACCTGCGCTCAGAGGACGCTCTGCGAATTCCGTTTACCCATCCATGTCCATGGATAAGACGACCTGAACATCCGCCGACGTGGTCTATGGATCCCTGGTCGTTCACAAGAACGAGTCGGCATTACGAGCATTGGAGTTGCGTGGCTCTTTGGGAGGCGTCCGCCATCATTCCAACGTCTGCAGTCTCGAGTGCATAAAGCTGCCACAGGAACACGTCCTCACAAGTCGCTGCAGACCTCGGACCCTGATCAATGATGCTCCCCGGTCCAGATGCGTTTGAATTATCTCCCACGAACGCCATGCAATTGATGAACGCTACGACCCATCCGCTTAAAGCTATTAGCCAGACTCGCTTCCTGCGCCACCACGGTCTATCTCTGGATGCGCGTCCACCTGAATTGACGCGGGCCTGTCCGCATTCAACGCAAAATCGTGCATTCGGCTGGTTCCGCCTTGTACATTCGGTACAAACCCAGTTGGGCGAGGTGTACATAGGGCGGAAGTGTATATCGGTGGCCGTTGCATCTTCGGGACTGGCCGAGTCAACCTTAGTGAGCCAAATGGACCAATTGAGTCACGGGGTGCTTGATATTGCTCGACCTCCAGCGGTCATCGAGGTCTCCTCTTCCGAACGGCGGTGGCTGGCATGGGAACATATTCGAGAGATTGCCTGTTTCAGCGCCGCCATGATCCCTTTGCGTCGCGTTCAGGCATTGATCCGGGGTGACTGAGGTTTCCTTGGGCGGCATCGGCAAACCAGCCGATCCACCGTTCGATAAAGCCACTCTCTTCGCCCTGATCTATAGGCGTAAATGGCCAAGCTACTTGAAACTCCGTCAGTACAGGTGAGAGCGCACCGAATGCCCCGTCCCCTGGCTCAAGCGCAAAGGGATTCAGTCGCCCGCGCTTGGGAATCATGGGCATGATCATGAACGCGGTCTCGTACCACCGGAAGATTCCTTCCTCTTGCGCATCGCAATACCAAAGGGAGTGTGACCTGCCCTCGTATCCGTGCTGGTCGGGAGCGATTCTGACTGTTACGGAAGAGTACGAAATGACCTCAATCGTAGGCGTGTACCGTTCTCGTCCGGTCGCGCTTGGCGCTGTGCGAATAGTAGAGATGCTTAACTGTGCGCCGTTGAGACCACACGGCCACAGCAACCTCCCTGCTTGCGAGATTCCAGGAGCATTGGCCGTAACCTGTTCGTGTAGTTGGCGAGATATCTGTGACAGCGAATATTCGGCCGCACGGCTGAGTTCGGCACGACGTTCAGATTGAGACAGTGCGACCGATTGTTGTCGCGCCACTATGGCCTGGCGTTCCACCTGCTGCCCATAAGCCTGTTGTAGACGTTGGGAGGCATCAGACTTGGGCTCATGGGATGCCTTGAGGCGGGCCAGCAGATTCTCCGGCCTTGGCCGCGCTTGTGGCGCCTTGTACAGGCACTCTGCGACGAGGCTCCACAACGGCGCGCCCACCTGGGTGAGCTGATGAGGAGTTTCCTCCAGATGTTGCCTCCGGTAGTCATGGGGCTCGGGACCGGAGAACGGACGCTCTCCAGAAAACAGCTCAAAGGCAATTACGCCGGCGGCGTAGATGTCTGTTGCAGTGGTGGCCCGTTCATTACGCCACTGTTCAGGAGCTGCATAGGCGGGGGTCATAGAAAACTTGTGAGTGTCCGGCGCGGTAGTAGCTTCGGCATAGCGAGCGACCCCGAAATCAGCCAAGCACCATCTACCCTCCCATAGCAGTACATTCTCCGGTTTCAGATCACGGTGCACTACCTTCCCCGCAATGCCAGCCAACGCCTCCGCAATATGAACAAGGGCGGAAATAGCATCCTCGAAGGGCAGATCCTCTTGGCACTCTCCAAGGAGGTCGCGCAGCGACTTCTCCGCCCTGGGCATGACGAGAACCCAGAACTCCTCCCATTCGCCGCGGTCAAGCACCGGGATGACGTTTGGGACCCCGCTCAGGTCTTCGAACAAAAGTTCCCTGTCCGCCCCCGGAGCCTTGGGTACAAGCTTCACGACGGCTTCAACGTCGTCCGCAGAGACTGCTGCAAAGACTTGGCCAAAGCCTCCAGAACCTATCTGGTCTCCCAATTTCCACTCGTGCTGTAGCTCGATAGTGCGATGCATACGTTCGATACCTGTCGCATTGCGTGTTGCGGCCCGTTCGTGCCGCCGCAAAACATGCCTACGAGCGTCACATGCCGTACTGTACCTCACGGTTTTCCAGACGCTGAATGACAGCGAACGTTTTTTGGCTTTTTCGGCCGTCAGGCTGGGTGCTGAAGTACCGTACCGAGGAATTCCGCCGGACCAACAATCCGAATCCGCTTGCGCTCTTGTATTACCAAGATGCCCTTGTCGCCAGTGACTAGCTGTAGCTCCCACAGAGGTTGTTAGCAGGTGATGGGGAACCTCACTGTTGCTGCTGTAAACGCAAAAACAGTAGGCGACAGGAGGTTCCCCAGTGTTGCATGGTAATGCCCGGCTCAC
>JBBDMW010000016.1:0-34356 GCA_040878005.1 Dehalococcoidia bacterium
AACAATAGGCGCCTGTTTAGCCAGGTGAGTGCCACATCACGAGAGTGAAGAACACTTACCCGGCTCCCAGACAAGTAAAAACCTGCCGCGAAAATCAGCAGCAGCCGGCCCGCGCCGGACGACCACAACGACGAAGGTCATCAACAGCCGGTTCACGCCGGACCACGAACCAAACCAACAAAATAAAAGGACGCACAACGTGCGTCCTCACCGAGCCGCCAGGCGAGCCTCGAAGAGTGTCCGACGCCGAAGGCGGAGTATAAACAGAAAAAACGTCATGCGACGCCGATCTCGCGCGCCTCTTTACAGATCACCCCACGCGGGGACGCGCAAGTGCGTCCGTCACCGAGCCGGCCCTGAGCCGATAGGCGAACCTCGCAGAGTGTCCGAGCCGAAGGTGAGTAAAAACAAGACCCCACGCGCCCTTCTCAAAACCAAAACCCTAAACCGTATGCCGGCCGTCGCAATCCACGACCTGACCGTTCACACCACGCGGGTAAAGCTGCCGGTACTCCTCCACCAGCATGCCCATGATCACCGAATTAAACCGCGCCCCCTGGTGCGGACGACTGCTCCGAAGCGTGCCCTCATGCCGGAACCCGATGTGCTCGAACATGGCCAGCGCGCCCGCATTGAACTCCGGCACATCAGCCCACGCCCGGTAAAGCTCCAGGTCATCAAAGATGTACTCCAGCAGACCCAGCGTCGCAGCCGTCCCGTACCCGCGGTTCCACATGAACGTCCGGCCAATCAAAATGGAGATCTGCGCATCCCCGATAGCCTCATCAATCGAAGCCTGCGCCTCGCCGATGTGCTCCCCCTCCATGGTCAGGACCGAGAAGAACAGCCGGCTGGACTCGTGGTGAGAGTGGCTGAAGATGTCCCGGAGCTCCTCGTCGCTCTTCTCAAGCATCTTCTTCGGCTCATAGCCCAGGTGCGCCGGCGCACCGTACGTGTAACGCCCGAACCACATCTCGGCAATCTCCGGGTCTTCGAGCCACCTGGCCACCCGCGCAATATCGTCCCGGGTGACCGGCGTGAGCTGGACCATGGGGTTCTGCGATGGATCAACGCCCTGCCCTGCCCGCTCGTCCCCGGCGTCGTACTGCATTGCCGCATGAGAAAACCTCAGCATCACACCACCTCCTCAACCTTCACGTCCCTGGCATCGCCAAACTGTATCCACCGCACAACGGCATCAACGGAGGCGTCAATGCCCAGCAGGCCGGTGTCGATCACGACGTCGTACATCGACAGGTTGTGCGGGTGTGCGCCGAGAACCTGGAAGTACTGCACCTGCCGCTCTTCTCTGCAACGAAGGACCCGCTCAGCACGGCGCCAGTCAGCAATCCGATCCATGCGCATGATCCGCCGCACACGCTCATCCCACCCGGCAAACAACCCGACCCGCAGCGCCTCCGGCTCATCCCTCAGCACGGCACACCCGCCGCGGTGCACGATAACGGCGCTGCCCCTGCGAGCGATCTCATGAAGCTCCTCCCTGTACGCCTTCACAAGCTCATGGTCGTTGACCGCCTCCGGCGTAGTCTTCATCCTGCCGGTGCGGGTGCTCTGGGCCAGCTCGAACAACTCGGCGTCGTATTCCGCAGCACGCAGGCTCATCCCCTCCATGGCCCTCATCAACGACGCCGACATGCGCTGCACGATCCGCGGGTTCTGGCGCTCCTTAAGCTCCAGCGCCGACATCGTCGCCCCAATGCGCCGCGCCACGCCAAGCAACAGCAGCCTGTCGTAGTAGTCAGCCGAAAGCCGCTCAGCCAGCCGCAGCCCAACTTCCTGGGCGCCCGATCCAATGTGGCCGTCGAGAGTAACGACAGTCATACGTCGCCTCCTGTTCTAGCCCGGCTCTACGTCCTCGGCCGTGCCGCCCCGCGCTTGATCCTCCTGTGGAGGCTCAGCGACCTGACGCACCGCACAAACAGCCCGTCGCCGTACAACACCTGGCCCACCGGCGGCTCATCAGGCATGCCAACGCCCGGGGTCTCAGGCCCCGTGCTGAAGCATCCGCACCAGTAGCAACGAACAGCCATCTCTTCCGTGCCCTGGGCCTCAAGTCCCGGCATCGCACAGTTCGGGCAGTTTTCCATGTTCGGCATATCGACCCTCCATTCAAGGGGTCTCGTCACAACCCGCTCCCCACCTCTTGCGCCTCCGCCCGCCGGGCAGAGTCGACTGCCGCAGCAGAATCCGCCTGGGTTTCAGCGGACCTGGCAGGCCGCCTCCGAATGACGTAATAACGGACGCCGCTCATGGGGATGTAGTAGCCCCACCTGGGACCCTCATCAACGGGAGCAAAGCCGGTGCTGTCTTCTGGTCGATCTGACTCACGCATCCGGGTCTTGATCATCACGCTCACTCCTGCTGCCGGATTTCGCTGGGGAATTGGAGATTGGCGCATGGTCACCAGGCAAACTGGTGCAAAACAAAAGAGGGCTGCCCCGTTTACAGGGCAGCCCTCCATAACTATCCAAGCGCAGCTTTATCTCAGTCGTGTAAGCGTTGGCTGTTGCGTGCTTACGGCGACGGTCCGAGTGTCCAACTTGGCCGGTTACCCGGCGGACACCTGCAAGGAAGCGTTCAGTGATACCTCATGATGGGGTTCTCCTAACATAAAGCGTGGTACATAATCTGCCTCTGCGGAAACTCGTGTCAACATTGTGCGCAACGTCACGATTCCGTCACCAGTTAATGCCGCTTCAATCCGCATCGATTTGCTCAGCCGGTTCCTGCAGCAACGGCCATATGTTGGAGGAGCTTATCGGCCTCGTGCGGCGGCACAACATCGTAGTGAGACAGCGTCACAGAGAACTTGCCCCTGGCCCGGGTCAGTGACCGCAGGTCCGATGAGTATCGCTGCATCGTGGACATTGGCGCATCCGCAATGATCTGCGTGAAGCCTGCCTCACCCGGCTGCATGCCGTGGATCCTGGCACGGCGCGTGTTCAGGTCGCCCATGATGTCCCCGGCGCATTCCTCGGGCACCACGATGATCGCCTTCATTACCGGTTCCAGCAGGGTTGGATGAGCGCTGTGGACACCCTGCCTGAACGCCATGCTGCCCGCTATCTCGAAAGCCATACTGGAAGAATCGACAGAGTGCGAACTGCCGTCCACCACAACCACATTCACGCCAACCACCGGGTAACCGGCTAATACGCCTTCCGCCGCGGCGTTGCGCACCCCCTTTTCAACCGCAGGTATGTACTCCTTCGGGACGCTGCCACCAACAACCCTGCTGCTGAACTCCACGCTCTCGTGATCGTCAAGAGGACCCATCTCCAGCACAACGTGACCGTACTGCCCGCGGCCACCAGACTGCTTCTTGTGGCGGTACTCAGCCCGAACCTCAGTTGTGATCGTTTCCCGGTAGGGAATCTTCGGCAGCGATGTCACAAGCTGAACATCAAACTTGCGATGTATGCGCTCCACCGCCATCTCAACGTGAATATCACCGAGGCCACTGATAAGAGTCTCCCTGGTTTCCGGGCTTCGCTCAACGAGCAGAGTCGGGTCCTCCTCGGTCATTCGTGCCAGTGCTCCGGCCATCTTGTCGAGGTCAGCCTGCGACTGGGGCGTGACCGCCAATGAAAAGACCGGCTCGGGCAGCTCCACAGCATCGAGTTTCACCGGCACGTTCCTGGTGCACAATGTGTCGAACGTATGGGTGTGCAGGAGCTTGGAAACCACGCCAATGTCACCGGTGACCACCTCATCTACCGCAATCGTCTCACGACCGCTGGGCCGGTAAATTTGCCCGAGTCGCTCAGTCTCTTCAGTGTTTGAGTTCCAGAGCTGGATGTCATTGGTCAACGGAGCGCCGTAGACCCGGAAAAACGACAGCTTGCCAACGAATGGGTCAGCCACCGTCTTGAACACGAGGTTGGCCTGAGCACCATCGGCAACTCCGGCGGCAGGCGATTCTGCCGGAGAAGGGAACAAGTCCACAATCCAGTCGAGGAGTTCAGCGGTCCCGGCGTTGTTGGCTGCGGACGTTCCAAAAACCGGCACTATCTTTTGCGCTGCGAAAGCTATCCGGAGGGCGCCCATTAGCTGCTCATCCGTGATCTCTTCGCTGTCCAGGTACCGGGCTAGAAGTTCATCATCACTTTCGGAGATCGCCTCAACCAGGCTCTCCCTGCTGGCGGAGGCTTCAGCAATGTCGCCACCCAACAGGCTGATCATGCCCTTGAAACCTGACCCCGTGCCGTCCGCGATCTGCGTCGGCACGCAGCGCCTGCCGAGGAGGTCAGCGACTTGTGCGACCGCGCCATCAAAGTCTGTGTCGTCGCGATCCAGCTTGTTAACAACGATGGCACGTGGCAAGCCGAAGGTGTCGCACATTTGCCACGCCTGGAGTGCACCAACCTCAAGGCCCGCTGTCGCGGAGATGACAATTAACGCAGCATCTGCCACCCGCATGGCTGAAAGCTGTTCGCCACGGAAGTCGGGGTATCCGGGAGTATCCAACAGATTGACCCGGCAGTCATTCCATTCGCATGGAAGGAGCGCAGTTTGAATGCTGCACCCGCGCTTCTGCTCCTCCGGCTCAAAGTCAGAGCAGCTTGTCCGGTCGTCAACCCTGCCCTGCCTGTTGGTTGCACCAGACGTGAAATAAAGGGCGTCAGCCAGTGACGTCTTGCCTGCACCATTGTGGGCGGCAAGCACCACATTGCGGATCTGTGAAGTCGTTGTCCCTGCCACTGGTGCCTCCTCAAGCCAAATGCCCTCGGGTGCGCTTCCATGCGGGTTAAGCCAGATAATAGCACCGGTACCTGTCAATGCGGCGTCAATATCTCATGGATTTCTACCTTTGCTCGATACTTAGAATGCAAGATGACGATTGTCGTTGGTAAATCTGGCAACCGGCTCGCAATTCGTGAAACGATTCGCGGGGTTGTTGCGTCGCATTGGCCGGGCGTATTCATTGCGGGCCAAAGTTGAAGCACATTCATTTCCTGGCTTTGCTGGGAGAGGAAGTGATCCAGCACCCAGCGAAACCATTCGTTTGAAATGGCTATAAACAGACAACAGATGGATAGTGATGACTTCCCCGAAGTGCGTGCAAGGTACGGTCAGGTTTAGTGATAATTTGTATGAAACTAGGGCTGGGTGACACTGGAGGTCGTTTCATGATGAAAGTTCGCAGTTGGACTGCCTTTGGCCGAGGTTTCGTCCGCGGCCTGGTGCGGCCACGCCCAAGCGCCGCGCCTGAGCCCGACCTGGGTCAACTAACGGGTGCCCACGCGCAGAAATTCATTGATGACGATTCGGGCTACCTGGACTGGATCAGGCGTCACCCGACAGGCTTTGTCATCAACTGTCATAGGACACCAAGGCCGGATTACCTGATGCTGCACCGGGCAACGTGCATGTCCATTGCCGGCCCCGGTAAGAATTACACTTCTGGCGAGTACGGCAAGGTGTGCGCGGTGACCAAAGAGGAACTGAATGCCTGGGCAGACGCACATCTTGGCACAACGCCTAAGACCTGCCAGGTGTGTCAACCATAAGGCTCTGTAACGGTGCTGGAAGGGGACGGGTAATCGCACCTGCACGGATAGCCGATTTTCATAGAAGGCCTAGAACAGAAGGTCTGGGGTAGCACGCTCAACCGGCTGCGCGTTGTTTACTGGCGTTCAGCCACAGCCCTGGAGTGATCCCACGGCTCTATCCAGCCTGAATCAACTTCCATGCCGAACCCGGGAGTGTCATTCGGCACCAGGAATCCATCTTTTGGCATCGCCACTCCAGGCACCGGCCTGACTTCCTCCAACGGCACGCCAGGATCCGAACCCATCCAGTACTCAGCCATGGGCGACTCCGGCATGGCCAACGCAAAATGTTGACCAAACGCCGTATTTGCACCGCCGTGCGGAATCGTGGCTATCCCTGCTGCTTCGGCTATCGTGTAGATCTTTATGGCTTCCGACAGGCCGCCACACCACTTGATATCCGGCTGGACAATGTCGACGGCCCTGCGCTCAACCAGTTGCCTGAACGCGTGCCTGCCGTGATGGTCCTCTCCAGTAGCTATGGGAATCCAGGTGATCGCCTTCTTGAGTTCCACATACCCTTCCATGTCTACTGGCATTAAAGGCTCTTCCAGCCACCGCAGCCCATATGGGCGCAAGCGGTCGGCCATCCTGAGGGTGAACTCAACGTTGAACGACATAACCGGGTTGTACATCAGTTCAGCGCCCGTGCCCACCTCTTCTCTCGCCTTGGCTATCTTCTCTTCTACAAGGTTGATCCCGTCCAGCCCCATCTCATAATGAGCCGGGTTGCTGACCTTGAAGGCCTTGAATCCAAGCTCTTTCGACCAATCAAGGTCGTCGCTCGTGCAGTAGAGTTTCACCACTTCGCGACATGGACCGCCGATGAGCGAGTACACCGGTTGCCGCAGGAGTTTGCCTTTGAGATCCCAGAGCGCGAGGTCGATGCCACTTTGCGCTACTGTGGCGATTCCTCCGTGTCCAAAGCGTTGGGTGGAACGCCACATCAGATCATTCAAATACTCTATCGCCATGCAGTCACGGCCTTCGAGCAACGGCGCAAAGTGAAAGTCCACCAGCGACGCAACCGGCTCGCCAAAGCTGCACTGGCCCAGTCCCCAGGAGCCGTCCTCGGCAGTTGCCTGTACCCATACATCTCCCCCAGTTGACCCGGGGATCGTATGTATGAGCCTTGGGAATTCCGGGTACTTATTGATCGGAAAGGCCCGAACTGCCTGAGTGTTCCAGTTGGGCCGCCTGGCAGGAGTCCTGGGTGGTGTCCGTGGAATCGTCAGTGTTACGGCACGGATCTGTTTGATCTTCACTTCCACCCCCAGAACTATCGGATCAGACGCTGGAAATCGGTCTGTCCAGTGGGAAGTTTATCGGCTGGAAAAACACCACGAAGAAACCGTTCAGTAACGGCCTCTGTCGTTTGAGAATCCGGCTCGACCAAGCGATAGCCCAGGCAGGGCGATAACACCCACTGCTGGTGCTACCGCAGAAGAGTTGTCTTCATCCACCAACGCTCCCGAGGCTGTGGCTGGGAACCAGACCGTCGGATCGCAGGTTTAGGCGGAGCCGACTTCGGTTTCTCTGGCTGCACGCTCTCATCAAGACGCATCTGCCGGTTGCCATCGTTTTCAGCGCGCTGTTCACGATCAGGCTTGGCCTGATCTGTGATCTCTTGATCGCTGGCCTCTTCTTCGCTTGCTTGAGACACGCGCTGAACTTCGGCGCTTGGGGCGACGCCATTTCGCGCTCTCACAAATTCCGACCAAGAAACTTTTTCTACTTGAAACATCGCTGGATGGGCAGTTCTTCGGATTGCTGTAACAGCCTCGCGGCCCGCTTCAAAGGCCGGGGATTTGCCAGCTTTGTCTGCGAACCGAGCTTTTCTATCTTACTAATCTAACCGATGTTGGAGCTGACGTGGCGCGACATTGGTTCCTGATCCAGTTCAAAGTACCCGGCATTTAGCAAGGCCACAATCACAACAGGATCGGTCCGCCGCGTAGCCGAATCTCGCGGTTGAACTCAACCCATATGCCAATTAAGTGGCATATGCCGCGGTGTGATCCTTCGACAGATGTTTCGCACCGCAGGTTCGACCGGCACAATCACGGCGATTGCACCTGTACACATTTCGCTGCGAAAAAGAAGAGCGACCGTCTGCATCGGAGGGTACTGGCAAATCAACGGCGCTGTAAGCCCTCGCTCATCCGCAACTCAATCATCCCGAAGAATGGTGTAGCGGTTCATAAGGGATTCGTACACTTGAACTTCTGCAACGCAAGTGACGCAGCTTCACGCATCCGCCACGTGGTCATTGCTAGTCTGGATGGGATGCGGCGGGGAAGGATGAGCGATGAGTTTCGAATATCACGTGGATGCGTCTACACCAGATGCACAAGCGGCCCAGGGGCTTTATGGGACGCTCGTCTTCCTGCGCCGCCGCATATTGGTCGGTCTGCTGTTCCTGGCGCCGTTCATTCTCACATTCATCGTTTTCAAGTGGTTGTATGACCTTGCGCTCAGCGTAATCGAGCCACTGCTCGCCGGCTGGTCTGAAAACCTGGTGCCGGGCGCGGCATTGGCCATACTCATGGCCGTACCTTTGGTTATCGGCATCATCGCCTTTCACGTAGGCGGCCGGTGGATACTGGCTACCGCTGAAAGCACCATGATGAGGCTGCCGGTCGTTGGCCCCATTTTTGTCATTTCAAAGCAACTGATTGACGCATTTGATGCGACAAGCCGCACCGGCTTCAATCGCGTCGTGGAGATTCAGTACCCCCGGCCTGGCGCCTGGACGATTGGATTTCTCACGTCGGTGTTGACGCACGAAGATGGCCAGAAAATGGGCGTCGTGTACATGCCGACCGCGCCCCTGCCGAATTCCGGATGGGTGGTGGTGGTGAGCATGGAAGACATCTACGACATAGATTTATCGGTCAGTGAAGCCATGCGGTTCGCTGTATCGGGCGGCCTGGCGGCGCCTTCGACCATTACACGCACACCGACGGCGGAAAGAGAAAAGTCTTTTACTGCTGCAGGTGCAGCCAAGGAGAGCCAGGTCCGCTAAAGGAACGCGCTGAGCGCTGGCGGCGCAAGGGCATATGGCGCCCTCTCGCCGCCAGCGAAAGTGCCGGAGGCCTACCGCGTCACCTCTGCCAGCATGTCCCACCATTCCGGCTCGGTGGCCTTCTCGAGCGTCCACCTGTCCCGCTCATCGCTGCTGTACACGCACTGGTAGCCGTCGTTGTCGTAGTACCCCCAGCCGACGCCCGCCTCGAGCGCGGCCTCAAAGCTGGAAAGGCTGGTCGAGTCCTCGTTGAACAGGATGGGCTTGCGCTCAGACCGCCACGCAGACCTCTCTCGCACCCGCTCAACCATCCCCCTGATCTCACCAGGCGAACGGTTGTTGCCGTGAAGCAGCACGTAGTCGCTCGCAGATATCCACGAATCAGGCGGGAAGTCGCTGCTCGTCATCGACGACGAAACCAGCAGCCTCCCCTCAGGCAGGTGCGTACCGGCCGCCCCGGATGACCTCTCCTGGATGCGGGCGATCAGGTCAGGGATCCTCGTGGGCCACAGCTCACGGTGCTGGTAACGGCTGCCCATCGACTCGTTCGACACCTCGATGATGACGTTGGTCCACCCGTTCTCAAGCACCCAGTCAACCGTGGCGTCCACCGCCGCGACCACACCGTCGCCGTCGTCTATACGCTGGTCCTGCCCGAAGTAGAAGAGGCCGAGGATCACAACCATCCCAAGGTCGTCCGCCTCCCGGATGACCGACCCCATCCTCACCAGGTACTGCGAGAAGGGGCTGTCGATGCCGTTTTGGTGGTCGTCGAAGGCCTGCGTGCCGCTCTTGCCGAACAGGTTGTTCTCTATCGGCTGGTCGTCTCCGAAGAACCCGTGGCAGCGGTTGCTCCCGCCCTGCATGTTGATGGCGATGGCGTCCAGCCCCCTCTCACTCCACGCCCGCATGCTGACGATGAAGTCCTCGGTGTTCTTGCGCGGGTCCCACGGCTCCATTCCCCGGGGCACGACTCCGTCTGTTGCGTCGTACACGCCGTTGACCATGCGTGAGTTGAGCAGCAGTCCCTCGACGGAGTTGCCGTTCCATGAGACGCCGCGGTGGGTCGCACGGCCGTTTATGAAGAACCTCTCGCCTGAGATGCTGACACTGGTGTCAGCCACAGAGTCGCCCGCAAAGTACGAAAGCTCGCCACCCTCCGGCGGCTCCATACGGGGCGTGGGCGTAGGTGAAGGTGTCGGTTCCGACTCCGGGGTAGCAGTGGGCTCAGGCGGTGAGTCATTGGAAACGTTAAACGTTGCGCGGTCCCAGGCGGTAGATCCGTCACTGAACGCTACCAGGGCCGTCACTGAATGAGAGCCATCGGCCATGCGCCGAGTATCAAGTGCATTCGCCAGATCGGACGATCCACCGGCGAGATCCCATGGCACATTTGACTCGACCTGGTATGGTCGCCCCGTCATGTCTGGATCATCAACATAGAACTGAACGCCTGCCATACCGGGCTCGTGTGCCACGAAACCGTAGATCTGGCCGGATACCGTTGCTCCATCCATTGGGACAGAATTCCTGCTGTCCCGCTCTTTTGAAACCCTGATGTCGAAAGCGCCGTTGGATCCATCGGAAGGATCAGGTTCCTGATTACCACTGTCACCCGGACCTCGTAAGCCATTGTTTACCGTAAAGGCAGCATCCGTACGTATCGATGTACCATCCGACCGATCGATGACCGCTGTTACGGTGTGGCTCCCATTGGCAAGACCGGTGGTGTCAAAGGGAAAAGCGAAAAGACCTGGCGCCGTGCCGTTGAAGTCATACGGCGCTATTCTTTCCACTGTGACAGGTTCTCTCGTCATTCCCGGGTCATTAAGAAAAAACAGCACTGACCCGACGTCCTCATCAGGCCACACGAAAACGTACACGTCGCCTGATACCTCTGCGTCGGTAAGTTCCCCAGCGCTGGACCGGTCGGGCTCGGTGCTGACGAGCAGACTCTCATGGCCGGTCGCATCATCGGAGTTGTTGACCTGCACCTGAACGTGGTTCAGCTGACTCGTTCCGTCCTGGTAAGAGATCAGTGCAGTCACGACGTGGACGCCATCGGACACCCTTGTCGTATCAAACGGATTGGCATGGGTAACTGATCCACCCTTGAAGTCCCACGGCACCCGCTGCTCGAACTGAACAGGAGGTCCGACCATCTGTGGGTCATCAAAGAAGAACGTTACGTTGTTGATTGGACTGCCGGCGGCATTGGGGGCGTCTTCAAGGGAGATAAACGCCTCGCCTCGGAGAGTCATCCCATCGGTAAGCGTTTCAGAACTCGAGCGGTCAGAGACTGCACTCATAACCAGGATCACGCTTAATACAGATAAAAGAGCTGACATACACATCCTCCCTACATCTTCCAGTGGCTCATATCTGTATCGAAATTCCGATACAGTTGGCGCAGCAACGCCCGTGGCAACAGCCCGTCGACATCGTCGCTGTGCATCGTCTGAGAGGCGAAACGGTAACACACCAGATAACCTTTGGTAACGAAATCGCAACAACGAGTTAGCGCCAGTTATTGGACGCGGCAATCGAGCTAGGAACGCAAGCTGACACCGATGCGGCAGTCGAGTATTGCGGCGCGTACTACAGGAAATAGTTGGGGAAACGAATGCAGGCGGCCACGATGGAGATGGGCCAAGGTTGGGCGCACAGCACTGTGGTACAGGTATGCCTGTTATCCATTGACGACCTGGTTCATTGCGGGTACAACCCCACCGACGACTCAGACCAGGAGATGAGCCATGACAATTGTCGACACAGGCGCATACCGCAGCAGCGTGACCAAGCCGCCAGACTTCGATCAGTTCTGGGCAGAGACATTGGCCGCCACTGAGGCCGAGCCACTCAACCCGCGCCTGACGCCGGCACCGATGCGATCAACTCATGACGTGGAGGTTTTTGAGGCTTATTACCGCAGCTACGGCGGTCTTGAGATCGCGGGCTGGTACGCCCGGCCGCGCGACCCCGCGCCACGGTCACTGCCCGGACTGCTGTTTGTACCCGGCTACGTGAGCGAGCCAAAGCTCCCCACCGACCTGGCGAGGCGCGGTTATGCAGCCTTCTCCGCAGCCCCGCGGAACAAGCTTCGGTCCAATGGTGTCTTCAACCCTGGATACCCCGGCCTGCTCACCCATAACATCCACGGTCGCTCCACCTACGGCTACCGCGGCTTCTATATGGATGCCGTCCGTGCGTTCGATCTGCTTGCTGGACTCCCAGAGGTCGACCCGAACCGCCTGGGAGTCCACGGCTCAAGCCAGGGCGGCGCTCTGACTCTGCTGGTTTCATCGCTGCGGCCTGTGGAGGTCAAAGCTGCATCCGCCGGCGCCCCTTACCTGTGTTCCATGATGGATGCCGCCGGGCTTACCAGATCCTATCCCTACGAGGAGATCAACGACTACATTCGCCTGCATCCTGAACAAAAGGAGACGGTGCGGGACACGCTGAATCTGTACGACATTCACAACTTCGTGGACCGCATAACCTGCCCCATCATCGTGAACGTTGGCCTGAAGGATGATGTCTGCCCACCAGAAACTGGAATGGCTGCATTCAACGCAATCAGCAGCAAAGACAAGAAGCTGTACACATATGAGGACTGCGGCCATGAGTCTGGGACCGCACTTGGACATGACAGAGTCGTTGCAGAATTCATGGACAACATTCTCAGGCCAGGTGGAGTCAAAGGAGGCCGCTCATGACCAGTGCAGGAGTTGATTTCGACAGCTACTGGCGCCGGGTAGAACAGGAGGCTGCTCTTCTTTCAGGCGGCCCAGTCCAGGTTGAAGAGATAACCATCCGCTCCAACGAGGTTTCCATAGCCTACGGGCTGCGCTTTAATGGGGTAGGTGGTCATCCCCTATTTGCCTACTTTTGCGTACCCAAGGGCGAAGGCCCATTCGTGCCTCTCTTCCAGGCCCCGGGCTACGGCAGTGTCGTGCACGTCCCAGCATTCGAGAGACGCGAGCGTTACGCCGTCATGGCCCTTTGCCACCGCGGCCAGCGTCTATCCAACAGCATCTACAAGGCTGCTTATCCTGGCCTCCTGACGGACGGGCTGCCCGGGATGGGTTCATACATCTGGCGGAAGATAGTGGCAGACTGCCTCGTTGCCGTAGATGTCCTGCGCCGCCGACCGGAGGTAGACAGCGGCAGGCTGGCGGTTTCAGGAAACGATCTGGCGGCACTGGTCGCGGGTCTGCGTCCCGTCTCAACTCTTTTACTCGATGGCGCTCTGCTCTTCCGTGACGGCGCCCGCCATGCAGCCCGCACCGAAGCGTACCCGCTCCAGGAGTTCAACGATTTCCGGCGTGCCCATCCAGATCAATGGCCTGAGGCTGAACAAACGCTGTCCTTGTACGACCCGATATGGGTTGCACCCCGGATCAAAGCTGACACTTTGATCTCCTGCCCGGCAGCTGACGAACCCGTGTGCACGGAGTTGGCATCAGCCATTGGCGGCAATGCCGAAGTACGCATAAACACCGGTTACAGCTACCTGGATCACAAAGCCAACGAAGATTGGCTGGCCCAGTCAACGGGAGTCCCGGTGAGTGCAGGTCCGTTCCTGCCACGATAAAACGATGATCGACCTCTCCCTACGCAGGCAGTAGCCCCAGTTATTTATTTCTGCGGCCGCGCGGGAGTTTTTGGTGGATTATCTTAGCCAACCAGGAGCGCCGACTCTTAACTGGCCGCAGCGATCTGCTCCTCGGCGGGGCCTACGCCGCTCATCACTATCTCGCCGTCCCTGGCGTCAATTGTGATGGTGTAGCCATCGCTGAACTCGCCTTCGAGCAGCTTGAGCGCCAACGGGTCCAGCACCACGTGTTGAATGGCGCGTTTGAGCGGACGTGCGCCGAACGCAGGATCAAAACCTTCGTTTATCAGGAGGTTCCGCGCTGACTCCATCAGCTCGATCCTTATGTTGCGATCCGCAAGGCGCTGCTGGACCAGTTCCAACTGTATGTCCAGAACGCGCTCCACATCTTCCCGGCGCAGAGCGTCGAAGATGATCGTTTCGTCAACACGGTTCAGGAACTCTGGCCTGAAGGCTGACCTGAGCGACTCCATAACCATAGACCGCATCTGGTCACGCTGCTCCGGCGCAGTCATGTCCAGGACGTAGTGGCTGCCAATGTTGGATGTCATTATCAGCACTGTGTTCCTGAAGTCCACTGTGCGGCCCTGGCCGTCAGTCAGGCGGCCATCATCCAAAACCTGGAGCAATACGTTGAACACGTCGTTGTGCGCCTTCTCAATTTCGTCGAGAAGCACAACTGAGTAGGACCGCCGGCGAACGGCCTCAGTAAGCTGTCCGCCCTCCTCATACCCCATGTAGCCGGGTGGAGCGCCAATTAGGCGGGAGACTGAGTGTTTCTCCATGTACTCCGACATGTCGATGCGGATCATCCTGGAACAAGCAGAGAGGGCGATCTCATGCGACACTCGGTCCACATTCCACTGCGTAACCAGGAGCGAGCGAAGCCATGGAATACCGGAGCCTCGGCAATGCAGGCGTCAAGGTCTCGCGAATATGCATCGGCGCCGGTGTACGCGGTCAACTGGACGAAGATCTATTCACGAAATCTATAGAAACCGCTATCGATCTAGGCTGCAACTTCATCGACTGCGCGAATGTCTATGGAGGACAACAGGCGCAGGCGCTGCTCGGCAGAATCCTACAAGGCAAGCGTGATGATCTTGTCGTCGCGAGCAAGGTGGGCTCACGAGTAGGCGATGGACCAAACGATGAAGGCCTGTCCCGTCATCACATCATGGCGCAGGTTGAGCGGACGTTGAGGGAGCTTCAGACGGACCGCATTGACCTCTACTACATGCATCATCCCGACCCAAGAACTCCACTCGACGAAACCCTGCGAACGATGGAGGAGCTGGTCCGGCAGGGGAAGGTGCGGTACATCGGTGCTTCCAACTTCACGGCGGCTGGCGTAACCGAACTGTTGTGGACGGCTGACAAGCTTGGCCTGGAAAAGGTTGCATGCCTCCAGAACCACTACAATCTCCTGCACCGGGACACGGCGGAGCCAGAACTATTCTCAGTTTGTGAGCGCCATAACATCGGTTTCACCACGTACAGCGCCACTGCGGTCGGATTGCTCACGGGGCAATTTCGCAGGGGACGCCAGATGCCAGAGCACGCCGTGTGGAGCAATGCCCAACTGGAGTCGATGCTGACACCACACGTAGAGCAGGTAGTTCAGACGCTGGTGAGCATCGCCGATGAGCGGGGCGCAACTCCCACCCAGGTGGCGATCGCGTGGATACTCAACCACGAAGAAGTCACAGCACCCATCATCGGCGCTGAGTCTCCTGCCTACGTAAGGGAAGCGATGGGGGCACTGGAAATCAACCTCACAAGCGAGGAACGAGTGACGCTGGATAAGGCCTCCTTGAAGGATGGTCCAGGCGGAAACTTGTAGAAGGTCATAAGACACGCAGGTTTCACCTGAGAAACTCCGGCACCACCGGCACGTCCACCAAAGAACTGGAGTAGCAATGAAGTATCGAAAGTTTGGCCGGACAGGCTTGGAGATATCGGAGATCGTGTTCGGTGGCGGCGCCGTCGGAGGAATCCTTATCAACGCTGATGATGACACCCGGCGGACAGCCATCCGCACTGCCCTGGACGGCGGAATCAACTGGATCGACACTGCGGCGAGCTACGGCAATGGCAAGTCGGAAGTGGCGATCGGCTGGCAGCTGAAAGAAGTTCCAGAAACCGAGCGGCCCTACATATCCACGAAAACGGCCTTCGACCGTGAGGCAGGCGATTTTGCCGGCCAGGCGGAACGCGCACTGAGTGCCAGCCTTGAGCGGCTACAAATGGGCAGCGTAGACCTGTACCAGGTGCACAACCGGATTGCGGAATCGCCCGAGAACGTGCTCAATGCGCTGACGCCGGACGACATTCTGCGCACCGGCGGTATCGCAGATGCCATGGACAGCCTCGTTCAGAAGGGCCTGACCAGGCACGTAGGCTTCACATGCACCGGAGAAGCTGAGGCCCTTCACCAGGTAATCAGGAGCCGGCGGTTTGAGTCAGCACAGATCTACTACAACCTCCTCAATCCCAGCGCCGGCAGGGATATGCCTGCCAACTGGTCTGCCTACGACCACAGGAACATAATTGCGGCCGCTGCGGAAAACGGAGTGGCGGTAATGGTCATCCGGGTGCTCGCCGCGGGTGTGATCGCCACAGATGCGCGGACCGGCAGAGAGGGTGGCGTGGCGCTGAACAACGACGTCGCCTCAGATGAGGAGCGTATGCGCAAGGTACTGCCACTCCTCAAGCCGGAGCATGGAGCGCGGTCACAGGTGGCGATCCGCTATGTCCTTCGCAGCCACGGAGTCTCCGGAGTCGTGGTGGGCATGGCCGAGTTGGAGCACCTCCGGGTCGCGCTCGAGGCAGCAGAAATGGGGCCGCTGCCAGATGACCTGCTGGCAGATTTGGACAGGCTGGCGGACGCCAATTTCGGACTGCCCGGATAACACCGGCAAGTAACGCCACGGTTGCAAGCGCCGGTGGAATGACAATCGCCCTTCGCGCCATTCACCGGCCACCTGGCTTACCGTCGCCCAGGCAAGGCCTCCGGGTTGAGAACGTTCGCGGGAGACCCGCTCATCCACGCCTGCACGTTTTTGACCGACTCCACGAAAAAGTTGCGGAGCGTTGCCCCGGTGGAATACCCAAGGTGAGGTGTCAACAGGACGTTGTCCAATCCCGGCAGCGGGTGGTTCGCAGACAGCGGTTCCTGGTCATAAACATCCAGTGCCGCCCCGGCGATCTGTCCATCGCGTAGGGCTGAAATCAGTGCAGGCTCCTGTACTATCGGCCCTCGTGACGTATTGACGAGAAAAGCAGTGGGCTTCATGAGGCCGAGCTCACGCTCCGTCACCCAACCACGGCTCAAGTCAGTGAGTGGGACATGGATAGAGAGGACGTCCGAGCGGGAGAACAGGTCGTCCCACGACACATATTCCGCTCCATTCTTCTTGGCTCGCCCTGCGTCAAGTGTCGGTCCCCACGCGATCACGTCCATATCGAACACGGTGCCATAACGCGCTACTTGCGTGCCCAACCGGCCCATGCCCAGGATTCCCAGCGTCCTGCCACCGAGTCCTTCTGATGGCTTTGTTTGCCACCTGCCCAGCCGCATCTGCCGGTCTTCCCATGCAATGTGCCGAGTCACAGCAATAATGAGGCCCCAAGCTAGTTCTGCGGTGGCATTGCCACGAGTGGGGCCTCCCCTGGTGTTACATACCAAGATGCCCAAATCGTTGGCCGCGCTCATGTCTACGTTGGCCTGCCCACCGCCTGTCCCGGCGATAAGCTTCAGGTTGGTGAGGCGCTCCAAGACCTCACGCGGGAACCGTGTCCGTTCTCTTGTCGTCACAAGAACGTCGAAAGGCCTCAACCTGTCGACCAGGGCATCGTTATCCGTAAGTGTGTCATGGAAGAAAGAGATCTCCGCTGGTTTTAGCGACTCCCAATTTGCCGCCTCTTTCGCTATATGAAGATAATCATCCAGTACTGCAATATTCGTCATGTTTACCTTCTTTAAGGTCGGTCCTGCCCTACGGAGACGGTTCAGTGTAGCTGGTAAATGAGGTGGCTAATTGTTACGGCTACCGGTAGTCGGCCACACTTGCAAAACCGGTTCGATCCCGGGGGAACATGGTCATGGAAGACTGATGGCTGTAACATTCGGCCACCCGCACCGGGTCACGAGTGAAATGGAATGGAAGGTAATCACGATGCACCTGCTTGAAGTCCTCAACCCCGTGGCGCAGCAACGTGGCGTTCTGAACGCCCTGCATGCCAGCCCCCGCCCGCAGACGCTCGACGACAAGACTGTCGGCCTGCTGTGGAGCGGCACCCATGGCGGCGACATCGCCCTCAAAACTGCCGGCGAGATGCTCCAGAAGCGTTTCAAGAACGTGAAGGTGAACTTCTACAACGGCAACAACTACCCTGCACCGCCGCACATTGTTCAGCAGGCTGGAGAGGAGTGTGACGTCATCATTGGCGCCACCGCTGATTGAGGGACGTGCGCGTCGTGGATGTGCCACGACATGATTGAGTTGGAGAAGATGGGCAGGCCTGCCGTTCCTATAGTCTCCGGCCGGTTCGAGAGTGACGCAGTCGCCAGTTCTCGCGCCTTCGGCATGCCCGACCTCCAATGGGTAGTCGTGCCGCGGATCTATCGTAACCTTGATCCCGAGTTGTGCCGCAGCCAGACCGAGGACGCCATTGATGACCTGGTGTCTGCGCTGACCGCGTCGATCGATGCCCGCACTCCCGGTATGGACACCGAGGCAACCCGGCGCTACGAGGGCGACGACAGGCATGACGCGATCCTGAGGATGAACGAGGAGTTCATCCGGGAGGACCTGGGCGACGGTCTATTCCTGCACCCACCAACGCAGGAAGCTGTAGACGAGATGCTGAAAGGCACCAGTCTGCCGCCAGACCACGTCGTGTGCGACATGCCGCCCGGCTTCGGAGTTGCCACTGTGCACAAGATCGCCGTCAATGCGGTCATGGCCGGTGCAAAACCGGAACACCTGCCGGTGGTCATTGCAGGCGTAAAGGCACTATCGAAGATCGGTGGCCATGGTGGCAAATCACTGCTCATGTCCACCAGTCCACAGGCACCGCTTCTCATCGTCAATGGACCGATTACAAAAGAGATCGGTCTCAATCCGCGCTCGGCGCTGGGCCCTGGCCGTGACAACCTGGTGAACACGCTCATCGGGCGCGCGTTTGCCCTGTGCTTCCGGAACATCGGCTACTGGTACCCGAACCAAATGGACATGGACACAATAGGGACCTCACGCAAGTTCATCCAGTGCATCGCTGAGAACGAAGAGGCCAGCCCATGGGAGCCGTTCCATGTGGACCAAGGCTTTGGCCGGGACGAGAGCACCGTGAGCCTGTTCATTACAGATGGTGAATTGGACGTGCAGGACCAGGGGAACCACACCGCTGAAGGGCTGCTGAGGAACCTGGCTTACGGTTGTACCTTCGGTACCCGTAGCATCCAGGGAAACAAGGGCGGTGTACAACGGCTGATCCTCATGCCGCCTGACGTCGCGCGGCCTGTTGGCACGCAAGGGTTTTCCAAAGAGGCGGCGAGGAAGTTTATCCATGAGCACGCCCGCGGCAGCTTTGGAAAGATGATTGAGTACATGCCGCTTGAGGGTGAGGCTCGTGTGAGCGACCAGTGGAAGTGGCTGGAGAACCTGACGTATGAGCAACGCCAGGAGATCACCATCAACGTCATGGACTCGCCGGACGATTGCCATGTAGTCGTGGTAGGAGCAGATAGAGCGAAGACGGCTGTGTTCCCGACCGGGCCGTCGCCGGTGACGGAGGTCATAGACCAGTACCGTCCCTAGCATCCGTGATCAGGGGGGCGCTGTCAGCATTGAGTCTGGCGGTGCCCCCTTTTTGTCGCTGTCAGAGTCAATAAACCACTTTTCATCATTGGATCGCGCCTACCGCGGGAACCAGTGGCGCTTTTCAATGAGCCCACGCACATACATGAGTTGGCCAACATGAGCCAGTCCACCATGCGCCGTACGGAACAGGATCTCCTCCAGGCTTTCCCCGCCGGTTCGCCCTGCGACCGTGTGTACGGCCTCATCCCTGCTGGATATTGCCATGAGTTGCCGGCGCAGGCTGTCATGCGACGCACTGCTATAGTCCCTGACCACCTCCGCAGACTGCGGCCGCACTGAATCGACTTGCTCGTCGGTATGTCCGCGGCCGTTGTCCTGCGAATCTGGCGGCATGCTGAAAAGCTCATGCCAGCCATCAGATACCCAGAGTTGCTCTTCACCTGAGATGGACGCAGCACGTGAGTCCTGCATCCTGGCGATGTGCCACGCCAGCCAGCCCATCGAGTTGGATTGCGGCACCGGCCGCCACATCAGTTGCTCCAACGCCACGCCGTCCAGCGACAGCCGAACCTCCGAATGTACATCGTCCACAACTTTGACAACGAACTCCGGCAGGTTCATACCGATGGCCCCCAGATGCCAGCTGTCACACTACTTCGATGGCGTCGATGTGCGGTGCGTGGATCTTGAGCGAGGCGTTCAGGAACTGTGCCACCTGGTCATGCGTGGGCACGCACTCGGGGCACTCTTCGTTTACTCCCGGCTCATAACGGATCTTCAGGCAACTCTCATCAACCGAGAGCAACTCCAGCGATCCGCCCTCTGAGGCGACCATTGTCTCGATCTGCTGCAATACAAACTCGACGGCCGAGTCCGGTGTGTTTTCAATCATGTGCCTGCACTCCTCTGCCAGAGCCGGGTGTTGTCACCGATCCAGTTCAGCTAAGGCTTCATCTAGTAAGGCGGTGTCGAATCCCGATACGCAGTGATTGCCAACGACCGTGACCGGTGTGGAGTCAAATCCGAGCGCTGCCAGTTCAGCGCGTGCCTGGCTATCCGTCGATACGTTCCTCTCGGCGAAGGCGATGCCCCGGAGTGAAAGGAACCCTTTCACCATCTGGCAGGAACCTCAGAAGTTCGATGAATATACGATGACCGAAGGGTCTTTTGGCAATTCAATGTTCCTTAGTGGCGGCCCAGTGCAACAGATTATCAGAACGTACACGTGGGGTTTAGCGGCAACGCAATGAAGAGCCTGTGGCCTGCGACGATAAGTGGTCAAGGGCGGCGCTGTTGATGACTTCAGGCACTGCGGTAGACGGGCCCGGGGTTGGTTAGTTCGCAGGGTGCCATATCGGGTGAGGCTGAGCTGGCGCCACTAGCCGATATTGATTCCGAGATTGCGCTGGGCCACAATAGGCATTGGAGCGTTAATGAAGCGTTCGGGTGCTTTTGGGGCTGGGATTGTTGTTTTGGAAGCCTTTGGAGTATCCGCCACGAATTCGCATTAAGCACGAATAGCGTTCCCAACAGGCCAACGTAGCTCAGTGGCAGAGCAGCTGTTTCGTAACCATCTCCCCCTCTACGCTAGGCGTCACGTACGGGGAAATCAAACGTAATCCGCCGATTTATCTGCTGTAAACTTCCACTCATTTTCTCCGGCAGGATTGCGTACGGCCAGCCCGGTTGAAGTCACGCCGGGTACCGCTGATATTGGTTGCAGCGGTGGATGATCAATTTTCTTGACGGAGTTGGCTGCCTAACCTGGGCTGGCTCCTGAGTAAGCTGGCCTTGTACTAACGAAGGTCTGAGTTCTAACTGAACCTCAGAGTGACCTACATGAGCACTGATTTCAGAAAAGCAGATTGGACGCGGGTCGCCTCATCGAACAGCTCGCTTGGATACCACAGGAGGCCAAAGTGACCTCCTGCGATCTCGTACCATTGCTTCGGCCCTGCCAGCAGGTCGTAGGCTTCCCGCGCTACGGCAGGATTGCAATGCACCATCTCGTCCTCTGGCGCTATCATCATCAGCGTCGGGACCTCCACTCGTGAGGCACACAAAATCGGGCTGAAAGGCGCCGGTGTTGGAGGAATAACGCGAGTTACGTCGTTTGCCCAACCGCTCCCATGTCGCCCGCCATGCTCAATGAACCAGCGGAACGCTGACAGAGGTTTGAGCAATGAGGGGTGGCGTGTCTGGTCGAATGAGACCACAGGCATCGGTCCGGTGATTCCCTCAGGAATCGCGCTCACGTCACCAGTGGAGAAAGTCTCCCGTATCATTGCGAACCGCTTTCCCATCGGATCCGCGGCCGGCGCTTTCGACCCGCATACCGGGCACTGTGCCACTAGGGCCTTGACGCGTTTGTCGATAGCAGTGACGACTATGGACTCGGCGGCGCTGTAACTATCGCCCCAGAGAGCCAGGCGCCCCGCATCAATTTCCGGGAGTCGCTCCAAACAGGTCATCGCGTCCCGGTAGCCGCGGGCCTGTATCCATGGGTTAATCTCCTGGCGTGGAAGCCCATCACTGATGCCAAAGTTGCGGTGGTCATAGAGAAGCACAGCGAGCCCGGCTTTGCAAAATTCTTCCGCATAGCGGTCTGTCACCATCGTGATCGTGGCGGAAGTTCCATGAGCCATGGCGACGGCGGGCGCTGGCCCTGTGGAATCATCAGGCAAATACAACCGCCCACGCAGCGTTGCCCCTTCTGATTCAAACTCGATATCTCGTAGCATGTATGAGACCTTCCTGTGAATCGCTGTTCTCCGCCTAGATGAACACTCCGTACACCAGAGCCAGTACCAGTCCGAAAAACATATGTCCCGTGAGCATGCCCACCATGCCCCTGGGTCCCGCGGCCAGCGGACTCTCCAGCCGTCCGGCTTTAACCTCCCTATTCATAGGCATCATCAACCACATCCCCACGGCGGCCACCATCGAGTGAACAACTCCGAATATGAGTCCGCTCCACCAGGTGACGGGTATAGAGTCGGAGGCCCATACGGCTGCATAGATGGCCGCAAAGATGACGCCCATCACAAAATGCGCCATCAAGCCAACAGCAAAGGCAGAACCTCCCAACGGCACCACCATCGAGCCCATCAGCTGCGCTATATCCACCCGCGGCATGCTCATCATTGGAGCGCTATACATGAGCGTTGTGATGACTACTGTTCCAGCTATGCCCGCGACCACGACTCCTGTCAGGTCCATTTCTCATCTCCATGATCGTTGCGTTATTTGGCGGTCTACTGTTGTCCGTCTGCTCCCACACAGGCCAAGCGTGGCCGGCAATGGAATGCCAGGTTTTACGCGCTCACCGATGTGCTGTTCAATGGTGACCGTCCGAGAGGGCTCAGATGGAGGGACCTCGCCCGCCATGTTCGGTCAACTACCGAATGCCCAAACAGCTTCAACACCCCGGCCAGGCGATGTTCTACTTGAGCTTGTGGGGCACGAACACTGCGAACTGATGGTCCACGCAGGCAAAGGACCCGGCCGGGCCGGTGCCACTGGGGTCCGTCTCCTCAGTGCAGCCACCACCAAAGGATGAGATTTGAGCCTCTTCGATGTCAGGGACGACAGGACCGTGGGACCGGACAACGAGGTGAATTTCTGCCCTCTTGGCATCCACAAGGCCCGGCCCCCACGTGACCTGACCATTGCCTGTTGGGAGAACGCCCTCTTCAAGGTAGGCCCCGAAGCTGACCAATCCGGTTCCTCCAACAACGTTCCCTGCTGCAAAGAGGACAGATGAGTTGATCTCAGGCTTGCCGCCGAAGAGAAGCAGGTCTGACTCACCACATGTGGTCAGACCGGGAATCGGGTTTTCGCATTCGCGTGGGTCGTTGAATATCACCCACCACATCGTGTAACCGGTATTGGCGTCCAGCTGATCCGTGTTCAAGGTGGTTGTCACACCTGACTTCGATCTGACTAGAGTGGCCTTGGCGGACTCGACTTCTGATCCGTCTGCGAACCTGTAAACATTGCTGTGGGTCACCTTGTTGTCCCCCGCCGCCTCCGCGGTGCCGCCGCCCAGCGCCGTGACCAGCGCTACTCCGACAACAGCGGCAATCGCCACGAAGCCGGTTGCCACATACCATTTTGTTGTGCCGCTTATGGTGAAGCTCATGTGTAACTCCTGACAATCAATCTGTGCTGCACCCGTTTAGTGGTCTAAGCGAGGTCAGCGATAAAAGCCCCAACGGGAGTGGCACCTTGTGCGTATCCCGTATACGGAGGTGCCACGGCCCAGGAAAGCCTTGTTCGGGTTGCGCTGACAGCGCTGCGCGGCTGCCGACGACTAACCCTTGCGAACATGGCCCGGAGAGGGCGTGTCATAGCGGCCGTCTTCGTTCCCGAGTGGACATGCGAACCGCATCCGTGATGAATGTAAGTCAATCCATCGAAGCAAGACATCCGGAGGATTCGGCATTTATGGCGGCTGACTATGAGTGAGAGATGAGTAGATTTACTCAGAGCTCAAGGAGAGTGAAAGAGCGTCGAAGAACGACAGGTTACTGATGGAGGCGGCAGGCTCTCAGACGAGATGCATGCGGGTAGCGTGGACGGCCGCCTCGGTGCGATTGGCACAGTTCATCTTGTCAAGGATATGTTTGACGTGGTTCCCAACTGTTCTGACGCTGAGGAAGAGCTCACCTGCGATTTGCCGGTCTGTCCTTCCGACCGCTATTAGCCGCAGTATTTCCACCTCGCGGTTTGTCAGGTTTCCGAGCGTTTCAGGGGGACGGATCATAGATGCATCAGTCCCCCCAAGGAACGTGTGAAGTTCAGAGAGGAATACCGGCCAGGCTGGTTCATTTTCCAGCAGAATGTGGTTCATGCTCTCGAGTGGGATGAACCGCGCATGAGGGATGAGCGAAGCGAGCAGCCTGCCCTGCTCGAACGGGATCCGTGCATCATGCCGGGCGTGGAAGACCATAGTGGGAGTCGTTATCAGCTCCAGGCGGTCAAGCACGTCGATCTTGCCGACTTCTTCCTGGAACCTGACTGCGCCTTCGGCCGAAGCGGAAACGCGTTCAAGCTCATTGAACCACTGCATCTGCTCGGCGGTGCCCTCTGGAATGAACTGAGAGGTAAATACCTGCCGGTAAGCTGCGTTCTCACGCCCCCAGCCTTCCCGGATCAGGGTCAAAAGCGCTGAGTATTCGGCTGTTGATCCACCACGTTTGGCCCAACCCCTGGAAAACCCTCCATACAGCACGAGGTGGCTCAGCCTATCGGGATGGCGGACGGCATACTCCGCCGCGACAGCCGCTCCCTGGGACATACCCAGCAGCGCGAAGCGGTCGAGACCCAGTCCATCGACGACGCACTCCAGGTCGCTGACCCAGCTATCCAGCGACAGGTCCTCGACCTCTCGATCGGAGAGACCGCAGCCCCGCTGATCGAACCGCACAAACAAATGTTTCTGGGACAGGCCCTCCCACCAGTGGCGCCAAATCGGGCTGCCCCAGTCAAACTCTACGTGGCTCAGCCAGTTGGGGGCCTTGACCAGTGGTGAGCCCCTTCCAGCGATGCCGCAAGCGATGCGGACACCGTCCAGTGTCGTGATGAAACGGATCTCTTGCTTCGGCAATCGGAGGGTCCTTCACATCGGAAAGTAAGAGCACAGGGTGGGCTCAATGGATTGATCGGCACACTGAGCACCGGTTCATGGTGAAGGCAGGATATCCTAAGCTGTCTCCGGAGAAACAGTAGACGGCACGAACTTGAGACGAGAACGAAGCTGGCAGAGCTGCGTGCCCAATCATGCAGCAATAGGCTGACAGTGCAATTCCTGCAAAGAACTCGAGATCGATTCACGCACATGCACAGGCCGCACAGCTCGCTCGGGTACAGGGCTGCCACCAGAGACGATCATGTCCCTCCCTGAGGCCACAGCGGGCCACCTCAAGGCTCCGGAAGCACGAGTGTGATGTGGCCGATGACGAATGAGTTGATTCCATGTGTCGGCAGTTCGAGTCTGCTTCGAATAGGAGTATGCGCAGCCTTATGTCCGAGCATAGCCCAGTCGTCATAGTCGACACGAGCGTCCTGTACATGTCCCCCAGCCATTTGAGCTTGAAGAGATAAAAGATCTCGGACATACACAACTGAACGTTCCGTTCGCAGTTCTGCATGAGCTAGACGTATTGATGGGAAGATCTGCTACGCGTGAGAAAGCTAGATCAGCCATTAACGTTGTCCGGACATTCATCAGACGTGGAGCAATGGAAGAGCCAGTTAATTGTGGATCAGATATGACGATCAAGGTCGGGACGGCCAATGAGATAAAGAACCATACACAGCTAAACATGGACATAGCCGATGATCGAATCCTCGCATCTGCACTTCACCTGAATGATCATTATTCCGGATCTGTGTACGTGGCAACCACTGAGTTCGCGATGTTTGCCAAGGCGGCTGGATTGGGCCTCAACGGAATTCACCTGGAGCGTCTCGCGGAAACAACATCAGTCCTTACAAGACGAGAACGGAGTGCTCTGAAAACTCATTGGACCCACGTTGAAGTGGCGGACAGCCCTTGGGCACTTTGCCGTCGGGTATTGGCGCTGCTCAATCTGAACGTTGCAGAGCGCTTGCTTCAACCTGTCAGAAGCAGTGGCCAACCGCCTGAATTAGCTGCTGTTTTACAGCAATACGACAGGCTACGGTCAGAGTGGGGTCCGGATGTAAATCTAAATACCTTACTTCAACCGATCTTTGGCATTGCGCCACCTAGACCGGCCAATTTGGAAGTTGCACAAGTCACTGAGTACCGACCTCGTGAGCCAAGTCAGGTCTGGGCTTTCTCAAGTCCGACCGTGCGCTCTGAATCCGATGAAGAACGAGCAATTCGAATCCGGGGCGAGCAGCGCGCTTACGATCAACGCAACGAGTTCATTAGGGATTCGCTCCTAATTGGACTGGAATTGGTCAAAGAGTTTCTATCGGACGTTGTTGACGATGACCTATTCGCCTAGTCCAGAGTCCGCACAATGACTAATCCTGATCAGCCATGTCGCCAAGCATGCCGGAATCTGCCACAGAACTCCAAGCTGTGGGCACTGTCAATCAGCTCTCGCCAACTGCAATCAACCTGCTGCATGAACTGAATCTTCTGTAGTCGCTGTGCTGCACCTCTATAGGCTGAGCGTCTATCCCAGATCCAACCTCTGATAAGAACGGACCTCCGTAGGTCATGGTGGAACGTAGTGGCTCGGTTTGACCCTCAATTGTCCGTGGAACTTGGTCAGGCGCTCCTTCTTGCCCGCAGACAGCATCACCTACTGAACGAGTGCGGGTTTGCCGATGTTGTGTCCCAGGCGAACGGAACCATTCCTTCCCGCGAGGCAGTGAAGGCGGTCCTGGGAATCGGAATGGAGAAGCGTATGCAGCGTGACGAAATCGTGGATTGGGCCGAACGTGGCGGTCTTTCGGACAGGGAGTCACTCGCCGCCATGGGCAGGGCTTGCCTGGTATGGGCGGAGAGTGACGACGTATTCTTGGCCGTCCTCGGTATAGCATCGGTCGGGTACAGGCCCTGACCGGGCGGCGTCGGCAACGGCCCACGCGGGTAAGTAGGGCGCATGAGTCCATTGCCAGGTGAAAGGGAAGCCCGCCCGCTCGTCCTGCTCTTCCTTGGCATCAACGGCCGCCGATCCTCCCAGGCGATCTGCGTCCACACCAGCGGAACTCCAGGTAGGCGGTGAGGATCTGGATAGACCGTCAATGGGGCTTTTCAGTTGCCGACCGTTGCCGACAAGTCGTCGCGGAAAGCATCGGCTTCCGCTGCATCCCTCGACCCCCTGCCACTTTGTCCAACTAATCCCCATTAGTTGGACTAAACCAGGCATTTGGCGCGGAGGCCTGAGATTGGGCGGGGTGCGATAAGGGCCCAAAGTTTGGGGAGTTGTTACTTCTGGGGAGTTGTTACCTGGTGGCGATGGATTAGACTCAGTGGCAATTGAACCCCTGTAAGGGCCTGCTGGTTGGCACTTGGGGAAGCGCGGCGTGGCTCGCTATGGTGCTGCACATCTGGCCATCCGGATTGGCTTGCCGCGTCCGCGGTGTCTCACACCCACGGTCACACGGGACATCGCTATAAGAATATGTATATATATGTATTGGTGTCCCGTGTGATCGCGCTATTCCTGCCCGCGGTTAGCCAGGCGCGCTGTGTGGCCGCTCATTGTTGTATTCCTGCCGCCATTCCTCAACCTTCTCCTTGGCGTCCTCCAGCGACAGGAATCAGTTCTCGTTAAGGCGTTCCTGCCTGACCCTTCCGTTGAACGATTCGATGAATGCGTTGTCCGTTGGCTTCCCTGGCCGTGTGAAGTCCAGTTCAACGCCGTTCACATAAGCCCACTGGTCAAGTGCCTTCGAGGTGAACCCGGTTCCATGATCACCCCGGATAGTCTTCGGCGAGCCACGCTCGAACGCGACCATGGACAGGACCTCAACAACCCTCCTCCCGGTCAGGCTCCGGTCAACCTCGATCTAGGGGCCAACACAGCTAAAGTTATCGACTAACGTCAAGAGCCTGATCCGATCGCCATTGAACAGTTCATCTTGCATGAAGTCCATCGACCAGACCTGGTTCGAACCGGTCGCATCAGGCACCTCGACAAGGTTCATGCTTGAGGCATGCCGGCGTCTGGGCTTCAGTCCTTCGTCCTCATGGCGAGACCTTCTATGCTGTAGAGTTGGTAGCTTCCCTGCAGGTAGTGCGCCACTTCACGATTCCGGTCAGGCTTCAGAGTTTTTTCGGATGACGTCCTGGAGCATCTCTTTATCGAAAGAGAGGTCCGCAACCAGCTGCTTGAGTCTGCGGTTCTCTTCCTCGAGTTGCCGCGGCCGCCTGATCTCGGCAGTGCCCAGTCCCTCGAACTTCCGCTTCCAGCAGTAGAACGTGTTTTCTGAGATGCCCATCTTTCGACAGGCTTCTCCGACGGATGTGCCGTTGGAGTTGAGGCGTCCCAGCGAGGTCGATCCAGTTAAACTCGTCCGACCACGCGTCTAGTAAGTGAGTTCACGTCCGACTGCGTATCGTTCAGTGTGGTTGCAAAAGTGGTTGCAGAATCTGGCATTTACGAGCGCGGCCAAGCTAGCGACCCACCGGCAGTATTGCTGCGTCAGGTTGAGCCGCCATTCGTCGAAGGATTTTTCGTACGAACGCGCAGGGAGAAATAGGAGTAGTAGCCGTCGATTGCGTCGATTGCAAAGAAGAGCAGGATCGCGATGGTCTTGCGGTCAAACCCAGTCCATGTTTTGGTTGGTTGCGTGCCCGATGACATGATCTGAATTTAGGAGCGAAAGCTTAGAATTGAGGCACGACCGGTTGACGTCAATCGGCTTTGGCTGCTGTGGCATCCGGCCCACCCCCAAGACGCGGAGGGTAGGCCGACTACTCCTAGGCGAACTAGCCGCAAAGTCCAAATGACTTAGGCAAGTCGGAGCAAAAGGCCGGGAGGATGAATACATACAGCAAGACTAGAACCGCAAGGACGACGATCCACCCCGGGATCGAAGTGGGACGCACGCATGATTGATGCGGCTGAATCTTCTTAAGCGTTTCGGTGCAGTAACCTACTCTCAACCGGTTCTTCTGTCTTTGAACCCCGCGTACGGTGGCGGCCATCCTATGTGAAGCTAGCTGGTTCTAGCCGTAAACATGCTTGGCTACTCGCAACGTTGCCGGGTCATCAACACGGGCAATGGTAGGATCGCGATACTTTCAAAAACGTTACTGGCCACTGATTCTTAGTGTCGGACGTGGTCGTCGGCCGGATTCGATTCCATGATGCAGCAGCACACCAGCCTTTCTGACTTGCGACAGGACTTGGAGCCATACAACGCACTGGATCTACTGGGCAAAGTCGGAGCGCTAAACCTACTCGCTTCAAACGCCAGCAGGTCAATCAGTCTTGATTCTCTGGCTCACACTGCCGCATCACTTGAATATGAATCAACCAGGCCTGCGGTTTCTGCAAACCGACTCCGAGGACGGATCCAGCAACATCTGGACCAGCGTTCAGAGCCCGGGATGGCTGATGATCCGGCCGAGTACCCCTTCACCGATGAAATCGTGTTTCATGGCGGCTCGTACACCGTGTTCACTGGACCGAATGCGGACATCGCGAACCAGATTCGCTGGTTGCTCAAAGCAATCGTGCAGCGGCAGGACCCCGAACTCAATCCCGTTTTTCGCAGGGAAGTCACGTCAATTGCGATGTTCGTCCTTCGGCTGGCAGATCACATCGCCGAGCGTGCAGGAGTTTCCAGATATGCGGAACCCTCGGACAACAAGAGCAAAGACATTGAGGTGCCCCAAGCCGGAGTCATCAATGATCTGGCGTCGTGTGTGGTCTTCAGCGACGCGGACATGGATGGGTTTTGCAGTGCCGGGTCGTCAGGTGGAGATCCTCTTCCACCCTTCGTAACAGAATGCGGCTCATTCGACCTGTCGGGATTCTCGTCTGAATCGGGTGCCCTGCACTCGGCGCCAATCGTTAAGTGCGGCGACCAGTTCACGGTTCCGGTTCCGTCGTCGCTACTTCCCGCCCTGCGGCACAGAATCCTTTGCCTAGCACAGGACCGTGGCGTGCTTAGTCAACTCTCGGAAGCATTCCGTGACGCGGTCTGGGACCACGTGCTCGTGTTGCTTGACCGTTGGGGTAACCGGGCTATACCGCTCAAACTTCCCGACCCCAGTCCCACGAGATTCGTCGAGCAGATCTGCGGTCTTGACTCGGACAAGGCACTTTACGTTCAGCTCGCAACAGACGACCTCGTGGACTTTGATCCTGAGAGAGTCTTCGGTAGCTGGAACTCCACTGGCCTAGCCGAAGAAATGCAGGCCAGGGCCAACGCCGTGGCAGAGCAACTACTCGGCATGTCCAATGGGCCAACGTCTGTACTGATTCTCACATTGACTCAACAGTTGGGCCGTTTCTCGGTGTTTGGGTTCAGCGAACCCCAACCAGGTGCGCGCCTGCTTGCCATGGGTGTATCCGACTTGGACACGATGGCTGCACTTGATTCTGGTGACCCGTTGGCGCTATGGAAATTCGCTCAGGCTTCCCATGCCATTCGCCAGCGGACCGGAATCTTCAGTCAGGGACTCCTAGACGAGTACCAGCTCTATCGATCTCGACAACACAGCTACTACTGGTATGACGAGCGCCTACCGGAAATGATCATGATTGCCGTAGGCACGGCGCTCGCCGCCCGAATGGACGCAGCGAGACTCAGAGACTCGCATGGTGTCTCGTCGTTGCAACCGAATTCATTGGCCGAAGTCTGGTCACTCTTCGGGTCGTCAGTGCCTATCTATTCACCTCCACACGAACTTGGGAATCGGCCGGCAATGGTCGTTGAAGGTGAATTGCCGCTATCAGTGTGGGTAGTGGGAGCACCAGATCTAGAAGGCCAGTTGTACGGGTTTACCGCACTGTTGGTGGATTGCATTGCCTACTGGCTCTGGCAGTTCACTCCTCTGGTTCAAGAATCCTTGAATCAGAGGGCCGAACATGTACGGAGACTGGTGGTTCACATTGATTACCGGAGTCGTGGAGCCTGGGATGAATTCCTGTCCAACACGCGCCAACCGGACCCGGGTACCGATGAACTTGTCACTGTCAACCATTCATCACCCGACGATGCCGAAATCCATTTCTGGATTGAGCCCACTCTCTTGTCGCACCTTGCACGTGCCGACAATGAAGGGGAGCGCATTCTCATCCAGCAGGTACTCAGTGGGTTGCGCGAGGAGTTCAGCGAGGCGTTCTCTGACATGCATTCCGCCTTGTCCTCGGCCGCGATCGACGAGGCAACGGAACGTTTCGCTCCACTTGGTCAGAAAAAGAAACTGATCCTGCTTTCGACCGCGCGACGGCCCGAGCTCGACCCGACTGGATTGCCGGCCTTTCGGTCAGTTCAGGAGACCGAGTACGCATACATCCTCGATGGCGTCGGCGAACACATCGCGAGTCGAGGATTTCAACAAGGCGCTTTGGAGGGAGCAGACCGTACGAGAGCGGTCAACGCTGCCGTGGCATGGATGTTCAACGAACTTGAGAACCTAGTCGGCTCCGTGAGTGACGACGAACTGCTTCCGTCGTTGATCGCCTTCCATGAAGCTGCCACTCGAGAGATGTTCAGCAGGGTTCTCACGATTCCTACCCGTCTTCATTGCTTCGGTGACCGACAATCACTAGTGGCGCAGCTTTCGGAAGAAATGCCTGACGCATACATCACAAACTCTGCCAGTCGCTTCTTGATCGAGTACGTGGCTGCCCGTCCGCCTCGTGGGGATCAACACATGAGCTTGGAGAACTACGACCGGATGCTGGCGCTAGCGGCCGAAATCATCCAGTGGGGTAATCTGAGCGACATGATCAAGTATGAAATTGCAGACATTCCAACTGAAATCTTGCCGTCTGGACGCCTGGGTCGAGACGAAACCAAACTGACTGCTGCTAGGTCGGCGTTCCTTGCGAAGCACATGAGCGGCCAGATCGGCAGAACCAGCCGCGCTTTCAATCTACATTGGCGCGCACCGGAGGCAGATGAGCGGACGCAAGACATACCGGCCGATCTTCGAGACCTAGATCAGGCGGTGAGCAAGGAATTCGGATTCGGACTCGTCGAATCAGTCGGCATCATGGGAACCCTGCTGGAACTGGTCGCCGATCAACATGACGCGGTCAAACGGGTTCCAAAGGCTCGATTGATTGCTGCACTTTCAGATCATCTCAGTTGGTCAGAAGAGCAGGCAGAGCGAGCGCTGAGTCAGTTAACTCTTGCCCCAAGGTCGAGCTACTTTGACAACGAAATCCCGAAGACCGACCTGTATCCATGGGTCTTCAATCGAAGCCACTCTCATATCAGGCGCCCTCTAGTCTCACGCGAAGAATCTGGAAACGTGGTGTTGTACTGGGGTAACCGCCACGTTGTCCACTGGTCCAGATACTTTTTTGAACTTTGCACGACTGGCAGAATCAAAGCGACATCAGAAGAGCTCGTTCGACTCATTGGACGAAGGCGCGATCTAGAGTCAAAGGCTTTCGAGACTCATGTTGCGGACATTTTCGCTACGTCACTGGGGAGGGAAAATGTACGACTACGCGCAAAGAAGTTCGCCGGAGCAAGGTTGCTTGGAGGAGACGGTAACGACCTCGGAGATGTGGACGTGCTAGCAGCTGACCGCCGCCACCGAACGATCGTGACCCTCGAATGCAAGGACTTTGAACAGGCCAGAACACCCCGTGAAATATCGAATGAGTTGCGTGGGCTATTCAAAGGGACTGAAGGCGACGAGGCCACCACGGCGAAGCACCTTCGTCGCGTGGAGTGGTTGACGCAGAACCTCGAAAGCGTGACGAGAGAAATGAACTTGGACAGCGCAGTTGACTGGTCCGTCAAGGCTGCACTCATTACAGACGTGGAATTGTTCTCCCCGCACATCAGCGAGTCGCCATTCCCCGTGCATGCAATCGAAGAAATCCTTCACTCTGGCGTTGACCGGTTCATCGCTGAGATTTCTTGAATCGCCGGCACCAGCCGCACCGCACGCTCCGGGACCTCCGCCGGGTACCTCTGTCATCGCTCCGTCCTCTCAAGGATTGGAGTTTCCAACTTTCATGGGGCGATTCAATGTTTACGAAAAGTCCTGTTTGCGAGCGTCTCTGTATTTTTGGCCGACCAGTAGCCACTCCTTTGATTTTTCAGCGAGGAATTCTTGTGGGATGCCAAACGCTTGAACAATGGCAGGCTGACCTTGATCGCATCGTCAACGTAGCGGTCCTCCTTTTCCCTTGCTTCCGGCAGTTGGATGAACGTACTTAGCTCTACCCCTGGTGGTGTGAAAGTATCAGACTCTTGAACGACGGGTACTCCATGGTCCCTGATGTGCTGTGCAAATGAAGGCATTGCAAGAAACGGCACTACACGCCAGACGTTTTCGAGCGAAACCTTGCAGTGAAACGGTCCATAGATACCAGCTTTGGCCGCGAGCGATCGGTGACGCTTAGCGATTGCTCCAACAGCATCGAACATCATGTTTAGGTCTACGACTCTGGAAGCGTCCATGCCATATTCTTTCAACAACTCATCAAACTCGGAGGCTTCCTCGTAGTCGGCAGGCCCGATGCCAATCCCCGCAAGATAGTGGCTAAGCGGCACGGTGACGAACGAGTGACATTTGCGATCAAACTCCCAGGTTAGTACACGGTGATACGGGTTATTGTTGGCCGCCTGGCGGGCTACGAATCCACGTGCATTTGTGTAGAAGTTGTCAAATAGAATCTGTGGCTCTTTCATCACATGCACAAAATCTGCGAAAGTGCGCCGAAACAAGTGACCTTTGATTTCATGAGGATCCGACGTCAAGAAGACATGTATATAGCAAACATTCTCTTCGCCTTTCGATGTGGGAGGTCGGTAGGAGATGAGGGAACTCAATCGGGATCGTGCTCTATCGGATCTCTCCCACATTCGGTCCAAGATCGCTCGATCGGTCTCTGGTTTTGGGTCGGACGAGTCACCCACACGGCGATATATGCGACCGTCGTTGTGCACGTATGGACTCTCGGCCCCTTGAGGAACTCGAACAGCGACAATGATTCGTTCAGCGGGCAGTTCTATTTCGTCTATTGGACCTTCAAAGATGCGCTCCTCGAAGAACACTTCCGGGTTCACTACCGCTCTGGAAGCGTTCCTCAGACTTTCCTTGACTCGAACAAGCTCCGTCGATTCGAGTCCAGGAAAGGACTTGGCGGTCGTGGTCCACGGGTTCTCTTGAATCCCGAGGAACAGCCAGCCTCCATACTGATTCGCGAATCCTGACATGCTCTTTGCAAGCCTCTTGACGTCAATCAGTTGGGACTTGTATTCCACATACCACCCTTCGGAAACACCCCGAAGGGTCACCAAATCCTTTGGTTCTAGGTCCGAAATTGATGCATCGAACGGTGCATGGCGTATGGTCATTGCAGTACTCTCACCGGATTGAGAACGTAGCACTTGACAGGCGTGGCTTCCAGCACAAGTTCAAGTGCACGGGGCACACACGCCCCGGCTGTCACTCACTATTTGGCGATCTCGCGGCAGACGCACACGATGCGCTCGCCTTCGATCGAGTCGTGCACTGCCCTGCCAGTCATGCGGTCACCTTCTTCTCATTAAATCAACTGGACCGCCCCGGGTTTCATGGAGACCCGGTGAGTTGAGTCCCGGCCAGGGCCAGGACGGGTGAACTGTAGCAGTCTTCGTCGTACCCATGACGCTGCGCCTGCTCGTACTCTG
>JBBDMW010000017.1:0-6413 GCA_040878005.1 Dehalococcoidia bacterium
CTTCTCTGGTACCGCAGATATCATCGGATAGCAATTTTGAGATAGTTACTAAGCGAGGTGGCCTCGGGAGATGGATCGCACCCTTCCTCCGCAGGCTACGCTGCGCTGGCCGGGTTGGTGCAGGAGAGTCCTCCCTGGGCGCCATGGCTTCAGCACGGGGTTGTGGACGGGTCTGGATAGACCGGGGCGGGTGAGCAGGCGGAGTGGGTTGCAGCGTCCGGTTCTGTGCTTGAACGTGGTGTTGGCGGCACCAACTTGTGACCTGGGTTAGTGACCCGCACACGCGGCCCAAGCGATGGGGCTTTGAGGTAAATGACAGCGAGAAAGCCGGCCGCCTATTTGTTAACTGTACATTGTTGACAATCAACAATACCCTGCTTAAAATGGCCCTGTCGGGGAGCACCCGTACAAGCCAGATGCCAATGACCCCGCCAACTTCCCGGGGCGACAGCACAGGAGAGATACAACGTGACCACACCCACCTTCTCCCCCAAATACGTCACCTTCGACTGCTATGGCACCCTGACCCATTTCCAGATGTCGCGGGTTACCAGGGAGGTCCTCGGTGACCGCCTACCGCCCGAGGTAACCGAGGCCTTCCTGAATACCTTCAAGGCCTACCGCATCGACGAGGCCATGGGAGACTGGAAGCCGTACCGCCAAGTCATCTCAGACGCGCTGCGCCGGGCGATGGCCTGGTACGACATGGAGTTCCGCCCCGAGGATGCGTCCGCCATCTACGAAGACATCCCCAACTGGGGCCCGCATCCGGACGTGCCCAAGGGGCTGGCTGAACTGGCGGAGCGGTATCCCCTGGTGATCCTGTCCAACGCCTCCGACGACCAGATCATGCACAACGTGGACAAGCTCGGCGCCCCGTTCCACGCAGTGATCACCGCCGAGCAGGCCAGAGCCTACAAGCCGCGCCTGGCCGCCTTCGAGCACATGTTCAACGAGTTGGGCTGTGGCCCGGAGGACATCGTTCACGTCTCGTCCAGCCTGCGGTACGACCTGATGTCTGCCAACGACCTGCGCATCACGAACAAGGTGTACGTCAACCGTGGCTACGAGCCCTCGACGCCGCACTACGGCTACGTCGAGATCGAGAACATCGAGCAGCTCCTGGCCCTGTTCGACTGACGGCACCGCAATGAACAACCGGAGCGAAGGAGCGCCGGCATGAAGCAGATCCCCTACTGGCTCGACACGGCTCCCCCAGGGCCGGACTACTCCCAGAACGACATGCCGTCGTTGGTCGACGTCGCCGTCGTTGGCGGTGGCCTCACCGGCCTCTCGGCTGCCCTTCACCTGGCGAGGGTCGGCGCGTCAGTTGCCCTATTCGAGAAGGACACCATTGGGTTCGGGGCGTCCGGCCGCAACGGCGGGATGTGTACAACGGGGTTGACGATCTCGTTCATCAAGGCTATCCGCCAGTACGGGTTCCCGACCGCCAGTCAACTCTTCCTCACGTACAACGCAGCCATCGACACGGTTGAGAAGCTGGTATCCGATGAGGACATCGACTGCGACTTCGCCCGGACGGGCAAGTTGAACCTCGCGGCAAAGCCGGACCATTACGACGCGCTGGCGCGGACGCACGAGACGCTCGCGACACGCCTGGGTTACGAGACCCACCTGGTGCCGAAGTCCCGCCTGCAAGACGAGATCGGATCGCGCCACTATCACGGCGGGATGGTCGATCCCCAGGGCGCCGGGCTCCATGTTGGCAAGTTCGTGCGCGGCCTGGCCGCCGCCGCGGACCGCACCGGCGTGTCACTGCACGAACGCACGCCCTTGACCACACTGCGTCGGGTCTCGGGCAGTATCCACGACGTGGTCACGTCGCGGGGCCGGGTGCGCGCCTCCGAGGTGCTCGTGGCCACCAACGGCTATACCGGGGCGCCCCTTCCGTGGTATCGGCGCCGCATCGTGCCGGTGGGCAGCTTTATCATCGTGACCGAGCCGCTCGAAGGCGACCTGGTCGAGGAGCTCATGCCCACCCGGCGCATGGCCTCGGATTCGAAGAACCTGCTCTACTACTTCCGCATCACGCCCGATCAGCGGATGCTGTTCGGCGGTCGTGCCCGGTTCGCCGTCTCCAGCCCCGCCTCGGACCTCAAGAGCGGCCGCATCCTCCAGCAGGCCATGGCCAAGGTCTTTCCACAGATAGCGCAGCACCGCGTCGACTACACCTGGGGTGGCCAGGTCGGCATGACCCTCGACCGGATGCCGCACGCCGGTGAACACGAGGGCGTACACTACTCGATGGGCTACTGCGGACACGGGGCGCAGATGGCGACGTACATGGGACGGCAGATGGCCGAGGTGATTGGGGGGAACCCCGACGCCAACCCCTGGCGGGACTTCGACTTCCGCGCTGTCCCGGGCCACTTCGGACCGCCCTGGTTCCTGCCGTTCGTCGACGCCTACTACCGGCTGAAGGACGCGATCCGGTAAAAACGTCAACACGTCCCCCATAACAGAAGGAACCACGATGTCTCCCGGTCTCCCCCTGAACCGGATAGAGCGAGCGACGCTGGGCGCGCAGATAGCCGAACAGATCCGTACCAGCGTGCTCCAAGGTGCGTTCGAGCCGGGTCACCAGTTGAGCGAGATTGCACTTGCCGAGCATTTCGGCACGAGCCGCGGTCCCATCCGCGAGGCTCTGCAGACCCTGGTCAACGAAGGCCTGCTCAAACGTGAGTCCCACCGGGGCGTGTTCGTGCCCGTCGTCACCGATGAGGACATCGCGGACATCTACCGTGCTCGTGGGGCCGTCGAGACGGCGGCCATGAAGCACATCATTGCTGTCGGCTCGGGTGCGGACGTACGTACCAGGCTGGACAAGGTGGTCGACGAGATGGCGGCGGCCGCCGACGCCGACGAATGGGCGCGCGTAGTCGACCTTGAGATGCAGTTCCACTCCGAGGTTGTCAAGGGTGCTGACAGCCCGCGCCTGTCGCGCATGTACAGCACGCTCATCGATGAGACGCGGCTTTGCCTCATCCTCACGATTGCCTCGCCGGGCCGGTACGACCTCGTCGACGAGCACCGGCACCTAGCGGCGCTGCTCGATACGCAGGATCCGCAGCCGGCCATTGAGGCGGTGGAGGCCCACATGCGTGAGGCTACGGAGGCACTCCATCGGCAACGTGCAGAGAAGACCTCCGACCACGGCACGCAATAACGTTCGCGAATCGTGCTTCTTAGTACGTACACACGGGACATCCGGTCACTCAAACAAACAGGCCGCTCAAAGTCCGAGCGGCCTGTAACGATGAACCGTGCGGGTGCAATTGCGACCACGCGCTCAGGGTGACATTGCGTTGGTGGTTGAGAGTGGATCGCCAAGTGTGGCCGCCTCTGGCGGCCATGTGCCTCCTGTCCTCTCCAGGTCTCTTGTTGGTACTTGCTTCGCGTCGGACACTCTTCGAGGCTCCGGTTTTTACTTGCTCCGCTTCGGACATTGTGGCGGCTCGGGGTTCGGTCGAGACAAAGATGGTCGAGACAAAAGGCCGGCGAGGTAAAAGGCTGCTCGAGATAAAGTGGTGGCGGGTGTTTGGTGGTGGTTGGGGTGGGCCGATGGTGGTGTGGGTGCGCTAGGAGAGATTCTTCACTGTGTTCAGGATGACAGGTTGATCTGGTGCCATTTGCGTTCGGTTGCCTGGTTTTCGGCTGCGCAGGGATTATGGGCGAATGGCGGGAAGGCCGGTGAAGATGGCCGGGAGCGGGTTGATGTCTGCTGCGTGTTAGAAGGAGGCGTATATGTCCAAGGATGGTTGCATGCTGTTCGGTACTGGCCCGGTGCTGCCGGTGAAGGACATTGTGTCAGCGGTGAACTATTACTGCGAGGAACTGGGGTTTGCACTTGACCTGGTGCATGGTGACCCACCGACTCATGGGTCGGTGACCCGTTGCAGCGTGGGGATTCAGTTCACTCCTGCTCCGGGTGGTTTTGAAGCCTCCGATTATCCGGGTTGGGTCTATGTATTCGTGGATGGGATAGATGATCTGTTCGAGGAGTACCGGGGGCGGAACGTGACGATTACGAAGGAGATTGAAAGCTATGGGTACGGCATGCGGGAGTTCGAGGTTAAGGATTTGGATGGCAACAGGCTTCGCTTTGGCGCGTATCTGAATTCACTGGCTGATTCCGGGTAGAGGTGGACACTCCTGGAGGTGAGGCTTTTTACTTGCTCCGCTTGTGGCAATGTAGCGGCTTTGGGGTGTGGCCGCCTGCGGCGGCCATATGCCCCGCACCCGACCGGGTCTCTTGTTTGTGCTTGCCTTCGGCGTCGGACACTCTTCGAGGCTTGGTTGATACTCGCTTCGCTTGGACACTCTGCGAGGTTCGCCTGTCGGCTCAGGGTCGGCTCGGGTGACGGACGCACTGCCGTGCGTCCATACGTTGACAGGTTGTAACCGCCGAGAGTGGCCGCCTCTGGCGGCCATGTGCCACCGCACCACACCGGGTCTCTGGTTTGTACTTGCCTACGGCTTCGGACACTCTTCGAGGCTCGCCTTTCGGCTCGGGTCGGACGCACTTTGTGCGTCCCTACGCGGGGTTGGTGGTGGTTGGAGACGGGTGTGGCCGCCTGTGGCGGCCATGTGCCTCCCGTCCACACCGGGTCTCTCCGCTTCGGTCGAGACAAAGAAGCGGTCGAGACGACATTGTGGTTCGTGGGTAGGCCGGGCGCCGCGCTAGCATGCGTGGTTGGAAACCTGGTGTTCTTGGAATTGAGAGGATTTGAGTATGAGGCCGCGGATTTCGGTTATTACGCTGGGTGTGGATGACCTGGAGCGTTCGCTGTCGTTTTACCGCGATGGCCTGGGGCTTGCGACTGAAGGGATTGTTGGCAGAGAGTTTGAGCATGGGGCGGTTGCGTTTTTTGATTTGCAGGCAGGGGTGAAGCTGGCGATATTTCCTCGTGAGTCCCTTGCGCTGGATGCGGGGATTTCCAAGGGTGCCCGCAGCCCCACGGAGTTCAGCCTTGGTCATAACGTGGGGAGCAAGGAGGAGGTTGACGAGGTGATGGGGCAGGCGGCGGGCGCTGGCGCAAAGGTGATTAAGCCGGCGGCGGATACGTTCTGGGGCGGTTACGCAGGTTATTTCCAGGACCCTGATGGTCACCTGTGGGAGGTGGTGTGGAATCCTGCGTTCCCGGTGGAGTAAGTCCGGCGGTGGTTTGGCGGGGCGACGTGTTCACGATGCTGACGTCCCCCGGTCCGTCGCGCCATGCGTGCAGGATCGCCGTCGGCATAAAGGGTCACGGATGGGTCACCTCTTGGAGTGTTGCGAGCTGCATGACGGCGGGCGCTATGGTGAAGGCAAGGACTGAGGCGGCCAAAGCCCTGAGCAGCGCCCGCTTGATCGTTCTCATTTATGTGACCTGGCCCTCGTTGGCCATGATCCATTTTGCTGAGCGCCCGGGACGGTCGCCGGGCACCTGCAACTCGCACACTTCGTCGATGCCAGCCAGAAGGAAAGCCACATGGACATCCGCTCGACACTACCGCTCCACACAGGCCGCTCAATGCCGGTGATGGGGCTTGGAACCTGGCAACTCACCCACGACACAGCGGGCACCGTCGAAGAGGCACTGCGCCTCGGTTACCCGATGATCGACACGTCTAGTGACTACGGCACGCAGCCCGGGATTGGCGAGGCCATTCGCCAGAGCGAGGTGGAACGGGAGGCGATCTTCCTGGTGACCAAGGTGGAGGAGGACGACGAGGCGTATGAGGCCACCCGCCAGTATCTTGGCGAGATGGGACGACAGCGCGCCGACCTCATGCTGATCCACCGCCCGCCGCCGGCCGGCGCAGGAGTTGGTCTCTGGGAGGGACTGATAAAGGCCAGGAAGGACGGCCTCACCACGGATATTGGCGTGAGCAACTATCCCGCCGAGCAGATCGATGAACTGGTGGATGCGACGAGTGAGACGCCTGTTGTCAACCAGATTGAATGGAGCCCGTTCGGCTGGAGCGCGGAGATGCTCGACTACTGCAACGGCCGCGGAATAGTAATCCAGGCTTATAGCCCGCTGACGCGCGGCGGGCGGCTCGATGACGAGAAGCTGGGTGAGGTTGCTGCCCAGTACGGCAAGTCGCCTGCCCAGGTGTTGATCCGCTGGAATCTGCAAATGGGGGTGGTGCCGTTGCCCAAGGCCAACCAGAAGAACCACATGGTGGAGAACCTGGACGTGTTCGACTTTGAGATCAGTGAGTCGGACATGACGGCGCTAGGGGAACTGAACGAGCAATACTCTGCGCTTGGGTCGCTGCCCTACGTGTGAGAGGTGGGGTTTGGTTTGGTGGGCGGCGGATGCTATGCGGGGTTTGGTTGAGGGCGCCCAACGTGCGCCCACGGTCGTTGGTGTTAATGGAGACGTAAGTGGCCGCCTGTGGCGGCC
>JBBDMW010000018.1:0-6295 GCA_040878005.1 Dehalococcoidia bacterium
TTGCGGGTGACTTGAAGTCGGGATGATTGGATAGGATATTGGCCTGATGCCTAGGCGACGTGTACTCCAGAATCATCGCGATGTGCGTGTGTCTATACAGTCATGGGTAGTTGACCCGAAATTGGGTGGAACGTCAGGCGCCTACAGATTCCAGATGTCACGGCTGGGACCATGTAGACCGACCGGCATTGTGGCGGTAAAGTGCCTCTGGTTCTGCTGGCCTGTCGGGGCATCAGCGGCGAACAGCAATGACATACGCCGGAAAGCGCATCAACTTTCAAGGAGCACAGCACGTGGCGACAATCAAAGGAATTACATCTGTGTTCACGGCCCCTGGCGAGCCGTTCGAACTCGAAAGTCTTCCAGTGCCGGAGGTTGAGCCTGGTGGCATTCTCGTTCGGAATACTGCTGCCGTCATTTGCGGGTCTGACCTGCACGTTTGGCGGGGAGATTCAGACGTCAAGAGCCCCCGAAAGCGACGCGCGTTGGGGCACGAATTCACCGGAGTTGTGCACAGCCTTGGCCAGGGCATATCCACGGATTCCCTTCGGCGTCCGCTGAGGGAGGGCGACAGGGTGGCCTTTCCATTCTTTTTCCCGTGCAACCGTTGTTATCACTGCGTACGAGGTGAACACCGGGCCTGCCAGTACCGCGGCCGTCGCAACGCCGTCGGCCTGGACGATTATGCTTACTGCGACGGGGGATACGCCGAGTACTTCTACCTCCAGCCCGGCCACTATGTTTTTAAAGTGCCCGACGAATTACCGGATGAGGCAATTCCGCCGGTGAACTGCGCCCTTTCGCAGGTACTCTTCGCTCTCGAGGAGGCACAGGTAAAATTTGGCGACACGGTTGTGATACAGGGCGCGGGCGGCCTGGGAATATATGCCACGGCAGTAGCTGCGGACAAAGGTGCTTCTCAGGTGATCGTGATCGATGGTCAACCGTCCAGGTTGTCGTTGGCCGAACAATGTGGCGCAACTGCCACGATCAACATCGGAGACTTTCCGACTCCTGAAGCCCGCGTGGCCCGCGTAAGGGAACTTACGGGGAGCATAGGCGCCGACGTGGTCGTTGAGGTGGTGGGTCTGGCTGCTGCTACTTATGAGGGCTTGGATATGGTCCGTGTGAACGGCAAATACATGGACATAGGCAATATTTCAGGTGGCCGTCTGGACTTGCCTGCGAACAAGATCATCCTCAACCAGACCCGCTGGATAGGAATCCAGCACTACGACCCGTGGATTGTGGAGGCCGGGCTTCAGTTTCTTGTACGAACCAGGGAACGTTATCCGTTGACGAATGTGGTTTCTCACACGTTTCCACTTGAACAGATCAACGAAGCATTTCAGTTTGCTGAGTGGCAGGGAAAGGACACAGGTACCGCAGCTACGAGAGTAGTCGTCAACCCTTAGACCTTCAGCTAGACGTGCAGCCGGCGAGCGCTGGCGCCCACCGGCTGCTGATCCTTTAAGCGAACTGTTCCCGAAACTCGGCGAAGTAACGCTTCGTTCCAGCCGTTCCCAGCGCCAGGACACTCGAAACGTTCATCATCCGGTACCCAGCTTCTATCCACCGGCGGCAGTCTTCGGGATCCCCGAACGTCGTTGCGAGGCCTTTGCCGGTACCCTTCACCTTCTCCACCATGTCGATCATCACGTTTTCAACCTTCGAGTGATGAATATCCCCAGGCACACCAAGCGAAGCCGAGAGATCTGTCGGTCCAACCAAAAGCACTTCGAAGTGCTCAAGCTTTAGCGTTTCATCCACCTTCTCGTACGCCTCTGTGCTTTCCATCTGGAGAATGAGAAGCGTTTCGTCATTCGCCTGTTTGATGACGTCACCTTGTGTTATTCCCAATGATGAAGCGAACCAGGGCGCAATGCCGCGCTCGCCGATCGGTGGATACTTGCTGTACTTGATGGCTGTCGCTGCCTCCTCAGGGTTGTCCACCTGCGGGACCATTACACCGACAGCGCCGACGTCGTACGCTTTTTTGATATCGCCGGGATCGTTCCATGGGACCCTGATGACCGGCGCCACACCTGCCATTCTGCCCTGTATGCAGATGGTGCCTATGGATTCGGTTCCCCATGGGGAGTGTTCCTGATCAATCCATACCCAGTCGGGTCCGGTTTGATAGATGGCCGCGGCCACGTGTGCCTCACGGCTGAACATGGAGGTGCTGAGCAGCACTTCTCCGCGCTGCAACTTCTGCCTGATAGTGCTCGGATACATTGATGGATCCCTTCCGCTCTGCATTCGATCCCTGCGGCGTCGCTGCCGCCAAGCGTCGGCATGGTACTAGAAGCGGGCTTGAAAAGCCCCGTGCCGACACGGAAGATCAACGCATCAGGTCTTGAGACGTCCCGGGTAGTTTGGATTACGGTTCAGTAAACCGGTAGACGCCACCGTTGCGATCAAGCACGTATAGATCGCCGGTCACGTCTACGCCAAACGATGTTATTCGCATATCTGTATCTGCCAGCACGATGTGCTCCGTTACGTCTTCGCCGTTATGTCGGAGAGCCCAAATACGTCCGGAACAGTAGTCCCCGTACACGTATGCGCCAGACAGAGTGGGTAATCGGTTGCCGCGGTAAACGTACCCGCCGGTCACACTGCATCCCTGGCTGTGATCGTAAAACGTCACCGGAGGCTCCAACCCTGTGGGGTCGCAGTCCGTGGGCGGATCAAAGCAACTGTCTGCTTCCATGGCGTTCCAACCATAGTTTTCACCCCGGCGGACTATGTTTACCTCCTCAAACTCTCCCTGCCCAACGTCGGCAGCCCACATGTAGCCGGTCTCTGGATCAAACGAGAATCTCCATGGGTTCCTGAGGCCGTACGCCCAAACCTCTGGTGCTCCACCACCTTCAACAAAAGGGTTGTCTGCAGGAATGCCGTACTGCATGTCGTCCGTTGATGAATCGACATCGATCCGAAGGATTGAACCGAGCAACGTTGAGGGATCTTGTCCGTTGCCTTGTGGATCACCACCGGAGCCCCCGTCCCCCAGTGCGATGTAAAAATACCCATCCGGCCCGAACTTGATCATTCCGCCATTGTGATTCGGATACGGTTGCTCTACCTCCATGATCACCCGCTCGGAGTCGGGATCGGCGGCTCCAGATTCATTGAACGTGAACTCTGAGATCACAGATCTGCGTGGTCCTGATGCTGAATAGTAGAGGTAGAACCGCTGGTTCTCCTGGAACTGTGGATGAAAAGCCAATCCCAGCAGTCCTTCTTCGTTGCCTTGTCGGCTGACTTTGTGCGAGATGTCCAAGACTTCCAGGGTTGATCCTTCGGCGTTTTCAGGACCTCCTTCAAGTAGGAACATGAGCCCGTCCTGTATCAGCACCGCCAACCGGCCGCTGTCATCAGGCACTTCGGTAAGGTACGTGGGATCATCCTCGTCAAACCACCCGAATACCCGCTCCATTTCCAGTTCACGCAGGGGCTCCGGTGAAACGCCAATGGTTGCCGTTGGTGATGGTGTAGCAGTCCCATTCCCAGGATCTGGGGTGTCATCCGGCGTAGGTGTGGCGGGAACTGGAGTTGGTGACATCTCGGGATGCATCGTGGGAGTTTCGGAAGGTGCTCCATTGTCCCCGCAGGCAAAAGTCATGAGAGCGACAACGCTGATGCCGAGTACTGTGGCTCTGATTTGATTTAAGCTCGGTCGCATTGGCTTGTAGTCCCCCGCATAACTTGAACCCAGTATGTTGCCTGCGCCCGAATTTTTGTGACGCTGAATCAATACTATTTGTTCTACTCCAAGAAGGTGCCCCAGAGTCGCATCAGCACCGCTATCCCCAGTCTTTCGACCGAAGCCTTGGCACCTCCACCAGGATTGGCTCAACGGACTCAACCACAATGTTGAGTGTGCCGTCTCGCCTTGAAACGATCCCTTGCGCGATCAATAGAGCCGATTGTGCCGCCTGTCGAAACCTCTCGTATATGTTCGGCCACAGGATCAGTGGAGAGTGGCCGTATTCGTCCTCAAGCGTTATGAACACGGCCTTCGCGAGCGGCCTCTGCCTGCGTATGACTATGCCCGCAACTGCTACAGGGGCACCGTCAGTCAGGCCCTTCAACTGGTCGCTCCTCACTACTCCTATAGGAAGCGATTGCCTTAGTCTTGCCATGATGTGACCACTGGGATGGACACCCATCGCCCCGTACTCTCCAATCATCCTCTCCCAGCCGGACTCTTCCTGGAGCGCAACCATGTCCTGCTCTACCGGCAGGTCAAGCGATAGTTGTCTGCCGGTCTGTATATACCGCAGGCCAATCTCCCACCTGAGCCTTCTCCTATCCTTATGACTGGCATTGTCAAAGCAGTCCAGCGCCCCGGCCCTTGATAGGCTCTCAAGCTGCTCATGTAGGATGCCGGTGCGGCTCATGAAGTCAGCAAGTGAACTGAAATCCCCTCGCAGTTCCCGGTCGGCGAGGATGCGTTCGGCAGTTGTCTGCCTGACCCCCTGCACATGAGCCAACCCCATCCGCAGATGTTCGTCATTTACCAGGGCGAGTAATCCGCTCAGGTTTACGTCGGGGTTGAGCACATGTATGCCATGCCGCTTCGCATCCTCCTTCAGCGTTTCCAGCGAGTAGAAGCCCATCGGCTGCTGGTTGAAGAGTCCAACATAGAACTCGAGCGGGTGGTACACCTTCAGCCACTGCATCTGGAATGCGGTGATGCCAAACGCGTATGCGTGGCTTTCAGGGAACTGGTACAGCCCGTGGAACTTGCCGAGTATCTTTTCTGCCGTCTCACGTGGAACCCCCTTGTTTTCTGCTCCATCCATGAACTTCTCTATCCAGCCTGGCATATACCGGTCTGCATCTTTTCGCGTGAACGCCTTTCGCATCCGCTCGCCGTCGGTGGGAGAGAAGCCCGCCACGTGCACCGCAATTTCAGACAGTTGGTCCTGGAAGAGCGGCACGCCGTACGTGCGGTTTAGCGCAGGCTCCTCGTCGGGATGGTCGAACTCCCAGCTTTTTGGCAGACCAGCCCGCATTTCCATGTGCCTGTGAATCAGGAGAGACACGCCGTCATTCACGCCCACCCCTGGGCGGACCGCCCCGACCTCCCACGCCATCTCCTCCAGGTTGGACGGCCTCAGCCGCGTCACCGTTTGCATCTGGGCTGCCGACTCCACCTGGAAGACTCCGATGGTGTCGGCTGCCCAGATCGACTCGTAGACCCTGCGGTCGTTGAAGTCGATGCGGGAGAGGTCTATCCGCTCCTCGGTCCGCAGACGGATAAGCTCCGTTGCCTCGGTCATCTGGGACAGCGCGCCCAGCGCAAGGAAGTCGATCTTCACGAACCCCGCATCGTCAGCACTGTCCTTGTCCCACTGCATGATGTACCGGCCATCGATGGCCGAACGCTGAAGCGGCACCGTCTCTGAAAGCGGCCGGGCGCTGAGGACCATGCCGCCGGGGTGCTGGGCAAGGTACTTCGGGAACCCCTTCAACTCGAACGACAGGCGGAGCAAGTCCTGCCACGGCTGGGAGTCCAGCCGGCCCCTGAACTCCGGCATCCCTGCCAGCTCCACCGCCAGGTCCTCCATCCCCGCATGCCCGTCCAGAGATCCAGAGATCCTGTCCACGTCATCCTGCGGCAGCCCCAGCGCCCTGCCCAGGTCACGCACCGCCCCGCGCACCCGGTACGTGGAGATCATGCCGGTCAGCACGGCACGCTCATAACCCCACCTCTTGTGCACACGCAGGATGAGCCTCTCCCTTATCTCCCTCGGGAAGTCCAGGTCTATGTCGGGCGGGCCGGACATCTCGTCCGATATGAACCGATCGAGCCTGAGGCCGAACTTCAGGGGGTCTATGTGCGAGAGGCCTGTCAGGTAGCCGGTCAGCATCGCGACCGACGACCCGCGTCCCCTGCCCGGCGGCTGGACCTCGACAGGCAGCCCCGGCTCAACCTGCCCCAGCTCCTCCTGTATCTCCCTGGCCATCAGGATAATCTGGTGGTACTGCAGGAAGAAGCCTGCGAGGTTGTGCTTCCCTATCAGCCTCAACTCTTCATCCAGGCGTTCCCTGACCGCGCCCGTGACGCTGCCGTACCTGCGCACCGCAGCCTCCTCGCAGAGCTTTTCCAGGTATGACAGGGCTGTGTGGCCGGGCGGCAGGCTGTCAGAGTCCGGGAACTGATAGATGGCGTCTGTGGCGAGGTCCAGCCCGCAACTGTCCGCGATCTTCACCGTGTTCTGCACGGCATCCGGGAACCCTGCGAACAGCGCCTCCATCTGCGCCGGGGGGCGCATGTAGT
>JBBDMW010000019.1:0-33122 GCA_040878005.1 Dehalococcoidia bacterium
GGTCAGACGAAACACCGGTGAGCACCACAAACGTAGCCCCAGCAATTGGTGGGGGGAGGAGGGATTAGAAGGTAGAACCGTTGTAGATCGGTTTCAACTGCGGCCGAAGCGAAATTGACCTGCTTGGTGCCCCATCCCTACGGCTGACTGGTGCCAGTGCCGGAGCACGGCCAGCCATCTCGGTGGTCGAGCGACCCGATAGACCGATGCTCGGTATCGGTCCTTTTTCGGGGGACGGTCCGGGACAAAGCGGAACTCCATCCGCCTCGGTGACGTTCGCCCATTCGGGCATTTGTCCGGTGTTCGCGCTTGGCCTGAACTGGGGCAGCCATATTCCAGGCTGCATTTCATCTGTTCATTCGCGGGGGCGTGCGAGCACAGCGCGTCATGATTGTTGTCAGGCCAATGACCTCATCTAGTTGTACCGCCCATTCCACTGGTTCATGGTCTGGTTGGACAGGCGTGAACGTCGCAGGTGTCGCAGCTAAGGAAGGGGGACCGGGGGCCATGGAGACAGCCCTTGTAACCGAGCACTTCACGCCAGTTAAAATTCCGGTCTGACTAGCCCAGCACGTCCTTCAGTGCCTTGAAAACCCGGCCATTCTCAGCCTCGGTGCGGATCGCGACGCGGATGAACTCGCCGTCCAGCCCAACCTTGTCGCTGCAACTCCTCACATAGATTCCGTGCCTGATAAGCAGCAGGGTCGTGACCAGGTCGGATGAAAAACCAGGCGGCAACTTCACCAGTTGAAAGTTAGCGCTCGTCGGATAGGGGAGCATGAAACCGGCCCCCGAGGTCATTGAGATGAAACGTTCGATGCAGCCCCTGTAGTCTTCCAACACGTTGAGGTACTCGGCGATGAACATCGGGCGGTTGAACAATGAGAAGAAATACTCGGCTATCCCGTTGATGTTCCAGAGGTAGCCATGATCCAGGAGTTGCCTTGCCCGAGCCGGTTTCATGATCGCGTAACCGGCACGAATTCCCGCTACACCAAAGTCCTTGGACATGCTCTTGACCACGGTGACGTTCTCGAACTGTTCAGTCAGTCCAATCAGCGTTGGCAACCCGTCGGATGGAGCGCGATCCGCAAAGTGGATAAAGCTCTCGTCGATGATCACGGTCCTGAGGTCAGAAAGCCTTGTAAGTATCCAGGTCAAATGGTCATCCGGGATGAGGTAGCCGTCCGGATTGTTGGGCGAAATCAACACGGCCGCATCCGCACCGCTTCGCAGTACTGACCGCACATACTGTTCAGGATCGAGCGTGAAGTCCCTGGCAGGGTCCAGCTGGAATGTGGTTACACGGTGACCCGGTGTCGCAAATTCGTAGTACGGCGAGAACGTAGGGACGTTTGTGTGTAGATGGGAGGCGAAGTTGTGGATGATCGCCTGTATTGCTTCGGTTGCGCCGTTGGCGATAAAGATCCGGCTCGGGCTAACTCCGACGGTCGAGGACAGACGCTCGGCGATAACACTGTTTTGCGACGGGTATGCTTCGAACATGCGCGTGATGAACTGCGGGTCGCCCACTGTGTCGGAGTTGAAATAGGACCAGAAGAGTTCGGTCGCGAGGGGGTTCGAAAGGAAGCAGGCATCAACATCGACGCTGATTTCAGGCAGCGCCTGTTGCATCGTGGCCAGGCTTGGCGAGTGCGATCCTGATCTCGAACTCAGCCGCTCAAGCCTGTCCATCAGATGACGTTCTCTTGGCGAGATTCGTATGCCGATTGCGTCAGTTGACAATGCTGCTCCTAATTCCAAGAGTCGAGGCCCAGTACACGGGCAGGTCATTGCCGATCTACCCGCTTAGACATACGGCGACACGATTCGGGCCATAGGGACGCCTGAGCTGATCATCGGCGTAGGCAGGCCACGGACCAAAGCGCTGCCCCACAACAGGACAACGAACCAGGTCGCTGTACTGGCTGTATGATCTGAACCCTGCTCGCCTCCCGCTGCACGTACCATGTGCGTGCAGCGGCCCCCAGATCCGTGTGCGAGGGATCCAATAGCCAAACGTACGCGCCTACGTAACAACTTCCCAGGAGGTCTTTCAGAGTCATGAAACCAACCGTCTTCGAACCGATGGACATGACCACTGCTGAGTCGCTCTTGAAGGAAGCGAAGCAGATCCTGGGTCAACTTGGACTGGCCTTCTTTTTGCGACATGGTACATGTTTGGGCGCGGTGCGAGATCAAGCCTTCATTGAGTGGGACGATGATCTGGATATCGGATCGGTCATCGGATTGCACGGCATTACCGAAGAAAGGGTTCGGGAAGCGGCGGACGTTTTCAGAGAACGCGGGTTTGACACCAGTGTCACCGATAGCGAACTTCACCTCAGTGTAAGCCTGGAGAAATCGGGTACCCAGATGGACTGGACCTGCTATCGAATCATCGATGACAGCATCTACCAGTGGCCAGTCATAAAGATCCCGGTGGACTTGCACACGAACCTGAAAGAGATCGACTTTCTCGGTGAAAGGTTCCTGGTGCCAAATCCACCCGAGGAATACCTGAGGCTCAAGTACGGGGCAGAGTGGATGATTCCAAAGAGAGCGGGAGACTTCGAGCAGGAGGTCCTCGATCTCATGGCCGAAACATCTCCCCACTCGGGCACTGGTGAGGCATTGCAGCTGAACAGCGAATTCGTGCCTAATCGGCATAATGGCAGTTTGAAGGTACTCGATTTTGAGGATCGCCCGGTCGAGAGCGCTGAGGTCGCATTGGCCGCTACAACCATATTGACTGGACTGGAAAAGTCACACACCAACGGGGATGGTCAGGTTTATTTCAGCCTGCCGGAGAAGGCCTGCTATGTCGTCGCTGTACGATACGGAGATCACAACGAGATCCTGTACCTTGAAGAACTCGAGCCGGGAGTCGACTACGTTTACAGGCCGGATCCTGCGAATCCTTCGGGCAGGGCCAACGCATTGATTCCGGAACAGACTTGAATCAGGCCCGTTTCGCAAACGCCAGATCCTGGCCAGGAGGAAGTAAAATTACACGTGTCTACGTCGATATGGTGGCCGACCTATTCCACTACGGCCACGTGAATTTCCTCAGGCAGGCGAAAAAGCACGGGGACTATCTCCTGGTCGGAGTTCACGCCGATGAAACGGTGATGGCTTACAAGCGGCGACCGATACTCTCCATGGAAGAGCGCGTAGCGTCGGTCAAGGGGTGCCGCTACGTTGACGAGGTGGTGCCCAACGCCCCGCTGACCATCGACCGGGCGTGGATAAATCAGCACAACATCAACCTGGTCATGCATGGAGACGACTTTTCCAGCGAGCTGGAAGAACTTTGCTACAAGGTACCGATCGAGATGGGCATATACCGGACGGTGGGTTACACACCGGGGATTTCCACGACCGAGATCATCGCCAGGATCAAAGCCGCCGAACAAGATCTCTGAACGTCTGCGCCATTGATCTTAACCGGCATCCATGCCGGTTGATGCGTTGGTTTTTTCCGGGACGTGGCCGATGGGATCCAGGCGCCAGTGCGTTCTGGCAACGCAGTTGATCCGGCGCGCTTAACCACCCTTTTATCCCGATTGCCGACGTGGCAGCAGAATAGCCGCGGGCTTCTAGCATGCCTGTGGTTCCATGATGCCCCATCCCACCAATAGATGGAGGGGGCTGCGTCGACCGGTGCCAAGGGTCGATGTTTGCGATGTCCGTGTCCCACAAGTCGATGGTCTCGGAGCAGCTTGCAGGATCGGGATACTGTAGGCTGCGCACCGGCATCTGTCGTCGGCGCCTGCTGATCGCGGATCGTGGTCATGAGCCGTCATCCACAAGTTGTATGGAACATGCCTGATGTCATCTGTATTCTTGATGGTCTTCGACGGCCTACAGCCATCACAAGTCACTCCTGAACTGATGCCCAACCTCTGGCGGTTCGCAGAGGAGGGCGTCCGGTTCGAGCGCCACCACCCTGTCTACCCAACTGTGACCCGCATTAACGCCGCAAGCATGGTTACAGGGTGCAGTCCGGGTCGGCACGGCCTCGCCGCCAACCTGGTGGTGATGCGAGAGCTGGACCCGGGCATCCACTTCCAGGTCCTGGAGCCTGACCTGCGCAGGCTGGGCGCCATCCGTGACGGGCGAGTGTTGCTCGCTCCCCCGCTGGCCGAGATCCTCACGCCACACGGCATGCAGTACGTCGCCGTAGGTGTCGGAACATCAGGGAACGCCTTTGTGCACAACGCTCATCCAGCCGTATCGAGCGGGGCCACAGTGCACCCTGATTTCTGCCTGCCTGACCAGCTGCACCGGGAGGTGCTGAAGCGCTTTGGCGAATGGCCGGCCGAGGCGTATCCGAACAGCCCCCGCGTCAGGCATGCCGGGCGCATCATCACCGAGTATGTCCTGCCAGAACGCGCTCCGGCAGTGACGCTTTTTTGGTCATCCGAGCCTGACAAATCGCAGCACGCCGAGGGAGTTAACTCGCCGCTCGCCCGCGCTGCTCTGGCAGATGCCGACGCCGAGCTTGGACGCGTGCTTGCTGCGCTGGACGATACCGGCTTGGCCGCGGATACGGATGTCATGGTGCTTTCGGATCACGGCTACTCCACCATCATCGAAACGATCCCGGTGGCAGCGATGCTAAACGAGGCGGGTTTCGGCGCTCCGGGCGAACAGGGCGGCGTGCTGGCGGCGGAGAACGGCGGATCAATGCTGTTCTATACGCACCCGTTCGACCCGGCCACGGCTGACCGGCTTGCCGCGTGGCTCATGTCGCACCGCTGGTGTGGCCCGGTTCTCGCATCAGAGGCCGTTGGAGATATTCCCGGCACCCTGCCGCTCGCCCTGTCAGGTGGAGACGGCGTGAGAGCGCCGGACCTGATCATGTCCTTCGCGTGGGACAGTCGTGAAAACAGCGCCGGCGTACCGGGCCACTCCTACTCGTCGAAAGGGAAAGCTGGCACCGGTCAGCATGGCTCCATGAGCCGGCACGAACTGCGGAACACGCTGATAGCCCGCGGGCCGCACTTCCGCGTCGGCGTGCGGAGTGAGACTCCTTCGGGCAACGTGGACATCGCGCCGACAATCCTGCACCTGCTGGGTATCCCCGCCGGCCTGGAGATGGATGGCCGGGTACTTCATGAGGCCCTGAGAGCCGGCGAATCCGCTCGGCCAACGATAAGCGTGCAGAGGCATTCGGCCGAACGAATCGCGAGCACCGGAGCCTACCGGCAGGAGATCCAGGTATCACACGTCAACGGCACCTGTTACCTGGATGAGGGCAAAGCAAATGTGGCCGAGGTCCTGGGCTAGGTACGTGCGGTGACCACCAACTCCCTCAAGGATGTGCGGCGTGCAGTCATGGACGTCCAGCCCGCCGCCCTGAACGGCGCCTCACTGCAGGATGCGGTCCATGCCGAGACGGAGGCGCTCGAGAAGCGGCGGTTTACAGTCCCCGGCAGCCCCTGCAACACCCAGCGGAGGCTGGTGGCCATGCCCCCGTGGCCGTAAACCGGTGCCATCGCCAGGTTGACCCGGACCGTCTGCCGTTGATGGGGCTGGATGCCTCCTCATGATCGCATTGGAGTGTTCCGCGATTTGGATGCTGGTCATTCGGGATGGGCTATGAGTGACAACGTCGGCGTGGGAGCCGTGCGACAACCCATAGCTATCCCGTGCTCTTGTCCTGAACATCGTTCTTCAATGGGTGAGAAATGGGTGAGAAATCCTCGAACAGGTAACCTGCCTCTGGTCATTTCCACTACTTCTTCAATAGAGGCATCCTCCCTGAACATCTCACCTTTCCCTCAAGGATCACGTTCGATGCATCGGCCGTTAGTTACGAAATGGATGACGATGCCTTGGCGTTCGTCGCACGTTTTGCCCTTCAATGCTCATTATTCTTCTTGGGAACACGCAGATTACAGCGCAGGGTCGCGTCAAAAACACCTGTAGAAGAATATACCTGCTTTGTATTACGCCTGACTATGTGCGATTTACTTGGGATACGGTAGTCGCTTATTCGATATCCGCGTAGGTTGTGCGCCCATACTACCAAATATAGAGTACGTTTGATTTTCTATTGCGCTATCTGTTGCCACATATCACTTCTCTAACAGTATTGCTGATCTCTGCTGGGGCGAGCGTCACTGGCCGCTGCCTTTTCTCTCTACTGCTCATAACTCTGACCATACGCGATGGCAGATTCTAGACATCCGTCGCCAGAATTGTGCTGGATTGGCACACATTTAGTGTTGCTCATTCGCAAGAATTGTGGCGTAAATTGAGGGTATGATGAAAAATCTCATTGGCCAGCGCGTTCGGCAGGCGCGCGACAAGCGCTACCCACGAATGAGTCAACAAGAGTTGGCGGCTCGATTGCAAATAGCTGGCACACGGATTGATCGCACCAGCATTGCTAAGATCGAGGCTAGGACTCGCACCGTAACCGACTTAGAGCTTGTAGCGATTGCGGCCGCGCTTGGTGTAACACCAGAATGGCTTCTCTTTGGCGGTGCAGCAGGATAAGCCTACTGCCAACAGAGCATTCAAAGTTAAACGTTTGTTGGACGACATCCTCAAGTGGCTGAGGCGTGTCTCTTCAACTGAGACGCAGAGCCATCGTCTCTGTCACACATGCATCCCGCAACGGCCCCGACCGGGCCCTGGAGCAGAGTTCGGATCGTTCTCTGGGTTCTGCTCTTGAGCTGGCGCCACGGTTGGGGCAAGGCCGCAGCCCCGAAAAACTAACCGGCAACGCGGATCAGTTTAGATGGCACCTTCAAACGTTCGAGCACCCACGTAGCGAGTGGAATAAGGTCGGGAACAGGCCACTCTTACAGCAGCCGCCCTTCTACGAACTGCCAAGCTTGATAAAGAGGGTCTGCACCCGACCCCCTCGGCCACCTCCTGACCGTCTGGTTCACTCCTCTGCCGCTGGCTATGGCTGCATAAACTTACCGTAGCTTGTTCCGGATCTGCTCCGTCACGTCGCCCATGCTGTGGATGCCCACCTCCATCAGACGTTCCGTCTCGGGGGGAAGATCAGTATTCATAACTGAGCGGGTGCTCATAGGGGTACCGAACAGAGACGTAAGGAAATTGAGTCCGATGGTAGATTCGTAAGTTCTAGCTCACTTTGAGTCTGCTTGATGGCTGGGAGTGGCCGAACTCGTAAGTTACGGACACTGCTAAACAGGGCAATCGGCTGCTGGGGAGGTCGACATGGGTAAGGGTGGGATTCCGGTGGCAGCGCTATCCGGCGCCATCGATCGAGCCGCCTCGCTCCATCCAGATAAGGAGCGAGAATTTCTCGAACGCTTTGCCACTGTGAAGCACCGCACAACCCGGACACCCAGAGTGCTCTTCCATCGTGGTGCTTTCTGGTTTGGCCCGGCCACCGGGGCTCATTTAAGCACACCGATCAAATTAGGATTTAATACGCTCAGACTCTCGGCATTGCAGGCAAAGAGCCTCCTACAGTTCACCATCGCGAGCGCGCCGCTGGCCGGACCCGATCCTGATCAGGTGGAACCTCGCGCCTACGGGCCGACACCTAGATCTGATGCTCGACGTTTTGGCCTATCGGTTGAAGGCCTGCAACCGGCGAGTTATGTGCCGGAAGCGGGCGCCACGCCGCGCCTTATAGTGCGCTACGACGAGAGTATAAGTATCCGGCTAGTCGAGCACTCTGTTCATGAGCGAGAGCCACTATACCCAGAGATGGCTGCCCTGGAGCCTGATGAAAACTGCATGCCGACGAAGTCCGTGGTCACTGTCACGGGCCAGCATGTGCAAGGAGTGAAGAGACCTGTCGTTCTCTTCAGCGATATCGCGGAGGAGGACAAGATGGCTGACCTGCGCGACTCTCTACTTCCACTCGTTTGCCACGAAATACGTACACCGTTAATGCATATCAAAGGATTTGCCGAGAGCCTGCTGCAGACTGACGTGCGATGGGATGAAGGGACCCAGTTAGACTTCCTGCGAGCCATTGATAAAGAGGCGGACCGGCTCAATAACTTGATCGAGCACCTCTTGGCGATATCCCGCGCTAACCTGGGAGAACCCCACCTGAATCGGGACGTAATGTCTCCCTACGATCTGATTTTAAAAGGCATATATGAAGCGCGTCCCTTTCTAAGCAAACACAAAGTTACCGTGCGCGTGCGTGACTCGCTTCCGTACGTTTATGTTGATGTGGACCGCATCATGCAGGTTCTGGTCAATTTGTTTGAGAATGCAGCCAAATACTCTCCATCATTTACGAAAATCACCGTGGATGCAGAAGGACAAGGCGGGTTTGTGCTTCTCTCTATCACAGATGAGGGCAAAGGTGTATCGGCCAAGGATCGAACGAAGATATTCGACCTGTTTTTCCGTAGTGCACCGGATACGGTCAGTCATCCGCCGCAGCGGGTGTCCGGCAATGGCCTTGGATTGGCTGTGGCCAAGGCGGAAGTGGAGGCGCATGGCGGGCGGATCTGGGTGGAAAGTAGGGGTGGCAAGGGTTCCACATTCTATTTCAGCCTTCCAGTGGCCCAAGATCTCGATAACAACTCCTAAAGTCCAGATAACGGAATGTTACTGCCACCCGGCAAAAGCAGCTGGTTACATTAAGGCGTTCTGAAGAATGGTTCGCTTCGGCGGCGTGTGACTTCCCTGGTGCACATGGTCAGTTTCAGATGAATGAAGAATGTGAGGTAACTGATGACATCTGTCAACTCTCCACAAGTGCTTGTTGTTGATGACGAAGTTGAGACTTGCAAGTATCTAAGGATGAATCTCCAAGCCCGAGGCTACAAGACGCTGGTGGCCACGGACGGAACTGAAGCACTCCAGCTATTCAACGAGCGCCGCTTTGAACTCATCCTACTGGATATAACGATGCCCGGCCCCGATGGCCTTCAAGTATGCGAACACATACGTCGTGTTTCCGATGTACCAATAATCATACTGTCTGCACAGGGCCAAGAAGCAATCAAGGTTCGTGCGCTCAATTTAGGTGCTGATGATTACATGACGAAGCCATTTGGCGTTAGAGAGTTTCTGGCAAGGGTAGGGGCTGCGATTCGTAGCCGAGGCCACCGCGGATCTGGATCTGTTGACGATCAGATTGAAGCAGGTGACTTGCAGATTGATCTAGCGACGCGTGAAGTGTCACGCGCGGGCAAGCCGGTGCGGCTAACTTCGACGGAGTTTCACTTGCTATCTCTGTTGATGCGCAATGCAAATAAAATGCTGACTCACCGGTACATTATTCAAGCCGTTTGGGGCGAATCATACTCAGACGAACGTGAGTACCTCAGGGCATACATGTACAGACTCCGTCGCAAGCTGGAACGTGATCCTAGTACTCCGTCCCACCTTCTCAGCATGCCGGGGATGGGCTACAAGTTTTCTACGGAGTCAACCGCATCTAATACGGATTAAAATTATCGGCAGGCATGCCGTTGCATCTCCGTTAGTCGCTGCCAGCCCCCGAGGCGTCATTTGCCTTTACCAAAGCTGAAGCCATCAGCACTTTCCAGAACGCCGACATCACTGGCAAATTCGAATCAGCGAAATGCAAGTTGAAGTTGAAAACGAGTTGAGTTGCCACGTTAGCCCTTAACGTGGCAACCCAACAACGCGGCACATAAAGCTGACCTTAATCGACCACTAACCCCCGGCACTTTCACTCCAGGCTGCGTTTATATGAAGGCTTCCCTTTTCTTCCTCCCCTGCCAGAATTAACAACCAGTCAGCGCCTACGGGAAATGACCTTATCTCTGACACCGGCCGCAGCTTTCCGTAACCTGAAAGACCGCCCGGATAGATGGTGGCGCCAGCGAAGGCCGGTTCCATGGCATAGCACAGCATCAATTCGGCTAACGTTGTAGACGGTATGCTCCCGTTGCTCAATCCCACATGCTGCAACATATCCTGCGTCTGCCACTACGGACTGAATGGAGCTGTTTGAATTCCCATATGGATAGCAGAACAGGCGTACTTCAGTGCCCAAGACCTGTTCAAGAGCCGACTTTGAGTCGACAATCTCCCGAAAAGCAGTGGCGGAGTCAAGAGTTGCCAGTAAGGGGTGAGTGCAGCTGTGGGATCCAAACGTTACACCAGAGGCCTGCACTTCCCTGATCTCCTTGAATCCCATGAGTGGAGCAGAATCCACTTTGCCTCGATCCCATGAATTTATGCCACCCAGTTCATTGCTCACAAGGAAAACTGTGGCGGTAAATTCATATCGCTGTAAGACTGGAAGTGCATAGATGAAAAAATCAAGGTATCCATCATCAAAAGTCAAAGCAACGATGTTTTCATCAGTAGCCTCAGAATCTTCAGCCAATTTTATAGCATCTTCAATTGATGTTACCTTATAGCCTCTATTCTTCAAAAATCTGAGTTGTTCATCCAGCATTTTAACAGACATACAGAGAGAGTATGGATCTGAATTGCCCACAGACTCCACTACCCTGTGATACATGAGCGATGGGAACCACGCAAGGCTATTATTGGTAGCCATTTATAAGTCCTTCTAAAGACCACTATAGACAATGATGAGTATTATATCAATCTGATGCAGGCACTATTTACATAACATCGGCTGCTGCTGGATCAGCAGTATGTGCCTTTAGAATTTGACCGAATACGGCAGCAAACGAGACGTGCCAACTAGTGGCGTCGGTAGTGCTGTCTCAATTGGATACGATTCTACACAAGGAACGCCCAGATTGAAATGGTAGATGGCGGTATGGCGATGCTTGCCGCAGCATTGCCGGTAACGTTTATGTAAGTATGAACATCGCGCACGTCCAAGCTCTCTTAGAACGTATGAACTGCCAATCACTGAATCCCTCCTGAGGTGCTACCGCTTGGTGCTTCGGATTCGGGTAAAATCAAGGAGGAGATGTCGAACGCCTCGCGTCAGCCCCGACGTTATAAGAACCTTGGGGGCGTGTCTCGTCTGCTTTACTACGCCGGTGCTCATGGCGTGACCAAGACCATTGAACCCGCATTGTGATGGCAAAGCGAGTCAGCACATAGGCTCCACAACGCTTGGAAGCCTGCGCAGCACTTTCGTTAACCAGCTAAAGCAGCAGTGTAGTTGGACTACCGTGGTATGTAGTTAGCGCTGCTTAAATCGTAATCGCAGGCCGCCGCTTGCGTTTCCGCCAGGCGCTTCATCAATGGCCGCTGCATAATCAAGTGCCGTTCCTTGGCCGGATGCGATGTTACGCGTTTTCGAGTAAGCGAGCGCCATCTTTGTAGACAAGCCCATAAACGCACCAACGAGGATGTTCAGTCGGAAGTCGGTAATCCCCATATCGATAAGCCCCGCGGCAACCCAAGTGACGATCATTGCGATGCTGACGACTCCGGTCATCTTCAGGTAAGTGTCCTGCAACTGCCGGTTGGCAATAGCTTGCTGCAGAATGCTGCGCCCGACCATGAACCAGAAGGCGGCGAATCCAATGAACCCAACACGCAGCCAGATCCATAATATCGTGTTGTGCGGAATGTACGCCCAGAGAGAGAAAATCGAAGTTAGGTCAGGCATGGGAACGAACATCTCCAACTCTCTGCCGTAGCCCGCCCCCAGCACGGGGTTCTTTGCAATGTTCAGTCTTAAGTTTTCCCCTTCAAGGACTCGATACTCGTTGGAATTCGAGTCTCTTTCATCAGGCAAGTAGAGTGACGATATTGCTCTGGCTGGCTCTGCGATTAGACCTTCATTCTGGCTGAACACCAGCACGTAGGTGGGCAGTACGAAAATACTGATGATTGCAAGATACGCCATCGGCCTACGTTTGGAGGGCAAAATGACGTACGCCATCACCGCCACGACCACCATGGCCAGAAAGAATGCTAAAAATCCGGCGCGGCGCTGGTTGGCTAGAAATGCAAGAGCAACCGGGGCAAGGGCGAATAGAGAAAATTTAAGTTGAGCTTTGTCGGCCTTGAACAGGAAGAGTAGAGCCGTAAACACAAAGAACATTGCGAACAGTAGGCTCTCTTCATGAGACAATAGGGAATTGGCTCGCGACGCAACCGTGACTTGAGACAGATCGCCTCCTAGCGTTACGATGAACCGCAGCGTGCCGATGATGCCTTTGAGTGCGATCGCCCCTAGGAAAATCCAGACCAAGCGCCGGACCTGTCCCTGGCTATCAACGAGGTTAAAAACCAGCAGGTACATCAACAGCGGATAAAATTGGCCTCTGACTTCCCAGATCGCTATGTTGAGGTCTCCTCCCTGACTGAGTCCTCTACCGAGCCCATAGACAACGAAAACTGCATACGCCGCCATCGCAGGAAACAGAGGCCCCAGATCCATGGGCTTCTGGCGTTTCCCTACTCTCTTGATGATCACGAGAACAATCGTCCCGATCATGATCAATTCAGCCGCGGTTATCGGTACGGGGATGCCCGTCTGATCTAATGGCTTGAAGAAGGGGATGCGGTCTGTAAATGAGTCCGGATATCCGAGTGAGTAGGCTTCGAGCGCTGTGGCTCCGGCCATCATCACGTAAACGCCCAGGATGGGGCGGCGCCACAAGAGTGGAAGTGTCACAAGTCCGGTGGCGAACAAGACTAGGCCCAAGGAGTTTGTGACGTTGAACCCCACTGCCAGGCCCAATACAACAGTAGAGAACATTACAGCCAAGGACACCAGGAGGCGCCGCAGCGGAGGAAACTTAGCCCAATAACCTATGGCTGGAGCCGACAGGCTAGATACCTCAGGAAGAAAGCTGGCGGCCGAGGTGTTGGCTGCAGGTATCAGATCAGGTCTTCTGTCGGCTGAATGGTGCATGGCTGATGTGCCCGTATTCTGGCGATCATCTTTCCCTAGCCTTGCCACAGGAGGAAAAACCATAGGGGAGCAAGGCCGGAAATCAGGAAAAGCAGCAGCCGTACTCGGACGCTGTACCGCTCTGCCCAAATACCGATCATGAGCAAGAGCGTGAGCAGGGTCAAAGCAAATACAAACTCCAACGCTTCATCCGGTTATCAGGTTGGCCAACCACGTTGGCACGGAAGACGGCTTTCCCAGTTGGACTATGCCTAGAACATTCTCTTCACCCAACGACTCCAGCGATTCCTGGATCAGCGAGAGTGGAGTGATACCGGAACGCAAAATCATCAAACTGCCGTCCAACTGGTTGACGAGACGTTTGGTATACATACTGGAAATCACTGGGGGCAGGTCAACTACCGTGTACTGGAAGTTGAACCTTAGCGTGTCCAGTATGTAAGGCATCCGTCGCCTCAGGCGAATTGAGACGTCATCCAGAGTCGGATAAATGGGCGTCTGCGGCCATCCTGAGCCACCCGGCACAAGCGTCATCCTACGGGAAGCTGAGCTTCTGAACGTCGCTTCGAGTTCACATTCGTCGCTAAGGTACTCCAAGAGCCCCGGCGTAGAGCCGGGGTAGACTTCGGAGGCGAGCGAAGGTTTCTCCAGGTCTATCTCAAGTAGAGCTACCTGATCTCCGGTCTCTCTCGCTATTGCAGATGAGAGCGCTATGGCCGAGGTTGTCCTGCCCTCACCACGGACAGCACTAGCAACACCAAGGGCCCACGGAGCTTTAAGTTGATCATAAGCCAGCAGGTTCACCGCCAGCTTATGCCACACCTGCTGCATCTGGTGCAGTGCCTTATGCTGGCTCTTGTCCAATCCGCTCAAGTATCCATTTGCCGACGCAGAACCCAACTGTGATTGAGGCGGCATACGGCGGCGGACCGGAGGCTCGTGGCCGTTACGGTGCTCGAAGCGCTTATACGGAAGAGTCCTCCATCGAGATGCGACCTTGCTGATATTCACCGCGTCCACTGCTCATCCAATGGGCGCCGGAAGCTACCCTGAGTGGAAGCAAATGTGTCGGTCAACGCTAGCCTGACCCAGTCCTTCCCACGCGTGCCGCGGCCTATCTGGGGCACCTGTGCCACCAAAGGGACGGCAACAGCATCTTCAACGTCCTCGCGGGTACGTACCGTCCTGTCGACCCAAGTTAGTAGGACTATCGCCGAACCGCCTATCATGCCACCCAAGGTCACACCTACGATCAGGTTCATGACTAGCGCTTGGATACCGACGTGGGCGTTTTCCGGCACTACGGGCGGGTCCACCACGGCAAAGCTGTCGTTTCGTCCATACACAGCGGCCTCGCCCGCGATCCTTACTTCTTCCAGTTTTCGGAGCGCAGTCTCGTAAAGCGTGTGCTCAAGCTGCCACGCGCTCCGGAGGCGGTCCAACTCGACAAGCTCCGTAGCGGGACGCGTCTGCCCCAGCATCGGTTCCGGGTACAGTTCCAGAAAGCTCCATTCAGCACCTGCCGCCCTATCAAGCCGCTCCTTCTGCAACTCCACTTGGCGGGTGTAGAACTCGACCTCCATCTGGCTATCTGCCACTTGCCTGTCGGTCGCCTTTTCGTTGTAATAGGCCAACGTCTCTTCGAGCAGGCGTGCGCCTAATGCGGGTTCTTTACCCACATATCTCGCTCGCAAAAGATTATTGCCTTCTGCAGATACAGATATCTGCCTCTCCATCATATTCATCGCTTGATTGCTCGCTTCGTCTGGAGATACGGGCATCACCACTCCCAAAGCCCGGGCAATGCTCCGCACTATAGGAACTTGAGCAACCTGCTCTCCCAGCTTTGAGGGTACGGGCCAGTTACCATTTTCGATTGCTGCAGCCATGCCTGAACGGTTTATCACCTCCATACGGAACGCCTTAGTGGCAAACCACTCATTAAGCGACGCTCCTTCCACAGTACTGGGAGTGCTGCGGGTAGGTGAGGACATGGTCAGTGTCTCTAGGAACCTGTTCTGATCCACCCAGATAATAGCTTCCACTTCGTATTCTTTGCCGGTGTACAAGGCCACTATCAACGCTAGCGCGGGTACGGCTATCAGCGGAATAAGTACGAGTTCTTTGAAGCGGAAGAGAGTCTGTGCATATCGCCTCAAGTTGAATACTCCTGCTTACGTTCCTGTAGATGCCGGCAGAGCTTCTCCACTTCCAGTTGAGTGGCTGCGTGACAATCCGCAATAACATCCCCGGCTCTCAGTGGAAGAGCCTTCAGCATTAGATCTGCCTTGTCTCCACGTGCACCAATTAGTCATCCATTTAGGCTCGCCATTCTTCAGAAAGGTTTAGTCGCTATTCATCCTGCGCTGGTCATTCCACGGCTTCTACAGGACTGACAGCCTGCCTCCATCCCCGCGCAGCGGAAATGGACCTTACGACACCGGCCATATCCGAGATGTACTGGTCCAGGTTCAACCTATGCTCCACCTCAGCCCGAGCGGCCTGTCCCATAAGTATGGCTTCCTGAGGATTCTCCAACAGGTAGCTGATGACCTTTCGCCAGCTTTCTACGTCACCTGGCTTCACGTAGAATCCGGTTTTGCCATCCCGGATTAGCGACATGCCCTGTTGACCTTCAGTGCCTGTCGCCACAACAGCCTTGCCCATGGACATGGCTTCGTAGATAACGAGTGAGCCGGCTTGGCTTGCAGTCTCGTGTACTGGCACGACCACAAACAGGGAGCGCGCGTACAGGTCTCTAAGCAGCGTGGGGGGCAGCCTGGTGAAGTAGACGTTGCCCGGCAGATCAACATCAGGTGGTCTAATACCTGGCTTCACCCAGGGGCTGAACGCTGCAATCTCAACGCGTACGTCCATGTCCCGAACAGCCTGCACCAAAGTCGGATAATCGCGCCTGTACATACCGGCGCTGGAGATCAGTCTCTCCGGTTCCCGGATTGACGGGCGCCAGAAATGGTGGTCTGCGGGATGAAGAACCAGCTTCACCTGGTCCTCCGGCACCCTTGCCCATTTCTTCAACCGCTCTTCCACAACCGCTCCATAACAAAGAAAACGATCTATGTGGGTGTACAGGCGGAAAATCCGTACCATCCATGCGCCGAAGGATCTGGAAAGCTTGCCGTGACAGATAACGATATGGCCCCGCCTGGTGCGGGTCAGCTTGAAGAGGATTGCAAGCACACCGCCGGTATGATCTAGGTCCGAAATAATCATGTCGTACTGATCCCGCAGTGTGAATCCACGCCAAGCGACGCTGAACAGGCGGGTGAACCTAGAGAACTTCCCCGTTTTTCCCCAAGAATCTACTTCGGGAGTCACCAGAGTTGCATTCAGTGCGTCAGCCAGAGCAAGCATGTCGTGGCGGGGCGCGAGACCGTTACTGATCCTGTCCCTTAATTCGTCCGCGACAGGAGAACTGACTAGGACCGCAACCCTAGGTTGATCGGTGTTATTCACTGTGGCTCTCAATACGATGCCTGCGGCATCTGCCGACGCCGAGATGTCAGATTCGGTACATTGTTCATCTACTGAAGATCCCCGCGGCGCTGCTCGAGTTCTGTTTCTAAACTCGCGACGTTGTCCAAGTCGGTCAGCACGGGTTCCACGTCCATGCCCCTGATCCACACCAGGCCCTCTGGCAGTGGGTTTACCTTTCCCGGCAATGTCGGGAGTTCCTCACCCAGCGCAGCCCTCACAAAGATGTCAGGAAGGTTGAGCCCCGCATTTGTGAAAAACTGGTGCGTTGTGAAGAAGCGGCCACAATTTATTTCGGTGAGGTTGGGCAGGCCTTCCTCGTCATAGGTCAGGTCTACGCCGAATATACCGTCTGGATCCTGGTCGATCGCCAGAACAGCATCTCTGGCAATTTCGTCAACCACCGGATCAGAGACCGTGACGCCGGTGCCTGTTACTCCTGTAACCCCTGATGGAGCACGGTTTGAAAACTCCCAGTACAGACGCTTCCGGCCCTGCGCCACCAAGAGACACCCATCTTTCCAGATAGACTGCCAAGTCACTGACTGGGGGCGTAGTCGTTCTGCTGCTGTAAATCTGCCCCAGCCATTCTTCCCCTGGATCCAATCTCGTGCGGTTTCAAAGTTGTCAACGGGCAGTGCGTCCCGGCCTGCTGAGCCGGTGGTTGCCCGGATCCAGAGGTTGCGGCCCAGGTCATCGAAGGCCTGCTTCAAGTCTGCTTCGTTATTAACAAGTACCGTCGCGGGTACGGGGAGGCCCGCCTTGACCCACACCTGCTGTGACAGAAACTTGTCTTCGCAAATTTCGAGCGTCCTGTGACGAGGCAGGAATGTCTTCACCCCCAGTTCATCGCGAGCAGCGGAGATCGTCAACATCTCGGCGCTCTGCTGTACGCAGAGCAGATCTGGCTGTGTTTCCTTAATGACGCTTTTCAAAACAGGTAAGTAATCTGCCTCTCTTGCTTTGGGTACAAGGTATTTCTCATCACTTATCGCACGGTGAATGTTGTACTTATCGGCATCGATGCCGATAACACGATATGGCGCGGTCGCCGCTTTGAGCGAACGAGTTAGCCCTATAGATGGTGCGCCACCGGCCCCAGTGACCATGATTCTTTTCATTTCTGTCCTCCTTGTCAGACCGCCCACCTGCCAAGAACTCCAGATCAGCTGTAAAGAGCTGCGGGTGCTATCAGGCATAGCTCGTCTTTATCAGACGATTCAAGAATTAAATCAACCTCGTCTAATCAGCCCTCTATCCCTATCTGGCCTTCCAGTACCTGATCCGGCCTGCCGGGGCGGCGGATTGTGTAGACCTTGTCACGCCACGTGAGAACTTCGGCCGGAGACGGATGACTAAGGAAAGCCAAGCTGCTTGCGCTGTATCCATAAGCGCCGCTGTAGAAAACCCCGATCAGGTTTCCCACTGCCACATCTGGAAGATCAATGTTTTGCCCCCAGCTATCCAGAGGGGTGCAGCATGGGCCCACTACTGCAGCGGATTCTGTAACTGGCGCATCCACAGAGTTGACCACTGCCACAGGAAAAGGCTTGCGGAAAACCTGCCCAAAGTTGCCCGTCGCCGTTATGTGGTGGTTCATACCACCATCTGTGACGATGAACTTCTTGCCGCGCGACCGCTTCACGTCTACCACGCGTGTGACATACACGCCTGCTTCGGAAACGAGATACCGTCCCAGTTCAATAATAAATTGAGTGCCGCTGAACCTTGTGTCGTCCTCGCGCTCGGCAAGTAACGCCCGATAACCCTTGGCGAATGCATCGAGGTTGAACGCCGGAGAATTCTCGAAGTACGGCACGCCGAACCCACCGCCGAAATTCAACATCCCCAAAGGTTGTTCGAGGCCGTCAGCCACAACCTCCCCAATACATAAAGAATTGCGGCAGTTATTCAGGATGGTGTCAACATCAAACATCTGCGTCCCCGTGTAAACGTGCGCGCCCGTTATCTTCACGCGCGGATGGCCCACAAACTGGTCCACAACGCGGGAAACCTGTTCTTCGTCTATACCGAACTGCTGAGAGCCACCGCCCATTCGCATCTGGGCACCTTTTAGAGATTTGGCGGGGTTAACTCGAAGGCCAACCCGCACCACGGTATCCAACTCACCAGCAATCTTGCTGATACGCTCGATTTCTCCCGTTGATTCAGCGTTTACAGCCCGGATTCCCATCCTCGCTGCCAGCCTGATCTCTTCATCGGTCTTTCCGGGACCTGCGAAAATGATCTTTTCTGGATCAAACCCCGCCCGCCTAGCCAGCAGTAGCTCACCTATTGATGCAACCTCTGCACCTGCGCCTTCCTGAGCGATGATCTGACAGAGCCCCAAGCTTGGGTTGGCCTTGACTGAATAAAAAATCTCCGTTTTCAGGCCTAGGGCGTCACGGACGCGTCGGATCTGGCTTACCACCGCATCACCGCTATAAACGTAGAAGGGAGTGGAAACCTGGTTTGCCAATTCCGTTACCGGGACGGAGCCAAACACGAGTTGTGAATCGACGATGCCTCCGACCAGCCCCGCCAGCCGCTTAATTTTTGCTCTTTGCGAACTCACGTTTGAGGGCGCTCCTGTCTATCTTGCCGGAAGAGGTCTTCGGCAGATTGTTCAGTATGTATATGTCGCTGGGCATCAGGTAACGGGGGGCCCTGTCTCTACAATGTTTCCTTAGGTCTTCTGCCGAGCCCCCTGGGCCACTTTTCAGTGATACTACGGCTACAATCGTGTGCCCCAGCAGTGGATCTTTGCGGCCGAAGGCGGCCGCTTCATGTATCCACGGAACCTCACACAACAGATCCTCTACTTCCTGTGGGCTCACGCGGTATCCGCCAGTCTTTATCTGTTCATCCCGCCGTCCAACAAAGTAGAGGAAACCCTCTTCATCTCGCCTGACGAGATCGCCTGAATACACCACCTGGTCTCTTCCCATCATCTCGAGAGGAGCAAACGGATTAGGCCGGTAAACAGATTTCGTTTTTTCTTCGTCACCCCAGTACCCCATTGCTACGGTAGGCCCCCTATGGATCAACTCGCCTACTTCATGTGGTCGGCACTCCTGGCCTGCATCATCGACAATCCATACATCCGTATTTGGAATTGCCTTGCCTATGCACGCGGGGCCGCGCTCAATCTCCTCGGGCTGCAGGTAGGTAGACCGGAAAGCCTCAGTCAGGCCGTACATCAGGTAGATCTTGGTCAAGGGCACAAGCTTTCTTAAAACAGAAAGATGCGGTTTTGGGATCATCCCGCCGGAGTTGGTGATATAGCGGAGGCTGGTAAGCGGCTCCCGCTCCAGGCTGCGCCGTATCTGAATCAGAAGGGCCCAGAGAGGTGGAACTCCCGCCAGACCGGTAATGTCCTGCTGACGAAGGTTCTTAAGAATTTCACCCGGCAGCAGAGAGTGCTGGAGTACCGCGGTGCCGCCGACGCGCATCATTGTCGTGAACTGATTCAGTCCATAGTCGAAGCTGAAAGGAAGCACGCACAGCACCCTGTCCACACAAGTGTTATGAAGGTACGTGGAAATAATCTGCGCACCAGCTACTAGGTTCTGGTGAGTCAGCATGATGCCTTTGGGGCGACCAGTGGACCCGGATGTGTAGATGATGGTGGCCAAATCGCCGCCTGAGGCGGAAAATGCTCCAGTGTCTGGTGAGTCATGCTCCATGGCGTCTGCCAGACTTATTGTGCTATCAGCCCAGCTCAAATCAGGACTCTCGCTTCCGGCCAGCAGCACCGTGTGCACCTGGGGCAGGGACTCTGTGCTGATACTGGATAAGTTCGCAATCAGCGCGTTTATCTGGCAGTCCGCCATTATGTGGCGAATCTGGTCGGGTTTGAGCAGGGAGTTGATGTTGACGAAAGCAGCTCCGGCCTGCGATACACCCAGCATCGCCACAACGGCTTCCCAGATCTTGTCTAGGTATATGCCTACCCTGTCGCCACGCTTTATGCCGCAGGCTTTCAGTGTGCTGGCAAGGCTGTTAGCTTTCGTCAAGATCTCTACATAGGTAAGAGAACGGCTGCCGTCTACAACCGCTGCTTTATCAGGGTATCGCTCTACGCTGTTGATCAGCAGATGGTTCAGGGTGAACTCAGGCAAAACCATTACCTGACCTCAGTCCTACTTTGCACAAGCTCAGCAATGCTGCCAAGAGTGCGGAAGTTTTCCTCATTTACCAATTCAGGATCGATCTCAAATTGGAAACGATCTTCCAAGAACATGACCAGCTCAATTGTCTGCAGAGATGTCAAATAGCCATCTTCTATTAATTGCACGTTCTCATTTATTGATAGATTATGGTCTTTAATCAAGTTCTCAGAGATGAATGTTCTTATTATTTCTAAGACAGTCATTTCGCTCTCTCTTTCATATCACATGAAGTCATACAATAGCATGGCTGGATTCACTATCTCCAAATGAATACATCCAGTTCTCTTGTTGCAGTACTTGCTCACGTAACGACTCATCTCGAATTTTCACAAGAAATTGATGAGTATTTCGTGCTACAAAACCGTTGTCTTGTAGAATTTGTTGCGGCACCGCATGAGGTGATGAGAGCCTGTGGAACTGGACAACCCAGGCACCTGACCTACGGAGACATTCAAGCGCATAATTCAAAAGCGAGTTGGCAATTGAATCAGCAACACCCGGCATCACCTGCAAGTCCAGTAGATAGCCTGTTTGAGGCGGATGTTCAGCCGAGTAGAAGATGACGTAGCCCTGCAACTCACCATTGGCATTTGTGATTACGCCAATGCCGCGGTTCGAGTGCGGAGAACCAAGGCCGTATCTCCAGTTCAAGAACCGGCAGTCTTTCATGACTGAAGCCGGAATGTTTCTCGATACCTGTTCAAAAAACAGGTCAGACCGCTCATCGAATTCATGCACAGTTTCCACTGGCAGATTTGAGCCTGATGTCACTGCCCGCACTGAGTCATACCATCGCAGGCCCAACGTACCCACCCGCCACAGCGAGTCGGGGACCGCTCTGAATCTCCCCCTGCGCAATGCCCTTGCATCAAGGACCTTTGCGTAACGCTGTAGAACCCCTGCCTGCTTCGCCCCCAACCACTTCGTGACCTTGATAGTAGCGGGGATTTCATCACACGCCACACAGTTGTCGCACGTACGGAAGAACTCCCGCATCAACTTGATACCGTGGAAACGGTAGTCAGGATGCACCATATAATCGCACGGTGTATGAGCGAGCACATCGCGGCCCACCATGCGGTAATGCAGGGGAATAGTGGCCAAGAAACCGATGACCCGTTCACCTGCCAGCAGTACCCACTTCGGAGTTTCGCCTGGACAGAGATTGTCCTGCTGCGCCCAGTTCCAACGGGCTTGGAATGCAACCGCAGCATCCGCACCAAAAACAATCCTATAAAGGCCGCACACCTGATCAAAAAAATGCGGTTCATAGAAGGAAATTCGCACGCCGGCAGCCGGTTCTGAACTGAATATTTTGAAGTTTGTCATGTTCTGACTATGCCATTGAGATCGGTTACTGAGGCTGACTCGGGGCGTCCAGTTCCTCTGTTGGTGAAGTCACTGGGTCGGTACTGAGGGTGATGGCAACAGCGGAATATGCGGGCAGTGTGTATCTGAAGCTCTGGGAGACATCCACAGCCTTGGGAGCAATCGATGCAAGCGCATCACCGAACACGGAAGGGTCCGAGATCTGGTAGTCGGGTATCCTGACGCCGTTGATCGTAGTGGTGTGCTCTGTGAACGAGTCCGGGGCTACGAGAGCAAGCGGGTCTTGGCTCGTCATCTCCCAGGCAGCACCGCTGGCAGGCACAAATCCGGATACGCGCACCTGCGCAGCCTGGGCCTCGCCCTTCAGATTAACGAGCATCAGCTTGAGCACGCCGGCCTCGTCTGAGTCTGAGGAGGCCCATGCCACAACCTTCTGCTCAGGGTCCGAGGTCTTGCTCTTCAGCATGCGGTCGCCGAAGTGGTTTGCAAGCAGCCATGCCGTGTAGTAGGTGGGGCGGATGTCCAGCTTCTGGCTGTCCCAGATGCCGATGAGCCCCCTTGAGTTGGTGCTCTCGGGCCCTGTGCCTCCGTCCTCCAGAGAACTGTAGGTGAGGATATCGAGACCGTTGTAGGCCCACCTCGGCAGTACGTCCGCAAGCCAGATCGCGGCCAAGTGGCTGCCGTTTACCGGGTGCTCATGTTCGGACGCATGCACGCCGAACTCTGTGATCGCTGTCTCAAGGTCAGGGTGCATGGACCTGAAGCTGCCATTTACCTGCTGCATCTTCTGCTCAGCTATTCCTCTGCGGTACGTCCACCTGTCCAACCTGCCGTCTTCGATCTGGTCCCCGGGGCACCCGAAGCCGTCGTGGCAGGCTGTACCGGCATTGCCGCCGTAGGCAAGGAGTGCGTCCACAGACCCGCCTTGGTATGCGAAGGAATCTGTATCAGATGTCCATTCGCTTAGCTGATACCAGTGCCAGGCGAGCGTGTCGACATCGGTGCTGTTGTGTGCGAAGACGGTGTCCTCCCAGTCGGTGTAGAAGGGCTGGTGGGTCGCAGACGCCATGAGCTTTATGGAAGGGTCGACCGCCCTCAGCGCATCGCGGTATATCTGGTAACGTGAGGCAAAGGCCTGAGCATCAACACATGCTGCCCCTGCGAGCGACTGCTCGTTTCCAAGCTCCCAGTACCTGAAACCGTAGCCGTGCTCGATGTTGGTGTATCGGAGCATGTCCGCCCACATCGCGGGGTTGTTATCACAGACGTTTATCTGGATGATGGCCTCCGCGCCCGTACGGGCCGCGAAGCTGGCGAACGCGTCGACCATCTGTGGCTTGTATGCGTGCCCGTAAGAGTAGGTCTGGCCCGTGGCGTGGTCTGTGTACATCCAGTCGCCGTCATCGGGCGCTATATTTTCGCGATCCCAGCCAGTGGTGTTTGCCCACAGGCCGCCTGCGAACCTTATGATGCCGGGCTCGATCTGCTTGACGACGTCGACGATAGCGTCGAGCTTTCCTTCAGGGCAGCACAGGTGCCCCGAGCCCCTGTCCCACAGGCCATTCTCAAGGTAGTTCCAGTTGTTCGTCGCAACTCCGCGCATCGCAGGCTTAAACTCCGACACCACCTCCGAACCAGACACATCCAACACAATGTTATGTCGTGGCTGTAGGTCTGATTCCAGAAGCATTGCTGTACTTGCATGCTCATCTACAGCCCACTTGGTCAGCATCAGAGATACGCCGAGAATTACAGAAACGATGGAAAGTACTCTTATGGTGCTTTTCACGTTGTATGGACTCTCTTAATAAAGGATTTCATCGTAGTGGGCAAGAAGACATCATAATTGCCGGGTTAAACCTCGCTCATTAGCGTGCAACTGCCACACTATTAGTGCGAGGCTCTTCGCTGGTATGCTTCAAAATGCCCTCCTGATGCCATGCTGGCGACATAGCAAGCTGAACACATACAGGTATCTGTATTGAGTTTCTATATGAAATAGGGCACATAAGCAGGGACCATATGTTCAGACATTGATTGTGCATATGTCGTGCGTTTTGTTGTTGGCTCATCAACCGATCCTCCGCCTGTGATTGCACGATGATTGGGAGCTCTATGCTGACACGGGTTAGCGGGACTTAGTTACCCAAGCATTCCTTACTTCCACTATCTCAGCTGCAATGTTCTGCGCAGCGTCCTGAGAGAGCTCCGGGAACATTGGTAACGAGACGACCTTGTCAGCAATTTCCTCGCTCACGGGAAAGTCTCCTCTCTTGTAGCCAAGGTGCCAGAGAGCGGGTTGCAGGTGGAGTGGGATCGGGTAATGGATGCCGGTGGAGATTCCTGCGTCATGAAGCGATTCGCGCAACTGATCCCGGTCGTTTGATCGAATCACAAAGAGGTGGTAGACGGGTTCCACGGTAGGACCCTCTTCTTGAAGTCTCACATGTGAATCCTGCAGCAGTTCCCTATATATGCAGTTGATGGAACGACGCGCATCATTCCATCGGTCCAGCTGCCTAAGCTTCACTCGCAGAATCGCTGCCTGGATCGCATCAATGCGGCCGTTGTAACCCAGGATCAGGTGCTCATACTTGTCCCTTCGGCCGTGGTCCCTCAATAGGCGCACCCTCTGTGCTACCTGCTGATCATTCGTTACCACCGCTCCAGCGTCGCCATATGCACCTAGGTTTTTCCCAGGATAGAAGCTGAAACAGCCTGCATCGCCGAATCCGCCAACGCGACGGCCCTTGTACCGGGCACCGTGAGCTTGCGCCGCATCTTCTATCACCTTCAGACTATGACGTTTTGCAACGTCGCAGATCCGGTCCATATCGGCTGGGTAACCGTACAGGTGGATCGGAATAACGGCCCTTGTACGCGAAGTGATGGCCGCTTCAATCAGGTCCGGGTCAATGTTGTTCGTTTCCTCTTCAACGTCTACGAAGACTGGAGTTGCTCCTACCTGGGCTATCGCCTCAACAGTCGCGATGAACGTGGACGGAGCAGTGATTACCTCATCCCCTGGCCCCACATCACACGCGATCAGGGCAAGTCGCAGGGCCTCCGTTCCGGAAGAAACTCCTATCGCGGCCTCAGTCTCGCAGTATTCCGCGAACTCCCTATCAAACGCAGCAACTTCTTCGCCACCGATAAAGATGGTTCGGTCAACTACGCGCTGGATAGCTTCGTCTATGTCATCTTTGATCATCTCGTACTGAGATTTCAGGTCTACCAATGGAATATGCATATCTAGTACCTCTAATGAATTCAGCGTTCAGGCAATTACAAGACTTGTCGCACCGGTGCCAGATACCAGTTCGACAGGCGCTCCGTGATTCTTGAGCGAATACTGGGCGGCCTCAAGTACCCGCACTACTTTCAGTCCGTTTGAGCCGTCGCTTATCGGCCATTCGCCGTCAGCGATACACCTGATGAAGTCTCCACACTCGTTGGCCAGCGGCTCCGTAAATGGAACATTGGGAACCTGAATTTCACCCGAATGCAGGTGAAAAGGCCCGGTGCTGTTGCTACTACGTTCAGCCCGCCTGTCGTAGACCCGGATCTTGTCATCGAGTGCCGTATCGTCATACTCCACCATCTGACGCGAACCGATAACTGCAAATTCCCTGACCTTGCTCCAGTCCAACCAGCTGACGTGAACATTAGCGATTACCCCGTCTGGGAACGTCATGGTCAGGAAAACGACATCTTCAATACCAGGCGTCAGGTAGCACCCCCCCGTTGCCGCAACCATGACGGGATCCTTATTCAGCAGGTGCAACACAATGGATACGTCATGCGGAGCAAGGCTCCACATGGCATTTATGTCTGTCTGGATCCGGCCCAGGTTCAGGCGCTGGGAGTAGAGGTGCGTGATGCTGCCTAGTTCACCGCTCTGCACAATGCCTTTCAGCACATGGACGGCCGGTGAATAAAGGAACGTATGCCCCACCATCAGCACCAGTCCTGCACCCTTGGCCACGTTAATAAGATCCTCGGCCCCTGTTGAATTCATGGCCAGAGGCTTTTCAACCAGGACATGCTTGCCGCTAAGGAGAGCACTGTGGACCATCTCGTAGTGAGATCTGGCCGGAGTAGCAATGACCACGGCGTCTACATCTCTCGATTCCAGAATCTCCTCATAACTAGTTGTGACGTAGATCCCTGGATACCGTTCCCTGACAGCGATCAGCCGCGCTGTGTCACGGTCACAGCACGCTATCAACTCGCAATTCTCCAAGTTGTTGAAGGTACGAACGAGGTTGGGCCCCCAGTAACCGAACCCTGCAACCGCAACTTTAACCATCTGCTTCCCTCTTCTGTTTCCTCAGTAAACTGCGCTTACCACCCTGAGACGTAACACCGGCGCGATGCCCGCTGTGGGCATGAGCGTACCTTTGAAAGTCCGAACGCCCGCCCAACTCGTCGGCCACTCCCTGCCAGTAGTGCAGGTTAAAAATGGCGCTATAGGAGTAGTGAGAGAATTCCTCAAAACCCAACTGATCAAAGATTGCAGACGACAACCGGAAAGACTGCAATAGGAACTGCTGCACAGGCTTTCCGCCTGCCAGAGCAGTTTTGATCACCAAGCGGATGACTTGGGGTTTTCTGTCGTACCAGCCAAATATCTCGTCAAGTACCTGCCTGTATCCCCGCTGGACCGCAAGCTGAACATCGCTGCGTCCGTAGAGATATGCGGAACGGCACCAGGATTCATAAGTCCGGTATCCTCGGTGAAAAGCGGCGGCATCAACGCAAAAATGAAAGTGGCAACCTGACCGCTCCAAACGGAACCCCAGCTCCACATCTTCGCCACGGCTCAACGTCTCATCGAATCCCCCGGCGTTCAAAAACTGCTCACGCCATATCGAAAAGTTTCCGCTGTAGAGACGCCTGCCAGAAGGCGGCCTACGGTTGTCCTGTACCGCCTTATAATGCTTTTCATAGACGCGTTCCTCCCATCGGTTCCAGCCACCACGGGGACCGCTGCCCCATGGCAGCAACCGGCCCAATACCACGTTCCCCGGGTCCCTTTCAAGGACCTGCGCATGGGCAGAAAGAATCTGGTTCTTCGGAAGAAGATCGTCATCAAGGAAGAGCAATAACTTTCCTGACGCAATGCGGGCGCCGCTGTTTCTGGCCCTTGAAGGGCCGGACTGCTCTTGGGGCAGGACACGTAGGCTGTAGGTAGTGTTCATCTTCCTGGCCATCTCAACGGTGCCGTCAGTGGAGCCATCATCCACTACCACCACTTCGAACTGGTCCGCAGGAAACGTCTGTCGCTGTAGAGACATCAGCATTTCCTGCAGCAAACAACGCCGGTTGTGCGTGGGGATAATCACGCTGAGTACAGGTGCCGTCATAGAGGCTCTCCCTGCTCAACTGGATTTCTGGGACTACTGGCTTTGAGACGCCCCGAGACAGCACGCCGCACAAATATCAAGTCACTAAAGGTCACAGCGCGTGTCGTGAAGATCACTGCCAGATATCCCACTCCGCCCAGCGCAACTAGTAGCAGCACCGGCAGGTTCAGCCAGATAGCAAGCAACCACGCAGCCACGATTACTGATGAACCCAGAATGATCTTTATGATCAGTCTGGCTGTCTCCCACGTAATCACACCCTTGGGCATCAGCCAGACTCCAACCGCAACCATAACCAGTTCAGCCAGAAGTGTTGTCAGAGCAGCGCCTATACCTCCATTGCCAGCTACTCGGTCAAAGTACGGCACAGTGAGAACATTTAGAACAATGTCAACTGTCAGGGTTAAAAGCAGCGCATACGCCCACACCTTGTGCCTATCCACGGCTATCGCAATGGTGCCCAAGATGGTCAGGAGCGCCGTCGCGGGAATGGTCAAGGCCAGCAGAGTAAGCAGAGGAACTGAGTTCTGGAAAGTGTCCGGGTACGGCAGGAAGGCGATCAGACGTTCAGATAGCAAGCTCAGCCCGAGCGACATAGGTAGAACGACCAGTGCGCCCACAGCGATGCTCTTGTGAGCAATGCTGGCGAGCATGGAGACGTCTGTGAGATGCAGGCGAGACAACGTAGGCATAAGTGCAGTCGTTATGGCCAGTGGGAATAGCTCAGCAGCGCGGTAGAACTGCAATGCGGCCGCATACCAGCCGGTGGTTGTCTCGTTGGTGAACATCCGGAGGATGACAACGTCCGCGTGGTTGTATATCTCCAGAATGAACGCCATCAGCAGGAACGGAACGCCTCCCTTGAGTAACGTCCGGGCCCTTGGCATGTAGAAGTCAAGCCTCAGTAAAATCCTGCTTCGCAGAAACAAAGCAGCCACAGCAAGGTGCACGACAGCGCCCATAAGCAGAACGCCGGCATAGGCCATAACGTTTTGCATCGATACGAGCACGATGGTGCCCACTACCACCACCGTCAGCTTCCCCGCCACATCGGCCAGCGCCACGCCTCCCATATCCTCAAATCCATGCAGGAAGCCCGCCAGCAGGCGCGCTAACGAGGTTATGACCATGGTCGCCGCCGCCAAGTACATCACCGTCGCTGCAGTTACAGAAAATCCAGACAGTTGAGCCACCGCAGAGACAGCCGCAATCACCAGGAGGGAGGCAAGCAGACGCATGCCGATCGCTGTACCGATGTAGTGGCTTGCCTGCGAGTGGTCCCTTGCCACCTCTTTCACTAAGAACTGGTGTGCACCGAGAGTGGCCATTACGGCAAGAATCGCGGCAAAAGACCTCGCGAACTGGAGTTGCCCCAGACCTTCAGCGCCCAGATACCTAGGCAGGAACAGGATCAGGACTCCGCTCAGTACCCAGACCATCCCCTGCCGTAGCAATAGCATCAGAATATTTCTGACAACAATTTGGGAGTCACCCGCCACTAGGGCGTTCGCCGGCAAACGAGATTCCATCAATAGGCACCCCGGCCGGTGAGTACGACTGGAAAAGTCTTGAAAAGAATTACGATGTCCTTGGACACTGACCAGTAGCGCAAGTAATCCAGGTCCATGCGGACCATCTCATCGAAAGAAACCTCCGGCCCTCTGCTGACTTGCCAGAGGCCGGTTATGCCCGGTACGCCCTCGAGCCGCTGGAAATGCCAAAGCTCATACTCCTCCACTTCTTTGGGTAGCGGCGGGCGCGGCCCTACCAGACTCATTGAGCCGCCCAACACGTTGAACAGTTGCGGGAGCTCGTCCAGGCTCAGCTTCCTTATTACCATCCCAACTTGAGTGACACGGGGATCATTCCGCATCTTGAACATCGCTCCCGAAGCCTCGTTATGCTGCATGAGGTCGTGCAGCAGGGCTTCGGCATTGACTTTCATTGATCGGAACTTGTACATGCTGAAGAGTTGCCCATTCCTACCGACTCTGATCTGCTTAAAGAGCACCGGACCAGGCGACTCCAGCTTTATTGCCACGGCAATCACTGCCATTACGAACGAGAAAACTATCAGCGCAGCCACTGATGCTGTGATGTCGAACCCTCTCTTCACACTCTCGTACTGCCAAGAGAAAATCCGTCGCTTGAAACTGACGGTGGAGATACCTGCTACAAGGTCCATTTCTCCTGCATCGTCAAGCAGCGGGTCCAGAGCTACTCTGACCGTGATACCGGCCGGTACGGAGTTCCGTACCGTTCGTTGCACGGCTGCATATTCGCTATTAGGTACGGCAATCAGTACATCCGACGGCCTGGTGAATGACAGGATATTGGGCAGCAACCCGATGTCATCGGCTATGGGTATTTCCGTCAAGCTATCCAATTGATTATCAAACAGACCGTTCGCGCCACTAATGGCATCATGCCGGTCAGCAGTAATTACAAGTCCTGTAACTTGGCAGGAAGGCTTGTTCATGCTGAGCTGCTTAAGAATTGGGCCAACGTTGCACGGACTGGCAATCAGCAACAGCCTCTGCCGACCAATTCCCCTCGCAAGAAGGATCCGCTGCGTGAATTTCCTCCCTGCAGGCACCGCAACGACCGCCGCAGCCCACATCACTACAACTTCTGCCGACGCCAGTTGCTGGGGTGCCATGATCGCAGTGAGGCTCCACAGCAGCATCATGATGAAGGAGATGGTACCTATGCCGCGGGGCCACTCTCGTCGCAACACATGGTGCCCGGACAGCGGGTATGGGTAGGCGAAAATTAGGCCAATGGCAGATATAACTGCAAACGCAAGCAGGATCCAGAGAATCTGAGCATGGGGAACCTGACTGTTCAGGTCCGGCCAATACACATTTGCAAGATGACCCAACAGAGCCGCAGAGGTCAGCAACGCCAGGTCAGTCAGCACGAACGCAAACACGCCTGTGACACGCCCATCGATGTGCCGCGTGTTCGGCTGTACGCGTACAGAATCCGATGACTCGGTTATCGATTTGGGTAAGATGCTTTGCGCCAAGTCACTGTCCATTAAACGCTGGCAAGCCCGCGTCAAACCACATAGCCCACCTGATCGGGATGATGGCCAGAGGTCTCTTTTGCCCCACCTCTTAATCAAGGCTCAGGTTTATCACCGGGTTGAAGAACACGCTGTTAATTTGGATGAGCATGAGATAAACAAAACATGAAAACTGGATGTGGACATGCCAGAAGCTGTCTTGGAAGAGGTTCGGTGGCAGGCATAGCTTCACCACCTGTCAATACAGACTCATAGGGGGAGAGCCTTACACAGATGGCTGAGCGCCCGTGCGCCTCGGGGCAGAGCCTTGTCAGCCGCTCTAATCGCGCCGCGTACGCACCCAGTCCCGGCTCCCGGTCAACATGACCCGCGCGTAAAGCAAGAGCTTCCACAAGATGAAACACGGCGCGTAAGCTACCGATAGAAGGACAGCGGCCGGTGGTCGCGCCGACGTTAGACCGATTGTCACATGGCCCAGTAGGGCCGCCAACACAGCAGCAGCGATCACAATATGTACGGGACCACCCATGGCCAGGCTGGCCCCGAACAGCACTACGCTTGCCAACACCACAATCGAGAGCGGTGGTATGGCCTGCTCAATTGCGGCATCCAACTTCATGGCAGACCGGGTGTTGAGAGATTGCCAGACCAGACTTGGCACATGTCGCTTGGCAACCTCAAGCCTTCCCTTCTCCCAGCGTTCATTCTGACTGCGCGCGTCGCGTAGTGACGCCGGCATGCCAGATAGCACCGTGGCCTCGGGTGCAAAATTTACCCGGATGCCGTGCTTGGTCAGGTGCAAGTAATATTCAACATCCTCCACAAGGCCATGGGTATGCCATCCATACGTCTCAATTATTGATCGGTGAAATACCATCCCCGTGCCAAACAGGCCGCAGGACAGTCCCAGCACCTCTCGACCTCGAGACCGCGCGTGGTGCCTAAGGACCAGAGCTATGTAGCGCAGCGATGACACCCAACTCTCAGTTGGGTTCGCTGCGCCATCGTAGGCTTGCACAGCCTTGTGCCCTAACTGAAGTTGGGTATCTGCGACAGTCAGGAAGTTTCGCGAAGCAACGCAGTCAGCATCCAAGAACACGTAAGCATCAAAAGCATCACCACTCGACGCAATACGCTCCAATAACCACTGGAGAGCGTATCCCTTGCTTCTGAACTCCGGATCGCTACGCTCATGCACAACGCATTCATAATCAGCAGCGACGGCTGCAGTATTGTCCGAGCAGTTATCAGCCACTACATACACGCGACGCAGGCTGGGCGGGTAATCCAGTTCCTCCAAGCTTTTCAGTAGTCCTGGCAGGAGAGTCTCTTCGTCATGCGCCGGAACCAGGATCGCAAAGCGATGCTTAGGCGAATGATTCCGCCGGGATGGAGACTGGTAAAAGAGACTGGCCACGGTCAAAAGCAATAAGTAGAACGACGGCACCAGAAGGGCCATGCCACACAACAGGAGCAGTGTTGCCAGTAGAGTGGTCATTAGGCCGTTCATTTACCCGCGTGAGTACTAGTCCGCGTACGTTGAACCAAAGCCGCTGTGCCGAGCCGCAGCCCCGTGGGGATATCCTCAATCAGGTATCTCTTCCAGAGCCTGCGAGGCTCCTGCTTGAGCCTGTAAGTCCACTCCAGCCCTGTACCCTGCATCCAGACCGGAGCAGTCTTCAGCCGTCCTGCGACTACCTCCAGTACCCCGCCTATACCCATGCATACCGGCACTTGAAGGTCAGCCAAGTTCCGGTAAATCCACTGCTCCTGTTTCGGGCAGCCCATTGCCACGAATAGCATCTGCGGCTGAGCGTCTCGAATCTCTCGCAATACCTTATGTTCTTCCTCATCACCTGACAGGTAGCCGTGATGAGTGCCCGTAATTTCCAGGCCTGGATATATACCCGACAACCTGCGGCCGCTCTCCTCTGCTACGCCGGGTCTAGCGCCCAGGAGGAAGACAGAGTACCGCCTGTCGGCCGCAAGCTCTGCGCAGGCATTCAAGAGATCTCCCCCGGTTACACGAGCAGGCAAAGGCGTGCCCATGAGTTTTGACAACCAGACCAGCGGCATTCCATCTGCCACTACCAGGGCGCTGCGGTTGACAATCCAGGCAAACTCCCGGTCATGTTGGGCGAGGCTCAAAAACCGCATGTTCGCGGTTACCACCTGGTGCGGTGTCCCTGCGTTTACAAAGCAGTCAATCTGTGCCACAGCCTGTGCCAAGCCAACGTGATCGACCTTTATTTTCCCGATCTGGATGCTCTGGATATTCGACGACAATTGAATGAAGTCGTTCATTACCAGCGCTCCTTAGTTAGTCGTGGAGAACCCTAATACTCGCTATGCCTCGCGCGCCCATTCGAGTCAATCGTCAATCTTCCGCAGACGTTGATAACTCGTACATGAACGGCAGCGACCGTGACATAAAAAAAGAATCAAAATTGGTTCCATTTCACTGATTGTGGAGTGGCAGCCAGTGTCTGGTTCAAGACACACCTCGGGGAGCAACGGGACGACAGGTTTGCGCTGCCAGTGCCTCTACCGCGCAACGTACCTGCAGAAGCGCCGTAGGCAGAAAGGGTCGCGGGCGGATCACCTCTTGGAGCGTTGCGTCGTACGTTAGGGCGGACGATTTGGTGAAGGCAAGGGCTGAAGCAGCCAAAGGCCAAGGGCAGGGCCCGGGCAACCATTCTCAGTCAGTGTGACCGGCCCCGATTGGCCAGAATCCATGTCGTGGAGTGCCCAACGCAGTCATCAGGCCACGGTGCGAGGCATGCCAAGGGCCTGCAGCACCCCTAGATGTACCGCCCACAGAGGTTGTTTACAGTCTTGATGCGGGGGTTGCCCCTCTGATGCCGCCGTGCGGACGGTGGTGATTGTAGTAGCGCAGGTAACCGGGCAGCTCTGCCAACCGCTCTGTATTGGAAGTGAACGGCCTTGAG
>JBBDMW010000020.1:0-32833 GCA_040878005.1 Dehalococcoidia bacterium
AAGTACAGGGCGGCCCCAATCACGTTCGTGATGGCAATGATGATCACCCACACGATCTTTGTGTTCCCCGTATCCGCCTCTTTCGTGGCGCAGTCCACCAGCATCCAAATCCAGAACACGGTGCCCAACACGCCAAGCACCACGGCGAACAGCGCCGCCAGCGATATGACAATCTCGGCTCCTGCCATGTAGCACCTCCCTGGTTCCGTGACGGCGCGATCAATGAGTTCACGCACCACCGTCTGCTACTGCTCATCTCAGGGAACTTCGTCACCCAAACTGGAGCGACCACCAACCGCTTGGTTCAACTTGGACTTTCCCAAATCGCCATCTGCTGGTTCCCCCTTTTTGTTATCGTCATACTCCTGCCGTCGCCCCTTAAGGCTACGCGGCTGGTGAGTGTCTGCCCCATAGCGTAACGCAAGGTGATGTGCCCTTTGGTATACAGGCTGCCGATTGTCTGCTAGCTGCTGTCCATCACAGGATGGAACCAACATACCCGGAGTAAGCCGTGACGAGCAGTGAGAAATCAACACCTGAAAGGCAAACCCATGATCGTAGTGACCACAGATGAAATTTCCGATGCTCGCGTCACCCAGGTACTGGGCCTTGTACAGGGACACTCAGTACGAGCGCGCGGCGCAGTAAGAGACATCACAGCATCCATCAGGAACGTCTTTGGCGGTGACATTCCTGAGTACGCGGAGCTGATGCAGCATGCACGAGAGGTGGCGGTGGAACAGATGTCGAAGAGCGCCCAGGAGCAGGGCGCCAACGCAATTGTTGGTACTCGCTTTGTGACCGGCGACATCATGGGAAGCGCCATTGAGATCCTTGTCTACGGGACCGCAGTGGTCACCGAATAGGCTTTCGCTGGCATCCCGCCCTTCATCGTTCGCGACTACACCGGGCGAATGCTCCGCCAAGCTGGTGTGCACTAACCCTGCGTAAGCCCCTGGGCAGCCACACCCTGCAGCGCGGGCGGAATTTAAACACCTGCTTGATGGTTCCGCGTTCCCCCTTGTAGGCGATGCCCTCTGGGGCGTTATTCAGCATCCTCAACGACGGTAACGGCAGATCCCGCAACCACCTCCTCGTCGCGTCCACGTTGACCACACGTCATGGGCGCTCCCAAAAACTTGGCGGGGTTCACTGCTGCTGGCAGTCCGGTGGCAGACGGTCATATCGCGTTGGAGGAAACGGCAAATGCCACAAAACAAGCGCTTATCATCCGTATCGCCCTGGGCGTGGCGCGGGTGGTTGATCATAGCGGCGCTCTCGATCTCGCTGTTCGTCGCGGCGTGCGAAAACGGGGGAGACGACGAGACGCCCACGGCCACGCTGCCGCCTGGACAGGGGACGCCGGACCCGGAGGAATCTCCGACTCCCGGCACCACTCCGGATACAACCCCTGACACAACTCCAGGTACCACCCCGGACACAACGCCTGGTACTACTCCGGACACAACACCGGCAACAACTCCGGACACGACGCCTGACACAACTCCGGACACGACACCGGGAACAACCCCGGATACCACGCCTGGAGTAACGCCAGACACGACCCCTGACACTACGCCTGGTACGACTCCGGACGTGATGCCCGGATTCACGCCGCCGCCGGGCTCCATAGTGATCGGCGATCCTGAGAACGGAATGATCATCATCATTCCGGGGCCAAATATCTCGCCCACCATCGTGCCGGAGCCTACGCCCGCTGACCCAACGCCAGGCACAACCCCGGACACGACTCCCGGGACCACTCCTGGCACAACTCCGGAACCGGTAACGGGCATTGAGGATGCAGAGTGCGAGTTCGAGGCCCCGCGTGGCTACGGTGTCGAATGCGGGTACGTGACAGTGCCAGAGAACTGGGACGACCCCGGCTCTGGCACGATCCGTCTGCACTTCGCTGTGTTCGAGAGTCCGAATGATGACGCAGATGACCCGCTGGTATACCTCAGCGGTGGGCCGGGCGGCTCAACCCTGGAAACAGTGCCTTTGACCTTCCCCACTGTATTCGAGCCTCTGGTCCAGGACCGCGACCTGGTCATCTTCGATCAGCGCGGCACCGGGTACTCACAGCCGTCCCTGGCGTGCGACGAGTACACGCAGGCGGTTCACCAGATTGTCGAGGAGCCGGTTGACTCGTCTGAGGCACTGGATCGCCTGACCGACGCGCTCACGGCCTGCCACGACCGCCTGGTGGACGAGGGAGTCGATCTTTCGGCGTACAACAGCGCCAACAACGCCGCCGATGTCGACGCCCTGCGAGAGGCCCTGGAATACGACCAGTGGAACGTGTACGGGGTGTCCTACGGCAGCCGGCTGGCCCTGACCATCTTGCGTGACTTCCCGGATGGCGTCCGAAGCGCGGTCCTGGACTCGGCCTACCCGCTGGAGACCAACCTGTACGTGGAAACGCCAGCAAACCTGGATAGGGCAATGAATGTGCTCTTCGAAGCATGCGCGGACGATTCCACCTGTGCCGACACCTACCCTGACTTGGAATCCACCCTGTTCGACCTGGTAGAGCAGTTGAATGAAGAACCAGCGCCGTACGTCATCACAAATCCCATGACGGGACAACGCACAGACTCAGTCATGACGGGCGATGATCTGCTGGGGCTTATCTTCAACTCGCTGTACGTCGCTGACATCATCCCCTACCTGCCGGAGCTCATCTACGCTGCCGACAATGGCGACTTCGACACGCTTGGGCTGCTCCAGGGGGCGTTCCTGGGGGACCTCCAGTTCTTCAGTGCAGGCATGCAGCTTTCAGTCCAGTGCCAGGAAGAAGTGGCGTTCTCAGATCGAGAGGAAGTTGCGTCCGCCGTTGCCGAATACCCGGACCTGAGGGGCGTCTTCGAATCAGCTCCAACCATTGGCCCCGAGGTGTTCAACGTCTGCGAGATGTGGGGCGTCGATGCCGCCAGTTCCGTTGAGAACGAGCCGGTAGACAGTGACATCCCTGTCCTTGTACTGGCAGGTGAGTATGACCCCATCACGCCTCCCGGCTGGGGCGAGATGGTCGCGGAGAGCCTGGAGAACAGCCACTACCTCGCGTTCCCTGCGGTGGGCCACGGTGTGACTTCATCCCACGAATGCCCTGAATCAGTCACGCTGGAGTTCCTGGATGACCCGTCGGCTGCGCCAGCTTCTGACTGCATCTCAGACATGGAGTCGCCGGCCTTCGCTCCATCAGATGTAGAGCCGGAGCTTGGCGACTACGAGCATCCCATGCTTGGGTTCACCACAGTAGTTCCTGAAGGTTGGACCCAGGTCGCTCCCGGCGTGTTCGAAGAGTCGCTGCTGGTCGCACTGACGATGGCAGGCGCTCCAGGTGCAACCCCGGATCAGATCCTGCAGTCGCTGGTTTCCCAGCTTGGCCTTGAGGCCACGCCTGAGTTGACGGGCACGCATGAGACTGACACCTTCGACTGGAACCTCTACCATGTTGAGTCTGGAGGGCAGGTCTTGGACCTGGCTCTCGCGGAAGATGGCGGCGCCACTTACGTAGTCCAGTTCATCAGCACGCCCAACCGGCGTTCAGCCCACTACGATCAGGTGTTCTTGCCCGTGTTGGACCAGTTCCAGCCGGGCGGCTAGCCTGGACGCATGCCGGAGCGCGATCTCATATCCTGGACCCGCTCCGGCATGCGAACGGTGCTCCGTCAAAGCGTTGGGAAGGAAGACGCATGACGGCAGCACAACCGGCGACTCGGACAGCCGCCCTGGCTGTAGACGGTATATGGAAACGTTTCGGTGATAACGACGCAGTACGCGATGTCTCCTTTGCCGCTGAGCATGGCCAGGTACTGGGAGTCGTAGGACCCAACGGGGCAGGGAAAACCACCTCCATCCGTATAGCCCTTGGAATACTTGCGCCTGATCGCGGCGGTGTCCATGTGCTGGGCAAACCACTCGCTCAGCATAGCCAGGAGCACATCGGCTATCTTCCAGAGGAGCGTGGCCTGTATCGGGGCCGGACCATACCGGACACGCTGGCGTTCCTCGGGGAACTCAAGGGCCTGGACCGGTCCGAAGCTCTGCGGCGCGCCGACTCCTGGCTGGAGAGGTTCGGCATGGCGCCGCACCGGAGCAAGAAGGTGGGGGAGTTGAGTCACGGCATGGCCCAACTCGTACAGTTCACCGCCACGCTGATGCACGACCCTGCCCTGGTCGTCTTGGACGAGCCATTCTCTTCACTGGATCCGGTCAACGTCCGCCTGATTAAGGATGTAATTCTTGATCTACGGAACGAAGGTAGAGCGCTGGTCCTGTGTACTCACCAGATGCACCAGGTGGAGGAACTGTGTGACCGGGTGGTGATGATCGATGAGGGGACAGTCGTCCTGGACGGCTCAGTCGATGAGATCAAGCGTAGTTACCGGGGCGATACCGTGGCTGTCGTTTGCGATCCGGCCCCCAACGGCCTGGATGGCGTTGCTGATATCCGGAAAGAAAATCAGACGTACATGATGCGCATGCTCCCTGGAACAACCCCGCGCTCCATCCTCCAGCAGTTGTTGGGCCAGGGCTGTGAAGTGGAGCGATTTGAAGTGGTTCTCCCAAGCATGGAGGATGTGTTCGTCAAAGTAGTGGGATCCCGCCGTGAAGAATAAGTTGACGATTGTCGCACGCAACGAGTTCTGGGCAACCGTAAAGCGGCGCAGCTTCATCATTACTACCGCGTTGTTCCCGGCTATTGGCCTCCTCGCGCTCGCTGGATTTGCAATCTTCCAGGCCATCGATACCGCAGATGATGAGCCGGAAGCCACCACAGTGGGTTACGTGGACAACAGCAGCCTCTTCACAGATGTTTGGCAGCGCAGTCTTATCACCTATGAGCCAGTTCCAGACCGGGAGGCCGGTGTCCAGGCATTATTGGCTGAAGACCTCGATGGGCTGTTCGTCATTCCCGCTGACTACCTCGCCACTGGCATCGTTGAACGGATCCAGGAGCGGCAGGCCGGCATCCCGGGATTCGGCGGCGCCGATCTCATGCTGGAACAGTTCCTTCGCGAAAACCTCGTGGCTGGCCAGGTGCCGCCGGACTTGCAAGAGCGCCTGCTGTCACCGGCCGTCGTCAACACCGTCGAGGTGGATCCTGAGGGTCAACCGGTAGATGAGCCGTTTGACGTTGGGCGCATATTCTTCGTTCTCCTCTCGTTTTTGGTCTTGATGTCGGTATTCATGTCGGCGGGCTTCTTCCAGGAAGGGCTGAGCGAGGAGAAGGAAACCCGCGTCATGGAGATCCTCCTTTCTTCCACGACGCCGAAGGACTTGATGTTGGGGAAGTTGTTTGGGCTGGCCGTGGTCGGACTGGCCCAGGTGGCATTCTGGATGGTCTTTGCCACGGCGTTGATCGCTGGCGTACAGGCCAGCGGGATACTTGACTTGCCGCCTGAACTAGAGCTCGTCATGCCGCCCCTGGCGTTGCTGCCCGTTGGATTGCTCTACTTTGTCCTGGGCTACCTGTTCTTTGGAGCGTTGCAGGGTTCGCTGGGCGCTGTTACTTCCAGTCATCGAGAAGCCCAGCAGATGACAGTGGCGATCATCATGCCCGGCATCGTTCCATTCTGGTTCTTGGCCCCAGTGCTTGGAGATCCGGAAGGCACGTTGTCACGCGTCCTCACCTTCATCCCGTTCACCGCTCCGGTGACGGCGCTCCTCAGAATGGGAATCGACGGCATAGGCGCACTTGACCTGGCGATCAGCCTGGGCATTCTTACAGTCAGCACACTCCTGGCTGTGCTACTGGCCCTGCGATTCTTCCAGGCTTACCTGCTGATGTACGGCCAGCGCCCTGGCCTGAGGCACATGGTCCGAACCGTAGTCAAGGGGCAGGCTTAACCAGGCGTGATGGTTCGGCGCCGAAACCTGCTCGTGCACGTCAGGAGGAAACAGTGACCCGGCATACTGATCGGGCTACAGCAACCATGATCAGGAACTTGGAAGAGAAATACGGCAAGACCGTAGCCGAGTGGACAGAGGTCCTGCGCGACACCGGCCTGCGCAAACACGGCGAAATTGTCAGCTTCCTCAAGACCCAGCATGGCATGACCCATGGCTACGCTAACACCCTGGCCATCCTGGTGCGCGGCGCTCTTGAAGGCGCTCCCATGATGGGCGGCATGGGCAACGATGATGCCTTGGTGGATGCCCAGTATGCTGGCGAGAAGGCGGCCCTGCGGCCCACCTAAGATGCGCTGCTGGAGGCCGTAAGCGGCTTCGGTCCATCTGTGGAGGTCGCTCCCAATATGAATAGGTGGTCGTGATCTTGGGTGCGGAGTCCGGGAGAATCATCTACCGATCCGCGCACCCAACAGGCCAAGAAAGGGACGTCAGTTCCCTAGAAGCTCTGCCGGGTTGTCTGGCATGATGTGGCACTCCATTTGAGTAGGTCGATGCGATCCTGTTCAAGTGACGAATGTCAGTCCTGCAATCGGTGACACTGCAAGGATGAGGGACCCGTGGAACGACGGATCCCTCATCAAGCAGACGCGTATTGTCGACAATAAAAGGAACATCCAGGTTCTGCATGGAAGTACTGATACGAAGTTGGGTTCTTGCAATCGTACTGTTTGCTCTGTTCTTGGTTTCCTGTAATGGTGGGGATTCGAGTATTGATCAGTCTGTTTCGAAGATCGACGCCGGTCCGGAAGCGGCGGTGACTTCGATTTCTCTACCGGTGACATCAAGTAGTGATCGCGAGCGAAATCGAATTGCAAACCAAGTCGTTCAATACGTGACGCGTGGATGCGCGGTGATGGACCTCGAGTTATCTGACACGATAAACCGAATCTTGGCTGCTTACGTGGATGCTGCTGCCGTGGAAGTTGTCAACGCGGACGCGGATATTTACGTTCCCCCCGAGGGGGTCCCGAAATCGATGGTGTGGGTGATCGCGATAGAAGGTTCGAGTGTTAATACTACTGACGGCTCGCATGCAGGGAACCGAGCGTTCATGGTAGTAGTGGACCCCTTGGATCCTAGACCCACAGGGTGTACAGTCAGCGAGGCTCCAATTCCAACTCACTACGGAGACTACCGTACTGGCCCAGTCGAGTTTGAATTGCTTTTCGAGCGCCCGCCGGCGTAGTAGCCAGGTGTGAGGATCGCGAATTGAGAGTCCATTCAGAGATTCGCTTGCACAACTCATCTCGTAATCTTCAAACCGACACCGCTCGATTGGTACTGAACCTTGGTAGTGGTGGCATGATGCACACGACACTGGCCAATCAGAAATCAGAGTTCTTCTACCGGAATAGTGACATCACGGCTTGGAGATCAACCGACCCCGTTCGTAGAATAAACGGGTCAACGAGGGTTGTTTGGAGACCCGCTCAGTGGTCTCTCGAACCGACTCCCTGATTGTGAGTCAACGGGTCGGAATTGAGTTTGGCTCCCGAGACAGGATTCGAACCTGTGACCCGCTGATTAACAGTCAGCTGCTCTACCGCTGAGCTACTCGGGAATGTCGCAACACCGCTTCATCTCAAGCGTAGCATCCCAGAAGAACGCATCGCAATTTATGTCGAGTACATAAACCCACTCTTACGTCACCCCGCGCACTTCCTCGCGCCTGAAGCAACCTGCTACATGGTCATTGACCATTCCTGCCGACTGCATGAGTGAATAGCAGATCGTAGGCCCAACGAACCGGAATCCGCGCTTCTTGAGGTCGCTGCTCATACGGTCGGACTCCGGAGTGGTCACCGGCACATCCGCAAGCGTCTGCAATTCACCGCCGGTGGTCTTTCCATCTACAAAGCCCCAGAGATACCCATCCAGGCTGCCAAACTCCCGCTGGACAGCCTGCACCGCCTTTGCATTGCCGATTGCCGCAGCAATCTTCAACCGGTTCTTTATGATTCCATCATCCAGCAGGAGCGCAGCAGCCTTCTCCTGGTCGTACCCGGCCACAGCATCAATATCAAAGTTGTCGAACGCCCGCCTGTAGCCGTCTCTCCGCTTGAGGATGATCTCCCAACTCAGCCCTGCCTGCGCTCCCTCCAGGATCAGCAACTCAAACAGGCGCCGGTCATCGTGAACCGGCACGCCCCACTCATTATCGTGGTAGGCGATCATGAGATCACTGACGGCCCATTGACACCTTGTAATATCCATTGCTGCCTCCTGGCTGAGGGGTGAGTTTACGAGATGGCGCCATGGGCTGGAAGAGCCGTGTCTTATCCAGTCACCGAGCGGCCACAAACGCACACAGCACAGGGCCGGACAACTCCATGCCTCAGCGAACGACGCTCCGCACGGCCCATTTTTGCATCCTGCGCGAGCGGTCTTCCAGTTGACGTTCAGTTCGGGCGATTGATAGCCTCACTCAGTGGTAGAGAAGCGCTCCAAATCCAGCAAATCAAGGCCAACCACGCGCCGCGTGGGCGCACGCGGGCTGCCGGGAGAGGCGCGGCTCACGCAGTCCATGGAGAATTACCTTCTCTCCATCTACCTCGTCCAGGAGCAAAACCTCAGGGTCACCAACTCCAACCTTGTCGATCAGCTTCGACGGGTGCCGGAAACTGAGTACCTTGGAACTTCCCTCCCGTCCGTGTCCGGCATGCTGCGCCGGATGGAGCGTGAAGGGCTCATCCAGATGTCAGACACACGTGACATCGGCCTCACATCTCACGGCAAGACACTGGCCGAGAGCATCATCAGGCGACATCGGCTCGCTGCCCGCATGATCGTGGACTTCCTTAGCGTGGACCTGCACCGGGTCAACGCAGAGGCGCATCGCCTTGAACACGCCATCTCAGACGAGCTTGAGCGCGACATTAAGAACAGGCTCGGCGATCCATCCACAGACCCGTTCGGCCAGCCCATACCCGGCAGTGATTACGTGGAGCCGCGCGATGCGGTCACGCTGGACCGGGCGCCGACCGGCCGCCGGATGCTGATAGACCGCATACCTGAGGACGACGAAGAGCTTGTCCAGTACCTGGCAGAGTGCGGCGTGCTACCGGGCGTTGAGGTGACCATCGACGACATCGCTCCGTATCGTGGCGTCGTCACCCTGCAGGTTGGCGATCGCACAGCAATACTCGGCTACGAAGTCGCCGCTCGAATCCGCCTGCGGCCCGCGTAGGCCGCAGGTAGAAACGAGACCCGACACGGGTATTTCCCATCTGGCTTAGGACTTGTGGACTGTCTTCTTCGTGCCGCCGGGCGTACCGGAGGTTTCGATGCTCCAACTCCAGCTCACCGTAGGAGTGATCTTGAGATAGGAGCCAGCCCCTGCATACCCCTCACGATCCACCAGTTCCGCTGTCCCGTACACCCTGACGCCGCGGGGCTGCCACGGGTCAACAGAAGCCAGGTCGTCAATGACTAGCGCGACCTTGTCGTTCCCATCCTGGACGTTCCGGTACTTACGTGTTCGAGTGTTGTTGAACCCGCCAACGTAAAAATTCTGTCCGTCAAATTCAAATCCCACAGGCGTCACATCGGGCTGGCCATCCGTAGAGACCGTGGAAATTCTTGCCAGTCGGGCCGACTCCAGGTACGAGCGTTCATTCTCAGTGAACATTTCTACATCCTCCGATTAATCACCCCAGCGATTGCCTGTACCTGTGCTTGAACTGCGAGGCGGACGCAGGCTAAGGTTCGTGACGTCGCTCCTCCACAGGGTATTGATGGTGTTCATATACCATGGAGCATCTCCAGTATATATAATTAATGGAGCGAGTCAACAATCAACCACATTTGCTATTCTGTGGGTATGCAGCAGGAAGCGAAGAAACGGCCATCTGCTGAGATGGCCTTGATGAAAGACTTGACCGGACGAATGATGGCAGTCTTCGTCTGGATGGCCCGCTATTATGATGCCCGCTTCGAAGAACTGGGGCTGACCTCAGCCACGGCGCGCGCCTTGCTGCAACTCGATCCCGATCAGCCTGTGCCTACCCGGGAACTCGCACATCGCCTTTCCTGCGACCCCTCCAATGTGACTGCATTTGTGGATAGGCTCGAAGAGGCTGGCTTTATTGAAAGGCGAGTGGCCCCCCAGGACCGGAGGGTCAAGACGCTGGCGATGACAGAGACGGGCCGCCAAATGCTTGATCGTCTGCTCACGCTTCAGGCCGCTGACATTCCCCCGCTTCAACGCCTGAGCGAAGCCGAGCGTCGCACACTATTGGAACTGATGGACAAGGCGTGGGCAGCGTGCCATGACTATGATCCCAGTGCCTTGAGGCCGGGGTCTGCGCCAGGGTCATGAGTTAGCAATTGAAGGACGGGATGGTCATGTGTGTGGCTCCCGGACCATTCCCCAGAAGGGGATCCCGCTTTTCGTGGGCTGAGCATCGCCCCTAACTTCAAAGCCAAACCTCTGATAGAAGGTCACATTCCGCTCGCTGAATGTCTCCAGGTAGCAATCGACCGCTTCTGCGTCGGTCTGTGCAAGCGTGGGCCCGACCAGGGCGCTGCCAATTCCCTTTCCCTGCGCCGCAGGATCTATGCCGAGCGCCATCAGGTACCAGTGCCTTTCTGGTGCTACGTCTTTTCTCATTCGATCAATATGGCTGCTGATCTCCATTGAGCGCCTTAGCCCGCCCCAACCGAATCGCCAGGGCATTGAGAGCAGGCCGGCACGCAGTGCGCCGCCGAACGTAACCTTGTTGCCCGGCGCCATCCACACTGCTCCGCCCAGGGCGTCAGGGGTCGTGTAGATCTTTCCGTACCAAAATCCGAGCCTGGCGGTGAAGGTGCCGAAGAACCACTGCAGCGCACGTTCCCGCTTGGCCTCGTCCGGAATGATGTAGGTGAAGTTCGGCTCATTTTGGAAGGCCTTGCCCATCGCCCTTCCCATCCGTTCCGTATGCTCGCCGCTGGCGAGGATAACTTCCGTTGCCTGTTTCATATGCGACACTTCCCCGGGCAAACTCGACCGGTGCGGGATGGCCAGTTTGAATGCCTCGTTCTTGAGGGGTAAAAGCTCTGTCTACACGCCTCCGTAGCTGGAATGCAGTCCGAAAGTGAGCGCAGCGAATGTCATAGAACCGTGGAGCAACATGTCAACTGATCAGCGGTGGCTTGCCGCCTAAACGCTACGTCACCGAGATGAAGTCACCGAACCGTGGGCTGCCTATCATCCCGGCAGCCACCGTATCATTCGTTGCTTCGTCCACAAGAATGAAACTGCCGGTGACCCTGTTCTGCGTATAGTCATCGCAAACCAATGGGGTGCTCGTGCGAATCGACACGCGCCCAATCTCGTTCAGCTTTAACGAATCCACGCCCGTCTGGGCCTCCAGCGAGGCGATGTCAATCAGGCACTTAAGGTCGGTGATCATGGCCTTCGCTGTTCGGGTCGTGTGCTTGATCCGCAGCATGTGGTCCTGGTGCAGTACGGTCTTGTCACTCATCCAGCAGATCGTTGCATCAAAGGTCTGCGTTGTCCTTGGGGCGTCGTCTGTGGAGATGATCATGTCGCCGCGCGAAATATCGAAGTCATCAGCCACACGCACCGTGACTGAAGTCGGCTTTGGCGCCTGGTCTACTTCGCCGTCAGGAGTTTCGACACCGGTCACGCGCGTCGTCAGGCCGGATGGCAATATGGTCACTTCCTGCCCCACATATACCACGCCGCCGGCTACCGCCCCCGCGTACCCGCGGTAATCGTGATACTCGTTCCGAAGTGGGCGAATGACGTACTGGACCGGGAGGCGCAGGGGCTGATCAGCAGCCTCCGCTGGCAACTGGAACTCCTCAAGGTAGTGAAGAAGGGGCCTGTCTTGGTACCACGGCATTTTGGTTGACGACTCAACCACGTTGTCGCCATGCAGCGCCGACATCGGGATAAAGTGCGCGTTGTCGATCTTTAGTTTATTGAGAAATCCTTCGAACTCGTCGCGAATTGGCGCGAAAACAGCGTGGCTGTATTCCACTAGGTCCATTTTGTTGACGCATACCACCACGTGCCGGATTCCAAGCAGCGACGCTATGACGGCATGCCGGCGGGACTGCTCAACAACACCATTGCGGGCGTCAATGATGATCAGTGCTACATCTGCGGTAGACGCCCCCGTGACCATGTTGCGCGTGTACTGGACGTGGCCGGGGGTGTCAGCCAGGATGAACTTGCGCTTAGGCGTGCCGAAATAGCGGTACGCCACATCAATGGTTATTCCCTGCTCGCGCTCAGCCCGCAGCCCATCCGTGAACAGCGCAAGGTTCAGGTACTCGGAGCTTTGCCGCCTGCTCGTAACCTGTGCGGCGCAAAGCACGTCGTCAGAGACCGATTTCGAATCAAAGAGCAGGCGGCCTATCAACGTGCTCTTGCCGTCATCCACCGAGCCCGCAGTCGCGATCCTGAGCAGCTTCATTAGAAGTAGCCCTCGCGCTTGCGGTCTTCCATCGCGGCCTCAGACGTCCGGTCATCGGCGCGGCTCGCGCCCCTCTCGGAAATCCGCGTGGCAGCAACCTCCGCAATCACCTCTTCAAGCGTGCTCGCCATTGAAGGCACCGCAGCCGTGCTGGTCATGTCCCCCACGGTGCGGAACCTCACCGACTGCTTTGACACTGTCTCGCGCGGCTCCGGCTGGAGCAGTGGCGATACCGCCATCAGCATGCCATCCCGTTCAACCACCTCGCGCTCGTGTGCAAAGTAAATGGAGGGGAGTTCAATCTTCTGGTCGGCCATGTACCGCCAGATGTCCAGCTCAGTCCAGTTTGAAAGCGGGAACACCCTGATGTGCTGGCCGGGGCTGATGAACCCGTTGTACAGGTTCCAAACCTCCGGCCGCTGGTTCTTCGGGTCCCACTGCCCGAACTCATCCCGGAACGAATACACCCGTTCCTTCGCCCGCGCCCGTTCCTCATCACGCCTGGCGCCTCCGAACACAGCGCCGAACTTGTTCTTGCGGATCGTTTCAAGCAGAACCGGCGTCTGCAGGCGATTGCGCGAGTTGCCGGGCGCAGTGCTTGGCGGAACCTGTCCTTCGCGAATCGCATCCTCAACGGAGGCGACTATCAGCTCAACGCCCAGCCGCTTAACGGTGCGGTCACGGAACTCGGTTACTTCTGGAAAGTTGTGCCCCGTGTCTATGTGAACGACAGGGAAGGGTAGGATCGCAGGGCGGAGAGCTTTGACCGCCAAGTGGAGCATGACGGCAGAATCTTTGCCGCCGGAAAAAAGCAGGCACGGCCGGTCGAACTCAGCGGCGACCTCTCTAATGATGTGTATCGACTCTGACTCCAGCGCCCGGAGTTGACTCAACTCCTGCGCTGCTGTCTCGTCGACGGCTGGTAGGTTCATATGAATTTACAGGCTCGTTGGGGTTGCTAAATGAATTTGCGCCGCAGGAACCAATCACTGCGATTCGGTAAATAAAGGCCGCTCATTCACTGCCATCCGAACCCGTCGGGCAACTGGGCAGTGCGCCACCTGGTAAGAATACTCAACGGGCGGCGGTCTCAACGATGTGCAGCCCGCACTCCTTGGCATCCGGGTCTGCCTCCCACCACCAGCGGCCGGCGCGCTGGTCTTCGCCTGGCTCTATTGCACGCGTGCATGGTGCGCAGCCAATGGAGGGATAACCCTTATCGTGCAGCTCGTTGTACGGGACGTTGTTCGACTTCACGTACTCCTGGACCTGGTCGAACGACCAGTTGGCGAGTGGGTTCACCTTGTAGTTCTGGTGCGGCTCGTCCCACTCAACAATATCGATGCTGCCGCGCTCCATGCCCTGGTCACGGCGCAAACCGGTGATCCATGCGTCCAGCGAGTTCAGCGCTCGGTTCAGCGGCTCCACTTTGCGGATGCCGCAGCACAGCTTGCGGTTCTCCACACCCTTGTAGAAAAGGTTGAACCCCTTCTCCTTCACCATCTGGGCCACAGCATCCAGGTCGGGGTAAAACGCCTCTATGTCCACCCTGTAGCGAAGCCTTGTCTGGTCGAAGAGCGTGTACGTCTCCGTCGGGAGCCTCAGGGTGTCAAGGGTCATGACCCGGGCCTTGGGATTGATGCGCCAGTACATGTCAAAGAGCGCCACGTCTTCTAGCCCGAAGCTGGACATTTGCGCCGCCCTTTGCCCGAAGCGCTCGTCAACCCACTCCAGGATATTTGCCGGCGCCGCGCTCTCGAAACGCTCGTTGATCTCCGCAAGCTCAGTATCCGTTATCCTGCCGCTCGTAAGCGTCATTTGGTTTGAAATCCTCCACGGGCGATAACGATTTGGCAATCCGCCGGCATGAGTCAGGGCAAATAAAAAACCCCCTGCAGCACATGCGGCCACAGAGGGCTGACTTCGACTCTGCTGAAAAGCGCGTCTAAGTGCCACACCTCTGGCCGAGGGTGGTACATGTACAGACGCACAGCTTGTGCAGCAGAATATGATTCATCGTTTGAAATTATAACATCGCATCAGGCAGTCCTGTCACGTGTGCAATCCGTGCGGATTTAAGTTGGCTCCGTCGCCCGTGCTCACTTCGCGCTGCCGAAGCTGGAGGATGTTCGGGAGCGTTCACTTGATGCTTCGGAGTAACCGGGCAGATGGGCTTTATACAGGGCACAATCACCAAATATCAAGCAGCCCCGCTGGACATCGTGGCCGGCTGCGGCCATGCTTGTGTGCGCCGTTTGCCATATATGTGTGGCGCGCGGTCTGCTTTATAGCCACGGCCAGGCATCAGGCTTATCCAGGAGGCCACATTGGGAGACCGCTTCAAGGGCAGGACGGCAATTGTCACCGGAGGAGGCTCGGGCATTGGGCGCTCCACTTCGCTTGCCTTTGCCGCTGAAGGCGCATCCGTCGCAGTGGCTGACGTGGATCGTTCCAGTGGCGAGGATACTCTCAGGGAGGTCATCGCCAGGGGCGGAAGGGCCATCTTTATAGAAGCGGATGTTGCCAGTGACCGGGATGCCCAGAAAATCGTCGATCAGGCCGTCTCCACCTTTGGCCGCATAGACATACTCCACAACAACGCAGGAATATCCCTTGCAGCGCCAGTTACTGAGACTTCGGCTGAAGATTGGGACCGCGTCTTTGGAGTAAACCTGAAGGGTGCCTTCCTCTGCTCTCGCTATGCCATTCCTGAGATGGCCAAACGGCGGGCCGGAATAATAGTAAACATGGCGTCAGTTGTCGGCCTTCGCTCTGTTCGCCGCGCTGCCGCGTATGCAGCAGCTGAGGCCGGGGTCATCTCGCTGACAAGGTCCATGGCCCTGGATCATGCCGATGACGGGATACGCGTCAACTGCGTCTGCGCTGGCCTTACAGGTACCGGCATGCTTTGGCGGGCAGCGGAGGCCATGGCCCCGGGGCAGGGCGGCAGCATCATGGAATCTTGGTCAGACAACCAGCCGCTGGGTCGAGTCGGCACCCCGGAAGACATTGCGAATGCCGTCCTCTTCCTTGCCTCGGACGACGCCGGGTACATCACTGGCACGCCGTTGATGGTTGACGGCGGCGTGATGGCCCGCCTCGCCTGAAACCCTCTACACCCACCGCAGGCTGCCGAGTCAAAAAGCCGCACCAGGAGGGATCTGCGCACATCGTCAAACGGGTCATGTGATTCGTCTGAATTGCGCCGGGCGCCGTGAATCAGCCAATTAAATGTAGTTGGCCTGCGAAAAATGCGCTGGCTCCAATGTGGGCCGATTGCCTCTCATGCCATAGACCCCTCGACCGATGCACCTTAGAATGGCCCAACCAACCAAATTTGTGACGCGCACGCTAAGGTCCTTAATTAAGCGCGAGTGTCTAATGCAGGGTCCGGCCTATATTAGCCGCCTGCCTGTGTGCCCGGAGAACTGAATGACCACCGTGGAGACCGTGTCCGGCGAACGAATAGAAGAGCTTCAGCAGATCGCCGGCGATCACATGTTCATGCACGCTTCCCAGATCAATGACTGGCGCGGCAAGCTGAAGATATTCGTCAAGGGCGAAGGCTGCTGGGTTACGGACATCGAAGGCAACCGCCTGCTGGACGGTATGGCCGGCCTATGGTTCAAGGCTGCCGGCTACGGTCGCCGTGAGATTGCGGATGCCGTGTACCAGCAGATGCTGGCCATAGAGTCCCCGCCCGCCAACTCATCCACCCTGCCCACGATCGAGCTGGCCGGGAAACTGGCCGAGATATACCACGACCACGGCGCTCGCACGTTCTTTGTCTCCGGCGGCTCTGAGGCGGTCGAGACCGCGGTGAAGATGGCCAAGAAGTACCAGCAGCTTCGCGGCAAGGGCGGTGCATTCAAGGTCATATCCCGCCGTTACTCCTACCACGGCGGCACGGCCATGGCTGTGAGCCTCGGGCGTAGCCCTACGGCAGACCCTGCAGGCCCGGAGATGCCCGGCGCAATCCATGTAACCAACTGGAACTCGTATCGCCTGCCATACCAGGGTGACCCGGTGGACGTGGCCATCAAGTGCGCCAATGAATTCGAAACGGTCATTCAGCACACAGGCCCCGAGTCAGTGGCTGCCATGATCGCTGAACCTGTCTCCGCCGCATCAGGCATCCATCTCCCACCGGCCGTCTACTGGCAGCGCCTCCGGGAGATAGCAGACAAATACGACGTCGTACTCATAGCTGATGAGGTTATTACGGGCTTCGGCCGCCTCGGCACTTGGTTTGGCCCTGAGAACTGGGACGTGCAGCCGGACATCACCACCGTGGCGAAGGCGCTCACCAGCGGCTACGCGCCCCTGGGGGCTGCAATCGCAACCAGGAAAATCGCCGACGTGTTCGTTGGAGGAGAGAAGGAGGCGTTCCGTCACCTGATCACATTCGGAGGCCATCCAGTGTCGGCCGCGGCCGCCCTGGCGAACCTGGAAGTGTTCGAGAGAGAAGATCTGCTCGGTAACTCACGTCGTATGGGTGATTACCTGTACGACAAACTGCAATCGCTGCGGGATCACAGTATCGTTGGTGATGTCAGGGGCGGCCTGGGGCTGCTGGCGGCGGTTGAGTTGGTCAAGGACCGCGAAACCAGGGAGCCGTTCCCGAAGAGCGCTGGCCTGGCGGGGAGGCTTCCGAAGATGCTTTACGAACGGAACCTGGTCAGCTTCCGGGCAGGAGATGTCATCTCAATATGCCCGCCGCTGTCAATCAACAAAGACGAGATCGACTTCTTGGTCGGTGTTCTGGATGAGTCGATCGGTCAAATCGCGAAGGAACTGGGCGCCACATGAGTGTGCGCTCAAAATATAACCGGAGTGTTGGCGCGCCTGCCGTGGAATGTGTTATAAAGCCCGGCACCTCAGGTAGTCCGAACGTGGACTGCCTGTCAATAATAGGCATTTGCCTGCCGTCGCCCGCTGGGTGGGCCAAGCAGGCGAGGCGCGCTGACGCCCGGCGTTATCAGGGGAGCCGCCATGGATGACACAACGAGGACGCCTGACGCTCCTGAACAGGAGCAGGGCACAGAGCAGAGGCGAACGTACGAAGATGGGTTCGGTCCCAATACCATCCAAGAAGAAGTCGTACTGGATGTCAAAGACCTCCGGACCTACTTCACGACCCGTTGGGGAACCGTAAAGGCTGTTGACGGCGTCAGCTATCACGTAAAGAAGGGTGAGACTCTTGGCGTGGTGGGCGAGTCAGGCTCGGGCAAGTCCGTGACCGCACTCTCCATCATGAGACTGGTCCCATCTCCTCCCGGCCACATCGTTGGCGGCGAGGTGATCCTCAACGGTCGCGACATCCTCCAACTCTCTGAAGATCAGATGACCAAGGTCAGGGGCGGCGAGATCGCAATGATCTTGCAGGACCCCATGAGCGCGCTCAACCCGGTTTTCACCATTGAAAACCAGGTTGGCGAAGCTATTCAGATCCACCAGGGACTGAAGGGCAGGTCGCTCTGGGACAAGGTGGTGGATGCACTCAAGAAGGTGCGTATTCCGGCTGCTGAGACCAGGGCCAAGGACTACCCCCACCAGCTTTCGGGCGGCATGCGCCAGCGTGTGGTGGGCGCAATCGGAATTTCGTCTGAGCCCGCCGTGATCATCGCTGACGAGCCGACCACCTCACTGGACGTGACCATTCAGGCGGCATACCTCCGCCTGCTCAGGCAGATCCAGTCTGAGGAAGGCGCTGCGATCATATTCATCACCCACGACTTCGGTATCGTGGCCAAGATGTGTGACCGTGTTGCTGTAATGTACGCAGGCCGGATTGTTGAAACCGGTGACGTGCGGCAGATATTCAACACACCTCAGCACCCGTATACCCATGCCCTGATCGAGTCCGTTCCGAAGCTGGAGGAGAAGACCGGCCGGCTGCTCCAAATTGAAGGTCAGCCGCCGCTGCTCTACAACCTGCCTCCCGGATGCCCGTTCGCCCCACGCTGCACGCGTGTGATTGACCGATGCCGAGAGGAGTACCCGCCAACCGAGACTGCGGGTACCGATCACATTTTCAATTGCTGGAACCCGGTGCCTCACTAATGACAACTACCGAAACTCCTACTCCAAACCAGACCACGGCCCCCACGGTCGTCCCTGAAGCTCCTGGAACACTTTCATCTGACGACTCCATTCTCCAGATCAGGGGCTTGCAGAAGTGGTTCCCAGTTGGCGGCAGCCTCCTGGGGTTTGGCGAAAAGACCTACCTGAAGGCAGTGGACGGCGTCGACTTCGACATCGTGGCTGGCAAGACCTTTGGTCTCGTGGGTGAATCAGGCTGTGGCAAGACCACCACTGCCAAGGTGCTGTTGGGACTTGAAAAGCCCACCGGCGGGACCATCTACTTTGAAGGCCAGGACGTGACGAAGCTGAACCGTGCGGGCCGCAAGCGCTTCCGCACCACGGTGCAGGCCGTGTTCCAGGACCCCTGGTCCTCTCTGAACCCACGGATGCGTGTCCAGGCCATCGTCGGCGAGCCACTCGAAATTGCCACGTCCATGACGAAGGGGCAAATTCGCTCACGCGTCTCGGACCTGCTCACTGAGGTCGGGCTGAACCCGTACCAGGCAAACCTGTATCCGCACGAGTTCTCCGGAGGCCAGAGGCAGCGCATCGGCATCGCCCGTTCGCTGGCCCTGAACCCCAAGGTCATTGTGCTGGACGAGCCCGTCTCCGCTCTTGACGTGTCCATTCGTGCACAGATCATGAACCTGCTGGTTGACCTGCAGAATGAGCATGGCCTTGCCTACCTGCTGATCGCCCACAACCTGGCCACCGTCCGGTACATGTGCCACATCACTGGTGTCATGTACCTCGGCAGGATCCGGGAGATCGGGAACACCGAAGACGTCTTCAGTGATCCGCTTCACCCGTACACGAAGGCTCTGATCTCCGCCGCTCTGCCGTCCCACCCGGACATTCAGCGTGAGGAGATCATCCTCCCAGGTGAAGTTCCTTCCCCGGTGAACCCGCCTTCAGGCTGCAGCTTCAACCCACGCTGCTTCATGAAGATTGGTGATGTCTGCGAGCAGGAGACTCCTTACCTGCAGGAGCAGCATCAGACCGAGCATTGGGTGTCGTGCCACCTGTACGACGAAACCGGCCACCCGACCAACTGGAACGGCCGCGATGCCACGGCGATTCCGCCCGGACCAGGAGCCGACGCCTTCAAGTCAGACGCCGCTGTCGCTCCTGACGGAAACGGATAGCAGTTTCAGGCATTGACGTGAAAGAGGCCGTGGCAGTTGCCACGGCCTCTTTTTTGTATGCGGCCACGTGAGAATTCAGAGCCGTCGCCGAGTTCGTTCCCATGGTTTCCGCTCAACACGTGGGCTCACATGGTTTCTTGACCCACGGCCACAGTAGACGTGCTACATTCTGCTACCAATGGCTTCTGCAACAGGAGAGTCAGCCGCCATGCGACACGAAACGCATCCGGAGCAGCCCAACGATCCACCCGCCGCAATCGCCCACACTCGCCGCGTCTTCTTGGGCCGTGCAGCGGGCGCAGGCGCCGCGCTCATCGGCCTGTACGTGGCGCCCTCGCTGGCCAGCACCGCGGCCAGGCCGGCATACGCCGCTGGCACCCCGGCGCCCACTGCCACTCCACCCACTCCGGCGCAACTGGTCGATAACCAGGTAAAGAGCTTCAGCTCATCAAGCTCGGCTGTAGACGTCTTGGCGTTCAACAAGTTCAACCCTGCTCTGGGCACGCTCGACAAAGTGTTCGTATCCATCATCGGCCAGATGTCGGCCGATGGCATCAACCCCCCGGTGGGCATCCCGCCGTTGCTCCAGCCATTCTCGGTGAATGTGGAGACACACGTCGACAGTCTGATCGACGGCTTCGCTTTCGGTACTCCGGCAATTATGTCCTTGTCGGGTACAGGCTTCCCGGTTTCCGGCAGCTTTACGTTCAGCTTCGAGTTTGGCCAGGCATCAGACCTGGTGGGATTTGTGCCTCCTTCCGGTGTTTCAGGTGTCACCCCTCCAGTGACCATAAACGGAACCCGCAGCGATTTCATAGACACCGCCGGCCTGGGCATAGGCTGGCAAATCCAGTTCAGGAACACGCATATCCTTACATCGGGTTCCGCATCGGTGACCACATCAAGTGCCAACGGCGCAGTAAATGTGCAGTACTTCTACACGCCAAGTCCGTAAAAGTAACGCAACGTATCAACTTTGACCGCAAGACCCCGATAGATTACCCGGTAGGTTCTCGCAATACTGGTGATGCAATATCGCAGCGCCAGTAAGTGATGAAGGACGGAATCATGCCCACCGTGCGGGTACGACCAGCCACCCAGACAGGCGAGGCCATGCCGAACGACGAAGCCATGTGGCAGGCCGTGCTTAATCGCAGTGGAGTCAGCGACGGCGCGTTCGTATATGCAGTCAGTTCAACAGGAATCTACTGCCGCCCATCCTGTCCTGCCCGCCGGCCAAAACGTGCCCACGTGCGATTCTTCGCCGCAGCGGTCCAGGCAGAGCAGTCCGGCTACCGTGCTTGCCGGCGCTGCCAACCTGCTCAGGCCGAGTCTCCAGCGAAAAAAATCGTCCGGCAGGTCTGCATATATATCGATGAGCACACTGGAGCACCGCCAAACCTTGCCACTCTCGGTGCGCTCGTGGGCCTCAGTCCGGCCCACCTCCAGCGCCTGTTCAAGAAAACGGTCGGAACCACCCCGCGCCAGTACGCTGCAGCTCGTCGCCTCGACCGCTTCAAGTCCCAGGTCAAAGACGGGAACAACGTGGCCGATGCACAGTACGAGGCCGGCTACCAGTCCAGCAGCCAGCTTTACTCAGAGGCCCCCGCCCGCCTCGGCATGACTCCAGCCGCTTACAGCAGGGGAGGCTTGGCCGCAGACATATCGTTCGCCACGACCACAACCTACCTTGGCGACCTCCTGGTGGCAGCAACGCAGCGTGGCATCTGTGCCATTCGCTTCGGCCCATCTCCCGCTGACCTGGAGCAGACGCTTCGTGTCGAGTTCCCTGCAGCGACCATCCGGCGTGATGACTCATCCCTGCGTCCGTGGGTTGATGCCCTGTTGAACCACCTGGAAGGCCAGGGCGAGACACTGCTCGACCTGCCAATGGATATCCAGGCCACAGCCTTCCAGGCGCGCGTATACGAAGCCCTCCGAGCCATTCCGTACGGCAGCACACGCTCTTACCGGCAAATCGCAGAATCCCTTGGCCAGCCCACGGCAGCGCGCTCCGTTGCAAGCGCCTGCGCCCGTAACCCCGTCGCACTGGTCATACCATGCCACCGGGTTGTGCGCGGCGACGGCAGCCTCAGCGGCTACCGTTGGGGCCTGGACCGCAAACGCTCCCTGTTGGCCAACGAAGCAAAGTCGGCCAACCCGGGCGCAATCCAAAACGGCTGAAACCCGGGCGTCGAGTTCGAGCTTTAGTTCAACTTCCACTCGTGGTTGTTCTATGGACTTGGCTGGTATGTAAGCCAACTGCCAGGCCGGTTCCGGTGGGCCATCTACACAGCACTCGCTGCAACAGGCCAAACTTGTGCCTGTAATCCAGCCGCGCAACTTCACCATCCGCTGCGCTCCATACGTGCGCGCAGGGCACAACTGCCGCGGGCGGCCCTGAGCGGGGATAAATCGAACCTTCACAACGTGGGTCTGGCCTCACAAAAATACTTGTATAACGCTCAACAATATGACATCCTTCATTAATTGTGACAGGAGCTACTAATGGATAATTCCGCGCCTCTCAAGCGAGAGGAACTCACTGCTGAACTGAGCCGGCTTGGCGTGGCCATGCGGTCGCCAAAGATGCACGGCGCCAGGGCCTTGATGGACCTGGACCTGACGCTTCCCCAGTTACGGGCTGTATTCGCTCTTTCGGAATCGGAGTTCATGAGCATGAGCCCACTTGCCCAGGAGTTGGGCATCACCCTGTCTGCCTGCACACACATGGTGGACAAGTTGGTGGCCGCCGGGCTCGTGTCTCGGAGCGAGGACCCCGCCGACCGGCGTGTGGTCCGTTGCTCCCTGACGGATAAAGGCCAGGATGTGGCTGAACAACTGCGTCAGTCCATGCCGTTTGAGCGTGCGGAGTTCCAGGACCGGCTCACCGTCGATGAGCTACGAGTCATTGTGCAGGCCGTGTCCATCTTTCAACGGGTGATGGCAGAAATGCAGGATGACGCCAATGCGCCTGTTTCGGGCGATGTTCATCATTCGAACAGTGCTCTCTGAACATTCCCTCAACCATCAGCCAAGGAAAACCTCCCAGCGGTGTTCACTCGACTTGCCCTTCGCTACCGGATCATCACAATCGTTCTCATGCTCGCAGTCATGGCGGGCGGGGCATACAGCCTCACAAAGCTCCAGGTTGCGCTGCTTCCGGACATTGAATTCCCTGCCGTAACCATTGCCGCACCCTATCCAGGTGCGTTGCCCCAGCAGGTGCTGGATGACGTCACGCTCCCCATCGAGGGCGCGCTGGCAGACCTTGACGGCGTGACCACGTTGCAGACCCTCTCCGCTCCCGGCCTCGCACAGGTGGTGGTGCTGGCGGACTTTGGTGAGGACATGCAGGCGTTCGAGGCGGAAATCAACCGCCGGTTGCAGGGTTTGGACTTCCCCGCTGAAGTGGCGCCGCAGGTTGGCCGCATAAGCCTGGATCAGTTCCCCATCGTCACGGTAGCCATTACCGGCAATAACGACATCAGCGCTCTGGCTGCCACGGTGCGGTCACAGGTGGTGCCTGCGCTGGAGGAGGTCCCTGGAGTCATTTCAGCGGACATTCCGCAGGGTCTTGAGGAGGGCACCGCAATCTCCCGCGCCAATGGGGAGCCGTCGGTCACAATAAGCATCCTGAAGCACCCGGATGCCAACACCATCGAAGTGGCGAACGCAGCGATGGAGCGGTTGGAAGACCTCACCTCAGCGCTGCCGGCGGGCACTGAGTTCATCGAGATATCCAACCAGGCGCCGGAGATCCAGGCGTCCATCGATGAAGTCACTCAGCACGTTGCCCTTGGCGCGATATTCGCCGTGATCATGATGTTCGCCTTCCTGCTCAGCGTCCGGCCCACGCTGGTGACCTCAGTCGCCATACCGGTCAGCCTCCTGGCGGCCTTCATAGTCATGCACCTGCAGGGGCTGAGCCTGAACATCCTGACCCTTGGCGGCCTCGCCATCGCCGTCGGCCGGGTCGTGGACGACTCCATCGTGGTCATGGAGAACACGTTCCGCCACATGCAAAACGGGGAGTCGCCGGGCCAGGCAGCTCTGAATGGGGCCAGGGAGGTGGCCGTGCCCATCACTGCCTCCACCCTGACGACCATCGCGGTCTTCCTGCCCCTGGCGTTCATTGGCGGGTTCATCAGTGTTATTTTCCTGCCCTTCGCTCTCACTATCGTCTATGCGCTGCTGGCTTCGCTGGTGGTTGCGCTGACCATTGTTCCCGTGCTGTCGGCCATGCTCATCCCCAGGGTGCGGGAGCACCGGGAGAATTTGCTTGAGCGGACCTATGTGCGCACCGTGCGCGCCGCCCTGTCCCACCGTTTGCTCACGTTGGGCGCTGCTGCGGCCCTGACTGTCCTGAGCCTCTTCCTCCTGCCGTTCATTCCCGTAGGCTTCCTGCCCACTGGCGGTGAATCAGTGTTGAGCCTGCAGGTGACAGTCCCCGGCAATGCTGATCGGGATACGGTGCTGAGCGAACTGGATGATGTAGAGGCCGTCCTGGAAGACATGCGGCAGGATGGCGAGGTGGAGGCGTACTCGTCTACATACGGCTCGACCGACCTTTTCTCCGGCATGGGCTCTTCCAACGGAGCCAACCTCCAGGTGAGATTGGCCCACGGCGTGGACGGCCAGGCCACCGCCGAGATGCTCCGGCAGACGCTTCCAACGGAAACCCGCGACGTGCGTATATCCACCATTGCCGGCGGCGCACCGGATTCCAGTAGCCTGGAACTGACACTGCAGGGCGAAAACTATGCTTTGTTGGCACAGACCGCCGAGGATCTGACGGAACGCGTCAGCAACCTGGACGGGCTGGTCAACGTGAGCCACAACGCGGTGAACGTGGAGGGCGCGCCTGCGGAAGTGATCGCAATGCTGCCAATCGTGCGGATGGATGGACGGCAGTCTGTGACCATCAGCGGCACAATCACGGCCCAGAACACGCAGGCGGTCAACCTCGAGATTCAGAGCATTGTCAGTGACAACCCGCTGCCTGAAGGCGTGGACCTGGTGACTGGCGGAGTCTTCGCTGATATAGACGAGGCGTTCCAGCAGATGGCCATCGCGATGGGGATCAGCGTAATCCTTGTGTACCTCGTCATGGTCGTGACCCAGCGGTCGTTCGTCATCCCATTCATCATTCTGCTGGCGCTGCCCCTGGCCTTCATCGGCGCTTTCGGTCTGCTGTTCGTAACCCAGCGCGCTCTGGGTCTGCCGTCGCTGATGGGACTCCTCATGCTGGTGGGCCTGGTTGTGACCAACGCCATCGTGCTCATCGCCTTCATAGAGCAGTTGCGGGCACGCGGGATGGGTATGTGGGACGCGCTTGTGGAAGGCGGACGGACCCGGTTGCGTCCCATCTTGATGACGGCGCTCACTACCACCTTCGTACTCATGCCTATGGCACTGGGCATTGGCGCTGAGGGCGCGGGCATCATCGGCGCAGAGCTGGCTACGGTGGTCATCGGCGGACTGCTGGCATCCACGTTCCTCACGCTGGTGGTCATCCCCGTGGTCTACAGCTTCCTGCGCAAGAAGGGGCCGAAACAGGTGGAGGCCCCTGCTGCCGCCACAGAACCGGCTGGGACCGGCATTGGGGCTCCGATCCGGGAAGTGTAGCGTTAAAAATTTTGGGTCGGCAACCGTGCAGGAAGTGGGTCAGCTTAAAGTCAGCTGTGTACGGTCGATGAGTTCAGTCGGCAAGATGTGGACGTGTCCCATTCTTGGCGTCAATCGGAGCTTGGAACGGCGAGCACCTTCACATACCACTAGACTGGCGCCTAGGATGGAACAGCAGTTTCACCACCCGAAGTAAGAAGTACCATTGTCGACCGGGCTCCTCGGCTGACACTTCCTCAACATCATGCAACTACCGTCGCATTACTTGAAGCTCCCTGTGACCGCTCTCGCTCCAGAGATAATTACTTCGTTTGAGCACCTGTTTGCGGAACGGGTTCTCCGTGCAGGCGGCGCGGGGATCGACTACACGCTGCCAGCGCCCAAGTGGCAGTTCTTGAATTACATGGCGGACACAAAAGAGGTCGTCATGCACGGGAGCGGAGACTCGACGATCAGCGAGTTCCAACCACGGCAATCGAACGACGTAGATGAATTTGGCGATCAACGTGCGGTCTATGCGGCCTCGGATGGGATTTGGGCGACGTACTTCGCCATCGTGGATCGAGATCGCTTTGTGCGGTCACTTGTCAACACCTGCTTTCGAGTTGTGGAGCCGGGTGGAACATCTGAACCGTACTACTATTTCTCAGTCAACCGCGGTGCTCTCCCGCATCAACCATGGCGTCCGGGCACCGTATACGTTCTTCCGAGGAAGACATTCGAGCCGCAACCATGGCAACGTTCTCGTGGCATCGAAATCGAATCAGCACAATGGCGCAGCTTCGTCCCCGTGAAGCCCCTTGCAAGGATCGCAGTGAACCCTTCGGACTTTCCATTCCTTGGCCAGATACGTGGTCATGACCCAGTCGCAGTTCGGCAACGGTCTATGACAGACCCGGACGGATTCCCGTGGCTGGATGACTGACCAGGATTTGTCTGACGTGAATGCCCACAGCAGGTTTTCGCGATGGATGTATGTACATGAAGGGCCTGTTTTTTTGGTGTACCGGCACGATCATCTCTGCTTGTACTCCACTTGCTGTCCAGCGCCGCCACGAAATGTAGCTCCTGAATCGCGGCCATACTGACTGTCCGGTATCCGAGGACGTCAGGCCAAACTGACCCACTACCACCGAGCAGGGAAGGTCGCCTTGGCTGCACGGCTGCCAGCCTTCGCCGGTGCCTGTGGCCCGCAAAAGGAGCCAGCGACCTGAGTGGTCAGGCCCCACGTCCCGGGTCGAACAGGCGCCGAAAAGCCACTGCGCCTGGGCATGGGTTGGCGAACATCATCGACTCAATGTTAGCCTCGCGTGATCCACTCGTGGAACGCGTACCCCGACTTGAACATGGAGGAGGCATGCCATGACCGACTACCAGGCCGTCACCCAGCGCCAGCAGGTTACCTGGTCCACCGGCGACTTTAATGCGATTGCCCGCAAGACCATGGCAATGAGTGAAAGGCTAATCGAGGCTGTAGACCCGCATGCCGGGCAACGTGTCCTGGACGTCGCGTGCGGCAGTGGCAACGCTGCCATCGTCGCAGGGCGCCGCGACTGTGAAGTCACGGGTATCGACTACGTGCCTGATCTAATCGAACGCGCTCGTATGCGGGCAACGGCAGAGGGGCTGGACATCGACTTCCAGGTCGGAGATGCGCAGGCGTTGCCGTTCGAAGATGCCAGCTTTGACGTGGTCGTCTCTGTACTTGGTGTCATGTTCGCGCCTGACCAGGAGAAGGCTGCGAGCGAACTGCTGCGGGTGTGCCGCCCCGGCGGGACCATCGGGCTGGTCTCCTGGATGCCGAAGGATTTCGGAGGTGACTTCTTCGCAGCTCACGCCAGGTACGCTCCTCCGCCGCCCGGAGTCAATCCGCCGGTTCGCTGGGGTACGGACGCCGGCCTGCAGGAGCTTTTGGGCGACGGTGTCAGTTCAATTGACAGCCAGGAGCGTGTAACGTTCGGGCACTTCCGGTCCATCGACCACACCTTCGATCTGCATCGGACCTACTTCGGCCCAACCATCAAGGCGTTCGAGACGGCAGACGCCGGGGCACATGCTGACCTCCGGAAGGACATCTGCGACGTGTTTGAACGCTACAACCGCGCAACTGACGGCACCGCCGTTGTGGAGTACAAGTACCTCCAGACCATTGCCAAAAGAGCATAGGCGGCAGCCGTCGGCATAGCCCGGCCCCTCGGCTTGTCTGGTGAGCAGGCGACGGGCAGGGCGGAAGGTGCTATTGGCTCCACGGGTGGGGGAATCCGAACTATTCTCCGCTTCAGCACCCTAGTCAGTGTCCGATTCTACACCAAGCGCACCCCTAAGATGGGCTATCGCTTGCTGAGCCTGTGTTCACCGCAGGATGCCCTCACTGCTCTTGCCGGGGGAAACCACTCAGCCCAAGTCGTATCTCAATCCCGTCGCCCTCGCCCACGATCGGCATCAGCGGATTGACGCTGGCGAGATCCCATCCCGAGCGGCGCTGGCCCGTGATCTGGGTGTGAGCAGAGCGCACGGGACAAATACGCAGCGCGCCGGTTTCTCAGACGCCTGATTGAGACCTCTGGCCGCAGGCCTCTCAGACTCACAACAGATAAGCATCCGGCATACAGGAAGGCTATCCGCTGGGTCGTTGGCAGGAAGGCCCGCCACCGCACAGACCGGTATCTGAACGACCGGACAGAGCAGAGCCACCGCCACATCAAGCAGCGCTATTGTCCAATGTTGGCCGATGCTCGGGTTCGGGAGCTTCGAGTCGGCAGCCGGTTCTGCACAGCGTTCGACGAGCTGCGGAACTATCTGACGATCCAGGCGACCGCCGGAGTGCGGATCACATCTTCGGAGAGGAAACAGATCGTCAACCGGCGATGGTCTGCGCTAATGGCCGAGCTGTCGGTTTGATCAGTGGGGGATATGGCGCTTCAACTCGTCGTAAAATCAGCGCGTGACCTGAAGTCTGACAGAACCCAATCAGTCTGGTCTATCTTGATTCCGCGGATTGGAGGACAAGAACAATAACCAACAGACCCCCCGAGCGGAACTGGATCGTCCGGCTCGGGGGGTCTCCGATGAGCAGGTGGATCGGCTATTCGTTCAACCTGCGTTGATCAACGAAAGAGGGCCTTAAGATCCGCAAGGTATCTCTACCTAGGTGCGGTAATTGCGACCACTTCGTTGAAGTCGGTGAAGGTGTATGTGTACGTGATCACACTCGTGGAGGGCCATTCACCACGTCTGACAATCGGCGCGTCCGCGAACTCTGTGAACGCAGGATCTGACTCCAGATTGTTCCTGATTGATTGCACGAACTGCTCCTCCGAATTGTCTGTTTCCAGCACAACAACGGCCTTACGAGGGAGTCCATCATCTGCGCCAATCCACGTCTCAACCGTTTCCGGTCCGCTGCTCCCCATACGCCTCGCTTTGTAGTGGATCAACTCCTCGCCATCTACCGATTCGATTCCCAGCTTGAGGACTTCGTCGTAGCCAGACTGCAGGGATTGCAAAGTTCCAATCGGCACTTGAGCGGCCCCCTCGAACGTAAACGGCCTCCAAATATTCGAGGTCGAATTCAACATCCACTCGCCATCACCCTCCCGGGTGTAGAGCTGACCGTCAGCAAAGACTCGCTCCGTCGACCTAGTGAGTAGATCCCGCCCGCCAAGGTCCACCGCTCTGAAATCGCCATCCCTTTGAATCCACTGTGTGGCCCCGGAAAAATCTCCGTCCGCCAGATCATAAACACCGTTCTCGATCGTCAACTGCTGACCGTCCGAGCAGCCATACACGATCCCGGTATCCGAGATACTGGCACCTCCCAGGCTCGCCTTCTCATCGGAGGTCAATGGTGTATTGAAACCAGAGAAACAGGTTCCGTGATTAATCGAGGTTTGCGCCTCGTATCTCACTGTATTCAGCCCGAGCAGCGCTTCGACCGATTCAGTGATCACGTCTGCGCTGACGACGTCAGGACCCTCGTTGTCCATCACAAGGGGCAGCATCGCCAGGGTTACGGCGACCGCCATCAACACAAGAACGCCAACTCCTCTAAGGGCCCATGAAGGCCTCCAGAGTATTCTTACCGGATTAGGAGACTTCTGTTCGTATTCCACATGAAGGTTTTCAAGCCTTTGCCCTAGAGCCTCCACAAAGAACAAAGTGGGCTTATGAACGGCAGCGAGCATATCGACCGTCTGAACGAGATCCTCCGGCAAGGATTCGTTCCTTGGACATCCTTTTTTACGAATTAATGCCAAAGGAATGCGACCAATTGATGCCCGAATCATGCTGTCAATCATCTGATCTCTCCTCTAATACGTCTTTCAATGACCGCAGTACACGATGCACATCGACTCTCAATGCGCCCTCACTCTTCCCCACTATTTCTGCTACTTCTCGATAAGAGAGTCCAGCCCAAAACCGCAGTTCAACAATCTCTCTACTTTTGTCCGGTATTGCGGCGAGTAACTCCCTTACGGACTCCGCCCGTTCCGTTTGGATCACAATATGCTCGGGATTCTGATTCGGTTCTTCTCTCCGGTCTGGTTGTCGCTGGTGACGGCTTCGTTCCCGCCAGTACTCCATACTCCGATTACGAGCAATTCCAAAAAGCCATGCCCTCCAGGATTTGCCTGACTGGAACTTATCGGCCATACGCAGCGCCCTAACGAACACGTCAGATGTCAGATCTTCAGCAGTTCCGCTCCCAAATTTCCACGTGAAATACGAAAAAACCTGATGTACATAGCGCAGATACAGTGTTCTAAACGCGTCACGGTTCTCGACTACGGATGCAGCGAGGACTTCATCCGAAAGTTCAGAACTTTCCCATGCGGCTATCTTCACGGCACGGGAATCAGTTGGCCTAGTATTTACCAACTCGTCGCGCATCTCATATACCTGTTGATGAATATCTGTGTCTCAGCGCCATTTAACGCCATCGTCCATACCAAACTCCTAGCTGGAAAAGTGAATCCAATCCTGTCTTCTCTTTTACGCGCTGGATGTGCTCATAGACCGTTTTGCTCGTTATGTGCAACGTCTCTGATATCTCATGAACAGAGTTTCCTCTCGCCATCATTTCGAAAACACGGCGCTGCCTCGCACTCAAGTGCCGGTCTTCCAGCGACTGAACCAGATCCATAGTCCTCTTAGTTGTCATACCTCCTCGCTTTCATACACATCACCCCACCAGGACCGCGCAATCGAATCTTTGATTAATAATTGACGACCCGAACCGAAACGTTACAAATGCGAACTGCGGTCCAAATTCCCTCTATCACCTGACCTCAGACCCGAACAGACGTCACTTGTTGGCCGTCTGGAGGCGATGACACCGTCAGAACTACATGAATCGGCCTCATCAGGTAACAGAAGGAAAGAAATTCTCATGCATCGAAACCTGGCATAGTCCGCGGCCCACATCTTGCGGAAAGGGATAGATGTCCGGCTGTATCAGGCCGCTATCGCGGCGATACCGCACTCTATCTCCATATATATCACTAACTATTAACGATAATCGACATCATGTCAGAATTTTCCGGTAGCCAGCCCGACAACGGGGTAATAAAAGAACGAGACATCGACATGTCGCACGCTGTGACCGACAGGAGGTTCAAATGCCCAAGGTGGAGACAGACGATTCTGACGCAGCCCAACAGGTGGATGCGCATTGTCGGTGGTTTCTATATAGCCCTGGGCCTGTTCAACACTCCGCTAGTCATCCAGTCCCGGTTGTCGGCGCAGTATCCGGACTTGGGCGTGGCTGTCGACAGCGCTGCGGCGCAGGCGCTCATCGACACATGGTTCATGTTCGGGCTCGAAGTCTTGATCATTGGTGCAGCACTGCTGTACTTCTCGCGGGACGCGCATCGCCATATCGCACTTGCCGGGACCGTGCTGGTCTTGGAATTGGTGCGCGGCATTGTGCACGACGTGTATCTACTGGGCCGAGACTACGATCCCGTCATATACGGCGGCTGGATCATGATTCACCTGGTGATTATCATCACAGGCGTGTTCTCTGTGCGTCAGGCTCGCAGGCCGAGCTCACCTGCACGGGGCGCAGCCTGGAGTGGTGAAGCCTCGAACGACTGACAACTCCATGATTCGAAGGAACCAGGTCAGTACAAACCGCCCACTGGCCACGAGCCCTGCACCGTAGCCACACCAGCATGTCGTCTCGGCCAAACAACCGAGCCGCCCATTGTCCGAAGCGAAGCAAGTACAAAGAAAGGGACAACTTCACTATGGCACTGGTGACATTTACAGCACCAATGTTGCCTGGAAAGGTATATGAATGGGCGTCATGAATAACGCAGCTTATGAACGCTCGCTGAGTCGAATATGAATCTGGAAGAAGCAATCCGAACCAGGACAGGCGGGATGCGCTGGGTTTGGTGGACGGCCCTGGCAGTAGCCGCCACGCTGGCGCACACGATGATCGATGCCCATATAGGACTGTGGGGAGAGACATCGGATTCCATGAGCCCGCTCCAGGCTGCGAACATAGCGACGCACGGCGCCTTGTATGCCTGGTGGGCGGCGGTCGTTGCTTTCGCGTTCGGCGGAGATCGCTGGGCCCTACGGTCCGTTTTGCTGATGGCTGCGGTTCACGCCTTCTTACTGCATGGCCTGGTGGCATTCGCCGCGGCTCCGCCTCCGTCATCAGCATTCCCTTACCAGGACATCGCCCATGGCCTCAGCATGGTAACCGGCGGCATTGCGGCCCTCATGGTCTGGGCACCTGCTCGGCGTGCAGACCCTGGAGGGCGGAAGTATCTCTTCCTCGTCGCACTGTCGCTCCTTGTCTTGAACCAGGCCCTCAGCGCACTGACGTTTGCCCAGGGCCTCTAACGTGCGATGCGCACTTAGCCAGGGTAGGGGGCAGGGAGCCTCTAGATGCTCCTGCTCCATAAGGGAGAGATGTCATGAGCAGTAAAGGCGGCGGTTAGTGGAGAGGAAGGTGACTGCTCATGGGGTCGTATTCGGCGGGTCAGGAGGCAAAGTCCAGCCGATGCGATACTCGCATGCAAATGGCTCCCGGGCCAGGATTCGAACCTGGATTAGAGGATTCAAAGTCCCCTGTCCTACCGTTGAACGACCCGGGATTGCCGCACCTAGGATAAGCGATTAACCGCTCCCCGTGGCAACTCGCACCAGCGACTATGACCACCCATGATCGTATCCAGTAGACATTTCACGGTTCCGGCTAAGCCGGAGGCCAGTCCTCCTCTTGGTAGAGGCGGCGCTAATGATTCGCCAACAATTCTGCACATACTACTTTGGCTCGCCGCATTTTGTCTCGACCGGAGCGGAGAGACCTGGGGCAGTGGGGTTTTAGCGATTGTTTTTCGCAAACGATCCGGTACATGCGGATACGCGGCGGTTCCGCTTTGAGCGCGTGGCATCTTCGCCATGTGACGCTTCAATTCAACTCCTGTTTATACTCCGCCTTCGGCGTCGGACACTCTTCGAGGCTCGCCTGTCGGCTCGGTGATGGACGCACTCTGTGCGTCCTTTTATTTTGCTGGTTTGGTTCGTGGTCTGGCGTGAGTTGGCTATTGATTACCTTCGTTGTAGTGGTCCGGCGCGGGCCGGCTGCTGCTGATTTGTTCCGGCGGCTGGTGCAGT
>JBBDMW010000021.1:0-32795 GCA_040878005.1 Dehalococcoidia bacterium
CCCTGCTCAACACGCCAAGAGATTCCACTACCGGTTTTTGAGATAGTCTCTTAGCTCAGACATCACACTGATGAGCCGTTTTGAAGGTCCGACTCACAGCCTCGCTGAGTGCATGGGCAAGCTCATGGCACTGGGCATTGGCCTCACCGACGTGATTCGCATGACCACGTCCCGCCCCGCTGAAGTACTGGGACTCGAAGGGGAGATTGGCACACTGGAAGTGGGGCGTGTGGCGGACGTGTCCATCCTGGAGGCAGTGGAAGGAAACTGGCTGTTCCGTGACATAACCGGCGGCACGCAGCAGGGCAGCACTGCCATTCGGCCATGGGCTGCCATCAGGGCAGGAGAGGTCATGCCGCTGGACTACGGCCCCCGCCCATGGGGCTGGTTGCCGGAGAGGGCAGGTTAAAGTCTTGGACAAGTCCACCACTGCAACTGTCACCCGCTCACAGCTTCGCAAGCGGCTGGATGCCTTGCCCCGAGTGCGGCTGTCACGCACACCCACGCCGCTTGAAGATGCGCCGCGTCTCTCGGCGCTGCTCGGCGGCCCCCGCATTCTCATAAAGCGTGAAGACACCACGGGCCTGGCATTCGGCGGCAACAAGGGCCGCCACTTCGAGTTCGAGATGGCGCACATCACTGAGGGCGGCTACGACACGGTCATCAACGTAAACGACTACCACTCGAACCAGGCGCGGTTCATCGCAGCGGGCTGTGCGAAGCTGGGGCTGCGTTACCTCCTGGTGTCCACAGACAAGGTGGACCGGCCGCTCCAGGGCAACCTGCTGCTCTGCAAGCTTATGGGAGCAGAGATACACCGCGTCGCCGCCAGCGATGGCATCGAGTACGCCCGCAAGCTGGCCGCCGAGGTGACAGCCGGCGGAGGCAAGCCGTACATAGTCAACGATGATCTGTTCCCTTCACTCATGGGCATGATCGGATTCCTTGAGTGTGGTCTTGAGCTTGAGGACCAGCTTCAGCAGCACGGCCTGGACAACATGCGAGTCTGGGGCCTGGCAGGCCGGTCAATCCCCGGCCTGCGGCTCTTCTCGAAGAACCGGGGGCTGTCCTGGAAGGCCACTGCGGTGAGGTACAGCCCATCCAACGACGAGAAGGACCGCACGACAATGATCGCCCGGTCGCATGACACCGCTGACCTTGTGGGGTTGCCAGTGGCGCTTGAGCCGGGAGATATAGACATTCTCACGGACTATGCCGGTCCCGGCTATGGAATCCCGTACGACGGTGTGTTTGAGGCAATACACATGGTGGCCCGCAGCGAGTCACTAATCCTGGATCCCAATTACACCGGCAAGTCCATGGCTGCGCTAATTGGCGAGATACGCGCCGGGCGCGTGACGCGGGATGACACCGTGGTCTTCATACATTCAGGTGGATTGCCGCAGGTATTTGCGTTCGCAGAAGAGCTGGCAGCGTGGAGTGGGTGATGACTGCTGACAGCCCACGTTCGGCCAGGCCTAACCGGCCCTGTCTCGTTATGCCCGGCACTGGCCACCGCACCAGACAACGGGTTGCAATATAGGCCAGCCGTTCCTGTTGCTCTTCATCCAGGTTCCCCATCACCTGCTAACAACCTCTGTGGGAGCTACAGCCAGTCCGTCAGACTGATGTGAGATCGCGTGAATGCAGGATAGCCCGGCGCTGAATGCTACACTTGGCCAACGCTGGCACTGGCGAAGGCGTGCGTGTGTGGGACACACGCTGCAGCAGCTAAGGAGCAAGCAGATGCGTAAGAGATATATCGGCATTTTGAGCGTTGGAGTTGCTCTCCTGGCCATAGCTGTTTTGTTCATTGTGGACAACAACGGCACCGGAGCTCAGCAGTACCCAGCCGATGCCTACAGAGACGGTCAGGATCAGTTCATTCAGTTGATAGGCGAGGAAGAGTTCGCCAAGTTTGAGCACAACCACCCGCCCCTGGATTGCACGGATGCCGAGTGGCAAGAAGACCCGCTGAGTTGTTCTGAGGCCTGGATCCATCGGTCCGAGATTGCGGAGATACGCAATCCTTCCGACGTCCGGGAGGGAACGTCGCAAGACTCCGGATCTTAGACCCTGCCTGAATCTACGGCGGTGCCGACCAAGTAAGAGTCTGACCGCCCAGACATTGCCGCTCCAGGCAGGTCGGCGACCAGTTGTGCTTCGGCGGCCTGCGTCTGAGCATCAATGGTGTTCGGGGACTCATAGCTGGAAGATTCCCGCGGCAGTCAGGCGGGCCATACCGTCACAGACTCGTCGAACACCGGGGCGCCCGCGATCGACTTGCGCACCGGGCAGCGAGTTGCAATATATGCCAGCCGTTCCCGCTGGTCTTCATCCAGGTTCCCTTTCAGCCTTATGTCCAGCCTGATCCGGTCTATCCGTTTGTTCTCGTCCTCGCTGTCCTCACAGTCTTCGGCGTGCACCCGGTCGTGCTCAAGGTCCACCTCAACGCCCTCCAGCGGCCACTCCTTTCGCCTGGCATACATGAGCAGCGTCATGACGGTGCATGACCCAAGGGCGGCCAACAGCAACTCGTAAGGTGACGGTCCCGTACCGTCACCCACCCCCTGTGGCTCATCGGCGGTGAGCGAATGTCCTTCTGCCTGTACATGGACCTGTAGATTGTGAAGACTTCGCGCCAGTATGCTGGCCATCCGCGCCCGTACCTTTCGCTGCTGCTCCATGAGAGATCAGGATGTAACCCGCTGGGCGGGTCGTGATATGTTAGCCGCCGCATCATCTGCTGCTATGTCACCCGCAGCGCGGGCGCAGGCAAACATCCCATATGAACCGAGGCCGCATCCGTGACGGAAAACCAGGAACCGACAGACATACTCGTCATTGGCGCAGGCGCCTCCGGCGCAGCGGCTGCCTGGCGCCTTGCCCAGGGCGGCTTCCGCGTGGTGTGCCTGGAGCAGGGCCGCTGGCACCGCCCGGAAGATTACCCCGCCACGAAGCCAGACTGGCAGTTACGGGCCAGGGACGAGTGGAGCTTCGATCCCAATGTCAGGCAGAAGCCGGAAGACTATCCCGTCAACGATTCAGCGTCTGACATCACGCCCCTGATGTTCAACGCGGTGGGCGGCAGCACAATCCACTGGACCGCACACACTCCGCGATTCCATCCATCGGACTTCAGGGTCAGGTCGCTGGACGGGGTCGCCGCAGACTGGCCCCTGGCATACGAGGACCTGGAACCCTATTACGACCTGAATGACGAGTCGATGGGCTGCTCCGGCATTGCTGGTGACCCTGCGAATCCTGAACGCAAGAAGCGCCCCATGCCGCCCCTGCCTCTCGGTCCCGATGGCACGCGCATGGCGCAGGCATTCGACCGGTTGGGCTGGCACTGGTGGCCGTCGGACAGCTACATCAACTCAACGTCATACCGGGGGCGCGCAGCCTGCAACAACTGCGGCCCGAATGGCCTGGGCTGTGCCCGCAAGGCCAAGGGCAGCACCGATGTCACCTACTGGCCCGAGGCTATGGAGCTTGGGGTCGAGGTAAGAACCCGCTGCCGTGTCTCTGAAATAACGACGGATGAGAGTGGCAGTGTCACAGGGGCCGCCTATTTTGATCGTGATGGCAACCAGCAGCACCAGTCGGCCAGGGCCGTGGTGGTGGCGTGCAACGGCGTGGGCACGCCACGGATGCTGCTCCATTCAACGTCAGACCGGCACCCGTCCGGCCTTGCCAACTCCAGCGGCATGGTGGGCAAGAACCTCATGTTCCACCCGTACGCCATGGTGACCGGGATCTTTCACGAGCAGATGCATACATACCGCGGGGCGCTCGGCAACATCCTGATGTGCCAGGAATTTTACGAGACGAACCCGAAGCGTGACTTCGTACGCGGGTACGCCTACCAGATGAACCGCAGCACAGGCCCGGTGGCGACTGCGATGGGGTTTGCCATGCCGGGCGTCATCTGGGGCCAGCAGCACCATGACGAGTTCGCCGAGCGCTTTGGCAAGTCCGTGCTCCTTGCAGTGATAGCGGAAGATCTGCCGGAGTTGCACAACGAAGTGGCTTTGGACAAGAAGCTCAGGGACAGTCACGGCATCCCTGCGCCGCTGATCCGGTACAAGACCAGCAGCAATAGCCGCAAGATGCTGGACCACGGCATCCGGAACGCGCGGAAGGTGCTTGAGGAGGCGGGCGCCCACACCGTGGCAGCAAACCCGCTGCTCAGGCCGGGGGGCTGGCACCTCATGGGCACGGCCCGCATGGGCGAAGACCCGGCTACCTCAGTGGTTGACGAGTGGGGACAGGCTCACGATGCGGACAACCTGTTCGTGGTGGATGGCAGCGTGTTCGTCACGGCAGCGGCCGTCAACCCCACCCCAACCATACAGGCGCTGGCCCTCAGGACGGCTGACTACATCCGCGAGCGTCGCCCTGATCTAAAGGCGTAGAAAATCCTGCCAACAGGGGAAGGCATATTGCCAACAAAAGACGGCAAACTGACAGAGGCTGACCGCAAGGTCCTGGTTGCAGCGATGGACCGGCTCATTCCGGCGGTTGATGACCTGCCTGGGGCCGGGTCAATGGATCTTGCCCCGGAGGCGGAGCGCATAGCCAGGCGCATACCGCGCTTCCACCTGGCGCTGATAAAAGCGCTCGATGCCCTGTCACTTGACATGTCTGCCCATGCCTACGGAGGGTTCAGGGCGCTGCCGGGAGAAGAGCAGGACGCCGCCCTGAAGGGGGTGGAACATGCGCTGCCGAGCGTGTTCGCCCAGTTCCTGGAGCTGGTCTACATCGTCTACTACAGTGATGAGCGGGTGCACAACCGCATTGGCTGGAGGTCTGGCCCCCTGCAGCCCGCAGGGTTCGAGTTGGAGCCGTTCGACGAATCGATCCTTGAAACAACACGCAAACGCGAGCCGTTCTGGCGCAGGGTGCCGACATCGACAAACGAGCATCCCCAGCAAACCCGGTAAACAGGGAAGCGGCGTGAGCAACACGGCAGGGGGCAACGTAGATCTCGCCCCTGCCGTGTGTCGCTGTCCTAAACCAGGTCGAACGGGATGCTGAACTCAGCGCATATGTCCCGGAACCAGTCGATCACCTCCGGGTGCAGCGGAATGCCCTTCTCTAGCCGCTCTTTCTCCGTCTCATACTCAGGGAGTCCCGCGTAGTACACGCGGTCATGGCCGGGCATGGGCTTGGTTTCCCTCAACCCGCGTAGCATGCCGTCCATATTGCGTTTGAACTCGTCGACATCGCCGAACGCGTCCACGCTGTAAGCCGCCACGAAGTGGGCGCGCCTGTTCTGGGCCAACGTTGAGAATCCCGGTGCGAACGACAACTGCCCGCAAAGTATGTCCACCATCATGCCCAGGCCGTATCCCTTGTGAGAGCCAAGGTCCCGGGTGCTGCCCAGTGGTAGCTGCATGCGCATGGAGTTGGCGGCGAACTCAGCCGCAGCGCCGCCGTTCATGTCCGGTGTGCCGTCATCATTCGCCACCCAGCCGCCCTGCATGGGCTTGCCCATTCGTCGGGCCAGTCCGATCTTGTTGCCCGCTATGGATGTCATCGCCGCATCAAACAGGAACGTAGGCTCTTTATCGGCGGGAGCGGCAAATGCGATGGGGTTGGTGCCGAGCTGTGGCTCTGCGCCAAAGGTGGGCACCATGGACTTGCCGCCTGCCGTCATGCACCAGCCGATCATCCCCTGCTCAGCGGCCATCATTGCATGGTAGCCGGCAGCGCCCAGGTGGCCTGAATTGCGGACGGCCACCACGCCTGTTCCGTATTCCCGCGCTTTCTCAATGGCCACTTCCATGGCCCTTGGTGCGATCATCAGGCCCAGGCCCTTGTCGCCGTCGATAACCGCTGTGGTGGGAGACTCTTTGACGAACGACCACCTGGGCGCGGGATTTAGCGTCTCGGAGTTGTACCCATCGACGTAGCTGCGCAGCATGTTGGAGACGCCGTGCGTGTCCACGCCTTTCAGGTCAGCGAACAACAGGACGTCTGCGCCAAGCCTGGCGTCATCCTCGGGCACGCCGCACTTCTTGAAGACGGCCTCCGTGGCAGCGCGCAGCCTGGATTCCTGTACTCGAACCGCTATGTCATCTGGGACTTGGAAGTGCTTGAGCACGTTGTTCTTCCTTGGTAAATGTGACCGGAGACCAAAGCCTGCCGCCCTGACGCTGTCATGTAGCGTCAAAAGCGCAGTTCGCCGGGATTCTAGCACCGCCTGCGGCCATGAGAAGGTCCCGGGGATCTGCCGCTCCCGCCTGCGCTGGTGACGCTCGCGCAGTCCTCTTTGAGACAGCGCGCGTTGACACTGGAATCAACACGTCTCTAAACTTACAGTTGCGCCTGTGTATCAGGCGCAGGTTGGCGCGGCATCGCTGCCGCTCAGTTCGGAGGGGACGTAGCTCAACTGGGAGAGCGCGGCGTTCGCAATGCCGAGGTTGGGGGTTCGAGCCCCCCCGTCTCCACCACATGGTTTTGCCATATCCGGCGCCATGTGGAACCGGGACGCCTCCCAGCCGCTTCGGAACTCCACCGCAGTTGGCGGTCCAGCGTTACTTCTCGCCATCCATACCCCTGTAGCTCAGAGGATAGAGCAACGGTTTCCTAAACCGTGTGTCGTGGGTTCGATTCCCACCAGGGGTACCATCCACAACCCATACGAGGAGAGAGCGCTGACGCCGGTTATATCCAGGCCAGACCGGCACTACGAATTCAACTGCGTCCGCAATGATGAGCGATGCGATCTCATCGCCAGACCCTTAGAATAGGGTCATTCGTTGGTTTTTTCTTGGAGTTTCGTTGGAATGAATATCTTTGTAGGCAATCTCTCGTATGAGGTCACCGACGACCAGTTGCACGCGGCCTTCGCCCCCTACGGCGATGTAGCGTCAGCCACGGTCATCATGGACCGTTACTCAGGGCGTTCACGCGGGTTTGGCTTCGTCGAGATGCCGAACAATTCAGAGGGTCAGGCTGCCATTGACGCGCTCAATGGCGCAGACCTCGGAGGCCGCAGGCTGACCGTTAACGAGGCCCGTCCTCGTGGCGCAGGCGGCGGTGGTGACCGCGGCGGCTTTGGTGGCGGTGACCGTGGCGACCGCGGAGGCTACGGCGGCGGACGTGGTGGCGATCGTGGTGACCGCGGAGACCGTGGTCCACGCTGGTAACCCCGGTCACAGGTTGATTGACATGGAAGGCCCCCACAGTGTGGGGGCCTTCTGCTTTATTGGCCGGCGCAGTGTGCCCATAAGTTGAGCCGAATTTCAGGTACAGTTTCGGAATCCCGTTTCCTGGCAACTGTTCAACCTGGCGGACTCAACTCATGTCCAAATATGACCTCCTGATCACCGGCGGCACGGTCCTGGACCCCGCGAACAACTTCGAAGGCACGGCTGATGTGGCCATATCCGGCGGCCGCATTGAGCGCGTGGAGCCGGAGATAAACCACGATCTTGCGGACGAGGTCGTCGAAGTCGCCGGCCAGTGGGTCATGCCCGGCATGATCGACAGCCATGTCCACGTAGCCGGCCGCAGGGCCACATGGGAGCCTGCGCTTGGCTACCGCATGCTCGCCCGGGCGGGCACAACAACCGCCATCGATTTCGGGGGCACGCCGGAAACGATCATCGACGGTATGCAGCGCATGGGTGCCGGACTTAACGTCGGCGGTCTATTCGTGTTTCGCCCGGAAGAGACCATTCCTGAAGATGACCCGCCGCCGCATGCCATACGGTCACTGGTATCAGACGCCCTGCGGCGCGGCGCTCTCGGCGTGAAAATGCTCGGTGGCTACTGCCCGTTCACCCCGGAAGTCACAGCAAACATCATCGCCGAATGCAATGCGCAGCGCGCATACATCGGCTACCACGTGGGCACCAAGGAAACCGGCAGCCGCATTGACGGGATGCGTGAGATACCAGGCCTCGTTGGAAGCCGCGGCCGCCTACACGTGGCGCACATCAATGCTTACTGCCGTGGCTCCATAGATGACCCTGTGGATGAGTGCAGGGAGGCGCTCTCTATCCTTTCGGCGAAAAAGGGACAGTATGTCTCCGAGGTACACCAGGCCATTCCAAACGGCACCAGTGGAGCATGCGGACCAGGTGGTGAAGTGCTGGCTGACGTGGCCCGCAACTGCCTGCGCCTCCATGGCTACCCGGCCACCGCGGACGGCATCAGGCAGGCCATACGAGACGGGTACGCCTCTGTGATCCGCCAGAAGCAAGACGAGATCGTTTATGTGAAGGGAGAGGAGGCGCTTGCGCTCTTCGAGGAGTTGGATACCAGGTGCCCTCTCAGCTTTCCAGTCAACCTGCCCGGCTCCGCATACATGCTGACCACCGCCAGGGACGGAGACGGCGATTTTGTTGTGGACGCTGTCTCAACCGACGGCGGTTCTCACCCTCGCAACATTGCCATTGAGAGCACCGTAGCGCTCGTGAAGTTCGGCGCCCTATCGCCCCTGGACATGGCGTTGAAGCTCTCGTACAACCCGTCACGAATGTTCGGCCTGTTGAACAAGGGGCACTTCACACCCGGCGCCGACGCAGACATCACAGTGATCGACCGTGAAGCGGGCAGGGCAACGGCGACGTTCGTAGCCGGGCAGCCAGTGCTAAAAGATGGTGACGTGATGGCAACCGGCGGCACGCTGCTGGTCACTCCGGAAGGCGAAGCGGCAGGCCAAAACAGCGGCCTTTCCTACGAAGTGCTCGACCTGACGAACAGCAAGCTCTACGCAGGTTTCACTGGCTAAAGGCCAACCTGAGGTACTCACAGCGCTCAGCCGTCATTAAGCTCCCTCAGGATGTCGGTCGCCAGTTGATCGCTGTACTCCAGGAACGGGATAAGCAGTGTCTGGTTGCCCACCGGGTCCGGGAGTGACACTGAAACCTCCGCCTCCGCCGTGATCTCATACTCCGTCCGCTCTCCGGACCGGATGTGAGTGGGCCACCAGTCCAGCAGGGCGCTGTGCTCAATCAAGATCCTCACGGGTACCTCGGTGTCCTCACCGGGAGGCATGACGAGCTGGTTGTCAGTCGTTCCGTTTGCCAAGGAGACCCCGTTCATCACCATCATGAAATCTATTTCCGGCACTGGTATCGGCACGGGGGTGCCGTTGTTCACCAGGACAGTCCCGGTGATCTCAGTGGCCTCAGACCCCACCTCGCCCCAGGTGAACATCCTTTCCTTCACAGTTACTTCGTAGCCGCCAACTTCAAAGACCTCCGGCCGGTTAGAGTTCGCCTCGTCGAGCAGGTCCGTCCGCAGGGTCCGCGTGTAATCCGGCGCAGGAACCCTGACCTGCCTGCCCATGGCAGACACTACGCCGGTCATTGCAATCTCGATGGTTGACATCTCCTGGTTCGCAATGTGGCTCTCCCACCAGAGCGGAACCTGGTTGTTGTCAATCTCCGTGACAAGCTGCCTGCTGGATCTTCCCTCTGGCAGGTTGATCCCCTGCCTCTCGCCTTCGCCCAGCAGCACGTCGTTCCCGTGAATATCCACCTCTACGCTGACGTTGCGGGAACTGAAACCCAGCCGGTTCGGGTTATCAACCACAACCTCAGTGACGACTTCGGTGCTGTCACGCGTCACATTGCCCCACGTGTGCCTTGTCTCAACGAGTTCGGGCGACTCCAGCCAGTTCGCTGCCAGTACCACCCCGGCGATCAGCAGAACCAGCACGAACACCACCAGGCCTATGAGCAGCTTCAACATAGCCCACCCCTCCAGATATCAAAGCTACCCGGGATACGACAGGCTGCCCCCCGCCAAAATCATGCTTTTTCTATGCTGCATCCGAGTGAAAATGAGCGGATGCGGTCGCGGTAAAGCTCCGCCCGCTCAAGGGGGCACACGACCACTACCGCCCTTCCCTTGCTGTGCGCCTCCAGCATTACGTCGAACGCCTTTTCTGCGCTCAGTTCCGGAACGCTCTTGAGCAGCGCCACAACCACGTGCTCCATCGAGTTGACCTCATCGTTGTGCAGCACCACTGCGTAGGGCGGCAGGTAGTCGCTCAGCGTTCGGCCAATTTTTTGCGTCTCAATCCCCGGTGCGCGTTCAGGCATGGCTGAATTTTACCGTCAACGCCTATGGGCGCCATGATCTCCGGGTGGCATATAGACGAGGACACACAGAAACTGGCTTCTCTTGCTGACTGAGCCTGCGGCATCAGGAGCGAGTGGTTATTACAGAGAACGCCCAAATGTTAAAATACACGCCGCGACGGGGTGCCCTTATTACACCTTGATGAAACAAGAAGGCGCAGGTATGGCGGATATTGCACGTGCAGGCCGTTTTGCACAACAACCAGGCGGTTATCGCGCGTATATCCCTGTACCCATCCCTCCAGACCCGCCCATCGATTTAGACGCTGCGCTTGTATCGCTGCTTTCTCGTGCAGATCTTGCTGTTGGGCGGCTGGACGGCCTTTCGATGCAGCTTCCCAACCCGGAGTTGTTGGTCGCCATGTATGTAAGGCGAGAAGCTGTGCTCAGCTCGCAGATCGAAGGAACCCAGAGCACGCTGGATGATGTACTTGCCTTTGAGCTTGGCGAACGTATTCAAGACCTGCCGCAGGATGTCGAAGAGACAGTCAATTATGTGGCGGCCATGAACCACGGCTTAAAGCGGTTGAGTGAGCTTCCGCTCTCGCTCCGGCTTCTTCGCGAAATTCACTCGAAACTGCTGCGGGATGGGCGAGGTGCTGAACGCCAGCCTGGCGAATTCCGCAGTTCCCAGAACTGGATAGGACCGTCAAATGCCTCCCTGGCAGAGGCAACTTTCGTTCCGCCGCCGGTACCGGAAATGCGTGGAGCGCTGGACAATTTCGAACGTTTCTTGCATGAGGATGAGGCCTCCCTGCCTGTTCTAATTCACTGCGGCGTTGCCCACGCTCAATTTGAAACCATTCACCCATTTTTGGATGGAAACGGCCGCGTTGGCCGCCTGTTGATCACCTTTTTGCTAGTCCACCGAGGGGTGCTCCGGCAGCCTCTCCTGTACCTGAGTCACTTTCTCAAGCGGCACAGGGCTGAATACTACGACCGGCTGATGGACATTCGCGTCAATGGCAACTGGGAAGGATGGCTGAAGTTCTTTCTGCGTGGAGTCGCCGAGACCGCGGAAGAAGCGACGAGCACGGCACGTTCCATTGTCGAGATGCGAGAGCGGCACCGTGCGCTGATCGAAGCACACGGCCTCGGAATGAATGGGCTGCGCTTCATCGACCTGCTTTTCGTTCGGCCACTGGTGAATGTGAAGCTTGTCAGCAGCGCTTTGGACGTGGCCTTCGCCACTGCAAACAAGCTCGTTGGTGAATTTGAATCACTCGAATTGCTATCGGAAATCACTGGAGGCCAGCGAAACAGGCAGTACAGGTACCAGCCGTACCTTGGCCTGTTCGCGGAACCGGCGGAAGCCGGATGAAACCGTAGACCGGTGATGTTCCAGACATAAGTCGCCTCCACAGAAGCGTTCCTCAACCATGTTGCATGTAGTTGACTCGGCAGCGTGTGCCGCTTGACACCGCCCTGCAGCGGTACGACCCTAGCCGGGCCTTCAACAAGTCATGGTGCCGCCCGGCGCGTCCGCCGCTGTAGGGCAGGCGCCAGCACCTACATCCACTGCGCTGCGAAAGAACGACATATGAGAATCACTGACGTAAAGGCCTTTCCGGTATGGGTTGGCAGGCGCAACCAGATGCTGGTCAAGATTGAAACGGACGAGGGGATATACGGTTGGGGCGAGTCCGGGCTGTCCAGCCGCGAGCTGGCCGTTGAAGGTGCAGTCAAGCACTACCGGGAGTGGCTTGTAGGCCGCGATCCCATGCGACGCGGAGCCCTCTGGCAGGAGATGTACCGCAGCCAGTACTTCGAAGGCGGCCGGGTGCTGACCGCCGCCATATCAGCCATCGATATTGCCCTGCATGACATCGCGGGCAAGAAGCTGGGCGTTCCGGTGTATGAACTGCTGGGCGGCAAGCACAGGGACTGGGTGCCGCTATTTGCCACCACCTCAGCCCAAACGGGCGAGGAGATGCTTGAGCAGACGAAACTTCTCCGGAGCAAGGGGTGGATGGCCATACGGTTCGGCATACTGCACCCGGACACCCGGGGCGGAGACGAAGCCCTGTACGAACCTCGCGAATCCATTGCGCTCACGGCAGAATGGCTCATCAAGATCCGCGAGGCGGTGGGGTTGGAGCCTGTGCTGGGCATCGACTACCACCACCGGCTGAGCGTGGCCGAGACTGCCTCGTTCTGCCAGATGATGCCGCCGCACACGCTGGACTTCCTTGAAGAGCCGATCCGGGACGAATCGCCTGAAGCCTACGAGGCACTGCGAAACATGACGCCGGTACCCTTTGCCATCGGTGAGGAGTTCTCTTCTAAATGGCAGTTCCTGCCCTACATAGAGCGTGGCCTGACCAATTACGCCCGGGTGGACATATGCAATGTTGGCGGATTCACGGAGGCCATGAAGGTCGCCGGGTGGGCCGAGGCGCACTACATAGACCTCATGCCTCACAACCCGCTCGGCCCCATATGCGTCGCCGCCACCGCGCACATGGCCACCGCAGCGCCCAACTTCTCGTGGCTGGAGATACGGGAATCGCCCACAGAAGACCTGGGCTTCTACAACCGGGAAGTCTTCCCGGTGCAGCCCCGGCTGGAGAATGACAAGGTGTTCCTGCTGGACCAGCCCGGCCTGGGAGTTGAGGTTGACGAGGCGGCGCTCACGGAGCCCTTCCGGTTCTCAGAGATGCAACACCTCCACAGGCGCGACCGCTCCCACACCAACTGGTAGACAAATATCGTCCTGGCGCCTGGCGCTGAAAAACAACCTGCTATCCACAAAAAGAGCGAGAGCCTGAAAAATGAAAATTACTGACATCAAGCCATACCCGGTGTGGGTGGGCCATCGAAACCAGATGCTGGTCAAGGTAGAGACTGACTCCGGCATCCATGGATGGGGCGAATCCGGCCTCTCAGGCCGTGAATTGGCGGTGGAGGGAGCCGTCAAGCACTACCGGGAGTGGCTGATTGGCCGTGACCCCATGCGACGGGGCGCGCTGTGGCAGGAAATGTACCGCTCACAGTACTTTGAAGGCGGCAGGACCCTTACCGCCGCCATATCGGCGATCGACCTGGCCCTGTATGACATCGCGGGCAAGGCGCTCGGGGTGCCTGTTTACGAGCTTCTCGGCGGCAAGCACCGTGATTTCGTGCCCGGCTTTGCCACCACAGGGGCGAAGGTCGGCCCGGATATGATCGAACAGGGCCAGAAGCTGATCGATGAGGGCTGGCAGGCGTTCAGGCTCAGCACTGACCAGATGGGCATAGGCGCCGACAACGTATATGAGCCAAGGGAGTCCATAGCGAACACTGCAGAATGGCTTATCAAGGCCCGTGAAGAGCTGGGCCGCACCGTGGTGCTGGGCGTGGATTACCACCACAGGCTGAGCGTGGCTGAAACTGCCTCGTTCTGCCAGATGATGCCGGCCCATACCCTGGACTTCCTGGAGGAGCCGATCAGGGATGAGACGCCAGAGGCGTACGAGGCGTTGCGAAACATGACGCCGGTTCCCTTCGCCATAGGCGAGGAGTTCTCTTCGAAGTGGCAGTTCCTGCCGTACATAGAACGCGGCCTCACCAACTACGCCCGCGTCGACATCTGCAACGTCGGCGGCTTCACGGAGGCCATGAAAGTCGCAGGCTGGGCAGAGGCGCACTACATAGACCTGATGCCCCACAACCCTCTCGGGCCGGTGTGCACAGCCGCATCGGTGCATCTCGGCGCAGCCGTGCCAAACTTCGCATGGCTGGAAGCGCGGGTCACATCCACCGAGAACAGTGGCAGGGATGACGCCCGGATATTCCCCCGGCAGGTACGTCTTGAGGGCCCCTGGTATCCCGTACCGGACAGTCCCGGCCTTGGTGTGGAAGTGAACGAAGACGCCCTGACAGAGCCGTTCAGGTTCTGGGAAGCGCCGCACCTCAGCCGCCGGGATGGCTCGCATACCAACTGGTAAAGTTCGCGCAGAGCAGCGGCGGGCGCTCGTATCGCGCCCCACGCTGCTTTGCGGCGTGCCCACCCGTTGCGATATGTTTACTGCCTGTCTGCCCGTAGCGGGTAATTCCGCCCCATCACTAGAGCAAAGCGAAACGCCACGTGAGATCAATAGACCTGTCTGGAAAAAAGGGCGTCGTATTTGGAGTCGCCAACCACCGGAGCATCGCCTGGGCAATCTCGCAGGCCCTGGCAGACGCCGGCGCTGAACTGGCCTTCACGTACCTGAACGAGCGCCTCCGGGATTCGGTCGCCAAGACTGTCGCCCCGCTCGGCGACCCGCTCCTCCTTGAATGTGACGCCACCGACGAGGCACAGGTGGCGAGCGTTTACGACCAGATAGCCGACAAGATGGGCGGGCTGGACATCGTCGTTCACAGCGTGGCCTATGCCGAGAGGGAAGACCTTGGCGGCGCATTCTCCGCCACCGGCCTGGCAGGGTTCCGCACGGCACTCGAGACGAGCGCGTACACATTGGTGCCGGTGGCCAGCAAGGCCGTTCCGCTCATGGGTGAGAAGGGCGGCTCCATCATCACGATGACGTTTGATGCATCGACGCGGGTGTATCCCGGCTACAACATCATGGGCACCGCCAAGGCAGCATTGGAGAACGAAGTCCGGCAGCTCGCCAGCGAGTTCGGGCCCAGGAACGTGCGCGTGAACGCAGTGTCGGCAGGACCATTGCCCACGCTCGCAGCGCGCAGCATCCCCGGCTTTAACGAGATGCGAAAGGCCCACCAGGAGCGGTCACCACTGCGCCGCAACATCACGCATGAAGAAGTGGCCAACGCAGCGCTGTTCCTGTGCAGCGACCTGTCCAGCGGGATAACGGGGGCCATCATACCCGTGGACGCCGGCTACGGCATCATGGGCATTTGACACCTACATACTGCCTGCAGAAACAGGATCAGCATCTCTTGGAACCACCCAACACCACACCCGATCCAGGATTGCAACCCGGCCTTGAGGCGCGCCTCGAATGGACGGTCGGCAAGGGCCACCTGTACAACCCCGGCGGGCGGCCGGGCCGCGAGGTGCTCTCCAGCCCGGCCATGATCATGCACATGGAGAAAACCGCTGTGGAAGCGGTGCGGCCCTCACTCCCCGCGAATACCGCAACCCTGGGCTTTCACGTTGACGTGAAGCACATCGCTCCAGCCGCGCCCGGAGCACGGGTTGTCACATACGCCCGGCTAATCAGGATAGACGGCAACAAGCTCACGTTCGAGGTCACAGCGCACGAAGGTGAGCGGCTCCTTGGCACAGGCACACATCGCAGGGCGATTGTGCCTGTCGATTAGCGACAGATCAGCATAAGGGCCGTTGAGATTGTGCAGGAACTCACGGGACGGCTAATCCCCAGGCGGCAGGACTATCACCGGGTTGCCGGATGACCGGACCACCTTGTCCGTCACGCTGCCAAGGACAAACCGCTTCAGGCCGCCAGCGCCGTTTGTGCTCATCACTGCCAGGGCGTTGGGAATGGCGTTGCTTTCCTCGATGATCCTGGCCGCCGGCATTCCGACGAACGTTTCAGCACGCGCCTGCACCCCGGCCTGCTTCGCCTGCTCCACGAACCCCGCCAGGTAATCCACGGCGGCAGCCTTCTGTCCTTCCACCGCATCGTCACCCGCATACACGCCGCCCGGCGCAGTCATGCCAAAGTGAGGGAAGTGCACCGCTCGCATGAACACCAGTTCAGCGTTGCACCCCTTTGCCAGTTCCGTCCCAACAGGCACGGCCGCCTCCGAAAGCTCCGAACCGTCCAGCGGCACGATAATCGCAGCAGGAACGGTGTCATCTGAGCGGCTGCGTCCCCTCTTTGGCTGGACGGCCATCACCGGCAAGTGAGATGAGTGAAGAACCCGGTCAGTCACGCTCCCCAGTACACCGCGAGCGAGCGCCGATTCCCTGTGGGTGGCCATGGCGATCAGGTCGGCCCCAACCTCCCTGGCCTGCGTGACTATCTCCTCAGCGGGTGATCCGGTGACCACCAATGTCTCCACATCGGCCCCAATTTGGCGCTCCTGTGCAGCCAGGTATCTCTTCGCTCCCTCAACAGCCTGTTCCAGGCCCTGTTCTTCTGTCTCCGGAGCCGGCGGCGGAGTGCCTTTGCCTCGCCGGCTGACCCTGTCAAGCAGTGACCTGTCCACCGGGTTGACCACTGCCAGTAGTGTGACCCTGGCGCCAAGTGCCCTCGCGAGTCCAGCTACCCACTTGGAAATGCTTTCGGACTCTTCTGATCCATCCAGTGGCAGGAGTATGTGTTTGAACATGAACATCAGCCTTTTGGCACGCGCCGCGTATGAGCGTTCCGCTGCGGAGGCTGATACGCGGCATTTCTAATGGAATCAACATCTCTCTGGCTCGGCCGACATCGCCGCGCCCGGTTTCCGTCAATCTTCCTCGGGCGGCGGCAGGACTATAACCGGGTTGCCGGATGAGCGGACCACTTTGTCGGTCACGCTGCCAAGTACAAACCTTTTGATGCCGCTTGCGCCATTGGTGCTCATCACAACCAGTGCGTTGGGGATACCGTCGGTCTCCTCGATTATCCTCGCTGCCGGGGTGCCAACAGTTGCCCGGGCGTGGGCCTTGAGGCCTTCCGCTGTCGCCTGCTCCAGGAATGGAGTGAGATACTCTTCAGCCACCTGGCGCTGCTCTTCAATACCGTAGTCGCCGTAGTACTCCACTCCCGGACCGGTCATTCCGTAGTAGGGGAACCTCACGGCCCGCAGGAACACTACTTCTGCCTTGCATGCCTTTGCCACAGCCATGCCAACTGGCACTGCGGTTTCTGAGAGCTCTGATCCGTCCAGCGGAATGACCACTGTGGTTGGCGGTCCGTCATTAGATCGGCTTCCCTTGTCGCTGGGATGAACTGCCATCACCGGCACGCGAGACGAGTGCAGTACCCGGTCTGTGACGCTTCCTAGTATGCCGCGGGCCAGTGCGGATTCCCGGTGGGTAGCCATGGCGATGAGGTCAGCGCCCACCTCCCCGGCCTGCTGGACTATCTCCTCTGCCGGCGATCCCAGGACCACCTTGCTTTCAACGTCTGCGCCTTTGGCTTCCACCTGGCGGACCTGGCCCTGGAGATAGGTCTTCGCCATCTCGACTGCGCGGTCTATTTCCTGGGTTCCGGCGCCCGGCGGGTCATCAGGCTGCGCTCCGCCCCTGCCCATGCCGGGCGTCACCGCTCCCATGAACCCCACACCTGTGACAGGCTCTCGGCCTTCTCCGCCAGGTGCATCATGCGGTGCATCGCCCGTGGCGCCCTGGCGCGGCTGTTTGATCCTCTCCGGGAGCGACATGTCCGCTGGGTTTACTACAGCCAGGAGAGTGACTTTGGCGTCGAGCGCGTTCGCCAGACCGGCCACCCATCCGGTGATCCTCTCAGATTCCTCCGAACCGTCCAGTGGTACCAGAATATGCTTGAACATGAACCCCCAGCCTTTCGGCAACGATGCTCCACGTGTGTTGACGGCGCAAAATATATCACCGTGGCCTGGAATCGGCGGCCTGCCTGTGCTCACAGGGTACGCCGAGGGGCGCGCTCATGGCGCGTATGTCAGCGTTTTTTGCCTTGCCAAATCGCAGCACGAGTGCTGGTCAGGCATTTTGACCACGCGCAACCGTGGCGAAAGCCGAAACCCAGGTTACCGCGACACACGACGCCGACGAGATCTACAGCGAGATGCCCCGCGCCTTCGCCACCGTATCCAGGTCCTTGTCGCCACGGCCGCTGAGCAACAGCAGGACTATGTGATTGGGTCCGAGCGTGGGCGCCATCTTCTTCAGATACGCAAGCGCATGCGAAGGCTCAAGCGCCGGTATGATGCCCTCGGTACGAGTCAAGAGGTCGAAGCCTTCCAGCGCTTCGGCGTCTGTAATCGGCACGTACTGGGCGCGTTCGCTGTCTTTCAGGTAGCTGTGTTCAGGCCCGATGCCGGGATAGTCCAGGCCGGCGGATATGCTGTGGGCTTCCTGAACCTGTCCATGTTCATCCTGCAGCAGGTAGCTCATCGCACCGTGCAGCACGCCGGGCCTTCCCCGGCTCATGGTGGCAGCATGGCGCTCCGTGTCCACGCCGTCCCCGGCGGCCTCGACTCCTATCAGCCCAACGTCACTGTCTGACACGAACCCTGAGAAGAGCCCCATGGCGTTGCTGCCGCCCCCCACGCAGGCTATGGCGTAGTCAGGCAGGCGCCCGGCTTGCGCAATCACCTGCTCGCGAGCTTCGCGGCCAATCACCGACTGGAAGTCCCGCACCAGCTTCGGGTACGGGTGCGGCCCCACCACGCTGCCAATCAGGTAGTGGGTAGTCTCCACGTTCGTGACCCAGTCGCGGATCGCCTCGTTGATGGCGTCCTTGAGTGTGCGGCTGCCTGAAGTCACCGGGCGCACCTCGGCGCCAAGCAAACGCATGCGGTAGACATTGGGCGCCTGCCGGTGGATGTCCTCTTCGCCCATGTAGACAATGCACTCCATGCCCAGCATGGCGCACACCGTGGCCGTGGCCACCCCATGCTGGCCCGCACCCGTCTCCGCAATGATCCGGTTCTTGCCTATGCGCCGGGCCAGCAGCCCCTGCCCCATGGCATTGTTGATCTTGTGCGCGCCGGTATGTGTGAGGTCTTCACGCTTGATGTAGATCTGCGGTCCGCCCAGTTGCCTCGTCAGGTTGCTGGCAAAGTACAGGGGCGTTGGCCGGCCAACGTAATCCTTGAGCAGCCCGTTGAGCTCTTCCCAGAAGGCAGGGTCAGCCACTGCTAATGCGTACTCGCTCTCAAGTTCGTCCAGTGCCGCCATCAGCGTTTCCGGGACGAAGCGGCCGCCGTAGGCCCCGAAGCGGCCTGATTCATCAGGTAAAGTCTGTCTGGAATTGGGCGCTGTGCTCATGGTTTTGGTGGCTGGCTGCCGGTACGGCTGATTTGAGTTGCGTAAGTCTGCCGGCCTGGGCCGGTTACGATCTGTGGCGGCACGGGCCAGCCACTAGGATACAAGGATATGATTCTGCGCCGCGAGCTTGTCCGGAGGCTTTCATGACAGGACCCGCCCCACAACCCGCTAAGCGCCCGGACATGGATGAGTACATGATGGGCATCGCCATGGCCGTGCGGACTCGCGCCAACTGCACAGGCAACCGGGTGGGCGCAGTGCTGGCGAGGGCGGGCCACATTGTGTCCACCGGATACAACGGCGTGCCCTTTGGCATGGACAATTGCGACGAGGGCGGCTGTGACCGTTGCGCCAACCGCGGCCGTTACCCCTCGGGCACTGCGTATGATCTTTGCATCTGTGTGCACGCCGAGCAGAATGCCCTGCTCTCCGCAGCGCGTTTTGGCATAGCCGTGGAGGGCGCAATCCTGTACACCACCCTCAGGCCATGCTTCGGGTGTGCCAAGGAGATGTTGCAGGCCAGGGTGACCGGTGTCCGCTACCTTCATGACTGGCGGCACCCTGACCCCGACGTCAGGGCCGAGTACCAGAAGCTGCAGGCCCGGTTCCCGGAGGGTGCGAAGCTGGTTGACATGACTGACCCCGACAAGGCGTGGGCGGTCTCGTCCATGCGGACCGATCATGCCGGCTCCGGCCACTCCATCCCCGGCAACTGAGCGGCACCGTCGCGCCTACGTCCGTTCCAGCACCGCCCTCAAAAAGTCCTGCGTCCTGGGCTCCTTCGGGTTGGTGAACATGTCATCCGGCTTTGCCTCTTCCACCACCCGGCCGCCGTCGAACATCACCACCCGGTCGCCAATCTCGCGGGCGAAGCCCATTTCGTGAGTGACGATCAGCATTGTCATCTCTGTATTGGACGCCAGTTGCCGCAGGACCTCCAGCACTTCACCAATCAGTTCCGGGTCCAGCGCGGACGTGACCTCGTCGAACAGCATCACCTGCGGCTCCATGGCCAGCGCCCGCGCTATGGCCACACGTTGCTTCTGCCCGCCCGACAACCGTGCGGGGTACTCATCAACTTTGTCTCCAAGCCCCACCATCTCAAGCAGCCGGTTTCCACGTTCAGTCGCCTCACGCTTTGAAAGTCCCAGCACCTTCTCAGGCGCAAGCGTCACATTCCGGAGCGCGGTCATGTGAGGGAACAGGTCAAAGTGCTGGAACACCATGCCAATCTTCCGCCGTACTCTGCGGATGTGGCTCAGCGGCGCAGGGGCAAGTTCGCCATTCCTCTCTGCGTGAAACAGGTACTCGCCGCCCACTTCAACCGTGCCTGCCGTGGGCCACTCAAGCGTCATAAGCAGGCGAAGGATGGTGCTCTTTCCAGACCCGCTGGGACCGATGATTACCAGCTTTTCACCCGGAGCGACGTCGAAGTCGAGCTCGTTCAGCACAATGAGGTCACCAAACGCCTTCTTCACCCCCCTGAGACGGACCATTGGGCCATCAACGCTGGGTTGAGGTGTGCTGATTGCGGCGGCAATATCATGCTCTCGCAAGGCGTCTCTCCAATCTCCGCACCATGATCGACGCAGGTATGCTGACAGCCAGGAACATCACGCCCACCAGCGTATACGGCTCCAGGCACCGGTAAGTCCGTGAACATATGATATTGCCCTCCTGGAGCAGTTCAACGACTGTGATCGCCGAAAGCAGCGGCGCGTCCTTGAACATGGCTATCACGTAGTTGCCGAGGGCGGGGATCACGTTCGGGATCGCCTGCGGCAGGACGACCCTGGTCCATGTGTCAGCGCGGCCAAGGTTGAGAGCAGTGGACGCCTCCCATTGGCCGCGGGGCACCCCTTCTATGCCGGCGCGATACACCTCCGACGTGTACGCGGCATAGTGCACGCCAAGCCCGATCGCCCCGGTCAAAAACGCGTCGAACCGTATCCCAAAGTTGGGCAGGACAAAGTACAGGAAGTAAAGCTGGATCAACAGCGGAGTGCTGCGGACAAACTCCACTATGAACCCCACGGGCCGGGACACCAGCATGCTCTGGGAACGCCTTGCCATGGCGAATACCAGGCCAAGAACCATGGCTATGCTGATGCCCACCAGCGTCGCCTGCACCGTGACCACCAGCCCGTCCAGCAGGTCTGGAATTATGTCTATCGCGAATTCCCAGTCCCACGGAATGTTCACGGGGTCGGCCTCCGGACTGTCCGGCGAATATCCAGCCCGCGTGAGAAGAACCGCTCCGCCAGCCGCACCAGCCCGGTGATTCCCAGCGCCAGGACAAAGTAAATGACCAGGATCGTGGAGAAGAGAACCGTTGTGCTTGCCACCCCAAGCTCGCGCAGTTTTTGCGCCTCGAACGCCAGGTCTGACAGGGTTATCAGTGACACCAGCGCCGTGGCCTTGAGCAGCTCTATCAGGAGGTTCCCGTAGGGCGGAAGCATTGCCACAATTGCCTGCGGGAAAATCACGTGGCGCATCCGCTGCATGGTGCTCAGGTTTAGTGAGACCGCAGCTTCCATCTGGCCTTTGGGCACTGCGAGGATGGCGCCGCGCACCACTTCCGAGCCGTAGGAGCCCATGTTCAGGCCCAGCGTGACCACTCCGGCCGCAAAGGCCGACAACGAGATGCCCACCAGCGGCAGGGCGAAGAATATCCAGAACAACTGGACAATGGCCGACGTGCCGCGGAAAAAGTCAACGTACACGCGGTTGACCGCGCGTATGCCTCGCCAGGGAGACAGGCTGGCCAGCCCGGACAGGATGGACATCCCTGTGCCAAGAAGCACCGCCACCAGCGTCAACCGGATCGTCAGCCACGTACCGTTGACAAGAGATTGGATTACGTCGCCGTCGAGCATCCTGGCATCTGGCCCTGGTTGTGCAATGGTTCAGAAACCGGCGGGATCAGGCCGGCCTGTGGAGGTCCGGTGACACATGCCACGAGCAATGGGGGGCGCAGCGGTGGCTGCGCCCCCCCATTGCTGACTTACGCCTCGCAGAGTTCTGCTGCAGTGCGGCCCTTCGCCGAGTCGATCTCGTCAGCAGTGAAGCCGAACTCTTCGACAATCGGCACGATCTCGTCGTTGTCCTTCATCTCAACCAGGACCTCGTTGAAGGCGTCACGGAACTCTTCGTCATCTTCACGGAAGCCGTAGCCGCCACAGCCCACCTGCTCCTCGCCTTCGATCACCGGCACGAATGCGGGCGTGATCTCCAGTCCCGGGTCGTCAAGCCTCTCGATCTGCGTCCGCACTGACAGGCTCGTCAGGGCAAACGCGTTTACTCGTCCGGCCTGGAGTCCCTCGGCCATGCTCGCAGCCTGGTCGAAGGTGACCAGTTGGTCCTCGGACACGCCCAAATCGAGCGCGTATTCCTCTTCGACAGCGCCGCCAAGCACTCCAAGGGTGGCGTCAGGGTTGGCAGCCACGTCCTCGTATGAGAGCAGGTTGAGCGGGTTTCCCGCCTCCACTCCGAAAGCCTGCGGAATGCAGTAGTCAGGATCTGAGAACAGGATGGCGTCGCACCGGTCGGGCGTGATGAACATGCCCGCTGCGATCATGTCGAAGCGGCCCGCCTGCAGGCCCGGTATGAGAGAGCTGAACGTGGTCACCACGCCGTCAAGCTCATCGATGCCCAGGCGGGAGAGGACGATCCTTGCCACCTCGGGCGCTTCTCCCGTCACTTCCCCGGCCGCCGTGGCGTAGCCGTACGGCGCTTCGTTGGCGAACCCCACCCGTATGAACCCCTGTTCCCGCGCCCGTGAGAGCGAACTCTCAGTATTTCCGCAAGCCGTCAACAGGGATGGCGCAACGGCTATCCCGGCGACGCCCACCGCAGCGAGCGACGAACGGCGCAGGAAATCCCTGCGAGTGATGGTGATTGATTTGCTGGTCATGGGCACCCTTTCTCGTTCAGGCAACGATCTGTGCTGATCGCCCGGGATCGCAGCCGCTCGTGTACCTCAGCAGTGAGGCCATTTGAGAAGCGATACCCCGGCGAAAGAGGGTCACCCCACGCCGGAACCTTCTTCACGCAAACGTGAGACAGAAGTGGCAGCCCACTGCTGCTTCTGAAAGGTTCCGGGCCGTGCCCACCATCACTTGGTGCGGCCGGGCCATATTTGCCCCGAGGGTGAGGGCGCATGTGCGTGGCCTGCGCCCATGTCCGCCGGAGCCGCAGGTCGGGCGTGACCATAACAAAGCGCGATGAATGCGGCAACCCGCACTGTTTGGCGCACAGCAAGTTCCTGAATGCGGAGACTCTCCGGCATTGGGCTGCGGCGGCGGCGGCAGTACAACTGCGAAACGGCAGTATACATGCCTGGGGCAACCGCGCCTTCCGCATCAGTCGCGGCTACTCGACCAACTCCAGGATCTCTGTGTGGTGCGTCTGAGAAATCACCGGGTATATCTGGTCGAACACAGACGTGATCGTGGGAGTCTTGCGCACTACTCCGCGTGATTCTTCGTAATCGATCACGCTCTCCCACTTCTGCTCTGAATATATGGTTCCATGGTCTCCGTGCCACCCGCGGTAAAGCGTTGGCGCATCAAATCCTGCCGCCTTCATAGCCGCACCCGCCTCCCTCAGCAGCGACAGCAGCTTGCCGCCCTGCCCGGGCCTGGGAACGTACGTCCTTCTGACGACTATCACTGTCAAGTTCTCCTGTGGGCATGACGAAACGGAGCGAGAGGTCAGCCAAGCGTCAGCATATACACTGTTGTCACGACCCGGCAGGGATTTCGCCCCGGCGGCATCCGAGTGTAACGCGAAAGGGGCCGTATGTACCACGACCCAAGATGGAATTCCCATGATATGCAGGCCCGGGTGGACGCTTACCGGGAGCGGGCAGGCAAGAGCGGCCTCAGCTCACTGCCAACGTTGCCGTTCCTGTTCCTGCTGCCATTCATAGCCATATTCGTTGCCCTGCGATTCGTCGCTCTGCTGGTTTGGCGGAAAGTCGTGCAGCCTGTCCACGCGGTCTGGGCGCGTCGGCGTGGCACGCAGCCTACCCCGCTTGAGAAGTTCCTGGACCCGCCGGATCGCGACCGCTGACCTCGCCGCTGGCAATTCGGCCCAGCTCTTCCCGGAGAGCCCTGACTTCGGCCAGCAGTTCAGCATTGTTTTCGGAACTCTCCCCAGAGTCGTCGCGGACCAGCAGGGCTGCGAAGTTGGCAGCAAGGCCGCTGAAGAAGCCAATACCACCCACCATCAACACAATGGCCACTCCTCTCCCCAGGGTGGTTACAGGAAACATATCGCCGTAGCCCACCGTTGTAACGGTGACCAATGCCCACCAGAAGGCATCTGCGACGGTGATAATGGAAGCTCCCTCTGCATTCTGTTCCGCCGCGAGTACTGTTGTTCCCGCTATCACCACCAGTCCAAACGCATAGATCAGCAGGAAATCCGCCTGGGCCATGCGACGTGAGTGGCTCCATGCCCGCGTCCCGAAAACCAACAGGCGCAGGATGCGGAGCGGGCGCAGGAACGGCACGGCCACTATTAGGACTTCTAGCCAGTGGCTTCTGAGGAATGCAACCCTTTCCGTAGTGAGGGCAACCTTGGCTGCAAGGTCAAGCGCAAATACTGCCCAGATGAGCATCTCTGCGAATTCAAAGGCGTCCATCGTCGCTTCATCTACGTCCCACAGGAACGGCCCTATCAGTAACGGGATCATGAGGAAGCTGAGCAGAAGCAGCGGCAACTCCGTCAGACGTTCTAACCGGAGCAGCGCAGCCATGCGCCGCTCCTCACTGGGCATCTGGAACGTTTGGATGGCGTGCAAGGTGTCTCCTCCAGTGGAAGAACAACTGAGGTCTGACCTCAGCCGTGGGGCGTTTTGGGCGATTACGGCCCATAGTTTCGCCTAATGACTGCCATGCACGCCAGCAGGACCCGCACGTAAATATATGGTCTACCGAGCGATGAAGCCTGTCCTCATGCCGTCCTGTCAGATCCTGAACCGCCGCCAGTCCTGCTCGAAGCGCTCCTTCCTGAGCATCCCGGACGGCGTCGGACGGGTGACCGACACCTGCGGCCCGCCCTCTGCCAGGAACGTGCCGCCCACAAGTGCCGACTGCGTGCCCGAGTAGGCGAGGAAACAATGCCCTGTGCCATCGTAAGGCGCGGGAGGCTCTGTCTCGTTGATGCGTGACGTGATGAGCCTGCCCACCGTCTCCCCCTCGCCGGACGCGAAAACTCCCGCCTTGGGTATGGCGCGTCCTTCGCCCGTTGGCACCATGTTCACGTCGCCAATTGCGAACACGTCCGTCGTGCGGGTCTCCAGGGTCGCCGGCGCCACAGGTATCCATGGCCTGTCGCCGGCCATGCCTGATTCTGCGACGACTCGCGGCAGCCGATGCACCGGCACCGTCACGACCAGGTCGGCTCTCATGGAACTGCCGTCGCTGAACGTAACCTCGCGGCCTGACGCGTCGACTTCCCTGGCCGCCGCTCCCGTGTGCAACGCAATTCCCCGGTCATCCAGGTCTTTTCGCAGTTGCACTCCTGCTTCCGGGCCGGCGACACCCAGCGGCGCCGGTTCAGGGATGAAAACGTGAATGTTTACATCGCTGCGGGTACCCCGCCTGCGGAAGGCCCAGTTCAGGACCATCGCCGTCTCAAACGGTGCAGGCGGGCACTTTATTGGCATCCCGGCCACGGCAATGACAATCCGCCCGCGCTGGAATCGGCTCAGCCTGCGCCGCAGTCTGCGCGCCTCGTCAAAGCCATAGAACGAATACGCTTCCCGGGCGCCGGGCACGGCATCCCAATCATAGTCAGCGCCAAGCGCCACCACGAGGTAGTCGTAGTCGAACGTGCCTGAAGACGTGGCTACCGAACGGCCAGCAGTGTCGATGTGCTGGATATCGGCCTCCACGAAGTTGATTCCACGGTTGGCGAGCCTGCCGAGCGACCGGCCGGTCTGCGCTGGCTCACGCTCGCCAACGATCAGCAGCGGGTTGGCGCCGCACAGGTGCGTGAGGCGGTTGCGGTCGATCAGCGTCACGTCGTGCGAAGCGTCCAGCATTGAGCGCGCCGTGCGCGCCGCCGCTACGCCGCCAAATCCGCCACCGAGCACCAGTACCTTTTTGCCGGGCAAATCGCCACCTCCCGGTGGTTTTCGTTGTTGAAGGACAGGTCAATGAAACAGTAGCGTACTGCACGGCGCGCATGCATAAGGTGGATGCCATGCTCCGGCATGTACCATTGCCGGAAGGCCGCGCCTCATTGCTCAACACCGGGCGCGGGCAGAATGGCGGAGGCGGGAATGTTTATCCGGGACTCATTCAACGCAGAAGACTCCTGTGACACGATGGTGGCGCTTGGCGATGCCACGAAGTCAGGGCAGGTGTTGTTCGCCAAGAACAGCGACCGGCCGCAGGAGGAGTGCCAGCCGCTGGTCATGCGCGTCCGCACCGAGCACATAGTGGGCGATGCGGGCTGCCAGTTCGTGGATGTGCCACAGGCCCGCGTCACCTACCGGCATGTAGGCTCCCGCCCGTACTGGTGCGCCGGATATGAGCATGGCTTCAACGAGCACCAGGTTGTGATCGGCAATGAAGCCTTGCCGTCCAAGCTCGGCCCGGCCAGGGAGCTAAAGCTCATTGGCATGGAACTGCTCCGCCTCGGCCTTGAACGCTCTGAAACCGCCGCTGAAGCCGTTGATGTGATGACAGGCCTGGTAGAGCAGTACGGCCAGGGCAAGTTTGAGAACGACGCGGGCGTCCGCACATATGACAACAGCTTTATCGTTGCTGACCCGCGCGAGGCTTACATCATCGAGGCCGTTGGGCACGACTGGGCAGTGAAACGGGTCGACCGGTTTGCGACCATCTCCAACGTCGGCATGTTGAACAAGGACGCCACGCGGGTTTCCGCCGGGGCAAAAACCCGCGCAGCCCGCGCCGGGCTGTTCGAGATGGGATTCGGCGACAGGTTCGAGTTTGCGAAGGCGTTCGCTGACATCGATTCATCTGAAAGCGGCAAAGCTAGGCAGTGCCGGTCCAACGCGCTTGTGGGTCAGCGTGAAGGTTCGCTGGACGCCGCGACCATGATGAAGGTCCTTGCAGACCACTCGGACGCCGCCAACCCTGGTGAGCCGTTCGTGGAAGACGTGCGCGGCCCGGTATCGCTCTGCGTGCACCGCACTGAAGCTCCGAACCCCGGCGTGAGCGCCGCCAGCCTGGTTGCGGATCTATGCGGCAATGGCGAGCGCCTGCCGGTCTACTGGTGCGGCCTGTACTCGCCCTGCATGACGCTGTTCTACCCGGTATTCGTAGAAGGCTACCTGCCGGAGACCCTGTCACTCGGGGGCGCTGAGCCGTCGGACGACAGCCCGTGGTGGCTCTTCTACCGCCTCACGCATGACGGCCTGCGCGGCGGCCGGGAGCGCAGGGCGGAGATACGCAACGCATGGAAGCCACTGCAGGCTGAGCTGCTGGAGTCTGCCTACACCGTGGCAACGCTCGGCAATGAGCTCATAGACGCAGGTCGTGAGGATGAGGCAGCCACGATCCTGACGGAGTACATGTCTGAAAACGTCCGGCGGATGCTGGATACCGCACGCGGGCTCCTCTCCAGGGCAACGCCAACGGGCGCAGGTTAGCCGTTGGGAGATCAGCCGCATAAATGACACAGTTCGACCGCCCACGGGCGCTGGAGGCAGCGCTGATGGCCGCCGCCGCCGCCTCAGATGTGCTGCGACGAAGGTTCAGGCCCGCCGAGGGCGCGGCCCTTGAGACATGGATGAAGAGTCCCGGCGCGCTGGTGACAGACGCTGACCTGGCGTCGGACCGCGCCATTGCTGAGGCTCTTGAAGAAGCGGGTGCTCCCGGCAATATCCTGTCCGAGGAAAGCCGGACCCTGCGCGGCGATGACAGCCTGACATGGCTCATCGATCCGCTCTGCGGCACGGTTCCGTTCAGCACTGGCATGGGACACTGGGGCATTAATATCGCTCTGCGCAGCGAAGGAGCGCTGGAGCTTGCTGTGCTTTCGCTCCCTCCCATTGGCGAGCAGCTAGCCGTTGTGAGAGGCCGCGGCGTATCTCGCAATGGCCAGCCGTGGACCGGCACGCCTCCCGGCGTCCGACTGTCAGACGTTGCGGTGGGGCTTGAGATCGACGGTGGCCAGGAGTGGGAGCGCCTCTTGAAGGGCGGGCTTGAATGGGTGCCGCAGGTGGGCCAGGTGAACACGTTTGCCTCGGCCGCCTATCCCATGGCGCAGGTGTGCCTTGGGCGGCTGGCTGCCGGTGTGTTCTACGGCATTGAGCCGGTGCACCTTGCCGCCGGGGCCACGGTCGCCATCGAGCTTGGCCTGCACGTGACGGACGGCGCAGGGCAGCCAATCGACTGGTCCGGGGACGACGAGATCCCGCTGGTGGTCGTCGGATGGCCGGATATCCATAGCCAGTTAATCGCAGCGATGAGTGGCGGCGGATAACCTGCCTCTGTTCGTCTTCTGCCCGTTCCGGCACTTCAATAGTTGACTCGCCACCGCTGGCGGCATAGTCTCCCCACGTTTGGCGATGCACGGTCTTGCCGTGCGGGATTCCACAGTTTCACGTTTACGCAGGGGCAAAGACATGCCGTTCAACATCAATCACATTCACATCAAGTCCAGCGACCCGCAGAAAAGCGCCGAGTGGTGGTCAAAGGCTTTCAACCTGACCATCGTCAGTGACAATGTCCGTCCAGTGGGCGACCGCTTCATCGTCACCAAGAGCGAGGGCGGGCTGAACATCAACATCTCCAGCGAGCGCACCAATGAGAAGCTCGGCCCGTCAGACTCTGATGCTCACTACGGCCTGGAGCATTTTGGGTTCGACACAGACGACATCGAGGCCGACATCAAGCGCCTGGTTGACATGGGCGCAACCCACAAAGAGGGTCCGGTCAACCTGCCGGACGGCCGCAAGATCGGGTTCATCGCCACGCCGGACGGTGTCCGTGTGGAGCTGATCCAGCAAAAGTAGGCCGTCGGGCATTTTGGCCACGGCTGATACGCGACAGGGGCGTCCCGATTTCTTGATCGGGACGCCCCTGTTTTGCGATTGCTGGCTAAAGGCCAGTCACTGGTGGGCCGCTAAAAGACCCAGCCCTGTTTGCGCGGCTCGCCGATGGCCTGGAGCAGCGCTGTGATGTAGCCGTAGCAGAATGCGAACGCAACGCCGGTGGCGTTGGGGCCGGAGAGGTGCGGCACGTGGTCCGGCATGAGCATGTACTTGTAGCCCACCTCCTGGTAGACCTTGGCGCACTCGTACATGTTGATGCTCCCTTCGTCAGGGAACGCCTCCATAAAGTCCAGCTTCCTGCCGCGGATGTTGCGGAAGTGCACGTTGAAGATCTTCTCGCGTGAGCCGAACCAGCGGATCACATCGAAGATCTCCTCCCCGGGGTTGTCCAGCATCTCGGTGACGGTGCCCTGGCAGAAGTTCAGGCCGTGGTAAGGGCTCTCGTGCATCTGCACGAACTTCTTGAGGCCGTCCACTGTGCCCAGCACGCGCGTCACGCCCTTGTATCCCGGGGGCGTGTAGGGGTCGTGCGGGTGGCAGGCCATGCGCACCTTGTTCTCGGTGGCCACGGGAACGGCACGGCCCAGGAAGTAGTCGATGCGCTCCCAGTTCTCATCTTCGGGTAGCACGCCGGCTATCCCAGGAGGAGCGTCCTGATCCATCTTTGACCAGCGGAACGTGGAGTTGCTGGAACCGCCACGGCCTTCCTCGCGCTCGGAGCGCGGGATGCCGATGATGTTCATGTTGTACTTGACTGACGGGATGCCGGCCTTCGCCACGTTCTCGATCAGCTTGCAGATGGAATCGATTTCGCGGTCGCGCTCCGGGCTTTTGCCCAGCATGATGTTGGGGCTGCCTGACTCCTCCAGCGGCCGTGAGCCAAGCGGGATCTGGACCATGTCCAGCGTGATGCCGTACGACTCGACCTTCTCCCGGTGCTTTTCGAGCGTCTCCCGCGTCCAGTCGTGCGGGTTTCCGGGCGGGTCAGAGCAGACGTTGTTGACGCCCAGTTGCGCCCAGACTTCAAAGTCCGTGTCGTCCCTGGCGGGGACTTGAGTTCCTAAATACATGTTTCGTTTGTTTCTCCTTCAGAGGCTAAGATGCGCACAGGATAGCAGCGCTGGAAAAGCATGGGCGGCCGGTTTTGATCTGTGCTGCGGTTACGGGACGGAGCGTGCCCGCCTGACCGCATCCAGCCAGCCCGTGTAGAGCGACCGGCTTTTGGACTCGGCCATCTGCGGCTCGTAGCGCTCCGACGGTTGCCACAGGGCAGCCACTTCTGACTCGCTGCGCCACATTCCTGCGCCACGGCCCGCCAGGTATGCAGCGCCCAGGGCGGTGGTTTCGCCCACCGCCGCCACTTCAACCGGGCGGCCCAGTATGTCTGCCTGGAACTGCATGAGGAACCTGTTGGCGGTCTGTCCGCCGTCGACACGCAGAGGATGGTCGCGCCTGCGCCTGCGGGCTGCCTCGTCCATGGCGTCAACCACGTCCCGCACCTGGTAGGCGGTTGACTCCAGCGCTGCGCGGGCCAGGTGGGCGCGGGTTGTGCCGCGGGTGAGGCCGGTGATTGCACCGCGGGCGTCGGGGTCCCAGTGCGGTGCGCCCAGCCCCACGAACGCCGGGACCATGTAGACGCCGCCGTTGTCTTCCACTGAATCGGCCAGCGCAGACGTCTCCGTGGCGTCGGCTATGACACCGAGGCCGTCCCGCAGCCACTGCACCGCCGCGCCGGTCACGAAGATCGACCCTTCCTGTGCGTACGACCGCTTTGCCCCAACCTGCCAGCCGAGCGTGGAGAGCAGACCCTCCGAGATTGCAGGCGGGCGGCTGCCGGAGTTGGTCAGCACAAACGCTCCCGTGCCATACGTGCACTTGGTCATTCCCGGCTCGAAGCACGCCTGGCCATACAGCGCCGCATGCTGGTCGCCCGCTATTCCCGTCACCTGCGTCTCGCCGCCCAGCACCGATGCGCTGGTGACGCCGAAGTCGCCGGCTGAAGGCCGGACCTCCGGCAGCATCTCGGCCGGTACATCGAAAAGGTCGAGAAGCGCCGGGTCCCACTGGAGGTCATGCAGGTTCAGGAGCATGGTGCGGCAGGCGTTCGTGGCGTCCGTGGCGTGCACCTCGCCGCCGGTGAGCCTGAACAGGAGCCACGAGTCGACGGTGCCGAAGCACAACTCGCCGTCCTCTGCCCAGCGCTGACCGTCCGGGATCACATCCAGCAGCCACCGCAGCTTTGTGGCGGAGAAGTAGGCGTCCACCACCAGGCCGGTGCGCTCTCGGATGTCTGGCGAGTACCCCTTGTTGAACAGTTCCCGGCACATGTCAGCAGTGCGGCGGCATTGCCAGACGATTGCGTTGGCCATGGGCCGTCCGGTCCTGCGTTCCCAGACGATGGCGGTCTCACGCTGGTTGGTTATGCCCAGGGCAGCAATGTCGCTGAACGCCAGACCGGCCTTTTCGACGGCCTGGCGGCAGACGGAGACTGCGGAGTTGAGTATCTCCACAGGGTCATGCTCAACCCATCCCGGCTGCGGGTAGTGCTGCCTTAGTTCGATCTGCGCCGAGGCCACGGGCAGCGCCTCGCCGTCAAAGACGATGGCGCGGGTGCTGGTTGTGCCCTGGTCCAGGGCGAGGATGTGTGTCTGCATGGCGGGGATTATCGCGCGGATGGGCGAAACACCTGTACTCCGTCTAACCAGGGCCTGCAAATCGTTCTAACCAAACTCCAACCGGCCTCTAACCGAAAGCGCGCTTGCAGCCATTTATGGCGCCCGCTCCCGCGGCTACCGTTGGAATTGACCCATAGCGCAACGTTTAGACGAGTTGCGAATACCCTGGAGGAACTCTCCTGACTGTGACGACCAAAGTGCTGCGCTTCGGCCCCGCCAGGGCGCACGTCCCCTTCCTGGCAACCCTGCCGGTCGCCTTCCTCTTTCTCCTGGCCATAGCCGTTCGCATCGAGCCAGCGTGGGGTGTTGAGGCGGCGGTATTGACATGGGTGCAGAGTTGGAGCGGCATTGGACTGCCCAGCTTCCTCAAGCTGGTATCCGTGGTTACGGACATCGGATCCCGCTACGTAGTGGTCCCCGGGGCAATCGCGGCGATGGTTGCAGCGGGCCGAAGCAGGTCTGCATTGGCGTTTGCCGCGGCCATCGGGATAGTCACAGTTGCCGCGTTGTCCGGCCATTCCCTGCTCAACGAAATCGCCGGACGGGTCCGCCCGCTGCCCGGAAGCGCGGAGCTGAGCTTCCCCAGTGGCCATACGTACGGCACAACTCTGTTCCTTGGCGCGATGGTTTTCCTGGTCCTACGGCACCGGGTGCGCCCGTTGTTCGCTGTTCCCGCGCTTGCGGTGCTCGGCACCCTGATTGTCTCGGTCGGCCCGTCCCGAATGTTCCTGAACATGCACTGGCCTGCTGATGTGGTGGCCGGGTACGTGTACGGCCTGCTTCTCCTTGCTTCGCTGATATTCCTGTACATACAGTTTGAGAAGTTCTCCTGGTCTGGCCTGCTCTCCGGTCTGTTTGGGGACCGTAAAGACCGGACCCCGGGACGACTCCCCGGCATGAATCCGGAGGCAATTCCCGTTCCGGAGGATTCACGCATCCGCCGCAATCCCCGGCGCAAGCTTCGAGTGGACGGCGCAGACCTTGCACCGTAGCCCGGCCAATCTGCCTGGGCCTGTTTTTGTCTCGACCGGACACACCGAGCCGGCAGGCGAGCCTCGAAGTGAACCGCCCCGGGTTTCATGGAGACCCGGTTAGTTGAGTCCCGGCCAGGGCCA